>NZ_JBIVJN010000005.1:0-434202 GCF_044750345.1 Streptomyces sp. NPDC088817
GGTGTTTCCGACTCTATCAGATCTTTTTCCGATCCGATTTCCTCGGTGCTTTCCAGGTTTCCGCTCTCGCGTTTCCCTTTCCGGCGGTTCCGACTCTATCAGATCCTTTTCTCGGCCTGACCCCCAGTCAGCGGGGTTTGCCTTCCCGGCTGTTGGGCCGTTCCGACGAGTGAGACTTTAGCGGATTCCCTGCTCCCGTGCGAATCGGGGGCCGCGTCCTTTCGGGCGCGGAATCCTCATTCCATGAATACGCGCACCGATGACACGACAACAGACAGACAGCACGACTGTCGTCGGTCAAGGAGTGGTACTCGGGAAAGGCTGTCCGGGGACCGACCGGAGTCGGCTCTCACGTCGGACAACTCGGAGAACACTACGTAGCCCGGCGAGGTGTGTCAACTCACGGACGGACGGCACCCCGGAGTCGTATCCTGGGGCCATGACTACGCGTACGTGCACCCATCTGTGGTGGGCCGCCTGACAGGCGGCCGTACTCACGTATGCATCCAACGGCCGCCGCCTCGGCGGCCGTTCTCGTATCTCCCTCCAGGACTCCGGGGGCCGGCCGACCGGGGACGGCGGTCTCGACCAGGAGGTGGAGTGTGGAGAGGACTCGGGTCTTCAGCGGGATCAAGCCGACGGGACACCTGACGCTGGGGAACTACCTGGGCGCCATGCGGCGCTGGGCCGAGGTGGACCAGCACCGGTCGGCGGCGCTGTTCTGCGTCGTCGACCTGCACGCGCTGACCGTGGACCACGACCCGGCGCGGGTGCGCAGACTCAGCAGGCAGGCGGCGACGCTGCTGCTGGCGGCGGGCCTCGATCCGGAGCTGTGCACCCTGTTCGTACAGAGCCATGTGGACGAGCACGCCCGGCTGTCGTACCTGCTGGAGTGCGTGGCCACGGACGGCGAGATGCGGCGGATGATCCAGTACAAGGAGAAGGCCGCACGCGAGCAGCAGCGGGGCGGGAGCGTGCGGCTGTCGCTGCTGACGTATCCGGTGCTGATGGCGGCGGACATCCTGGCGTACGGAACGCACGAGGTGCCGGTCGGTGACGACCAGACGCAGCACGTGGAGCTGACCCGTGATCTGGCGGTGCGGTTCAACCAGCGGTACGGGCACACGTTCGTGGTGCCGAGGGCGACGCCTCCGAAGGTGGCGGCGAGGGTGATGAACCTGCAGGACCCGTCGTCGAAGATGGGCAAGTCGGACGACTCCGGGCCCGGCATCGTCTATCTGCTCGACGAGCCGGAGGTCGTGAAGAAGAAAGTGATGCGGGCGGTGACCGACAGCGGGCAGGACGTCGTCTACGACCCGCAGGAACGTCCCGGCATCGCGAACCTGCTGGAGATCCTGGCCGCTTGCCAGGGCGGGAACCCGGAGGCCCTGGGCGGCGCGTACGAGTCGTACGGCGCCCTGAAGAAGGACACCGCGGAGGCCGTGGTCGAGCTCCTCAGGCCGGTCCGGGCGAGGCACAGGGAGCTGTGCGCGGATCCCGCCTACGTGGAAGGGGTGTTGCGGACGGGCGCGGAGAAGGCCCGGGAGATGGCGCGGCCGACGGTGGACGCGGCGTACCGGGCGATCGGGTTGCTGCCCGCCTGAGTGAGGGGCGGCGGGACGGGCGGCCTGTGTCACGGCCGCCCGTTGCCGCGGTCAGTTGTTGCCGGAGGCCAGCTCGCGGCTGCGGTCGCGGGCGGCTTCCAGCGCGGCGATCAGCGCGGCGCGCACACCGTGGTTCTCCAGTTCGCGGATGGCGTTGATCGTCGTGCCGGCCGGCGAGGTGACGTTCTCACGGAGCTTGACGGGGGGCTCCCCGCTGTCGCGGAGCATCACCGCGGCGCCGATCGCCGACTGGACGATCAGCTCGTGGGCCTTGTCCCGGGGAAGGCCGAGGAGGATGCCGGCGTCGGTCATGGCCTCGACCAGGTAGAAGAAGTAGGCCGGGCCCGAGCCGGAGAGGGCGGTGCACGCGTCCTGCTGGGACTCGGGGACGCGGAGCGTCTTGCCCACGGCACCGAAGATCTCCTCGGCGTGGGCGAGGTGTTCGGCCGAGGCGTGTGTGCCGCCGGAGATGACGGACATGGCCTCGTCGACGAGGGCGGGGGTGTTCGTCATGACCCGGACGACCGGGGTGCCGGAGGCCAGGCGCTCCTCGAAGAACGCGGTCGGGATGCCCGCGGCGCCGCTGATGACCAGGCGGTCGGCGGGGACGTGCGGGGCGAGCTCGTCGAGGAGGGTGCCCATGTCCTGGGGCTTGACGGTGAGGATCAGGGTGTCGGCGCTCTTCGCCGCTTCCGCGTTGGTGACCGGGGTGACTCCGTGGCGGGCGCGGAGTTCTGCGGCCCGTTCCGGGCGGCGCGCGGTGACCAGCAGGTCGGCGGGTGTCCAGCCGCCCCGGATCATTCCGCTGAGCAGGGCTTCGCCGATCTTTCCGGTGCCGAGAACTGCGACTTTCTGGCTCATGGGGTTCATCCTCGCACCGGCGGTCCGGGGCGGGGGCGGACTGTCCGGTGGGCGGGACACCCTCGGGTCCCGCGGGGCTATGCGGTGCGCCGCCTGAGGGTGGCCGCTCCCAGGCCGAGGACGAGCAGGGCGCAGCCTGCGACGATCAGCGCGTCGCGTACGAAGGCCGTCGTCACGTCGGTGTGGCGCAGGACCTCGTTCATGGCGTCGACCGCGTAGGACATCGGGAGGATGTCGGAGACGGCCTCCAGGGCGGGGTGCATGTCGGACCGGGGCGTGAACAGGCCGCAGAGGAGGAGCTGGGGGAAGATCACCGCCGGCATGAACTGGACCGCCTGGAACTCGGAGGCGGCGAAGGCGGAGACGAAGAGGCCGAGGGCGGTGCCGAGCAGGGCGTCGAGGAGGGCGACCAGCAGGAGCAGCCAGGGTGAGCCGGTGACGTCCAGGCCGAGGAGCCAGACAGCCAGTCCCGTGGCCAGCGCGGACTGGATGATCGCGAGGGCGCCGAAGGCGAGCGCGTAACCGGCGATCAGGTCGCCCTTGCCGAGCGGCATGGCGAGGAGGCGTTCGAGGGTGCCGGAGGTGCGTTCGCGCAGGGTGGCGATCGAGGTCACCAGGAACATGGTGATCAGCGGGAAGATGCCGAGGAGCGAGGCGCCGATGTTGTCGAAGGTGCGCGGGCTGCCGTCGAAGACGTAGCGCAGCAGGAGCAGCATCACGCAGGGGACCAGCAGCATCAGTGCGATGGTGCGCGGGTCGTGGCGGAGCTGGCGCAGGACCCGGGCCGCGGTGGCGGTGGTGCGGGCGGGGCTCAGGGCGCGGGGGCGGGGTGCGGTGGTCGTGCTCATCGTGCTGTCTCCTTGGCGCGGCCGGCCGCGGCCGCCTCGTCGACCAGGTGCAGGAAGGCCGCCTCGACGGTCTCGGTGCCGGTGCGGGTCCGGAGTGCTTCGGGGGTGTCGTCGGCGAGGATGCGGCCCTCGCGCATGAGGAGGAGGTGGTGGCAGCGCTCGGCCTCGTCCATGACGTGGGAGGAGACGAGGAGGGTGGCGCCCCGGGTGGCGGCGATGTCGTGGAAGAGGTTCCACAGGTCGCGGCGCAGCACGGGGTCGAGGCCGACGGTCGGTTCGTCGAGGACCAGCAGTTCGGGGGTGCCGAGGAGGGCGACCGCGAGGGAGACGCGGCTGCGCTGGCCGCCGGAGAGGTTGCCGGCGAGGGCGTCGGCGTGGCTGGTGAGGTCGACGTCGGCGATGGCCCGGCCGACGTCGTCCCGGCGGCGTTCGGCTGCCGCGCGGCCGGGGTCGAGGATCGCGGCGAAGTAGTCGAGGTTCTGGCGGACGGTCAGGTCGTCGTAGACGGAGGGGGCTTGGGTGACGTAGCCGATGCGGTTGCGCAGGGTGGCGTGGCCGGCCGGGAGGCCGAGTATCTCCAGGGTGCCGTCGACCTTGGCCTGGGTGCCGGCGATGGCGCGCATGAGGGTGGACTTGCCGCAGCCGGAGGGGCCGAGGAGGCCGGTGATGCGGCCGCGCGGGACGGTGAAGCCGAGGCCCCGCAGGACGGTGCGGGGGCCTCGGACGACGGTGAGGGCCTCGGCTCGGACGGCATCCGTTCCGGGGCCGGGTGGTGGTCCCGAAGAAATATTCATCATGCGATGATTAATGCGCGCCGGAAGGGACGCCGTCAAGTGGGGTGAGGGGATGAGCCGCGTCAGGGTGTGGTGGCGACGAGGAGGAACACGTCGTAGGTCTCCTCCACGATGCCGTCCGGGAAGGTCCGCAGCAGGTGGTCACGCGCCTCGGCGAAGAAGGCGGTCCTGCGTTCCTCGGGGCAGACCAGGAAGATCGAGTGGCTGCCGAGGTTGGCGAGGTGGGTGTCGACCGGGACCCGGCGGCTCCAGCGGACGTCGCGGCGGGTGAAGCGGAGGCGTCCGCTCGGGTCCGCCTTCAGGCGGTCGGCGGCCGCCGACTTCTCGGCCCGGGCGTCGACGCCGAAGAAGCGGCGGACGCGTTCGGCCTCCTCCGCGATCCACTCGACGTCGTCGGGCTCCGTGTTCCACCACAGCGCAAGGGCTCCGCCGGGGCGCAGGACACGCAGGGCCTCGGGGACCGACCGGGCCGGGTCGGTCCAGTGCCAGGCCTGTGCGTAGGTGAGGAAGTCGGCGCAGGAGTCGGCGAGGGGAAGGGCGTTGCCGCTGCCCCGCACGACGGGGATGCCCGGGAGGCCGCGCCGGAATTGGGCCGCCATGCCCTCGCCCGGCTCCACCGCCAGCACGTCGGCGCCGCGCTCGTGCAGCCGGGCGGTCGAGATGCCGGTACCGGCTCCGACGTCCGCGACACGGGCGCCGGCGAGGGGACGGCCGGCGAGTTCCTCCAGCGCGTCGAAGAGGGCGGGCGGGTACGAGGGGCGGTTCGCCGCGTACTGGGCGGCGGCGGCGTTGAAGGAATGGGCACGGGCCGCGTGGACGGGCAGCTGGGATGCGGTCATACGGCCATCCTGGGACCGCACGGCCGCTCCGCGACAGGGGGATTCGGCGGCGCGGGCCGCCTCCGCGGACCGTGCACCCCCCGCGGTCAGGAGCGGCGGCGCTTCCTGGAGGGATTGCCCGAGCGGCGGGTGACCCGGCGTTCGTACTGCTCGCGGGCCTCCTCGTACTCCTGGCGGTGCAGCTTCTCGCCGGGGGCCTCGACGAGCGAGCGGAAGAAGTAGGCGAGGAGGGAGCCGATGAAGCCGATGGCGAGCAGGCCGCGCAGGGAGGCCTGGCGGTCGGGGTCGGGCCGCTTGCGGAAGCCGTCCCAGGTGTGGCGGAAGGCGAGCGCGCTGCACACCGCGAACATCACCACGACCAGGAGTTCCACGAAGGCGCCCGAGCCGGCGATCTGGAGCCCCTGGTAGGCGAAGCGGAGCACGAAGCAGGAGACGGCGGCCGCCACGAGGGAGCCGGTGGCGACACCGGCACGGCGGGCGGCGTAGCCGTTGTCGTGGTCCACCCAGGTGGTGCCGAAGAAGCGCAGGGTCTCGGGGCGGGGCCCCGCGGAGCCCGCGGCCGTGCCCGGGGTGCCGTTGTCGTCGCTCACGCGTCGATTATGGCTCCGGGGCGTCCGCGGGCTCCGCCGGGGATCAGCCGCAGCGGCCGGTCACGTAGCCGTCGCTGCCCGTCTTCACATAGGTGTCCGAGACGTACTGACCGGTTCCTATGTTGTTCCAGATGTTCGAGGTGCCGTAGTAGCCGGACACCGTCGTGCCCGGGGTCTGGCAGTAGATCGGCACGGAGGCGCCCACGGGCAGCGTGCGGACGATGCCGTAGCCGGTGCCGGGGCCGCTGCGGACGTTGAGCTCGACGCCCGGCGCGACCGGGTAGTAGTTCAGTGACGCCGCGGCCGCGACGAGCTTCGCCGCGTCGCCGCCGGACTGCCCGGCCGGGTTCCCGGACCTCTCCCCGACGCTCTCCCCGACACGTTCCTGGGCACGGTCGATAGACATGCGAAACCTCCCCCGTTGCACCCCATGACCGCCATGGGCCCCGTTTGATTCCCCGTTGACGCGTTGCGAAACACATGTACGTGAATCGCACGGGGAGACCCGCAAGCCGCCTCGGTCCGGTTCGGGTCATCGACTAGGCTCCGTGCGTCGCACGCGCGAACGAAACAGCACGGGGGGTGGTCCATGACGCCACAGCACCACACCGGCCCGGGCGCGGAAGCGGAACTTCCGGAGTACGCCGGTCACTACCGCCTCGAGTCGTGCCTGGGCTCCGGCGGCATGGGCGTCGTGCATCTGGCCCGCAGCACCTCCGGGCTGAGACTCGCGGTGAAGGTCGTCCACGCCCAGTACGCCTGGGACCCCGAGTTCAGAGGGCGGTTCCGGCAGGAGGTCGCGGCGGCCCGAAGAGTCAGCGGCGCCTTCACCGCGCCCGTCGTCGACGCCGACCCGGAGGCCGAACGGCCCTGGATGGCCACCCTGTTCATTCCCGGACCGACGCTCTCGGACGAGGTGAAGGAGAACGGGCCCCTGCCCGCCGCCCAGTTGCGGCGGCTGATGGCGGGGCTCGCCGAGGCACTGCGCGACATCCACCGGGTGGGTGTCGTCCACCGCGATCTCAAGCCGAGCAACGTGCTGCTCGCCGAGGACGGCCCGAAGGTCATCGACTTCGGCATCTCCCGTCCCAAGGACAGTGAACTGCGCACCGAGACCGGCAAGTTGATCGGCACTCCGCCGTTCATGGCGCCCGAGCAGTTCCGCCGGCCGCGGGAGGTCGGGCCGGCGGCGGACATCTTCGCGCTCGGCTCGGTGCTGGTGCACGCCTCGACCGGGCGGGGGCCGTTCGACTCCGACAGCCCGTACATCGTCGCCTACCAGGTCGTGCACGACGAGCCCGATCTGAGCGGCGTGCCGGAGGATCTGGCGCCGCTCGTGCTGCGCTGTCTGGCCAAGGAGCCCGAGGACCGGCCCACCCCGGACGAGCTGATGCGGGAACTGCGCTCGGAGGCCGCTTCGTACGACACACAGGCGTTCATACCGGAGCGGCGGACGCCTCGGACCGGTACGTCCTCCGGAACCGGCGGGAGCGGGACGGACCCGGGGACCGGTGGGGCGGACGCGGCCGGTGACCGTGGCGGGGACGCCTCCCTGGACGAGTCGCGTCCCCGGGGAGCCGGGGAGGAGCCGGGGGACCGTACGGGACGGGGATCCGGACGGCTGACGGGGATCCTGGCCGGGCGGCGCCCGCGCTCGCGGCGGCTCGCCGTGGCCGCCGGGGCACTCGGGCTGGTCGTCGGCGGCGGACTCGCCACGGCCCAGCTCCTCGACACCGGCATGGTGCCGCACAGCGCGGCTCCGGAGAGCACGCTGCCCGGAGCCGCCTCGGCCGCGTTCTCCGAGTGGGTGGCCAAGCCCGTGGCCGGCGAGGGCACCCCCCAGTGCTCGTACGGGGCCGGAAAGCTGCTCTGCGCGCGGCCCGGAGTGGTCTACGCCCTCGATCCGGCGGACGGAAGCCTGCTGTGGCGGCATTCGGTGCCCAAGATGCTCACCGGCGTGCCGCCGGTGCTCGCTGGGGGCCTGGTGCAGCCGATGGCGGACCACGGCCGGCACCTGGAGGCGCTGGACCCCGACTCGGGCAGGCCGCGCTGGCAGTCGGACGTTCCGGCGTACAGCGGAGTGCGGTGCGCCGGCGGCATGGTGCTGCTCACCGGCACCGACGGGCAGGTGCGGGCGGTCGACGCCGCGTCGGGCGAGACGGCGTGGAGCCGGCCGGTGCCCGGTGTTCCCCTGCCGCACTTCTTCGCGTTCGCCGGGGATCCGCTGGCGTACACGGTGAGCACCTCGGCCGACGGGGCGACCACCAGGGTCGTCGCCGTGGACCCGGTGACGGGCGATGTGCGCTGGGAGGCCCGGCTGCCCGGAACGCTGACGCCCGTCGGCAGCCGCGACGGCTCCCTCGTCCTGCTCTCCTCCGACCCGGCCTTCGGGCGAACCGACGCCGTGGTCCGCTACACACCGCGGACCAGGACGTCGTCCCGGGTCGCGCTGTCCGTTCCCCGCGACTCCGCGCAGGCGGGCGTGCACGGCGGCATGGTGTACCTGCTGGGCGGCGGTGGCGCGCTGGACGCGGTCGACCTGACGACGGGGAAGGTGCGGTGGCGGCTGGAGACGGCCGTGAGCCAGGGTTCGGCGCCGATCGCCGACGCCGGTCACGTGTACTTCCTCGCCGGGGACGGGCGGCTGCTGGCGGTCGGGGCCAACACCGGGCGGATCGTCGGCCAGACCCGGCCCCGACTCGGCACGCGCTCGGACCGGGTCGCGGCGGACCTGCCGACGCCCGTGATCGTCGAGGGCCGCGTCTACGTCGGCGCCCCCGACGGCACCGTCTTCGCCGTGGACGGCCACGACCCGTCGTCCTGGTGACCTGAGGAAGGGGCCGCCTCGAAGGAGGCGGCCCCTCGGGTCCTCGTGGCCGGTGGCGTCAGCCCAGTTTCGAGACGTCCCGCACGGCGCCCTTGTCGGCGCTGGTCGCCATCGCGGCGTAGGCCCGCAGCGCCGCCGACACCTTCCGGTCGCGGTCCTTCGGGGCGTACGCGCCGTTCAGCGCCTGCTCACGGCGGGACAGCTCCGCGTCGTCGACGAGCAGTTCGATGGAGCGGCCGGGGATGTCGATACGGATGCGGTCGCCGTCCTCGACGAGCGCGATCGTGCCGCCGGAGGCCGCCTCGGGCGAGGCGTGGCCGATGGACAGGCCCGAGGTGCCGCCGGAGAAGCGGCCGTCCGTGATCAGCGCGCAGCTCTTGCCCAGGCCGCGGCCCTTCAGGTACGAGGTCGGGTAGAGCATCTCCTGCATGCCGGGGCCGCCCTTGGGGCCCTCGTAGCGGATGACGACGACGTCGCCCTCCTTGATCTGCTGGGTGAGGATCTTCTGGACGGCCTCCTCCTGCGACTCGCAGACGACCGCCGGACCCTCGAAGGTCCAGATCGACTCGTCGACGCCCGCGGTCTTCACCACGCAGCCGTCCACGGCCAGGTTGCCCCTCAGCACCGCGAGGCCGCCGTCCTTGGAGTACGCGTGCTCGGCGGAGCGGATGCAGCCCTCGGCGGCGTCGGTGTCCAGGGCCTCCCAGCGCTCGGACTGGGAGAAGGCCTCCGCCGAGCGCACGCAGCCGGGGGCCGCGTGCCACATCTCGACCGCCTCGGGCGACGGGGAGCCGCCGCGCACGTCCCAGGTCTTGAGCCAGTCGTCCAGGGAGGGGCTGTGCACCGCGTGCACGTCCTCGTTCAGCAGGCCCGCGCGGTGCAGTTCGCCGAGCAGCGCGGGGATGCCACCGGCGCGGTGCACGTCCTCCATGTAGTACGTCCGGTCCTTGGCGACGTTCGGCGCCACCTTGGCCAGGCACGGCACCCGGCGGGAGACGGCGTCGATCTGCTCCAGACCGAAGTCGACGCCGGCCTCCTGGGCCGCCGCCAGCAGGTGCAGGATCGTGTTGGTGGAGCCGCCCATCGCGATGTCCAGGGCCATCGCGTTCTCGAAGGCCGCGAAGGTGGCGACGTTGCGGGGCAGGACCGTCTCGTCGTCCTGGTCGTAGTGGCGACGGGTGATGTCCATGACCGTGCGGGCCGCGTTCTCGTACAGGGCGCGGCGGGCGGTGTGGGTGGCGAGGACCGAGCCGTTGCCCGGCAGGGACAGGCCGATCGCCTCGGTCAGGCAGTTCATCGAGTTGGCGGTGAACATGCCGGAACAGGAACCGCAGGTCGGACAGGCGTTCTCCTCGATGCGGAGGATGTCCTCGTCGGAGACCTTGTCGTTGGCGGCGTCCGCGATCGCGTCGATCAGGTCGAGCGTGCGGACGGTGCCGTCCACCAGCGTGGCGCGGCCGGCCTCCATGGGGCCGCCGGAGACGAAGACCGTGGGGATGTTCAGGCGCAGGGCCGCCATCAGCATGCCCGGGGTGATCTTGTCGCAGTTGGAGATGCAGATCAGGGCGTCGGCGCAGTGGGCCTCGACCATGTACTCGACGCTGTCCGCGATCAGGTCGCGCGAGGGCAGCGAGTACAGCATGCCGCCGTGGCCCATCGCGATGCCGTCGTCGACGGCGATGGTGTTGAACTCGCGCGGGATGCCGCCCGCCTCCCGGACCGCGTCGCTGACGATCCGGCCGACCGGCTGGAGGTGGGTGTGACCGGGCACGAACTCCGTGAAGCTGTTGGCGATCGCGATGATCGGCTTCCGGCCGATGTCCGCACCGGGTACACCGGAGGCGCGCATAAGGGCGCGGGCGCCCGCCATGTTGCGGCCGTGGGTGACTGTGCGGGACCTCAGCTCGGGCATCGTCGCTCGCTCCTTCGGGAAGTTCCGCCGGCGGCGGGAAGTCGCCGGCGGAGTTTCTGGCTCAGTCGAGCCTACGCCGGTCATCCAGGGGTCGGGACGAGCTGTCCGGAATGCGGGACGTGTGTCTCGGGGGCGGCGGGGCGGTGTCCCGGGGGCGGGCGCGGGCGCCGGGCGGGCGGCCGGGTCTCACTCCCCCGTGAGATGCCCCTGCACCACCGGTGCGACTCGCGCGATGATCTGCTCCACGTCCGCCGACGCCAGCGGCTCCGCCCTGATCACGTAGCGCAGGATCGCGCACCCCACGAGCTGCGCGGCCGCGAGCTCGGCGCGCAGTTCCGCGTCGGGCACGTCGAACCGGCCGGCGATGTGCCGCAGGAGCTGCGAGACGATCAGACGGCGGAAGACGGCGGCCGCGGCGTCGTTGCTCAGCGCGGAGCGGACGATCGCCAGCAGCGGCGTGCGGGTGGCCGGTCTCTCCCAGATGCCGAAGAAGAACCGGGCGAACCGCTCCCCGACACCGTCGAGCGGGCCGTCCACCAGCGCCTCCGGCGCGCTCAGCGCGGGCGCGAAGACGACCTCGATCGCCGCTTCGAACACCTGCTCCTTGGTGCCGAAGTAGTGGTGGACCAGGGCGGAGTCGACTCCGGCGGCCTTGGCGATGCCGCGCACGGAGGTCTTCTCGTAGCCGCGCTCGGAGAACTCCTCGCGGGCCGCGGTCAGGATGCGGTCGCGGGTGTCGGCGGCCTCCTCGCGGCGGGGGCGGCCGCGGCGGCGGGCGGTGGCGCCGGTCATCGCCGCGGCACCTTCACCGCGGAGGCCAGGTGCAGCCGGGTGAAGGCCAGGGCCTCGGCGAGGTCGGCCTCGCGCTCGGCGCTGGACATGGCCCGGCGGGTGTTGACCTCGATCACGACATGGCCGTCGAAACCGCCGAAGGCGAGACGCTCCAGCAGTTCGGCACAGGGCTGGGAGCCACGGCCCGGCACCAGGTGCTCGTCCTTCGCCGAGCCCCTGCCGTCGGCGAGGTGCACGTGGCCGAGCCGGTCGCCCATGCGGTCGACCATCTGGAGCGCGTCGGTACGGGCCGTCGCCGCGTGGCTGAGGTCGATCGTGAAGTGACGGTAGTCGTCCTTGGTGACGTCCCAGCCGGGGGCGTAGGCGAGCATCTCGCGGTCCCGGTAGCGCCACGGGTACATGTTCTCCACCGCGAAGCGCACATCCGTCTCGCTCGCCATCCGCCAGACCCCGGCGACGAAGTCACGGGCGTACTGACGCTGCCAGCGGAAGGGCGGGTGGACCACGACCGTGCTCGCGCCGAGCTTCTCCGCGGCCGCTCTGGCGCGCTGGAGCTTGGTCCAGGGGTCGGTGGACCACACCCGCTGGGTGATCAGCAGACACGGGGCGTGCACGGCGAGGATCGGTATCCGGTGGTAGTCGCTGAGTCTGCGCAGCGCCTCTATGTCCTGGCTCACCGGGTCGGTCCACACCATGACCTCGACACCGTCGTATCCGAGGCGTGCGGCGATCTCGAAGGCCGTCGCCGTCGACTCCGGGTAGACGGAGGCCGTCGAAAGAGCGACCTTCGCATCCGGGATGCGCACGGGTTCGGGTTCCACCACGAGGGACAGGTTACGGGGTGCGACGGGTGCGGGCGGGGCCCGCGGGCGCCGTTGTGGCCTTCGTCATCCGTCGTGACTTCGTCATCCCATGTGGTCGAGACGCCGGAGTATCACGCCCTCCCTGAGGGCCCACGGGCATATCTCCAGGCGTTCCACGCCGAACAGGTCCATGGCGCCCTCGGCGACCAGGGCGCCCGCCAGAAGCTGTCCGGCACGGCCGTCGGAGACACCGGGGAGTTCGCAGCGCTCGCCGGCCGTCATGCCGGACAGCCGCGGCACCCACGCCTCCAGGGACTCCCGCTTCAGCTCGCGCTGCACGTAGAGGCCCTCCGCGGAGCGGGGGGCACCGGCCAGCCGGGCGAGCTGCTTGAAGGTCTTCGAGGTGGCGACGACGTGGTCGGGGGCGCCGAAGCGGCTGAACTCGCCGACCGTCCGCGCGATCTCGGCGCGCACATGGCGGCGCAGCGCTCTGACGTCGTCCGTGGTGGGCGGGTCGCCGGGCAGCCAGCCGGCGGTGAGCCGGCCCGCGCCGAGCGGCAGCGACACGGCCGCGTCGGGCTCCTCGTCGATGCCGTACGCGATCTCCAGTGAGCCGCCGCCGATGTCCAGGACCAGCAGTTTCCCGGCCGACCAGCCGAACCAGCGGCGGGCGGCGAGGAAGGTGAGACGGGCCTCCTCGGCGCCGCTGAGCACCTGGAGCCTGACCCCGGTCTCCTCCTGCACACGGGCGAGGACGTCGTCGGCGTTGCCCGCGTCGCGCACGGCGGATGTGGCGAACGGCAGCAGGTCCTCGACGCCCTTGTCCTCGGCGGCCTGAAGCGCTTCGCGGACCACGGCGACGAGGCTGTCGACGCCGGCGGAGCCGATCGCGCCGCTCGTGTCGAGGAGCTGGGCGAGGCGCAGTTCGGCCTTGTGCGAGTGCGCGGGCAGCGGGCGCGCGCCGGGGTGGGCGTCGACCACCAGCAGATGCACCGTGTTCGAGCCCACATCGAGGACACCGAGTCTCATGTACGGAAACGCTACTGCCATCTGGGATGCCATCCGGCCGCCGGTGTCCTGTGCGAGGCACCGCTCGGGACGGTCCCGGGCCGGAGGCGCGGCGACTTACCCTGGACGGGTGCCAAAGACGAAAAAGGCGAAGACCGATAAATCGGCGAACCCGGCGAACCCGGCGAAAGCAGTGAAGCCGAAGAAGCGGGGCGCGGAATCCGACGAGAAGGGGCTCGACTTCGCGCGCGCGTGGGTGGAGTTCCCTGATCCGGCGGACGACGAGCAGGTCTTCCGCTGCGATCTGACCTGGCTGACCTCTCGTTGGACCTGCGTCTTCGGAAGCGGCTGCCAGGGCATCCAGGCGGGCCGCGCGGACGACGGGTGCTGCAGCCTGGGCGCCCACTTCTCCGACGAGGACGACGAGAAGCGGGTCGCCGAGCACGTGGCGAGGCTCACACCGGACATCTGGCAGAACCATGCCGAGGGCAGCGAGAACGGCTGGGTGTCCGAGGACGAGGAGGGTTCCCGGCAGACGCGTCCCTTCCAGGGCTCGTGCATCTTCCAGAACCGGCCCGGCTTCCCGGGCGGCATGGGCTGCTCGCTGCACATCCTGGCCCTGAGGGAGGGCCGCGAGCCGCTGGAGACGAAGCCGGACGTGTGCTGGCAGCTGCCGATCCGGCGGACCTTCGAGTGGATCGACCGGCCCGACGACACCCGCGTGCTGCAGGTGTCGATCGGGGAGTACGACCGCAGGGGCTGGGGTCCGGGCGGCCACGACCTGCACTGGTGGTGCACCTCGGCGACGTCGGCGCACGGCGCGGGCGAGCCGGTCTACGTCTCCTACCGGGCCGAGCTGACCGAGCTGATGGGCGAGGCCGGCTACGCCCGCCTGGCCGAACTGTGCGAGGAACGCCTGTCCTCCGCCCTACCGCTCCTGGCCCCTCACCCGGCGGACCCGGCCGTCTGAGGCCGCGCGCGAGGACCCGCCGGAGGACCGACACCTGAGAGCCCGCCCAAGGGCCGGCTCCTCAGCGCCCGCCCGAGGGCCGGTGCGTGGAGGCCCGTCCAAGGGGACCGCACCTGGCTGCCTGACCAAGAGCTGCCGCCTGGGGGCCCGCCCAAGGCGGCACCTGAGAGCCCCCGGCCAAGGGGCCGTGCTTGCGTGCCCTTACCGGCGGGCGCCGGTCGTGGAGGGCGGGGGTGGGCAGGTGTGTTCGCGTTTGGCGTGGCGGCCTGTGCCGTGGCATGCCGTGCCCTCGCGGCGGCCGCTTCCCCGGCGGCTCTCGGACGGCGTGGGTGTGTCGTCCCCCGCGGAGGGCGGGGGTGGGCTGTCCGGGTCCGTCGGCGACGACTCGCTGGGCGTGGGAGTGGGCGTGGGATCGGTCGGCTCCGGCGGGTCGGTCGGGGTGGGTGGGGGCTCGGAGGGCGCCGAAGGAGTCGGAGTGGGGCGCGGACCGGACGTGGGCGGGCCGGCCGGATGCCCGGCCCCGCGTCCGGAGGGGCCGGGCGCGGTGCCGTAGCCGTCGATGGAGACGACGGCACCGGCGGGCGCGATCGCCACGCGTGCGCTCCAGCGCCCGGAGGGCTCGCGCAGGTGGTCGACGTACACCTTGATCGTCAGCGACTCGCCTGGCTGGAGGGTCCCCGAGGAGCGGCTCAGGTAGAGCCAGGACGCCCCGGTGGACGCGGACCAGTCGACCGGGTCGGGCCCCGCGGCGGTGAGAGTGATCAGGGTGGTGTCACCGGCGTTGTCCGCGCTCACCGTCAGGCGGCCGTCCCTGTGCCCGGTGCCCGTGACGCTGATGACCTCCACGGAGACGTCGGGCCGGCCACTGATGTGGAAGCGGGTGTCGGGCCCGGGCCCCGCGTTGCCGGCGTTCTCGTAGCCTTTTCCGCCCTCCTCGCCGCCCAGGACACCGGGGCCGCGCCCGTCGTGCGCGCCCGCGGCGGAGCCTCCGTGGCCCTGGTCGGCCGGGCCGCCCCGGTAGGCGGCCCACAGGGCCAGCACCGGCGCGGCGACCACCGTCGCCACCACCGTGGTCGTGACGGCACGCGCGCGGAGACGGTCCCTGCGGGCGGCGCGGTCCTTGGGGTCCATCGGGAATCCGCGCCGGTCGAAGCGGGGAGCGGTGCTCCGCGCGCGCGGGTGGTGGGCCAGCGCCGTGACCAGGGCCGCGCGCGGTGCGGGCAGCACGGGCAGCTCGGCGGGGGTGACCGTGGCGCCGGGCCACTGACCGGACACGGCGCGCTCGGCGGTGCGGCGGCAGCGCGGGCAGTCGTCGACGTGCCGCACGAGCTCGCGCCGCAGTGCCGCGCCGAGCACCAGCCGGCTGTCCCCGGTGAGCCGGGACACGCTCGGGCAGGTGCCGGTCTCCACGACGGCGAGCGCCGCGCGGGTGCGCTCCACCTCGCAGGCGGCCGCGGCGAGCAGTTCCCGCGTGGTGACGAGGCCCATGCCGAGGACGGCGGCGACCTCGTGGGCGGCGAGGTGGTGGCGTACGGCGAGTTCGAGCGCCTCGCGCTGCTCCGGGCTGGTGCCGGCGGCCTCCGGCCAGGCGAGCTGGGCGAGTTCGCGGCGCCGCTCCCGCTGGACCTCGTCGGGTACCGGCGGCGGCACGGTCCGCGCGGCCGTGTCCCGGTCGCCGCCGGTGCGGCCCGCGGCGTGCGTGCCCGGACGTTTCTGCTTGGCCTCGGCCAGCTTGCGCAGGCACGCCCAGCGGGCCAGCGCGTACAGCCAGGCCCGGCGCTCGCCCGCGGTCCCGGGCCCGCGCTGCCCACGCCGCTCGGCGAACGCCAGCGCGTCCCCGAGGGCGGCGGTCGCCGCCTCGTGGTCGCACAGCACGGACAGGCAGTAGGTGAACAGGCCGTCGAGGTAGGGCTCGTAGCGCGTGGACGGTCGCTGCGCCACGGCGTGCGCGGCAGCGCGATCACGCGCCTCGCGGTGCGCCCGGTGCGCACCGGTCGTGCGGGTCGAGGTGTCCGGGCTGCTGCTCATCACCTGTGCGACCGTAAGCCCCGCCGGATCGTCCCTCTGTGCACCTTGAGCACTTTTAATCCGTACGGGTGAAACGATCCCTCATAGGGGGAAGGCGCCGCAGGGCTCCATGACCGGACCGGGCGCGCCGGGCTGTCAGTGGTGGCGGCTACGGTTTCCTCCATGGCTGCCCGTACCAAGACCACCAAGGACCGACCGTCCTACCGCTGCACGGAGTGCGGCTGGCAGACGGCCAAGTGGCTGGGCCGCTGCCCCGAGTGCCAGGCCTGGGGGACGGTCGAGGAGTACGGCACGCCCGCGGTCCGTACGACGACGCCGGGCCGGGTCACCACCTCCGCCGTGCCCATCGGCCAGGTCGACGGCAGCCAGGCCACCGCCCGCTCCACCGGCGTGCCCGAACTCGACCGGGTCCTGGGCGGCGGTCTGGTCCCCGGTGCCGTCGTCCTCCTCGCCGGTGAACCCGGTGTCGGCAAGTCCACGCTGCTCCTCGACGTGGCGGCCAAGTCCGCCAGCGACGAGCACCGCACGCTGTACGTCACGGGCGAGGAGTCCGCGAGCCAGGTCCGCCTGCGGGCCGACCGCATCGGCGCCATCGACGACCACCTGTATCTGGCCGCCGAGACCGATCTGGCCGCCGTCCTCGGGCACTTGGACGCGGTCAAGCCCTCCCTGCTCATCCTCGACTCGGTGCAGACGGTCGCCTCGCCCGAGATCGACGGCGCCCCCGGCGGCATGGCGCAGGTGCGCGAGGTCGCGGGCGCCCTGATCCGCGCCTCCAAGGAACGCGGCATGTCCACGCTCCTGGTGGGCCACGTCACCAAGGACGGCGCCATCGCGGGCCCGCGCCTGCTGGAGCACCTGGTGGACGTGGTGCTGCACTTCGAGGGCGACCGGCACGCGCGCCTGCGCCTGGTCCGCGGCGTCAAGAACCGCTACGGCGCGACGGACGAGGTCGGCTGCTTCGAACTGCACGACGAGGGCATCACGGGCCTGGCCGACCCCAGCGGCCTGTTCCTGACCCGCCGCGCGGAGCCCGTCCCCGGCACCTGCCTGACGGTCACCCTGGAGGGCCGCCGCCCCCTGGTCGCGGAGGTGCAGGCGCTCACCGTCGACTCCCAGATCCCCTCCCCGCGCCGTACGACGTCCGGCCTGGAGACCTCCCGGGTCTCGATGATGCTGGCCGTGCTGGAGCAGCGGGGCCGGATCAGCGCGCTCGGCAAGCGGGACATCTACTCGGCGACGGTGGGCGGGGTGAAGCTCTCCGAGCCGGCCGCCGACCTCGCGGTCGCCCTCGCGCTGGCGTCGGCGGCGAGCGACACCCCGCTGCCGAAGAACCTCGTCGCGATCGGCGAGGTGGGCCTGGCGGGCGAGGTCAGACGCGTCACCGGCGTGCAGCGCCGGCTCGCCGAGGCCCACCGCCTGGGCTTCACGCACGCCCTCGTACCGGGCGACCCGGGCAAGGTCCCGTCGGGAATGAAGGTCCTGGAAGTGGCCGACATAGGGGACGCGCTGCGGGTCCTGCCGCGCTCGCGTCGCCGGGAGGCCCCACGGGAGCAGGAGGACCGCCGGTAGACTTTGCCCTGGTCTCGCCCGTCCGTACGAACCGAGTGTGCGAAACGGCAGCGCCTGAAGAACCTGCGACCGGAGGAGTGCAGTGGCAGCCAACGACCGGGCAGCAGCTCCCGGAAAGTCCGGCGGGAGTTCCGGCACCGATGGCCTGATGCGCGCCTCCCTGAGCGCCGTGGCACCCGGTACGGCCCTGCGGGACGGTCTCGAACGGGTGCTCCGCGGCAACACCGGCGGACTCATCGTGCTCGGCTCCGACAAGATCGTGGAGTCGATGTGCACGGGCGGTTTCGTGCTGGATGTCGAGTTCACGGCGACCCGGCTGCGGGAGCTGTGCAAGCTGGACGGCGGCATCGTGATCTCGTCCGACCTGTCGAAGATCCTGCGGGCGGGCGTGCAGCTGGTCCCGGACCCGACGATCCCGACCGAGGAGACCGGCACCCGGCACCGTACGGCGGACCGGGTGAGCAAGCAGGTCGACTTCCCCGTGGTCTCGGTCTCGCAGTCCATGCGGCTGATCGCCCTCTACGTCGACGGCCAGCGCCGCGTCCTGGAGGACTCCGCGGCGATCCTCTCCCGCGCCAACCAGGCCCTGGCGACCCTGGAGCGCTACAAGCTCCGCCTGGACGAGGTGGCGGGCACGCTGTCGGCGCTGGAGATCGAGGACCTGGTGACGGTCCGGGACGTCTCCGCGGTCGCGCAGCGCCTGGAGATGGTGCGCCGTATCGCCACCGAGATCGCCGAGTACGTGGTGGAGCTGGGCACCGACGGCCGTCTCCTGGCCCTTCAGCTCGACGAGTTGATCGCGGGCGTGGAGCCGGAGCGCGAGCTGGTGGTGCGGGACTACGTTCCGGAGCCCACCGCCAAGCGCTCCCGCACGGTGGAGGAGGCGCTGGGCGAACTGGACAAGCTCCACCAGGCCGAGCTGCTCGAGCTCCCCGCCGTCGCCCGCGCCCTGGGCTACACCGGCTCCCCGGAGACCCTCGACTCGGCGGTCTCCCCGCGCGGCTTCCGTCTGCTGGCCAAGGTGCCCCGGCTGCCCGGCGCCATCATCGACCGCCTGGTCGAGCACTTCGGCGGCCTGCAGAAGCTGCTCGCCGCGAGCGTCGACGACCTCCAGACGGTGGACGGCGTGGGCGAGGCGCGGGCGCGGAGCGTCCGCGAGGGCCTGTCGCGGCTGGCGGAGTCGTCGATCCTGGAGCGCTACGTCTGACCGGCGCCGGCCACGGCCGGCCGCCTCGGGCCTCTTCGGCCACGGCCGGCACGGTCCGCGCCGGCCGTCCGGGCCCGCTCAGTCCTCCGACAGCACGAACGACGTCCGCAGCTTCGCGTACCCGGGCACCTTGGCCTCGACCAGGTAGGTGCCGGCCCGGGCCGACCCGGCCGGGGGCGTCGCGCACTGCGGGGCGCTCGGCTTGCGGTCCCACCGGACGGTGTAGGTGAAGCCGCTGCCCACCGGCACCCGGTACAGCCGGCTCCCGGCCTCCTTGGGGCAGTCGGCGGACGACCAGTAGGCGGAGCTGCTCTCGGCCTGGCTGATCGTCACCACCGCTGACTTCGGCCCGAGATCGACCTTGCAGTCGCCGCCGGAGGAGTTCGCGGCGGTCAGCTCGAACTCCGGCGTCTGGCCGGGCCCGTAGGAGTTGCGCACACTGCGCAGCGTCAACTTGACGGCGTTCGTGGTGCAGTTGGGCAGCGCACTGCCGGCCGGCAGCACAGCGCCCGGACCGCCGCCGCCGTTGGCACCGTCGCCCCCGCCGCCGCCCGACCCGCCGGAACCGGCGCCGCCTCCGTTCCCGCTGCCACCGGCGCCGCCGGAACCGCCGGTGTCACCGTTGCCACCCGTCCCCGGTTCCGAGCTCGGTCCCGAGCCCGATCCGTCGGAGTCACCGCCGCCGGACTCGTCCCGGCCGCCGGGGTGTTGGCTGATCGCGGGACCGGAGTCGGAGGGTCCCGGCGTGATGGTGGAGGTGGAGGGGCCCGGATGCTTGTCGTTCGGCCCGCCGCCGTCGGTCTTGCGGCCCCCGCCTCCCCAGGGGGCGATCCAGACAATCAGCAGCGCCACCAGGGCGACCACGGACAGCATGACGAGCCGCCGTCGCCAGTAGATGGAGGCGGGAAGCGGACCGACCGGATTGCGCAGAGATCCCACGGCCCAAACTGTACGAGAGATCGTCGGCTTCCCCGGCCCCACCCGCCGGGCCGACGACAACTTTTCCGGATCATCATCACGACAACACCCCTACACACGGCCCCCTTTGGCCTCGCCGTGACCCCCCGGGCACGGTCCGTGACGACACCGGCCCGCGCAGGGTCACACGGCCGCCCATCCCCACGTGGCAGGATCGGAAGGCCATGACTGCGCCCACACTGCCCCCGCACAGCGGCCCCGACTCCCCGGCCCACGCCGCCGGCGCCCGTCCGGGCACCGGCACGCCCACCGGCGCCGAGGCCTCCGGCACCGCCCTCGGCCCGACTCTGCACACCCAGGTCATCACCTGGTTCGACGACCACGCCCGCGACCTGCCCTGGCGACGCCCCGACGCCGGTGCCTGGGGCGTGATGGTCAGCGAGTTCATGCTCCAGCAGACGCCGGTGAGCCGTGTGCTACCGGTCTACGAGCAGTGGCTCGACCGCTGGCCCCGGCCCGCCGACCTCGCCAAGGAGGCACCGGGCGAGGCCGTCCGCGCCTGGGGCCGGCTCGGTTACCCGCGCCGCGCCCTGCGCCTGCACGGCGCCGCGGTCGCCATAACGGAACGGCACGGCGGCGACGTACCGACCGAGCACGCGCAACTGCTCGCCCTGCCGGGCATCGGCGAGTACACGGCCGCGGCGGTCGCGTCCTTCGCCTACGGCCAGCGCCACGCCGTCCTGGACACCAACGTCCGCCGGGTGCTGGCCCGCGCGGTCACCGGCGTGCAGTACCCGCCGAACGCCACCACCGCCGCCGAACGTCGCCTGGCGCGCGCCCTGCTGCCCGAGGACGAGGGGACGGCGGCCCGTTGGGCGGCCGCCTCCATGGAACTCGGCGCGCTGGTGTGCACGGCGAAGAACGAGTCGTGCCCGCGCTGCCCGATCGCCGGGCACTGCGCGTGGCGGCTCGCGGGCAAGCCCGCGCACGACGGACCGCCGCGCCGCGGACAGACGTACGCGGGCACGGACCGGCAGGTCCGCGGCAAGCTGCTCGCTGTGCTGCGCGAGGCCCACGCGCCCGTCCCACAGCCGGTGCTCGACCGGGTCTGGCACGAGCCGGTCCAGCGGGCCCGCGCCCTGGACGGGCTCGTCGCGGACGGCCTGGTGGAGCCACTGCCGGGCGGACTGTACCGACTGCCGCTGACCTGACCACCCGCCACCCGCCACCCCTCACCCGTCAGCCGCCACCCGCCACCCCTCACCCGTCACCCGTCACCCGTCACCCGTCACCTGACACTCCCGCACCTGACACCCGGCACCTGACACCCGGCACCTGACCGTCAGTCACCCCTCAAGCCCGCCCCGGCTTCGGTGTGCGACGCGGGCGTCTGTGTCACACAACTGCCCACGCCTGCCCCTCACTCGACCCCTCAAATCACCTTCAAAAGGGACAAATCAAGGCACGCTCTTAGTCCCGCCCTACTTCCGTTACACAACCGACGCACAGCCGAGGGCTGCCCGAAGGCTGCTTCGGACAGCGCCGTGACAACGCCTCCGTACCTTCAGTTGCGTGCCGGACAGGCACCGGACGGCTGCCGACCACAGCCCGTCCGCTCAGGGTTCGGAGACCGGCGGCAGGCGGGTCGGGAAACGGGGATCGGAGGCGGTCGTAGATGGCGCAGGGTGAGGTGCTCGAGTTCGAGGAGTACGTGCGTACCCGGCAGGACGCGCTGCTGCGCAGTGCGCGCCGGCTGGTCCCGGACCCGGTCGAAGCCCAGGACCTGCTCCAGACGGCACTCGCACGGACCTACGGCCGCTGGGAGGGCATCGCCGACAAGCGGCTCGCGGACGCCTATCTGCGCCGCGTGATGATCAACACGCGTACCGAGTGGTGGCGGGCCCGGAAGCTGGAGGAGGTCCCCACCGAGCAGCTCCCGGACGCCCGCGTCGAGGACTCCACCGAGCAGCACGCCGACCGCGCGCTCCTCATGGACATCCTGAAGGTGCTCGCTCCCAAACAGCGCAGTGTCGTGGTGCTGCGACACTGGGAGCAGATGTCCACGGAGGAGACGGCCGCCGCCCTCGGCATGTCGGCGGGTACGGTCAAGAGCACGCTGCACCGGGCGCTCGCCCGGCTCCGCGAGGAGCTGGAGGCCCGCGATCTGGACGCACGCGCGCTGGAGCGTGAGGAGCGGGAGAGTTGCGCGGCCTGACCGGCAGGGATGCGGGCCCCGGGCCTTCGCGGGCCCGGGACACCGTCAAGGCGGCGATCACGGCGACGGCCGTGTTCGCCGCCCTCGCCCTTTCGGCGTCCGCCTGCGGCACCGGCGGGACCGGCGCGCGCGACGAGGGCCCGGCCCACTCCGGCTCGGTCGCGGGCGCCGTCCCGTCCCCCTCCCCCGACCCCACAGGGCGCGCCCAGCGGATGGACCCCGTCCGGCTGATCAAGGACGACCCGCAGGTCTCGGCCGCGGTCAAGCGCGGCCTCAAGCCGTGCGTGGCCGACGAGTACCCCGTCGACGTGTCGTACGGCGACCTGACCGCGGGCTCGGCCGAAGACATCGTCATCAACGTGCTGACCTGCGGAGACGCGGTGGGCGTCGGCGCCTATGTGTACCGCGAGCAGGGGGGCGGGTACGAGAACGTCTTCAAGGCCGAGGAGCCCCCGGTCTACGCCGAGATCGACCGCGGCGACCTCGTGGTGACCAAGCAGGTGTACGCGCGGGGGGACCCGGTGTCGAGTCCGTCCGGCGAGGACGTGATCACGTACCGCTGGTCGGCGGGCCGGTTCGCCAAGGAGTTCAGCACGCGCAACGAGTACGGCAAGACCGTCGGGGGCGGCGCGACGGTGGCCCCCGGCCACTGACGCCGACGGTGGTGCGGGGGCCGGACGGGCGGGCATGCGGACGCGGGACGGCGGGCGCGCGACAATGGCGAGGGCGCGCGTGCCGGGGCCGCCGCTCCGGTGGCTCCGGCCCCATGGAGCACACGCCGTCTCCGGGACGCACACCGTCCCCCGAAGCGCATGACGTCTCCCGGAACGCACGACGAGAAGCAGACGAGGACTGAGAGCACCCGAATGGCAGAACAGACCCACGTCCTGTTCGTCGAGGACGACGACGTGATCCGCGAGGCCACACAGCTCGCCCTGGAGCGGGTCGGCTTCGCGGTCACGGCGATGCCCGACGGGCTGTCGGGCCTGGAGGCGTTCCGGGCCAGGCGGCCGGACATCGCGCTGCTGGACGTCATGGTCCCCGGCCTCGACGGGGTCAGCCTGTGCCGCCGCATCCGCGACGAGTCGACCGTTCCGGTGATCATGCTGTCCGCGCGGGCGGACTCCATCGACGTGGTGCTCGGCCTGGA
This sequence comes from Streptomyces sp. NPDC088817, assembly GCF_044750345.1. Taxonomy (NCBI): domain Bacteria; kingdom Bacillati; phylum Actinomycetota; class Actinomycetes; order Kitasatosporales; family Streptomycetaceae; genus Streptomyces; species Streptomyces sp. NPDC088817. The sequence goes on from NZ_JBIVJN010000005.1 coordinate 22,939, forward strand.
GGCGGGCGCCGACGACTACGTGACCAAGCCGTTCGACGGCGCCGTCCTGGTCGCCCGCATCCGCGCGGTGCTGCGCCGCTTCGGGCACGCCGGTGGCGTTCGGGCGGAAGCGGACGCCGCCCCGGTGGACGGCGGGGTGCTGAGCTTCGGCGACCTGGAGGTCGACACCGAGGGGATGGAGGTGCGCCGGGCCGGGCAGCCGGTGGCGCTCACGCCCACGGAGATGCGGCTGCTGCTGGAGTTCTCCTCGGCGCCGGGCACGGTGCTCTCCCGGGACAAGCTCCTGGAACGGGTGTGGGACTACGGCTGGGGCGGCGACACCCGGGTGGTCGACGTCCATGTGCAGCGGCTGCGTACGAAGATCGGCCAGGACCGGATCGAGACGGTCCGCGGTTTCGGCTACAAGCTCAAGGCCTGAGCGGGGCGGTCATGCCGGGGATCTCACGGCGCCTGCTCCCTGAGCGCCTGGAGCGGGCGGACATCCGTACCGGGCTGCGGTGGAAGCTCAGCGCGGCCATCGCGCTGGTCGGCGCGCTGGTGGCGGTCGCGCTCAGCCTGGTCGTGCACAACGCGGCCCGGGTGTCGATGCTGGACAGTGCGCGCGACCTGGCGGACGAGCGGGTCCAGATCGCCCAGCGCAACTTCGAGCTGTCGGGGCGGCCGAACTTCCCGGGCATCAGGATCGACGACCCCGAGCTGCCCTTCGAGCTGCGGGAGAAGGTCGAGCAGGGGCGGCGGGCGACGTACGTCGCCGACCACACCGGCAAGCTGCCCGACATCTGGGCGGCCGTACCGGTCAAGGACGGCCATGTGCTGTCCCTGCACACGCACTTCACCGACCGCAGCACGAACATCCTCAACGACCTCGACCAGGCCCTGGTCATCGGCTCCATCACGGTCGTCCTCGGCGGCAGCGCGCTGGGCGTGCTCATAGGGGGCCAGCTCTCCCGCCGGCTGCGCAAGGCGGCGACCGCGGCCAACCAGGTCGCCAAGGGCGAGACGGACGTACGGGTGCGGGACGCCATCGGGGGTGTCGTACGCGACGAGACCGACGACCTGGCGCGGGCGGTGGACGCCATGGCGGACGCGCTCCAGCAGCGGCTGGAGGCGGAGCGCAGGGTCACGGCGGACATCGCGCACGAGCTGCGCACTCCGGTGACCGGGCTGCTGACCGCGGCCGAGCTGCTGCCGCCCGGGCGGCCGACGGAACTGGTCCTGGACCGGGCCAAAGCCATGCGCACGCTGGTGGAGGACGTGCTGGAGGTCGCCCGGCTCGACGGCGCCTCGGAGCGGGCCGAACTCCAGGACATCGTGCTGGGCGAGTTCGTCACCCGGCGGGTGGCGGCCAAGGACCCGGACATCGAGGTGCGGGTGGTGCACGAGTCGGAGGTCACCACCGATCCGCGGCGGCTGGAGCGGGTGCTGTTCAACCTGCTCGCCAACGCCGCCCGGCACGGCAGGCCCCCGATCGAGGTGACCGTCGAGGGCCGGGTCATCCGGGTGCGCGACCACGGCCCCGGCTTCCCCGAGGACCTGCTCGCCGAGGGGCCGAGCAGGTTCCGCACCGGCAGCAGGGACCGCGCCGGGCACGGCCACGGCCTCGGTCTGACCATCGCCGCGGGTCAGGCCCGCGTCCTCGGCGCCCGACTGACCTTCCGCAACGTCCGCCCCGTGGGCGCCCCGGAACACATCCCGGCCGAGGGCGCCGTCGCCGTCCTCTGGCTCCCCGAACACGCCCCGACCAACACGGGCAGCCACCCCCTGCTCCCGGGCCGGTAGCCCGGTCGCGGCGGGACGGCCGCGGGTGCCCGGCGGTAATGCCGAGGGGCCCGTGGAGGACCGCTTTCGCGGACTTCCACGGGCCCCTCGCCGACGTTCGGCACAGCCGGTCAGACGGCCTCCGCCACGTCCTGGCGTGCCTGCGGCCCGCCCGCCTCGCCCTGGTCCTTCGCCGCCGGTCCCGCTCCCCGCAGGGGGACCTCCTTGACGAACACCGCCGCCAGGAGCGCGACGACCGCCACCACGGAGCCCAGCAGGAACGCCGAGTGCGTGCCGGCGGACACGGCGTGCTGGTAGGCCTCGCGGGCCTGGGCCGGCAGCTTGGCGAGGCTCGCGGCGTCGAGCTGCGCGGACTTCTCGGTGATCCCGCGGCCCAGCGCGCCGGCCCGCTCGGCCATCTCGTGCTGGACGCGGTTGTTGAACAGCGCGCCCATGATCGCGACACCGAAGGAGGAGCCGAGCGTACGGAAGAGGGTGGTGGACGAGGAGGCCACGCCCATGTCCCTCAGCTCCACGCTGTTCTGCGCGACCAGCATGGTGATCTGCATCAGGCAGCCCATTCCCGCGCCCAGGACGGCCATGTAGAGGCCGGAGGTGAGACGGGTGGTGCCGGTGTCCATGAGGGACAGCAGGTACAGCCCGGCGATCATCAGGACGCTGCCGACGACCGGGAAGACCTTGTAGCGGCCGCTGCTGGTGGTGACCCGGCCCGCGATCAGCGACACGACCATCATCGCGGCCAGCATCGGCAGGAGCAGCAGCCCGGAGTTGGTCGCGGAGGCGCCCTGCACCGACTGCTGGTACAGCGGCAGGAACAGCACCGCGCCGAACATCACGAAGCCGGTGATGAAGCCGATCATCGACATCAGGGTGAAGTTGCGGCTGCGGAAGATGTGCAGCGGCAGGATCGGTTCGGCGGCCTTGGTCTGCCAGAGCACGAACCCGACGAGCGCGACGACGCCGATCGCGGTGAGCTCCATGATCCGCGCGGAGGTCCAGGCGTACTCCGAGCCGCCCCAGGTGGTGACGAGCACGATGGAGCTGATGCCGACGGTCAGCAGCACGGCGCCCAGGTAGTCGATCCGCGCCTCGGAGCGCTTCTTCGGCAGGTGCAGTACGGCGCTGATCGCGACGAGCGCCACCGCGCCGAGGGGGAGGTTGATGTAGAAGGACCAGCGCCAGCCCCAGTTGTCGGTGATCGTGCCGCCGACCAGGGGGCCGCCGATCATCGCGAGCGCCATGACACCGGCGATCATGCCCTGGTACTTGCCGCGCTCCCGCGGCGGTATCAGGTCGCCGATGATGGCCATCACACCGACCATCAGACCGCCCGCGCCGAGACCCTGGACGGCACGGAAGCCGATCAGCTCGCCCATGTTCTGGGCCATGCCGCTCAGCGCGGAGCCGACGAGGAAGATGACGATCGAGGTCATGAAGGCGCCCTTGCGCCCGTACATGTCGCCGAGCTTGCCCCACAGCGGGGTGGCGGCGGCGGTCGCCAGGGTGTAGGCGGTGACCACCCAGGACAGGTGCTGAAGGCCGCCGAGTTCACCGACGATCGTCGGCATCGCGGTGCCCACGATCATGTTGTCGAGCATCGCGAGCATCATCGCGATCATCAGGGCGAGCAGGACGACCCGCACGCTCCTGGGTTGCTTGCCGGCCTGACCCGCCTCCGGCCCGTCCTTCGCGTTGTCAGCCATCCGTCCTACTCCCCCAGCCGATTGGTACTTACTTGCCGCCCGGCAAGTTGACTACACTCTGGAAAGTAGACCCTTAACTAGCCGGTCGTCAAGTAAGTTTTGCCGACCAGCCGGCAGGCAAGGTGTCCAGGGAGCACGTGGAGGAGTACGAGGATGGACGTCACGATGGACGGCACCAGACAGCAGCAGCGCCGCGGGAACACCCGCCAGCGCATCCAGGACGTGGCACTCGAACTCTTCGCCGAGCAGGGCTACGAGAAGACCTCCTTGCGCGAGATCGCCGAACGCCTCGACGTCACCAAGGCCGCTCTCTACTACCACTTCAAGACGAAGGAAGAGATCCTCGTCAGCCTCTTCGAAAGCCTCACCCGGCCGATGGAGGACCTGATCGAGTGGGGCCGGCAGCAGCCGCACACGCTGGAGACCAAGCAGGAGATCGTCCGCCGCTACGACCGGGCGCTCGCCGACGCGGCACCGCTGTTCCGCTTCATGCAGGAGAACCAGGCGACCGTGCGGGAGCTGCGCATCGGCGACACCTTCAAGGACCGGATGCGCGGCCTGCGGGACATCATCATCGACCCGGGCGCGAGCGTGGCCGACCAGGTCCGCTGCATCAGCGCCATCTTCACGCTGCACGCCGGGATGTTCGTCATGCAGGACATCGAGGGCGACCCCGAGGAGCGGCGCAAGGCCGTCCTCGAGGTCGCCATCGACCTGGTGACCCAGGCGCACCGGGGCACACAGGGAGCCTGACGCGACCGCCGCCCCGCTGATGGTCGGCGGGGCGGCGGTGTGTGGTGCGGGTGCGGTGTCCGTCCGGTCAGACCCCCACGCCGTGCGAGCGCAGGTAGGCGAGCGGGTTCAGCGCGGAGCCGTAGTTCGGCGTGGTGCGGATCTCGAAGTGCAGGTGCGGGCCGGTTGAGTTGCCGGTGTTGCCGGACAGGGCTATGTGCTGCCCGGTGGCCACGACCTGGCCGATCCTGACGTCGACGCGGGAGAGGTGGGCGTACTGGGAGTACGTGCCGTTGGCGTGCTTGATGACGACGGCGTTGCCGTAGGCGGGGCCGTCACCGGCGCCGTTGGGACCGGCCTTGACGACGGTGCCGCCGTGCGCGGCGACGACCTTGGTGCCGGTCGGCACGGCGAAGTCCTGGCCGCTGTGCTTGTGCGCCCAGTGACCGCCGGCCTGGTTGAAGCCGGCGCTGAGCGCGAACTGCTTCACCGGCGCGGTCCAGGCGACGGCCGACTGCACGGCGGCGGGCGCCGTGTTCTCGGCGGCGGACGCTACTCCCGCACCCAGGGCGACGGAGACCCCCAGACCGGCGGCCAGAACGGCGGCGCGGGTACGGAGCTTGTTCGTACGGGCGGAGCGGGACGTGGCGCGCTGGAACATCGATACCTCTGGAGATCGGGGACATGGGGACCACCCGGACGCATGTGCCTTCGCCGGGCGGGCCATCCCTTGGTAACCCCGCCGGTCATCGAGGTTCAAATACCACCACTACGATGGAAAGTAGTATGAGAGGGCAGTGTCGCACGTCTCTTGACGTGTCCCGCATTCAGGACAAATGCCGCACGCGACGGCCCATGCCTGGCATTCCGCCGCCCTGAATATCCGCTTTTCGCCCCCCGTTCCCACTAAGTGTCGTAGTACGGGCCGGAGGGCCTGTGTGCCTTGTCACCGGGAAGCGGGGGTGGGCGCCCTTCCCCTGTGACGGAGGCCATGTGGCCCGCGTCTCAGGGGGATACCCGGCCACACGGGCACGCGAGAGGGGCCGGTGCCCGAAGGCGCCGGCCCCTCTCGGTTGCCGCTGAGGCTTACGCCTCCTTGCTCAGGTTCGGTCCGTGGCCACCGGCCGCCTGCTCGATCGGCGGGACGTCCGGCAGCGCGGACTTCTCCTCACCGCGGAAGGTGAAGGTCTGGGACTCGCCCTCGCCCTCGGTGTCCACGACCACGATGTGACCGGGGCGCAGCTCGCCGAAGAGGATCTTCTCCGAGAGCGTGTCCTCGACCTCGCGCTGGATGGTCCGGCGCAGCGGCCGGGCGCCCAGAACGGGGTCGTAGCCCTTCCTGGACAGCAGCTCCTTGGCCGACTGGGAGAGCTCGATGCCCATGTCCCGGTCCTTCAGGCGCTCGTCCACCTTGCCGATCATCAGGTCGACGATCCGCAGGATGTCGTCCGGCGTCAGCTGCGGGAAGACCACCACGTCGTCGACGCGGTTGAGGAACTCGGGCCGGAAGTGCTGCTTGAGCTCGTCCGACACCTTGTTCTTCATGCGCTCGTAGTTGGTCTTCGTGTCGCCCGAGGCGGCGAAGCCCAGGTTGAAGCCCTTGGAGATGTCCCGGGTGCCGAGGTTGGTCGTCATGATGATGACCGTGTTCTTGAAGTCCACGACCCGGCCCTGGGAGTCGGTCAGGCGACCGTCCTCCAGGATCTGCAGCAGCGAGTTGAAGATGTCCGGGTGGGCCTTCTCGACCTCGTCGAACAGGACGACCGAGAACGGCTTGCGGCGCACCTTCTCGGTGAGCTGGCCGCCCTCCTCGTAGCCCACGTAGCCGGGGGGCGAACCGAAGAGGCGGGAGACCGTGTGCTTCTCGCTGAACTCCGACATGTCGAGGGAGATCAGCGCGTCCTCGTCGCCGAAGAGGAACTCGGCGAGCGCCTTGGACAGCTCGGTCTTACCGACACCGGACGGGCCGGCGAAGATGAACGAGCCACCCGGACGCTTCGGGTCCTTCAGACCGGCGCGCGTACGGCGGATCGCCTTGGAGAGCGCCTTGACGGCGTCCACCTGGCCGATGACGCGCTTGTGGAGCTCGTCCTCCATGCGGAGCAGGCGGCTGGACTCCTCCTCGGTCAGCTTGAAGACCGGGATGCCGGTGGCCGTGGCGAGGACCTCGGCGATCAGCTCGCCGTCGACCTCGGCGACGACGTCCATGTCGCCGGCCTTCCACTCCTTCTCGCGCTTGGCCTTGGCGGCCAGGAGCTGCTTCTCCTTGTCGCGCAGGGAGGCGGCCTTCTCGAAGTCCTGCGAGTCGATCGCGGACTCCTTGTCCCGGCGGACGGCGGCGATCTTCTCGTCGAACTCGCGCAGGTCCGGCGGCGCGGTCATCCGGCGGATGCGCATCCGGGAGCCGGCCTCGTCGATCAGGTCGATCGCCTTGTCCGGCAGGAAGCGGTCCGAGATGTACCGGTCGGCCAGGGTGGCGGCCTGGACCAGCGCCTCGTCGGTGATGGAGACGCGGTGGTGCGCCTCGTACCGGTCGCGCAGGCCCTTGAGGATCTCGATCGTGTGCGGCAGGGACGGCTCGGCGACCTGGATGGGCTGGAAGCGGCGCTCCAGGGCCGCGTCCTTCTCCAGGTGCTTGCGGTACTCGTCCAGGGTGGTGGCACCGATGGTCTGCAGCTCACCGCGGGCCAGCATCGGCTTGAGGATGCTCGCCGCGTCGATGGCGCCCTCGGCGGCACCCGCGCCGACCAGCGTGTGCAGCTCGTCGATGAACAGGATGATGTCGCCGCGGGTGCGGATCTCCTTGAGCACCTTCTTCAGGCGCTCCTCGAAGTCACCGCGGTAGCGGGAGCCGGCGACCAGGGCACCGAGGTCCAGGGTGTAGAGGTGCTTGTCCTTGAGGGTCTCGGGCACCTCGCCCTTGACGATGGCCTGGGCGAGGCCCTCGACGACGGCGGTCTTGCCGACGCCGGGCTCACCGATCAGCACCGGGTTGTTCTTGGTGCGGCGGGACAGCACCTGCATGACCCGCTCGATCTCCTTCTCGCGCCCGATGACCGGGTCGAGCTTGGACTCGCGAGCGGCCTGCGTGAGGTTCCGGCCGAACTGGTCGAGGACCAGGGACGTCGAGGGGGTGCCCTCGGCAGGGCCGCCGGCGGTGGCGGTCTCCTTGCCCTGGTAACCGGAGAGCAGCTGGATGACCTGCTGCCGCACCCGGTTGAGGTCTGCGCCCAGCTTGACCAGGACCTGGGCGGCGACGCCCTCGCCCTCACGGATCAGGCCGAGCAGGATGTGCTCCGTGCCGATGTAGTTGTGGCCCAGCTGGAGAGCCTCCCGGAGCGACAGCTCCAGGACCTTCTTGGCACGGGGAGTGAAGGGGATGTGGCCGGAGGGGGCCTGCTGGCCCTGGCCGATGATCTCCTCCACCTGCTGGCGGACCGCCTCGAGCGAAATCCCGAGGCTCTCAAGGGCCTTGGCGGCGACACCCTCACCCTCGTGGATCAGGCCCAGGAGGATGTGCTCAGTGCCGATGTAGTTGTGGTTGAGCATCCGGGCTTCTTCCTGAGCCAGGACGACAACCCGCCGCGCGCGGTCGGTGAACCTCTCGAACATCGTTAATCGCTCCTCAGAGCGGTCAGGCAGTGGGGGGAACTTCCCCTCCCTGTCCTTCCGCAGCTTAGTCCCGCAAGCGGGGACCGCTCATTCCAACTGCCGACACCGGACCGAGAACCAACACTGCCTCCTGACCCCGAACGCCGACATCTGCTCCAACCCGATGGTGCGAGACGATGTTCCCGCAGGCCAGGCAGTTACCCCAGTCGCCAGTACGCCGATGGCGAACGTGAGACTCCGCTGCCCGGGTGCCGCCTGCGTGTCGCCCCCTCCCACTAGGCATGTCTTACCCGCACCGACTGACAATGCATGCCGCGTGCCCGGGTTCCCTCAGCTATGGGCGAACAACCTCGCGCCCATTCCCGCCCCGCGGGCCCCTGTTCTTCGGCGCACTTCGCACACACGCCGGTACCGAGCGTAACTCCGACGCGTTTCGGGTGGTTTCTCAGACATGGTCGGCAGCCCTTCCACGGTCCCCGTTCCGGTCCCCTCTCCCCGCCGGCCGCCGGTCCCCGGGGAGGGGGAGTGCGACTGGGGACATCGGCGGCACTGGTACGAGAACGAACTGGGCTGGGCCACGGTGCCCGGAGCACCGGTACGACTTGTCGTGGGCCGCCGTTTCGACGTCCTGGACGTCCCCGACGAGGCCGGACGTGCCGCGCTGCGCCATCTGGGGCCCGCGTCTCCGGTGGCCGTGCGGGGGGACCGCATGCGGCTGCTGGTGGCCGCGGGGAGCGCGGAGGAGCTGCCGGGGCTGCTGGAGTGGCTGGAGTGGAGCCCGTCGGCGCTCGGCCTGGACGTGGTGGCGCTCGGCGCGGGCGCGTCGATGGAGGCGCCGCCGCCTCCGGGCGCCGGTCCGCTGGGGCCGCGGCCGCTCAGCCCCCGCTCCGGTTCGCGCCCGGATTCACAGGGGGCCGCCGTGTGGCTGCGGCCCCCCGGGCCTGGGTGCGAGGTCGAGGCCTCGCTGCCGACGCTGTCGGCCGTGGGGGGCCGTGGAGGCACCCCCGATCTCGTACGCCTGGTGGACACGGTGGCGACACACGTCCACCGGATCCGGCTGCGACGCGCGTGCGCCCAGCCGTTCCCGTTCCACGAGGGGTCCGCATCGGCCCCTGGTCAGCCGTTGGCCTTCTCGTAGGCCTCGCGGATGGACGCGGGGACCCGGCCGCGGTCGTTGACCTCGTAGCCGTTCTCCTTCGCCCAGGCTCGGATCTGCGCGGTGTCCTGGCTGCCGCCGGCAGCGGCACGCGCCTTTCCGCGACCACCCGAAGCACGGCCCCCGGTGCGCCGGCCGCTCTTGAGGTACGGGTCGAGAAGACCACGGAGCTTGTCCGCATTGGCGGTGGTGAGATCGATCTCGTAGGTCTTGCCGTCCAACGCGAACGTCACGGTCTCGTCCGCCTCGCCGCCGTCGAGGTCGTCGACAAGAAGGACCTGAACCTTCTGTGCCACCGGATTTCCTTTCATCGATAACGTGAGGACCGGGGATGGTTCGGTGTCCGCCGATTCGCCGTCCCCTGTTATATGCAGTACAGCAGTACGTCGGAAAGCAAACCGCTTTTGCGGGAAAAACACAAACCCCTGGGAGAGACCGGGCACTCACCCCGTCCGGAAACATGCGCGTTTCGGACATAGGGAACAGGGGCATGCCGGGCCGCGGGAATGTCGATCACAGATGCAGAAGCATCCGGCTGTTGCCCAGGGTGTTCGGTTTCACCCGTTCGAGACCCAGGAACTCCGCGACGCCCTCGTCATAGGAACGCAGCAGCTCCGCGTAGACATCGGCGTCGACAGGCGTCTCGCCGATCTCCACGAAGCCGTGCTTGGTGAAGAAGTCCACTTCGAAGGTGAGGCAGAATACGCGGCGAACGCCGAGCAGACGTGCCGTCTCCAGCAACTTCCCCAGCAGCCGGTGCCCCACGCCGGCGCCCTTCAGACCCGGCTTCACCGCGAGAGTGCGCACTTCCGCCAGGTCTTCCCACATCACGTGCAGTGCGCCGCAGCCGACGACCTCGGCGTTGTCGTCCCGTTCGGCGACCCAGAACTCCTGGATGTCCTCGTAAAGCGTGACCGTCGCTTTGTCGAGCAGGATGCGCCCGCGAACGTAGGCGTCCAGCAGTCGGCGCACTGCGGGGACATCGCCGGTCCGGGCCCGTCGGACGGTGATGGATTTTGGGGTCTCTTCAGGGCGTTCTACGGACATGAGCGGACGCTATCGCCCGTGGTCGTCCCGCGCCGAGCCGGGGTTCGCGTCACGGGTATCCGGACCCCGGGTGGTATCCGGGACTTCACCGGTGACTTCGGATGCACCGGTTCCCCCGATGGCGCCTTCGGTGGTGCCTTCGACGATGCGTACGGCATCCCGCAGGGCCTGCCGCTGTTCGTCGCTCATCATCCCGAAGAAGGCGACGAGAGCGGCGGCGGCGTTGTCGCTCTGGGACCAGGCGTCGTTCATCAGTGCGGCGGCGTAGGCGGCACGGGTGGAGACGGCCTCATATCGATAGGCCCGGCCCTCGGCTTCGCGGCGCACCCAGCCCTTGTGATGGAGATTGTCCAAAACGGTCATCACCGTGGTGTAGGCGATCGACCTCTCCCGCTGAAGGTCTTCCAGGACTTCTCGAACGGTCACCGGGCGGTTCCACTTCCACACCCGCGTCATGACCGCGTCTTCGAGTTCTCCCAGAGGTCGAGGCACAACTCAGCACCCTAGTGGGAGATCCCGGCAATGGCGTGCTGAACTGCACCACCAGTGTCAAATGTGAACAAAAAGGGCGTACGACCCCGTGGTGAAGTTCCCTCACGCGGGGTCGTACGTCGTTTCAGGCGTCGGTGGGCGCACCGGCCGCGGAGGGCTGGGAGCCGCTCTGGGCGCGCGCGAGGGCGGCGTCCACGGCCGCGTCCTCCTTGGCCTTGGCGGCCCCGCCCTGGGTCTTCACGATCACCCTGACCAGAGCGATGAAGAACGCGGCCATGACGACCGGGGGAACGAGTGCGGAGACGTAGTCCATGGGTCCAGAGTAGCCACGGCGACGGGACAAACAGGGGCGGGGTGGGCCCGGAGCGTCACACCGCCGCGAGCCGCTGCTGCGGCTTCCGCCGCGGGAAGACCTCGCCCGGCGTGGGCACGGGCCGCCGCACCGGCTTCGGCGCGGGCGCGGTCCCGGGCTGCGCCGGCGCGGGCCGCTCCCCCGGTTTCGCGGCGGGCTTCTGGGCGGGTTTCTCGTCCCCGCCGTCCTCCCGCTGCGCCTCCTGTCCGCCCGCGACGGCCCGGAACGCGCCGCGGGAGGCCGGAACCACCGCCGGAACGCTCCCCGGACGGAGGGGGCCGGTCGGGTGACCTGGACCGGCCGGGGCGGGCGCCTCGGCGGGGGCCGGGCGGGCGGCCGGTACGGGGCGGGCGGTGCGAGGGGGCTCCGCGGGGGCCGCGAGCGTCCCGCAGTGGCGCAGGAGGGCCGCCGCGGCCGGGTTGCCGCTCAGGGCGGCCAGCGCGGACAGGTCGTCGGGGGTGGGGCGGTGGCCCGCGCCCAGGCACTCGGCGAGGAGCGCCAGGTAGCCGGTGACCGTGCCGGGGAGGGCGGCGCGGTAGCGGGCGAGGTCGGCCACCAGGAACGCGCGCAGCCGGGCACCCTCGTGCATGGCCTCGTCGAGTGACTCGGCGAGCCGGCGACAGTCCTGCACGTCTTCTGCGCTGGCGGGACGGGGCTGAAGGGCGAGGGCGAGGGCGCGGCGGAGCACGAGCAGCTCCTCCGCGCCGAACGCCATGCCGCCGCGGGTTCCGTATGGCGTAGGCATAGGCCGACGATACGCGCTAATCAGACAAATTCGACATAAGGCGCGAGTGTGGCGTGTGGTGTCGCCGCCCCGCTCAGCGGCGCGGGCTCACAGGCGCGAGACGTTGCGCTCGTAGACCAGCCGCAGTCCGATGAGGGTCAGCCACGGCTCGTGCTCGTCGATCACGGAGGACTCGCCGAGCACCATCGGCGCCAGCCCGCCCGTCGCGATCACCGTCACGTCGTCCGGGTCGTCGGCCAGTTCCCGGGCCATCCGGCCGACCACGCCGTCGACCTGTCCGGCGAACCCGTAGATGATGCCCGCCTGCATCGCCTCGACCGTGTTCTTGCCGATCACGCTGCGCGGCCGGGCCACCTCGATCTTCCGCAGCTGCGCCGCCCTGACGCCCAGCGCCTCCACGGAGATCTCGATACCGGGCGCGATGACCCCGCCGACGTACTCCCCGCGCGCGCTGATCGCGTCGAACGTCGTCGCCGTACCGAAGTCGACGACGATCGCCGGGCCCCCGTACAGCTCGTTCGCCGCCACCGCGTTGATGATGCGGTCGGCGCCGACCTCCTTGGGGTTGTCGAAGAGGATCGGCACGCCCGTCTTGACGCCGGGCTCGACGAGCACGGCGGGCACGTCGCCGTAGTGGCGGCGCGTCACCTCGCGCAGCTCCTGGAGCACCGACGGCACGGTCGCGCAGATCGCGATGCCGTCGATGCCCTCGCCCAGTTCGTCGCCGAGCAGCGGGTGCATGCCCATCAGGCCCTGGAGCAGCACCGCCAGCTCGTCGGCCGTGCGGCGCGCGTCGGTGGAGATGCGCCAGTGCTCGACGATGTCCTCCCCGTCGAACAGGCCCAGCACGGTGTGCGTGTTGCCGACGTCGATCGTCAGGAGCATGGCCGTCACTCCGCCTCGCGCAGGTCCAGGCCGATGTCCAGGATCGGCGAGGAGTGGGTCAGGGCCCCGACGGCCAGGAATTCGACGCCCGTGGCGGCGTACGCCCCGGCGTTGTCCAGGGTCAGCCGGCCCGAGGCCTCCAGCAGGGCACGGCCGGCGACGATGGCCACGGCCTCCTCGCACTCGCCGGGCGTGAAGTTGTCCAGCAGGATCAGATCGGCGCCCGCGTCCACGACCTCGCGCAGCTGGTGCAGGGTGTCGACCTCGACCTCGACCGGCACGTCCGGGAAGGCCTCACGTACGGCCTTGAAGGCCTGCCCCACGCCGCCAGCCGCGACCACGTGGTTGTCCTTGACGAGGGCCGCGTCCGACAGCGACATGCGGTGGTTGACGCCGCCGCCGCACCGGACGGCGAACTTCTCCAGCGACCTGAGGCCCGGCGTGGTCTTGCGGGTGTCGCGCACACGCGCCCCGGTGCCCTCCAGGGCGTCCGCCCAGGCGCGCGTGGCGGTCGCGATGCCGGACAGCCGGCACAGCAGGTTGAGCGCGCTGCGCTCGCCGGTCAGCAGGTCACGCGTGCGCGTGGTGACCGACAGCAGCTTCTGCCCGGCCTCGACGCGGTCGCCGTCCTCGACGTGCCGCTCGACCTCGAACTCGTCCGTGCAGACCACCGAGAGCACCGCCTCGGCGACCCTGAGGCCGGCCACCACGCCCGCCTCGCGCGCGGTGAAGTCGCCGGTGGCCGCGGCGTCCTCGGGGATGGTCGCGACCGTCGTCACGTCCACACCGCCGTCCAGGTCCTCCTGGATGGCGACGTTGACGACGTCCTCGACCTCGACCGGGTCGAGTCCGGCGTCCGCCAGGAGCTGGGCGAGCGCGGGGTCGAGCCCGCACTCCAGGTACTCCTCGTCGGTGTCCGCGCCGCAGGCACAGCCGTCGCCGCAGCCGCCTTGCGAGGCGAGGGGAAGGTCTTCGCTGCTCACTTGTGTCACTGCTCCAGGGAACGCGGGGCCGGGGCCCCGGGGCGGGTCGGGGGGAACTCTGCGGTGTCCGTGGTGTGCACGGCGGGGGTGCCGTCGGGATTCAGCCGTACGACGATGTGGCGGCGCCAGTGGGTGTCGTCCCGCTCGGCGTGGTCCTCGCGCCAGTGGCAGCCGCGGGTCTCCTCGCGCAGCCGGGCGGCGGCGACCAGGACGCCGGCCACGCACAGGAGGTTCGTGGCCTCCCAGGTGTCGACGCCCGGTTCCGCGGTCTTGCCGTTCTCGTCCAGGTCCGCGCGGGCCTCGGTGTGCAGCCGCTCCAGCCGGTCGGCGGCCCGGGCCAGCGACGCGGCGGACCGCAGCACGCCCGCTCCCTCGGTCATGATCCGCTGGATCGCGAACCGGGTCTCGGGGGCGAGCAGGGGCCGGGCGGGCGTCTCCGGGTACGGGACGGGTTCCGGCACGCGCGCGCGCAGGCCGCCGGCCTCGTGCTCCCGGGCGATGTCGGCGGCGATGCGCTCGGCGTAGACCAGGCCCTCCAGGAGGGAGTTGGACGCGAGGCGGTTGGCGCCGTGCACGCCGGTGCAGGCCACCTCTCCGCACGCGTACAGGCCCGGCACGGTCGTCCGACCGTGGGAGTCGGTGCGCACGCCTCCGGAGGCGTAGTGGGCGGCCGGCGCGACCGGGACGGGCTCGGTGACCGGATCGATGCCGTGGGCCCGGCAGGCGGCCAGGATCGTCGGGAAGCGGCGCTCCCACATGTCGGCGCCGAAGTGCCGGGCGTCGAGGAACATGTGCTCGGTGCCCTGTTCGAGCATCCGCCGTGTGATGCCCTTGGCGACGATGTCCCGGGGCGCGAGTTCGGCCAGTTCGTGCTGTCCGGTCATGAAGCGCACGCCGTCGCCGTCGACCAGGTGGGCGCCCTCGCCGCGCACCGCCTCGGAGACCAGGGGCTGCTGGCCCTCCGCGTCCGCGCCGAGGAAGAGCACCGTCGGGTGGAACTGCACGAACTCCAGGTCGGAGACCTCGGCGCCCGCGCGCAGGGCGAGCGCGACGCCGTCGCCCGTGGAGACGGACGGGTTGGTGGTCGCGGAGAAGACCTGGCCCATGCCGCCGGTCGCGAGGACCACCGCGGGCGCGTGCACGGCGCCCACGCCGTCGTGCTGGCCCTCGCCCATGACGTGCAGGCTCACGCCCGCGGTGCGGCCCTCGGCGTCGGTGAGCAGGTCCAGGACGAGCGCGTTCTCGATGGTGCGCAGGCCCGCCCGTCGCCCGTCACCGCCCTTGCCCGGGGGCGCTTCGCGCTCGTCCTCCCCGACCGCGTGTACCGCCTCGACGAGGGCTCGGGAGATCTCCGCGCCGGTCGCGTCGCCGCCCGCGTGCGCGATCCGGCGGCGGTGGTGGCCGCCCTCGCGGGTGAGCTCGATGCCGCCCTCGTCGTCGGTGTCGAAGTGCGCGCCCGTGGTGATCAGCCGCCGAACGGCGTCGGGGCCCTCGGTGACGAGGATCCGTACGGCCTCCTCGTCGCACAGGGCGGCGCCGGCCACCAGGGTGTCCTCCAGGTGCTGGCCGGGGGTGTCGCCCTCGCCGAGGGCCGCGGCGATGCCGCCCTGGGCCCAGCGGGTGGAGCCGTCGTCGAGGCGGGCCTTGGTGACGACGACGGTCGTCAGTCCGGCCGCCTCGCAGCGCAGGGCGGTGGTGAGTCCGGCGACGCCGGAGCCGATGACCACGACGTCCGCCGCGATGGACCATCCGGGCGCGGGCGCGTGCAGTCGTATGCCGGTGCTGGTCATGAGGCGGCTCCCCGGGTTCCGAAGGTGAGCGGGAGGTTGTCGATCAGCCGGGTCGCCCCGACCCGGGCGGCGACGGCGAGGACGGCCTCGCCGGTGAAGTCGTCCCCGATCTCGGTGAAGTCGGCCGGGTCCACCAGGGCCAGGTAGTCGAGTTCCAGCGGCGGGTCGAAGCGCGCGGCCTCGTCCAGGACCAGCTGGGCGGCCGCGCGGACGGCCGCGGCGGCGCCCGGAGCGGCCTTGGCGACGGCCGCCGCGTCGGCCGCCGCGCGGGACTCCCCGAGGGCGCTCAGGGCCTCGGCACGCGCACGCGTGGAGGGCACCTCACGGGCCCGGGCGCACAGCGCCTCCTGGGCGGCGTGCCGGTCGCGGCCCGCGAACAGGGCCTGGGAGAGGGCCAGCGCGGTGTGGCGCTCCTGCGGGGAGAGGTAGCGGTTGCGGCTGGACAGGGCCAGTCCGTCGTCCTCGCGCACGGTCGGCACGGCGACGATCTCCGCACCTATGTTGAGATCGCGCACCATGCGGCGGATCAGGGCGAGCTGCTGGGCGTCCTTCTGCCCGTACAGCGCCATGTCGGGACGGGTGAGGTGCAGCAGCTTGGCGACGACGGTGAGCATGCCGTCGAAGTGCCCGGGCCGGAAGGCACCCTCCAGGCGCTCGCCCATGGGGCCCGCGGTGACCCTGACCTGCGGTTCGCCGTCGGGGTACACCTCCTCGGCGGACGGCGCGAACACGGCGTCGGCGCCCGCCTGCTCGGCGACCTTGAGGTCGGCCTCCAGGGTGCGCGGGTAGCGGTCGAGGTCCTCGCCCGCGCCGAACTGGAGCGGGTTGACGAAGACGGTGACGATCACGAAGCCCTCGTGGCCGACGTGCTCGCGGGCCGCGCGGATCAGGGTGGCGTGGCCCTCGTGCAGGGCGCCCATGGTCATCACGACGGCGGTGCGGCCCCGGCCCGCGCGCCGGTCGCGCACGTGCGTCAGATCGCTCACCGTGGGGGCGAGTTCGAGCATGCGACGGCTCATCGGTCTTCCCCGTTCTCGGGCAGGTTCGGGCCGCCGGCGAGTACCTCCAGCAGGTCCTCGGCCAGTTCGGGCTTGAGCAGGCCGTGGGCGAGCGCGCGGTCGGCGGTGGCGCGGGCCATCGCCAGGTAGCCGGCGACGGTCTGCGGGGCGTGCCGGCGCAGTTCGGCGACGTGGGCCGCGACCGTGCCGGCGTCGCCGCGCGCGACCGGGCCGGTCAGGGCCGCGTCACCGGAGCGCAGGGCGTTGTCCAGGGCGGCGCCGAGCAGCGGGCCGAGCATCCGGTCGGGGGCCTCGACGCCCGTCGCGCGCAGCAGTTCCATGGACTGGGCGACCAGCGTGACCAGGTGGTTGGCGCCGAGGGCGAGGGCAGCGTGGTACAGCGGGCGCGTCTCCTCGGCGATCCACTCCGGCTCGCCGCCCATCTCGATGACCAGGGCCTCGGCGGCCAGCCGCAGCTCCTCGGGGGCGGTGACGCCGAAGGAGCAGCCGGCCAGCCGCTGCACGTCCACGGGGGTGCCGGTGAAGGTCATCGCCGGGTGCAGGGCCAGGGGCAGGGCGCCGGCGCGCAGGGCGGGGTCCAGCACCTTCGCGCCGTACCGCCCGGAGGTGTGCACGAGCAGCTGCCCGGGCCGTACGGCGCCGGTCTCGGCGAGGCCCGCGACCAGTCCGGGCAGGGTGTCGTCGGGGACGGTCAGCAGCACCAGGTCGGACCGTTCGAGCACCTCGGCCGGCGGCAGCACGGGCACGTCGGGGAGCATCAGCCCGGCCCGCCGCCTTGAGGTGTCGGAGACCGCGGAGACGGCCACCGGGCGGTGCCCGGCGAGCTGGAGGGACGCGGCGAGCGCGGGACCCACCCGGCCGGCGCCGACGACGCCGACGGTGAGCCGCGCGGGGCGGTCCCTGGGGTCTGGTTGCTGGCTACTACTCACGCGATGGTGACCTTCCCGTTCCAGTCCGCTCGGGGTACCGGACGATTTCTCGTCATGTTAACGCGATCGGTTCCGGGGGCGGTCCGGTCATCCACAGGCTGTGGGCCGGGGCCGGAAAATGCGGGTGTTCGCCGGGCCCCGGACGCGCGATGATCCAGGACATGAGTGATACGGCGGAGCAGGACGCACGGGACGCACGGCTCGACGAACGGGCGGCGGACGGGGAGCAGGTCTCGAAGGGGGAGCGGCTCAAGCGGCTCCGCAAGCGGCGCGTGACCGCGTGCCGCGGCGCGGAGCGCGTGCTGGCGCGCCCGGCGCACCTGGGAACGCTTCGGGAGCGGCTGGCGCTGCTGGACGGGGCGGGTGAGGTGTACGGCCTCGACGAGGCGTCGGACATGTACGGCAACGGGGTCGTGGAGGCCCTGGAGGAGAAGGTCGCCGGTCTGCTCGGCAAGGAGGCCGCCGCCTTCTTCCCGACCGGCACGATGGCCCAGCAGGTGGCCCTGCGCTGCTGGGCGGGCCGCACCGGCGACCCCACGGTCGCGCTGCACGGGATGGCTCATCCCGAGGTGCACGAGCGGCACGCCTTCAGCCAGGTCTCCGGGCTGCGTCCGGTGCGGGTGACGAGCGAGCCGCGCCAGCCGACCGCCGAGGAGGTGCGCGACCTCGACGAGCCCTTCGGCACGCTGATGCTCGAACTGCCCCTCAGGGAAGCCGGTTTCCTGCTGCCCACGTGGGAGGAGCTCCTCGAACTCGTGGACGCGGCACGCGCGCGGGACGCGGTGGTGCACTTCGACGGCGCGCGCCTGTGGGAGACCACCGAGCACTTCGGCCGGCCGCTGGAGGAGATCGCGGACCTGGCCGACAGCGTGTACGTGTCGTTCTACAAGTCCCTCGCCGGTTACGGCGGCGCCGCGCTCGCCGGGCCGAAGGAACTGGTGGAGGAGGCCAGGACCTGGCGGCACCGGTACGGCGGCAACGTCTTCCAGCAGTTCCCGACGGCACTGTCGGCGCTGGCGGGGCTGGAGCGGGAGCTGCCCCGGCTGCCGGAGTACGTGCGGCACGCGCGCGTGGTGGCCGCCGCGCTGCGCGAGGGGTTCGCCGCGGCCGGGATGCCCTGGAGCCAGGTCCACCCGGCCGAGCCGCACACCCACGAGTTCCAGGTCTGGCTGCCGTACGACGCCGAGACGGTCGCCGGGGCCGCGATCCGGACCGCCGAGGAGACGGGCACGATGCTCTTCACCGGCGGCTGGGAGGCCCCGGTCCCGAGCCTGGCCCGCACCGAGGTCTCCGTCCGGGCCGAGGGCCTGACCTGGACCGCGGACGACGTACGGACGGCGGTGGCGGACTTCGCCGCCCGCCTCCCCAAGGAGTCCGCCGGGTAGCCCACCGTGTGCGGCGGTCGCGGGCGGTCGGCGATCCGTTGTCAGTGGGGGCGGGCACCATGGGGGCATGAGTGTGCGGATCGACATCGCCGGGCTGCGGCCGGAGAGGGTGGCCGTCGTGGCCGCGCCGCTGGCCGAGCTCGGCATGGCGCTGCACGCGCTGTCCGAGCCGGGACACCACCCCGGTCTTCAGGGCTGGGTGACCGGTGTCACCGCCCGGCTCGACTCGCATCTGGCCGACCGGATGTGCGAGGCGGACTTCCTGTGGCGGACGACGTTCTCCGACCTCTTCCTGCCGTGCGCGGGCGTGCCCGGCGGCTCCACGCTCCCGGGCGCGACCCTCGCCGACGACCTGGACGTCCTGGACAAGCTGTCCGACGAGCAGTTCGTGGACGCCGCCCTGGAGTTCACCTGCGCCCTGCCGTACAGCCTGCCGGGCCCCGGAGCGCTCGCCGACGCCGGGCTGCGCCGCCGTGCCGTGGAGCTGGCCGCCGCGCGCGGGCCGCAGCAGGTGCGTTTCACCGAGCGGCTGCTGGCCGACCCGCCCCGCATCAGGGCCTGGCTGCGGCAGTTCCTGGAGGACTGCGACGAGGCGTTCTTCGCGCGGACGTGGTCCCGGCTGCACCACCAGCTCGCGGCCGACACCCGGCACAAGACCGAGCTGCTGCGCCGCAAGGGTCTGGCCGAGGCCCTGTCGGCGGCGTCCCCGGCGGTGGCGCTCGACGAGGCGGCCGCGCGGATCACCGTCGACAAGCTGGGCGAGGGCCGCACGGCCACGGCGGAGGGCGGCCTGCTGCTCGTACCGACGAGCCTCGGCTGGCCCCATCTGATGGTGCTGCACCGGTACGGCTGGCAGCCGGTGCTGCACTATCCGGTCGGCTCCCCGGAGCTCGCCGCCCCGCCCTCGGTGGAGCAGCTGACCCTGCGGATGACCGCCCTGTCCCACCCGGTGCGGATGCGGCTGTGCCGCAGCCTGGCCCGCAGCGCGTGCACGACCAGCGAGCTGGCCCAGGTGCACGGCATGACCGCGCCGGAGATATCCCGGCACCTGGGCGTGCTGAAGAAGGCGGGCCTGGTCACCACCCGGCGCCGCGGGCGGTACGTGCTGCACCAGCTGGACGTCACCACGGTCGCCCGCCTGGGCAGCGACTTCCTCGAAGGGATTCTCCGCTAGTCGCCCGAGCCCGAGCCGGAGCCGGAGCCGGGGCCGGAGTCGGTGTCCGGCGCGCGGCCCGGCCCGTCGAACCGGATGTGCCGGACGCCGACCTTCGCCTGCCGCAGCCGTGTCCGCAGCGGGCCCTCGGTGTTGGGCCGCAGCGTCAGGCCGGCCAGGACGGCGATCCGGTCCGCGGTCTTCGGCACGGTCGAGTGGTCGGTCCACAGATGCTCGGCGAACTCCGGTTCGCGCAGCCGCCCGAGGCAGTCGTCGAGCTGCCGCACGGCCCAGGTCTCCCTGCCGACGGCGGTCTTTCCGGCGACGTATCCGACGAGGTGCCCGAACCCGCGCTCCCGCAGCCGCCTCAGAACGGTCTCGCGTTCCGCCAGGAGCGCGAAGTGCCGTACGTCGTGGCCCAGTTCGCGCAGCCGCCCGACGGTCTCGGCGAACTGGCCCGCGTCGGTGACGGTCATGGGGGCGATCACGACGCCCTCGTGCCGGGTGAGCGCCAGGTCGAGGACCTCCACCACCCCCTGCCGCCAGGACGCCAAGTCCCTGAAGTCGCCCCGTAGTTCGGGCGGCAGCATGCGGCGCAGGCCGAATCCGGCATGCTCGGGGTCGCAGACGACGCTGCCGGGCAGACGGCGCTGTATCTCGTGTGCGGTCTGTGTTTTTCCGCCCCCGAAGGGGCCGTTGATCCACAGGAGCATGCGCAGACCCTACCGAGGACCGCCCACGGTGGTCAGCCGTGTCCGCCGGCCCGGACGAGCCCGGTCTCGTAGGCCAGGACCACCACCTGCACCCGGTCCCTCAGCCCCAGCTTGGTCAGGATGCGGCCCACATGGGTCTTCACCGTCGCCTCGGACAGCACCAGCCGGGCGGCGATCTCGCCGTTCGACAGGCCCTGCGCGACCAGGATCATGACCTCGCGCTCGCGCTCGGTGAGCCGCTGGAGCTCCTTGTGCTGGGGCTTCTTGCCGGCCGTGGGCAGCATCGGCGCGAACCGGTCGAGCAGCCGCCGGGTGGTGGAGGGCGCGACGACGGCGTCGCCGCTGTGCACGGAGCGGATCGCGGCGAGCAGATCGCCGGGCGGCACGTCCTTGAGCATGAACCCGGAGGCGCCCGCCTTCAGCCCGGAGAAGGCGTACTCGTCGAGGTCGAAGGTGGTCAGGATGAGCACCTTCGGCGGGTCGGGCTCGGAGCAGATGCGCCGGGTGGTCTCCACACCGTCCAGCTTCGGCATGCGCACGTCCATCAGGACCACGTCGACGGCGGTGGCGCGCAGCACCTGGAGGGCCTCGACACCGTCGCCCGCCTCCGCGACGACCTCCATGTCCGGCTGGGCGGCGAGCACCATCCGGAATCCGGTGCGCAGCAGCACCTGGTCGTCGACGAGCATCACGCGGATCGTCATCGGGTGGGTCCTCTTCCGTTGGTCATCGGCGGGTCGGGTCCGTTCGTCCTCGGTGGTTCGCGTCGTCCTCGGTGGTTCGCGGGGGCGCGGGGCGTGCGCCGGTGTCAGTGCACCGGTTTGAGCGGCAGCAGGGCGCTGATGCGGAAGCCGCCGCCGGGGCGCGGACCCGCGTCCAGGGTGCCGCCCACCATGCCGATGCGTTCGCGCATGCCGATCAGGCCGTGTCCGCGCCCGTCGGCGCCGCCCTCCTCGTACAGCTCGTGCGGAGCGCCCTTGCCGTCGTCCTCGACGAGCAGTCCGAGCCCGTCGTCGAAGTAGACCAGGCGCACGCTCGCGCCCGCGTTCGGCCCGCCGTGCTTGCGGGTGTTGGTGAGGGCCTCCTGCACGATGCGGTACGCGGTGAGCTCCACCCCGCTGGGCAGCGGGCGCGGGGTGCCCTCGATCCTGAAGTCGACGGGCAGCCCGGAACCCCGGCACTGCTCGACGAGGTCCTCGATCTGGCCGACGTCGGGCTGCGGCACGTACTCGCCGCCCTCCTGGTGCTCGCCGGTGCGCAGCACGCCCAGCAGGCGGCGCATCTCGGCGAGGGCCTGGCGGCCGGTGGAGGAGATCGTCTCCAGGGCCTTCCTGGCCTGGTCGGGCGTGGCGTCCAGGACGTAGGCGGCGCCGTCGGCCTGCACCACCATCACCGACACGTTGTGCGCGACCACGTCGTGCAGCTCGCGCGCTATCCGGGCGCGTTCCGCGGCGACCGCGACCTTGGCCTGCGCCTCGCGCTCCTTCTCCAGACGGGCGGCGCGCTCCTCCAGTTGCGCGAAGTAGGCGCGGCGGGTGCGCATCGAGTCGCCGAGCACCCAGGCGAGGGCGAACGGCACCGTCTGGAAGACGGCTATCGCGACGTTGCCCAGGGCGCTCGCGTCGTGCTGCGGCCACCGGATCTGCGCGAGGGTCGCCGCGCACAGCCCGCCGGCCAGGGCGAACCGGCTGGCCCAGCGGGCGCCGATCGCGGCGACCGTGTAGACGATCACCAGCATGGCGAAGTCGGCGGCCATCGCCTCGACGTCCAGGACCAGCTGCGCCGCACCCGCCGCGCCCGCCAGCAGAAGCATCTTCTCCGGCATCCGGCGACGCAGTGCGACGACCACACACAGCACGAAGGACAGGGCGAGGCCCGCGTGGACCGAACCGTGGTGGCCGGGCACCCCGTTGAGCTTCGACACGCTCACGCCGGAAAGCCCGAGGAGGATGAGGGCCCAGGAGCCGTCCACCCACATCGGGTGCCTGCGGATGAAGTCATAGAGGCGCTGCACGTAACCCAGAGTAGGGAAGCGGCACAGGTGCCGGGGTCAACCGGAGGGCCGATCCGCAAGGGGCCCTCGTACTCCCCAAGGTGGAGGCAGTGATCATTTGTGCGCCTCGCTCCACCGGGCGGACCTAACCTGTCGGGGTGACGGACGACCCGGAGGACAGCACCGAGCGCACTCCCGCGCGCACCACGGCGCGGAGCGCGGCGGACGGCCGGGCCGAGGAGTGGCGCGGCTGGCGGGCGGCGGCCGAGGAGGCCCTGTACGGGCCGGACGGCTTCTACCTGCGGCCCGAGGGTCCGGCCGGTCACTTCCGTACGTCCGTGCACGCCTCACCGCTGTTCGCGGCGGCCGTGGCGCGGCTGCTGTGCCGGGTCGACCGGGTGCTGGGCCGGCCGGCGGCGCTCGACTTCGTCGACATGGCGGCCGGGCGGGGCGAGCTGGCGGCGGGCGTGCTCGCCGCGCTGCCCGCGAGCGTGGCGGCACGCACGCGCGTGCACGCGGTCGAGATCGCCGCCCGGCCGGAGGGCCTGGACGACCGGATCGCCTGGTCGGAGCAGCCACCGCGGGAGATCACCGGGCTGCTGTTCGCCAACGAGTGGCTGGACAACGTGCCGGTGGAGGTCGTGGAGGTGGACTCCGCCGGCGTTCCCCGGCGGGTTCTCGTACGGCGGGACGGCACCGAACGGCTCGGGGAGCCGGTGTCCGGGGCGTGGGCGCGGTGGCTGGACCGGTGGTGGCCGCTGCCCGCCGAGCAGGGCCTGCGCGCGGAGGTCGGGCTGCCCCGCGACGCCGCCTGGGCCGCCGCGGTCTCGCGGGTCGAACGGGGCCTCGCGGTCGCCGTCGACTACGCGCACACGGCCGGGGCGCGACCGCCCTTCGGGACGCTCACGGGCTTCCGGGAGGGCCGGGAGACGGCGCCGGTGCCGGACGGATCCTGCGACATCACGGCGCACGTGGCCCTGGACGCGTGCGCCGCGTGCGCGCCTGAGGGCGCCCGGCTGCTGACACAGCGCGAGGCCCTGCGCGCCCTGGGAGTCACCGGCGCACGCCCCCCGCTCAGCCTCGCCTCCACGCGCCCCTCGGAGTACGTACGCGCCCTCGCGCGCGCCGGGGAGGCCGCCGAACTGACCGCGCCGGGCGGCCTCGGCGACTTCGGCTGGCTGGCGCACCCGTCCGGTCTCACGGAGGCGGACGCGGCGGCCCTATTTGTCGATGTCCCCGACCACGAAGAACATTGACCCCAGGATGGCCACCATGTCCGCCACCAGCGTGCCCGGCAGCAGCTCGGTGAGCGCCTGGATGTTGTTGTACGACGCCGAGCGCAGCTTCAGCCGGTACGGCGTCTTCTCACCCTTGCTGACCAGGTAGTAGCCGTTGATGCCGAGCGGGTTCTCGGTCCACGCGTACGTGTGCCCCTCGGGCGCCTTGAGGACCTTGGGCAGCCGCTGGTTGATCGGGCCGGGCGGCAGCTCGGCCATCCGGTCCAGGCAGGCGTCGGCGAGGTCCAGCGCGTTGTGGGTCTGCTCCAGCAGGCACTCGAAGCGGGCCAGGCAGTCGCCCTCCTGCCGGGTGACGACCTTCAGGGTGTCCCGCAGCTCCCCGTACGCCAGGTACGGCTCGTCGCGGCGCAGGTCGAAGTCGACGCCCGAGCCGCGCGCGATGGGACCGCTCACGCCGTAGGCGTGCACGGCCCGCGGCGTCAGGACGCCCACGCCCCGGGTGCGTCCCCGGAAGATCTCGTTGCCGAGCACCAGGTCGTCGAAGACGTCCATGCGCGAGCGCACGGCGGCCACCGCGGAACGCGCGCGCGTGGCCCAGCCGGCCGGCAGGTCCTCCTTGAGGCCGCCGACCCGGTTGAACATGTAGTGCATCCGGCCGCCGGAGACCTCCTCCATGACGTTCTGGAGGACCTCGCGCTCCCGGAACGCGTAGAAGACCGGGGTGATGCCGCCCAGCTCCAGCGGGTAGGAGCCGAGGAACATCAGGTGGTTGAGCACCCGGTTCAGCTCGGCGAGCAGGGTGCGCGTCCACACCGCGCGTGCGGGCACCTCCATGCCGAGCATCCGCTCCACGGCGAGGACCACGCCCAGCTCGTTCGAGAAGGCCGACAGCCAGTCGTGGCGGTTGGCCAGCATGATGATCTGGCGGTAGTCGCGTGCCTCGAACAGCTTCTCCGCGCCGCGGTGCATATAGCCGATCACCGGCTCCGCGCGCATGATGCGTTCGCCGTCCAGCACCAGCTTCAGCCGCAGCACACCGTGCGTGGACGGGTGCTGGGGCCCGATGTTCAGCACCATGTCGGTGCTCTCCGCGGCGCCGCCGATCCCGACCGTGGTCTCCGTCGTAGGAGTCATGGACACAGTCTCTCGTACGTACGCTTGCCCCATGGAAACGGGGAGCCGGGAGGACGAGCGGGCGGCGGCCGGGGACGAGCCGGCGTGGCGGGCGCTGCCGCGCGGCCTGCTGCGGATGCGCCGGCTGCTGCTGGTGGTGTGGCTGGGCCTGTTCGCCCTGGCCGCGGGGCTGCTGCCGGGCCTGCTGGCCGGTCCCGCCTGGTCGGCGTCCGCCCTGCTGCCGCTGGCGCTGATGGCGTGGGGCTGGGTGCTGCTCGGCCGCAACTGGCGCTCGTGGCGGTACGCCGAGCGCGCCGACGACCTGCTGATCAGCCGGGGCGTGCTGTGGCGCGAGGAGACCGTGGTGCCCTACGGGCGGATGCAGCTGGTCGAGGTCACCTCCGGGCCGGTGGAGCGGCACTTCGGGCTGGCCACCGTGCAACTGCACACGGCCGCCGCCGCGACCGACGCGACCATCCCCGGCCTCGACCCGGCCGAGGCGGAACGGCTGCGCGACCGGCTCACCGAACTCGGCGAGGCACGATCGGCGGGGCTGTGACGGCGGCGGGGGCCGACGAGGGCATATCCGAACAGGCCGTGAGCGACGCGGCCGTACCCGCCGGGCCACCCGTGACCGAGCGGCGGCTGCATCCCGTCACGCCCCTGCGACGGGCGTGGGCGCCGGTCGCCGTGCTCGCGGGCTGGGCCGTGCACGACCCCGACCAGGCGCAGCGGCACCTGACGCGGCTGACGACGACCGCGCTGGTGACCGGACTCGCGGTCGTCATACCCCTGGCCGCCCTCTACGGCTTCCTGTCCTGGTGGTTCACGCGCTTCGCGGTGACCGGCACCGAACTGCGCATCCGCACCGGGCTGTTCTTCCGCCGCACCGCGCACATCCGGCTCGAGCGGATCCAGGCCGTCGACGTCACCCGGCCGCTGCTGGGGCGGGTCGCGGGCGTGGCCAAGCTGAAACTCGATGTCGTCGGGACGGACAAGAAGGACGAACTCGCCTTCCTCGGTGAGGAGGAGGCCCGGGCGCTGCGCGCCGAACTGCTCGCGCGCGCGGCCGGGTTCGCGCCGGAGACGGCGCGCGAGGTCGGTGAGGCGCCCGCGCGGGAGCTGGTCCGCGTACCCGGGCGTCTGATCGCCGTCTCGCTGCTGCTGACCGGCGCGACCTGGGGGTCACTGGTCGCCGCTGCCGTCGTACCGCCGCTGCTGTGGCTGGCCACCCACAGCCTGTGGACGGTGCTCGCCACCGTCCTGCCGCTGCTCGGCAGCGCCGTGGCGAACAGCGCGGGGCGCTTCGCCGCCGAGTACGGCTGGGTGGTGGGCGAATCGCCCGACGGACTGCGGATCGACCGGGGCCTGCTGGACCGCACGCACGAGACGGTGCCGCCGGGGCGGGTGCAGACCGTGCGGATCGTGGAGCCGCTGCTGTGGCGGTGGCGCGGCTGGGTGCGGGTCGAGCTGGACGTCGCCGGGTCGTCGAACTCCGTGCTGCTGCCGGTCGCTCCGCGCAAGGTCGCCGAGTCGGTGATCGCCCGGGTCCTGCCGGGGGTGACGGTGCCTCAGGCCGCCGGCCTGCTCCGGCCGCCACGGCGCGCCCGGTGGTGCGTGCCGGTGTGGTGGCGCGGGCACGGGATCGCCGTCACCGACGCGGTGTTCGCCGCGCGGCACGGGCTGCTGCGGCGTCGGCTCGCGCTGGTGCCGCACGCGAAGGTGCAGAGCGTACGGCTGCGGCAGGGGCCCTGGCAGCGTGTGTGGGGCCTGGCCGGCGTGCACGTGGACAACGGGGCCGGCCGGACCGTGACGGCCCGGCTGCGGGACGAGCGGGAGGCGGACCGGCTGCTGCGGGCCCAGGCGGAGAGGTCGCGCACGGGCCGCCGGAGCGCGCGGCCGGACCGGTGGATGACCTGACCCGACCGGTGGGCGACCCGGGTGCGACGCCGGACAGGTACTGCCCGGCGTCGCGGGGGGACGGGCGTCAGGAGGCCGCGGTGCGCAGCCCCGGCAGGTTGATCTGTTCCGTCTCGTCGTGGGCCGTCAGGTCGATGACCTGATGCCCGGCGGCCGGCGCGTCGGCGTCGGCCGGCTTGTACTGGGACTCGGCCTCCCCCTTGTGCGGGGCGAGCGACTCCTGGCCCACCGCGTCGCCGAGGCCGTCGTTCCGTACGGTGTCCGACTCGGTGGCCGACGCGTCCGCCTTCGTGCCGAAGAAGTCGAAGCCGCCCTCGACCAGCGGGCGCCGCGCGGGCGCGGCCGGTACGACGGCCACCGCGGTCGGCACGGTGAAGTGCCCGGTCGGCAGCCGAGGCGCGGGCTTGGCCGGCTCGACCGCCTTGGTGGAGGGAGCCGGCACGGAGGGGGCGGGCCCAGCGGGGGCCGGTACGGAGGGTGCGGGTGCGGAGGGTGCGGAAGAGGTAGGTGCGGCCTGCTCGCCCGCGTCGGCCGTGGCCGTGGCTGCGACGGGCCGGTCGACCGGCTCGGCGGCCTCTGCCGCCCCGGTCGCCCCGGTCGCCCCGGTCGCCCCGGTGGAGTGACTCCGGTCGGCCGGCTCGGCCTGCTCGGCGGGCTCGACCACCTCGGTCGCCCCGGTCGCCTCCGCGGCATCCTCCCGGTCGGCGGGCCCGGTCTCCGTCCCCGCCTCGTCCGTGGCCGTCGCACGCTCGTGCGTCTCGTCTGCCTCGTCCGCCGCGGACTCGGGGGCGGCGTCGCCCTCCGCCGGTACGGACGCTTCCCGCACCGGGTCGGTCTCCGACGCCGTGTCGGCTTCCTCCGAGGTGCCCGTCCCGGCCGCCTCGTCCGTCCTCGCCGCCCGGGCGGCGTCCTTACCCAACCGCGACAGGGCGGCCTCGGCGCGCAGGTACAGCTCGGACCCCTCCGGGGAGAACGCGCCGGGCTCCGTGGCCCCCGGGCTCTTCTCGGCGGGCCCGGTCGCGGGAGCCGCGGACTCGTGCGTCTCCGCGCCCTCGACGTCCGCGGTCTCCACGGTGTCCACAACGTCCGCGGCTTCCGCGGCTTCCGCGGCTTCCACGGCGTCTGCGGCGTCCCCGGCGTCCGTCGGCGCGGCGGACAGCGCGGGCACCTCCGGGCCGGTCTCGATCTCCAGCAGGCGGCGGCCCTCCAGCGCGCTCGCGCGCCCGGTCTCCGCCGTGGCGTACCGCCGCAGCAGTGCCGCGTGCTCGTTGCGCAGCCCCGCGAGTTCCGTGCGCCGGGCGCGCAGCTTCTGCTCCAGGCGGCCGCGCAGTTCGCGCGACTCCTCGAGGTCGGTCTCGAGTTCGGCGATCCGTTCCTCGAATCGCCACTCGTCGCTCACACGCGCGCGCGTGAGGTCGGCTACCCGCCGTCCGGCCTGCGCGTCCCAGCGGCGCATGACGACCGCGCCGAGGACGGCGGTCACCGCGGCGGTCCCGGCGAGCAACCGCAGCACCGCCGCGTCCGTGAACGCCCAGGGGCCCAGGGCGCAGACGACGGAGACGCCGGCGATCGCCGAAGACGGCAACAGCCTGTGCAGGGGTGGGGAATGGCGGTGACGTCCACGTGACATGGCCAGAAACTTACCGCGCGTACCCGAATCATGTCGGGCCGCCCCGCAAAAAGACAGCCATAACGAAACCTTCATGTGTCGAAGGGAGTTCCGGCCGCGTTTTCCTTCACTTCGAAGATCATTTTCAGCGGTCGCCCAGCAGGCCGCTCATCCACTGCAACGTCGCCGGGATCTCGCGCCGCCAGGTGTTGAAGTTGTGGCCGCCGCTGTCGAGGATGATGGACGAGATCCGCGTCCTGTTCGTCGCCTTCACCGCGTTGATGAACCTGAGCGTCGACCTGTAGTTGCTCTCGCCGAGCCTGCTGCTGGTGACGAGCAGCGAAGTGTCGGGCGCCGGCAGGTGCTTGACACTCCACAGCAGATCGGCGCGGTTCCGCAGATTCCCGTCACCCTGGAAAAGATCGCCCGTGGTCGGATCGATGGGCGCCCTGTAGTACGGGGACAGACCCGCACCCGCGGCATACACCTCGGGATGGTGCAGGGCGAGTTTCAGCGCGCAGTAACCGCCCGTGGAATCGCCGACAATGCCCCAGCTGCCCGGCTTCCTTCCGACCCGGTAGTGCGCGAGAAGCGCGTCCGGCAGGTCCTTGGCGAAGAACGTCTCGGTCTGCGGGCCGCCCGGGACGTCCACGCACTCCGTGTCCCGCGGCGGCGCCACCGTGGGCCGCAGCATCACCAGGATCATCGGCTGCGCCCGGCCGGTCCTGGCCAGTTCCTGCGCGGTGTGCGGGTAGCGCAGCTTGCTGATCAGCGCCTGCGCGGTGCCCGGGTAGCCGGTGAGGACGACGGCCGCAGGGAAGGTACGGGTCCGGTACTGCGGCTGGAAGTACTCCGGCGGCAGATAGACGAAGGCGGGCGAGGCGATGTGCGTCGTACGGCC
Source organism: Streptomyces sp. NPDC088817 (assembly GCF_044750345.1). Lineage (NCBI taxonomy): Bacteria > Bacillati > Actinomycetota > Actinomycetes > Kitasatosporales > Streptomycetaceae > Streptomyces > Streptomyces sp. NPDC088817. The sequence continues at coordinate 52,188 of NZ_JBIVJN010000005.1, forward strand.
CACGATGCCGACCTGCTGGATCTGGCCGGAGACAGGGGGCCGGTCGCCGTCGCCCAGCCGCACCTGCTGGGTGCCGATCACCTGGAGGGGGCCTCCGGTGCGGCCGTGCGCGGAGTCGTCGACGACGACCCCCGGCGCGTTCTCCCGCCCGAACAGGTCCGCCCAGCTGGCGTAGAAGCCGAAGGCCTGGTTGGCGGCGAGTCCGACGCAGGCGAAGATCGCCACCTGGGTCGCCAGCAGCATGCCGACGCGTCCGGTCACCGCGCGCCAGGTACGGCGGGCCAGACGCGGCCAGAGCCACACCGTGCCAGCGAACAGCAGCACGGCGAGGAGAACCGCCAGTACCAGCACCTTGTTGCTCGTGAGACCCATGGGCTTCCTTGCCTGCGCTTCCCGCCCCCGGGCCCGCCGACGCTTCCTTGCGAGGGCTTGCCCCGGGCTTTCCCTGCCCTTTGACCCGACTTTCCGGCGGGGAGTGAACCTCTCTCCCCGAGACACCGTCCTAGAGGGCGCAATGTCGCCGGATGCCCGGATCGGCACCGGATTCAAGGTCTCTCGCAGAACTACGGGATGCGATGTCTGTCAGGATAGATGGGGAATTGTCGGACGGGGTTCCGGACCGATCCAGCAGGATGCGACGCATACTGCGCGGCCCGCGCCCCGAGGCCGTCCCCGCGCTGGTCGCCAGGGCCTGCGCGGTCGTCGGCCTCCTGGACATCGCCGCGGGTGTCTTCCCGCGCTTCCGGCACAGCCGTATGCACGCCATGGCCGAGGTGCTGCCGGGCTCGTTCGGGCCGTTCGCCGCGGCGCTCTCGCTCAGCGTGGGCGTGCTGCTGCTGTTGCTCGCGCACGGCCTGAGGCGGCGCAAGCGCCGGGCCTGGCGAGCGGCCGTGCTCCTGCTCCCGGCCGGCGCGGCCGCCGAGTTCGTCTACCGGCACTCCGTGGTCGGGGTGGTCATCTCGCTGGCGCTGCTCGCGCCGCTGCTGCTCCACCGCGGCGAGTTCGCCGCGCTGCCGGACCCGCGCAGCCGCTGGCGGGCGCTGGCCAACTTCGTCCTCATGAGCGCCGGCTCACTGGCCCTGGGCATGATCATCGTCAGCGTGCACACGCACCGCATGGTCGGCGACCCCAGCGTGGCGGACCGGCTGACCCATGTCGTCTACGGCCTCATCGGCTTCGAGGGCCCGGTGGACTACCAGGGCAACACCTCCTGGACCGTCGCCTTCTCCCTCGGCGCCCTCGGCTGGCTCACCGCCGTCACCACCGTCTACCTGGCCTTCCGTCCCGAGCACCCGGCGGCACGGCTGACCGAGGAGGACGAGAGCAGACTGCGCGAGCTGCTGGTCCGGCACGGCGGCCGCGACTCCCTCGGCCACTTCGCGCTGCGCCGCGACAAGGCCGTCGTGTTCTCCCCCAGCGGCAAGGCGGCGGTGACGTACCGCGTCGTCTCCGGCGTGATGCTCGCCAGCGGCGACCCGATCGGCGACGTCGAGGCCTGGCCGGGCGCCATCGAGCGCTTCATGGACGAGGCCAAGGCCCACTCCTGGACGCCCGCGGTGATGGGCTGCTCCGAGACCGGCGGCGAGGTGTGGACCCGGGAGACCGGCCTGGACGCCCTGGAACTGGGCGACGAGGCGGTGGTCGACGTCGCGGATTTCTCGCTCGCCGGACGCGCGATGCGCAACGTCCGCCAGATGGTCAAGCGCATCGAGCGAGCCGGCTACGAAACCCGGGTGCGGCGCATCCGTGACCTCGGCGGCACCGAGCTGGAGCGCGTCCGGCGGGCCGCCGAGGACTGGCGCGGCACCGACACCGAACGCGGCTTCTCCATGGCCCTCGGCCGGATCGGCGACCCTGCCGACGGCGACTGCCTCATCGCCACCGCCCACAAGCAGGACGCGGAACCGGGCGAGTACGGCGATCTGAAGGCGATCCTGCACTTCGTGCCCTGGGGCGAGGACGGCGTGTCCCTGGACCTGATGCGGCGCGACCGCTCGGCCGACCCCGGCATGAACGAACTGCTGATCGTGGCGGCGCTCCAGGCCGCCCCGAAGTTCGGCATCACCCGCATATCGCTGAACTTCGCGATGTTCCGCTCGGCGCTCGCGCGGGGCGAGAAGATCGGCGCCGGCCCGGTGCTGCGCGCCTGGCGCGGGCTGCTGGTCTTCCTCTCCCGCTGGTTCCAGATCGAGTCGCTGTACAAGTTCAACGCCAAGTTCCAGCCCCGCTGGGAGCCGCGGTTCGTCGTCTACCGCGCCTCATCCGACCTGCCCCGCATCGGCTTCGCCGCCATGCAGGCCGAGGGCTTCGTCGACCTCGCCCTGCCGCTGCCGCGCTTCCTGCGCCGCCGTTCCGCCGCCCAGAGCCCCTGCGCTCACTCGGTGGCGGAACCGGACGTCCGCGCGGCATGACCCCGGACCGGTCCGGGCGGAACCCCCGTCCCCTCCAGCACAAGGGGGTTCCGCCCGGGCCACGGCACGAAGGCCCAGGGGGCGGGGCCTACGCTGAACATATGAGCAACTTCAGCGGGCGCGGCCGCGTGGCGGGCCTTCCGGCGTGGGGCCGGTGCGCGGTCATGGGGGTCGTGAACGTGACCCCCGACTCCTTCTCCGACGGAGGCCGCTGGTTCGACACGACCACTGCCGTCAAGCACGGGCTGGACCTCGTCGCCCAGGGCGCCGACCTGGTCGACGTCGGCGGCGAGTCCACCCGGCCCGGCGCCAGCCGCGTCGACGAGGCCGAGGAACTGCGGCGTGTCATCCCCGTGGTGCGCGGCCTCGCCGCCGAGGGCGTCACGATCTCCGTCGACACCATGCGCGCCCGCGTCGCCGAGCAGGCGCTCGCGGCGGGCGCCGCCCTCGTCAACGACGTCAGCGGGGGCCTCGCGGATCCCGCGATGATCCCTGTCGTCGCGGACGCGGGCGCGCCCTTCGTCGTGATGCACTGGCGCGGTTTCCTGGAGGGCGGCAACGTCCGCGGCGTGTACGAGGACGTCGTCACCGAGGTCGTCGACGAGCTCCACGCGCGCGTGGAGGCCGTCCTGGAGGGCGGGATCGCCGCCGACCGCGTCATCGTCGACCCCGGCCTCGGCTTCTCCAAGGACACCGGGCACGACCTCGCGCTCCTGGCCCGCCTCGACCGCCTGCGCGGACTCGGCCACCCCGTGCTGGTCGCCGCCTCGCGCAAGCGCTTCCTCGGACAGGTGCTCGCCGGTCCTGAGGGCGCGCCCCCGCCCGCGCGCGAGCGCGACGCCGCCACCGCCGCCGTCTCCGCCCTCGCCGCGCACGCCGGCGCCTGGGCCGTACGCGTCCACGAGGTCCGCGCCACGGCGGACGCGGTATGCGTCGCCCGCGCCGTGGAGGAGGCACGCACCCCCGCGGACGCGCCGGAGGACGGAGCGCACACCGCCGAAGGAGACCGGTGAGCGCGCCCCACACCGATGTCGAACAGGTGGAGGCCGCCAACACCGCCTACTACGAGGCCCTGGAGCGGGGTGATTTCGAGGAGTTGTCCGCGCTCTGGCTCACCCCCTCCGACCTGGGCGTCGACGAGGAGTACCACGACCCGGCCGACACCGGGGTGGTCTCCTGCGTGCACCCGGGCTGGCCGGTGCTCACCGGACGCGGCGAGGTGCTGCGCTCCTACGCGCTGATCATGGCGAACACCGACTACATCCAGTTCTTCCTGACCGACGTGCACGTCTCGGTGACCGGCGACACCGCCCTGGTGAACTGCACGGAGAACATCCTCAGCGGCGGCCCCGCACCGGCGGCCGGCGACGAGCTCGGCCCGCTGGTGGGACAGCTCGTCGTCGCCACCAACGTCTTCCGGCGCACCGGCCTCGGCTGGAAACTCTGGTCCCATCACGCCTCCCCGGTTCTGGCCGAAAACGACGGTGCCGAGGACGACGACACACCCGCCTGAGTGGGTAGGCGCCTGGGCAGGAACGCGGAGTGGCCGGAATCACGGACCTCGGGAAAAGGGCCGCCCACCGGTCCGTGAGCAACCGGGTCCTCCAGGGGAAACACACGGTGAAACCTGGCGGACCCGGCTCACCCCGCCTCCCCGCGGCCCGGCTCCGTCAGTGCCCGCGGGTAGATTCGTGCCAGACCGGTGTGCCGCCCGTACGCGGCAGGGACCGGTCGCCGCCGACGATTGCAGGAGTGATTCGCGTGGATCGTGTCGCGCTGCGCGGCCTGAGGGCCCGCGGGCACCACGGTGTGTTCCCCAAGGAACGCGAGGAGGGCCAGACCTTCCTCGTGGACATCGTCCTGGGAGTCGACACCCGGCCGGCCGCGGCCGACGACGACCTGGCGAAGACCGTGCACTACGGCATCGTGGCCGAGGAGGTCGTGGCCGTGGTGGAGGGCGAGCCCGTGAACCTCATCGAGACGCTCGCCGAGCGCATCGCCCAGGTCTGTCTGAAGCACGACGGGGTCATGGAGGTCGAGGTCTGCGTCCACAAGCCGGACGCCCCGATCACCGTGCCCTTCGACGACGTGACCGTCACCATCACCCGGAGCCGAGTATGAACGCGCCTTTCACCAAAGGGCCCACCGACCCGACCGTCCAGCCGGTGCCCGCCTCGGTCGTCGAGAAGGTCGACGCCGCCGACACCACGCTGCAGAACCCGAAGCGGGCCGTGATCTCGATCGGCTCCAACCTCGGCAACCGCCTGGAGACCCTCCAGGGTGCCGTCGACGCCCTGGAGGACACCCCCGGCGTCCGCGTCAAGGCCGTCTCCCCGGTCTACGAGACGGAGCCGTGGGGCGTCGAGCCCGGCTCCCAGCCGTCGTACTTCAACGCGGTGGTGGTCCTGAAGACCACGCTGCCGCCGTCCTCCCTGCTGGAGCGCGCCCACGCCGTCGAGGAGGCCTTCAGCCGGGTCCGCGACGAGCGCTGGGGTCCGCGCACCCTGGACGTCGACATCGTCGCCTACGCGGAACGCGTCTCCGACGACCCGGTTCTCACGCTCCCTCACCCCCGGGCGCACGAGCGCGCCTTTGTCCTCGCCCCGTGGTACGACGTGGACCCGGACGCGCAGCTCCCGGGCCGGGGCACGGTGGCCGATCTGCTGACCGCGCTCACCCGCGAGGGCGTCGAGCCGCGGGCGGACCTGGAACTCCGGCTGCCCGAGTAGTCGTTAAGGTCAGGGCGACGCAAGGTCTGCGACCGGCACCGGTCCGGGGGAGCTGAAGGGACACCGTGAGAGAGCTGCGTATCAGGCTGCTGGCAGGCGTGTTCGTCGTCGCCGGAGTGCTGTCCTGGGCGGGTGCCCGGCTGTGGACCGCGGTGGGAACGCTCCCCGGCGTCCCGCTGGCCGCCCCCATCGTCCTCGCCCTGATCGCCGCCGTCCTCCTGGCCACGGCGCTCTCCCTGCGGGCCCGGCTGAAGGCGCAGCGCGAGCGCCGGCCCGGCGCCAAGGGGGTCGACCCCATGATGGCCGCCCGCGCGGTCGTCTTCGGCCAGGCCAGCGCCCTGGTCGCCGCCCTCGTCGCCGGCGTGTACGGCGGCACGTGCGTCGCCCTGCTGGAACTCCTCGACATCCCCGCCCGCCGCGACCAGGCCTTCTACGCCGGTTTCTCGGTCCTCGCCGGGATCGCGGTGATAGCGGCCGCCCTGTTCCTCGAACGGGTCTGCAAGCTCCCGGAGGACGACGACCAGAACCCGCCGGGGGCGCAGCCGACGGCGTGAGCCCCTGCGGGCGGCGCAGAGGGTCGCCCGCGCGGCCCGGCGTGGCGGGGCGCCGTGCGCGTCAGCGCGCCATGATGAGGCTCATCGCCTCGTTCCGCGTCGCCGCGTCCCGCAGCTGGCCGCGCACCGCCGAGGTGATGGTCTTCGCGCCGGGCTTGCGGATGCCCCGCATCGACATGCACATGTGCTCGCACTCCACCACGACGATCACACCGCGCGGCTCCAGGATCTCCATCAGCGAGTCCGCGATCTGGGTGGTGAGCCGCTCCTGCACCTGCGGGCGGCGGGCGTAGACGTCCACGAGCCGGGCCAGCTTCGAAAGGCCCGTGATCTTCCCGCTGGTGGACGGGATGTAGCCGACGTGCGCGACGCCGCGGAACGGCACGAGGTGGTGCTCGCAGGTCGAGAACACCTCGATGTCCTTGACCAGCACCATCTCGTCGTGGCCCAGGTCGAACGTCGTCGTCAGCACGTCCTCGGGCTGCTGCCACAGTCCCGCGAATATCTCCTTGTACGCCCGGGCCACCCGTCCCGGTGTCTCCCGCAGGCCTTCACGGTCCGGGTCCTCGCCGACCGCGATGAGGAGTTCGCGCACGGCGTTCTCGGCGCGCTTCTCGTCGAACTCACCGAGGAAGCCCTCGCCGTCCAGCGTCACGGGGTCGGTCATGTGAAGCCTCGTTCCTGTCTGTCTGATCTGCGGACATGCGAAATGCCGCGTCCCCCAGGCTAGAACCTGGGGGACGCGGCATGCATTCCGGGGCCGGTGGACCCCGCGCGGGCCTCCGGTCAGTTGTCCGGACGGTCCTCCGGCACCTGCTCCGTGGCCGGGGCGGGCTCCGTCGCCTGGGACTTGACGGTGCTGATCGCCGCCGTCGAACCGTTGGCCCCGTTCGTCAGCGCGAGCTCCTTCGGCGAGAGCACCGGCGGACGGGTGGACGGGGTCCGGCGGGAGGAGCCGGTCCAGGCGGGCCGCGGCGGCCGCTTGACGATCGGCGCGAAGATCTCGGCGATCTCCTCCTTGCCCAGGGTCTCCTTCTCCAGGAGGGCCAGGACCAGGTTGTCGAGCACGTCGCGGTTCTCGACCAGGATCTCCCAGGCCTCGTTGTGCGCGGTCTCGATGAGCTTCTTGACTTCCTCGTCCACCAGCGCGGCGACCTCTTCCGAGTAGTCGCGCTGGTGAGCCATCTCACGGCCGAGGAACGGCTCGGTGTTGTCGCCGCCGAACTTGATCGCGCCCAGCCGCTCGGTCATGCCGTACTGGGTGACCATCGCGCGGGCCGTGGTGGTGGCCTTCTCGATGTCGTTCGCCGCGCCCGTGGTCGGGTCGTGGAAGACCAGCTCCTCGGCCGCGCGGCCGCCCAGCATGTACGCGAGCTGGTCCAGCATCTCGTTGCGGGTCGTGGAGTACTTGTCCTCGTCGGGCAGGACCATCGTGTAGCCGAGGGCCCGGCCGCGGGACAGGATCGTGATCTTGTGGACCGGGTCGGAGTTCGGCGAGGCCGCCGCGACCAGGGCGTGACCGCCCTCGTGGTACGCGGTGATCTTCTTCTCCTTGTCCGACATGATCCGGGTCCGCTTCTGCGGTCCCGCGACCACGCGGTCGATCGCCTCGTCCAGCATGTGGTTGTCGATCAGCTTCTTGTCACTGCGGGCCGTGAGCAGCGCGGCCTCGTTCAGGACGTTGGACAGATCGGCACCCGTGAAGCCGGGGGTGCGGCGGGCGACGGCGGACAGGTCGACGTCGGGCGCGACCGGCTTGCCCTTCTGGTGGACCTTGAGGATCTCCAGACGGCCCTGCATGTCGGGGCGGTCCACGGCGATCTGGCGGTCGAAGCGGCCCGGACGCAGCAGCGCCGGGTCGAGGATGTCGGGCCGGTTGGTGGCCGCGATCAGGATCACGCCGCCCTTGACGTCGAAGCCGTCCATCTCGACCAGCAGCTGGTTCAGCGTCTGCTCGCGCTCGTCGTGACCGCCGCCGAGGCCGGCGCCGCGGTGGCGGCCGACCGCGTCGATCTCGTCGACGAAGACGATCGCCGGGGCGTTCGCCTTGGCCTGCTCGAACAGGTCGCGGACGCGGGAGGCGCCGACGCCGACGAACATCTCGACGAAGTCGGAACCGGAGATCGAGTAGAACGGCACGCCGGCCTCGCCCGCGACGGCGCGCGCCAGCAGGGTCTTGCCGGTGCCGGGCGGGCCGTAGAGCAGCACACCCTTGGGGATCTTCGCCCCGACGGCCTGGAACTTGGCCGGTTCCTGGAGGAACTCCTTGATCTCGTGGAGCTCCTCGACGGCCTCGTCCGCGCCCGCGACGTCCGCGAACGTCGTCTTCGGGGTGTCCTTGGTGATGAGCTTGGCCTTCGACTTGCCGAAGTTCATCACCCGGGAGCCGCCGCCCTGCATCTGATTCATCAGGAACAGGAAGACGACCACGATGAGGACGAAGGGGAGCAGCGTGAGCAGGATGCCGACGAAGGGGCTCTGCTTCGACGGCGAGACCGTGTAGCCCTTCGGGATCTGCTTGTCCTGGTACTTGGTCTGCAGGGTGTTGGCGATGGTCACGCCCTGGTCGCCGATGTAGCTCGCCTGGATCTTCGAGCTGCCGTCGACCTTCAGGCCGTCCTTGAGCTCGACCTTGATGGTCTGCTCGTCGCCCGTGACCAGCTTGGCCTGCTGGACCCTGTTGTCATTGATCGCCGCAACGACCTTGCCCGTGTCAACCGTCTTGTAGCCGCCGGACTGACCGACGACATTCATCAACACGACCACGGCAAGGACGGCCAGCACGATCCACATGACCGGCCCACGGAAGTATCGCTTCACGTCCATCCATACGGAGCGGTGCCGCCCCGTCCCTCCTGCCACAGTGAGTTTGATAAGACAGTTCTTCTGACGGTACCCCAGCATCGAGGCTCGAAGCCGCACGGTAGGGCCGACGTACCCGTCTGCTTGCTCCAACGGCTCCGGCGCCGCCGGGGTTCCCGATCACGTTCCGCGCTTGAGCCCTTCGGGGTCAGCCGCCGTAGACGTGGGGTGCGAGCGTACCGACGAACGGCAGGTTCCGGTACTTCTCGGCGTAGTCCAGGCCATAGCCGACGACGAACTCGTTGGGAATGTCGAAACCGACCCACTCCACGTCGATGGCGACCTTCGCGGCCTCGGGCTTGCGCAGCAGCGTGCACACCTTCAGGGAGGCGGGCTCGCGCGAGCCGAGGTTGGAGATCAGCCAGGAGAGGGTCAGGCCGGAGTCGATGATGTCCTCGACGATCAGGACGTGCCGGCCCTTGATGTCGGTGTCGAGGTCCTTGAGGATCCGCACCACGCCGGAGGACTGGGTGCCCGCGCCGTACGAGGACACGGCCATCCAGTCCATGGTGAGGGGGGTGGACAGCGCCCGGGCGAGGTCCGCCATGACCATCACCGCGCCCTTGAGGACGCCGACGATCAGCAGGTCCTTGCCCGCGTACTCCGCGTCGATCTTCGCGGCCAGCTCGGCCAGCTTCGCGTCGATCTCTTCCTTGGTGATGAGCACCTTCTCGAGGTCGGCACCCATGTCTTTCGCGTCCACCCGCATCACTTTCGGTCGTCTCACCGGCCTCGACGGCCCTCCTCCGGACTCCGCGTCAGCGGGCCGGCGGGAGGGTCCCGGTTCAGCCTTGCCGAATCACCAGTCTGCCACCCTGCCGCTGGGCGACCACCCTGCCGGGCAGGTTGATGGCCTTCTGGCCGCGCCAGCCGGTGATCAGCCGGTCGACCTCCTCGATGTGCCGGGCGAACAGCGACCCGGCCGGAGCGCCGGCGTCGATGGCGGCCCGGCGCAGGATGCGGCGGCGTACGGCGGGCGGCAGGGCGTACAGCTTGGCGCACTCCAGACGGCCCGCGTCGTCGCGGACGGTGGCCTCGGCCTGGCCGGCCCAGGCGTCGAGGGCGTCGGCGTCGTCGCGGGAGAGCTGGGCGGTGCGCGCGAGTGCCTCCACGACGCCCTTGCCGAGGGCCTTCTCCAGGGCCGGGAGGCCCTCGTGGCGCAGCCGGGAGCGGGTGTAGGCCGGGTCGGTGTTGTGCGGGTCGTCCCAGACGGGCAGGGACTGGACCATGCAGGCCTTGCGGGCGGTCTGCCGGTCGATGTGCAGGAAGGGGCGCCGGTAACGGCCGCCGGCCCCCGAGACCGCGGCCATTCCCGACAGGGAGCGGATGCCGGAGCCGCGGGCGAGGCCGAGGAGCACCGTCTCGGCCTGGTCGTCGCGGGTGTGGCCGAGCAGGACGGCGTGGGCGCCGTGGCGCTCCACCGCGGCGTCGAGGGCGGCGTAGCGGGCGTCGCGGGCGGCGGCCTCCGGACCGCCGTCCCGGCCGACGGTGACGGCGACGGCCTCGACCGGGTCGAGGCCGAGGGCGCGCAGCCGCTGGGCGACCTCGTCGGCGCGTACCCCGGAGCCCGCCTGCAGACCGTGGTCGACGGTGACACCGCCGGCCCGGACGCCGAGCCTGGGGGCCTCGAAGGCGAGGGCGGAGGCGAGCGCCATGGAATCGGCGCCGCCGGAGCAGGCCACGAGCACGAGCGGTGACGGCGGACGCTCGGGCGGGGCCGGTGTGTCCGGTGTGTCCGGGGCGGCATGCGCCGCCGGTGCGGCGTGGGCGGCCGGCGAGCCGTAGGAGGCCTGCGCGGATGCCGCCCGGACGCGGCCCGGCTTCGACGCGCCGAGCGGCGGCTGTCCGGGGAGCTGCGCGGCCAGGGGGCCCGGCCGGGCGTGCGCGGCCGGTTGCGCAGGGTGGGGCGAGAGCTGTTCGTCGAGGATGTCGTGGAGGACGCGGCGTACCGCCAGGCGTATCGCCGCGACCGCAGGATGGGGACCCATGTCCGGTTCCCTTCACGGAGTCTTCGGGGGGTGAGCCCGATATCGGTCACTCAGAGTGCGTCGATGGTGACAGAAACAGGCCGTTCCCCGAGCATTGCACGCCTACGCATGGCTCACGGTCCCTCGGACGAGTGATTGAAGCGGCGTTCGTCTGCCGTAGGCCGGATTCCTCTTCCGGGCGTCGCACACATGGTCACGGTTCGGCCCTGCGGTGCACGCGGGCGATCCAGTCCTCCGGCTTGGAGATCTCCCCCTTGGTGGGGAGGGTGTTGGGCGAGGTCCACACCCGGTTGAAGCCGTCCATGCCGACCTGCTCGACGACCGCGCGCACGAAGCGCTCGCCGTCGCGGTACTGGCGCAGCTTGGCGTCCAGGCCGAGCAGCTTGCGCAGGGCCATGTCCAGGCGGGAGGCGCCCTTGGCACGGCGCTGCTGGAACTTCTCGCGGATCTCCGCCACGGTCGGTACGACGTCCGGGCCGACGCCGTCCATCACGAAGTCGGCGTGGCCCTCCAGGAGGGACATCACGGCGGTGAGGCGGCCGAGGATCTCGCGCTGGGCCGGGGACTGGACCATCTCGACCAGGGAGTGGCCGCCGTCGTCCTCCTCGCCCTCGGGACGGCCGCCCGCCAGGGACTGGGCGGCCTCGCGGATGCGCTCCAGGAGCGCCATGGGGTCGACGTCCGTCTCCGCCAGGAAGGACTGGATCTCGCCCTCGAGGTGGTCGCGCAGCCAGGGCACGGCGGTGAACTGCGTGCGGTGCGTCTCCTCGTGCAGGCACACCCACAGCCGGAAGTCGTGGGGCTCGACGTCGAGTTCGCGCTCGACGTGGACGATGTTGGGGGCGACGAGCAGCAGCCGGCCGCCGCCGGCCGAGCCGTCACCGGCGGGCAGGTCGCGGGCGGCGGGGGCGAAGGTCTCGTACTGGCCGAGAACGCGGGAGGCGAGGAAGGACAGCAGCATCCCGAGTTCCACGCCGGTGACCTTGCCGCCGACGGCGCCGAGGACCGCGCCGCCCGGGGTGCCGCCGCGCCGCTCCTGCATCTTGTCCAGGAGCGGTTTGAGGATCTCCCGGAACCCGGCGACGTTCGCCCGGATCCAGCCGGGGCGGTCGACCACCAGCACGGGGGTGTCGTCCGTCCCGCGCGTGCCCAGGCGGGTGAAGCCGCGCACGTGCCCCTCGGACGCCTTGGCGTGCCGGCGCAGTTCCGCGACGACGGCCCGCGCCTCGTCCCGGCTCACCTCGGGCCCCGGCCGCACCAGCCGGGTCGCGGTCGCGACCGCGAGATTCCAGTCGACCATCCCGGAACTTGCCGCACCACCGATGCTCGTCATGCGTCAACGGTACGTGAGCCCTGCCACTCGGGGCAGGCCGTGACGCTGGGTGAATCTGCCCTTCGTGTTCCAGCCACGCCCCTGGCGCACCGAGTCACCACCGAGCCACCCGGGCCTGCCGGGACCCGGCTCGGGACGCGACTACGCCACCCGCACGGCCGACCTGGTGGTCGTGAACCAGCCCGGCCTGAAGGGGCCTGGACCGGTCGTGAGCCGGGGTGTCAGGTGCAGGTGCAGGTTGCCAGGGTTGTGGCCGCGTGGTCCAGGGCCGTCTGGGCTGCTTCCGGGGCCGTGGTGTTCTCCGCGAGGAAGGCGAAGGCCAGGAGGTGGCCGTTGTGGGCCACGAGCGTGCCCGCGAGGGTGTTGACGCCCGTCAGCGTGCCCGTCTTGGCCCGTACGAGCCCGGCGGCGCCGTCCGTGTAGCGGCTGGTCAGGGTGCCGGTGAAGCCGGCGACGGGCAGGCCGGTGAGGACCGGGCGGAGGCCGGGGGCGGCGGGGTCGGCCGCCTTGGCCAGCAGGGCCGTGAGCAGGTCCGCGGTGAGCCGGTCGGAGCGGTCGAGTCCGCTGCCGTCGTGGAAGTCGGCGCCCTTCAGGGGCAGGCCCAGCTTCCTCAGCTGGGCGGTGATCGCGGCGGCGCCCCCGGCGAAGTCAGGCCGCCCGCCCGTCGCGGCGGCCGTCTGGCGGGCCAGGGCCTCGGCGATGTCGTTGTCGCTGTTGGTGAGCATCCGTTCGACCAGGCTCGACAGCGGGGGCGAGGAGACCGTGGCCAGGGTCTCCGCGCGGCCCGTCGCCCCGGCCGCGCCGGCGACCGTGGTGCGGACGCCGTGTCCGGACAGCAGGTCGGCGAAGACGCGGGCCGCGTCCGCCGCCGGGTCGGCCACGCGCGGGGCCGGTCCGCTGGTCGAGTCGCCGGTGCGGCCCTCGTCGGCCATCAGGGCGGTGACCGGGGCGAGGTTGTCGTTCACGCCGATGGGGTGCAGGGAGGTACCGGCGTACAGGGTGGTGTCGTAGGAGAGCGTCACCTCGGTCACACGCCGCTTGCTCAGCGCGGTCGCCGTGTCGGCGGCGAGGGTGCGCAGGCTCGCCAGGTTCCCGGCGTCCTTGCGTGCGGTGAGCGTGGGGTCGCCGCCCCCGATCAGGGCGAGTTTCCCGGTGCCGGGTTCCAGGGCGGCGCGGGTGGTGAGCCGGTGGTCGGGGCCGAGGGCGGACAGCGCGGCGACGGCGGTGGCGATCTTGGTGGTGGAGGCGGGGACGTGCGGGTCGTCGGCGTCCTGGCCGTAGAGCCGCTCGCCGGTGGTGACGTCGATCACGGCCGCCGCGTGGCGGGTGCCGAGGGCGGCGTCCCGCAGCAGCGGGTCGAGGGCGGCCGCGAGGGCCGAGGTGTCCGACGCCGGCCGCGCCGGGTCGCCCGCCCCGCCGAGGCCCACCAGCACCGGGACGGCACTGGGCGCGGGCTTCACCCCGCCGTCGGCCGCAGACCCGGACACATCGGATGCATCCGACGGATCCGGCGTACCGGTCCGGCGACCGTGATCTGCGCCACCCGTGCGCCCCAGGGCCGCGGCCCGGTCCCGCTCGGCCGTACGCTGGCCGGAGGAGTCCCAGGGCCCGGCGGCCGTCACCACACCGGCGGCGAGCGCCAGCCCGGCCGTGGCGGCACCCGCGGTGTAGTGCCAGGTCTTCGGCTTGGTGAGCCGCGTTCCGGCGGCCTCCGTGAGTCGCGCGACCCGCGGTCCCACGGTCCGCGCGGCCCGTACGAGCCGCGGCCGTGCGGCCCGTGCGAGACGGGCCAGGCGCGGTCTCGCGGCCCGCCAGGCTCTCAGCTCCGGCACGACCACCAGCCCCTTTCGCGATCACACACCTGCGTGAGGGACACTTAATCACCAGAACTATGTGCTGATCATGGAGGAGCCACCGGTGGAGTTCGACGTCACGATCGAGATTCCGAAGGGTTCGCGGAACAAGTACGAGGTGGACCACGAGACCGGTCGTATCCGCCTGGACCGTCGACTCTTCACTTCGACCAGCTACCCGGCGGACTACGGCTTCGTCGAGAACACCCTCGGCGAGGACGGCGACCCGCTGGACGCGCTGGTCATCCTGGACGAGCCGACCTTCCCCGGCTGCCTCATCAAGTGCCGCGCGATCGGCATGTTCCGGATGACCGACGAGGCCGGCGGCGACGACAAGCTGCTGTGCGTGCCGGCGTCCGACCCGCGTGTGGAGCACCTGCGGGACATCCACCACGTGTCGGAGTTCGACCGCCTGGAGATCCAGCACTTCTTCGAGGTCTACAAGGACCTGGAGCCCGGCAAGTCCGTCGAGGGCGCCGACTGGGTGGGCCGCACCGACGCCGAGGCGGAGATCGAGCGTTCCATCAAGCGTTTCCAGGAGCACGGCGGTCACTGAGCCCCACGCCTCCCACGCGCCGCGCCGTCCCCACGGGGGCGGTGCGGCCGTTCGCGTACCGGTACCTCCGTCTGCGCATACTGAGGCAGACGGAAGGTGTCGTTCAGGGAGCGTTTCTCAGTGACGGACGCGGAGGACCGCAAGCCGCAGTCGGACGAGGCGAGGAGTGCGTTCAGGGTTCCCGCCGGCTCGTCGGTGACCCGGATGACCCAGGCGATCCCGGTCGTACCGGCCGCCGACGCCGAGTCGTCCACGACGTCCGAGTTCGCCGTGCCCGAGGGGCTGACGGCGCCCAGGACGGGGAGCGCCGAGTCGGAGACCACGTCCGAGTTCGCCGTGCCGGACGGCCTCGGCGTCGCTCCGCCGCCGGCGGTGGAGCCGGAGGGGTCCGCCTTCAGCCCGCCGAGCACCTACAGCACCCGCCAGGGCCCGCCCGCCTTCACCCCGGCGGGCGGCATCCCGGCGATCAACCTGCCCAAGGACGTCCCCTGGCAGGACCGGATGCGCACCATGCTGCGCATGTCGGTGGCCGACCGGCCCGCGCCCGAACCGGTGCACAAGGCGGAGGAGGGCGGCCCCGCCGTCCCGCGCGTGCTCGACCTGACCCTGCGTATCGGCGAGCTGCTGCTCGCGGGCGGTGAGGGCGCCGAGGACGTCGAGGCGGCGATGTTCGCGGTCTGCCGTTCCTACGGCCTGGACCGCTGCGAGCCGAACGTCACCTTCACCCTGCTGTCGATCTCCCACCAGCCGTCCCTGGTCGACGACCCCGTGACGGCGTCGAGGACGGTACGCCGCCGGGGCACCGACTACACGCGCCTGGCGGCCGTCTTCCGGCTCGTCGACGACCTGAGCGACCCGGAGAGCCACCTCTCCCTGGAGGAGGCCTACCGGCGGCTGGCCGAGATCCGCCGCAACCGGCACCCCTACCCCGGCTGGGCGCTGACCGCGGCCGCCGGGCTGCTCGCGGGCACGGCCTCCGTCCTGGTCGGCGGCGATCTGATCGTCTTCGTGGCCGCGGCGCTCGGCGCGATGCTCGGCGACCGCCTGGCATGGCTGTGCGCGGGGCGCGGGCTGCCGGAGTTCTACCAGTTCACGGTCGCCGCGATGCCGCCGGCCGCGCTCGGCGTCGCGCTCACCGTGGCGCACGTCGACGTGAAGGCGTCCGCCGTCATCACCGGTGGACTGTTCGCGCTGCTGCCGGGGCGGGCGCTGGTGGCGGGCGTGCAGGACGGCCTGACCGGCTTCTACATCACCGCCTCGGCGCGCCTGCTGGAGGTCATGTACTTCTTCGTCGGCATCGTCACCGGCGTGCTGCTGGTCCTGTACTTCGGTGTGAAGCTGGGCGCCGCGCTCGACCCGGACGCCGCGCTCGCCATGAGCCGGCGGCCGGTGCTCCAGATCGTCGCGGCGATGCTGCTGTCGCTGACCTTCGCCGTGCTGTTGCAGCAGGAGCGGTCGACCGTGCTGCTCGTGACGCTCAACGGCGGTGTCGCGTGGTCGGTGTACGGCGCCATGCACGACGTCGGCAACATCTCCCCGGTGGCGTCCACGGCCGTGGCGGCGGGCCTGGTGGGCCTGTTCGGGCAGTTGCTGTCCCGCTACCGGTTCGCGTCCGCGCTGCCGTACACGACCGCCGCGATCGGGCCGCTGCTACCGGGTTCGGCGACGTACTTCGGTCTGCTGTCGATCGCGCAGAACCATGTCGACAAGGGGCTGGTGTCGCTGGCCAAGGCGGTGTCGCTCGCCATGGCCATCGCGATCGGGGTGAACCTCGGTTCGGAGATCTCCCGGCTGTTCCTGAGGATGCCGGGCGCCGCCTCCGCCGCGGGGCGCAGGGCGGCGAAGCGGACCCGCGGGTTCTGACCCGCGGCGCCCGCTCGCGCACGCCCTACGGGGCGCGGTAGTAGCCGCCGTTGTCCGGGTACTGCGGGTTCTGGTCGTAGCCGCCCTGGCCCTGCTGATCGCCGTAGGGCTGCTGCTGCGGGTACGGCTGCGCGTACTGCTGGCCGTATCCGTAGTGCTGCTGCTCCTGCGCGGGCTGGTTCTGCGCGGGCTGGTTCTGCGCGGGCTGGTTCTGCGGGGGCTGGTTCTGCGGGGGCTGGTTCTGCCCGCCGTACTGGTGCGGCGGCTCGATGCGGCGCAGACGGGTCGTGGCGTCGTCCATGACCGGCTGCTGGAACTGCTGCTGCTGTCCGTACGGGGCGGCGACGGGCTGCGGGGCGGGGGCGGCCGGCTCCTCGGGGTTCTTCTTCTCCTTGGAGCGGGCACGCAGGAACTCGATGATGATCGGGACCACCGAGACGAGGACGATCAGGATGAGGATCGCCTCGATGTTGTTCTTGACGACGCCGATGTTGCCCAGCCAGGAGCCGAGGAGCGTCACGCCCGCGCCCCACATCACGCCGCCGATGACGTTGAAGATCAGGAACGAGCGGTACCGCATGCCGCTGACGCCCGCGATGATCGGCGTGAACGTGCGCACGATGGGCACGAAGCGGGCCAGGACCAGGGACTTCGGGCCGTACTTCTCGAAGAACTCGTGCGCCTTGGTGACGTTCTCCTGCTTGAACAGGCGGGAGTCGGGCCGGTTGAAGAGCGACGGCCCGACCTTCTTGCCGAACATGTAGCCCGCCTGGTCGCCCAGGATCGCGGCGAGGCAGATCAGGGCGATGGCGCCCCACAGCGGGAAGTCGAGCTGCTTCGACGTGATCAGCAGACCGCAGGTGAACAGCAGGGAGTCGCCCGGCAGGAAGAAGCCGATGAGCAGACCCGACTCGGCGAAGACGATGAGGAGCAGACCCCAGATGCCGAAGGAGTTGAGCAGGTGGTTCGGATCCAGCCAACTCGGGCCGAGGGCAAGCGTCGTCACGGTTCCGGACTCCTGAGGGGTGGGGTGGTACGGCGTCGAGGGCGAGGCGAAGCCTCGTGCGGTGCCGCACAAAGCTACCAACGCAAGGTATACGCCCAAGGTTCCAGCAGTGCGCCGGGGATGGCGCCGCACGGTCCGCTCACGCCAAGCTTGCGCCATGAACATCGAGGAATACGGCGGCGGCCAGGAGCCCGAGCCGGACGTGCTGGTCGTGACGACGAACGACGTACCCGGCCACCGGGTGGAGAAGGTCATCGGCGAGGTCTTCGGGCTGACGGTCCGGTCCCGGCATCTGGGCAGCCAGATCGGGGCCGGTCTGAAGTCGATGATCGGCGGTGAGCTGAAGGGGCTCACCAAGACGCTGGTGCAGACCCGCAACCAGGCCATGGAGCGGCTCGTCGAGCAGGCACGCGCGCGGGGAGCCAACGCGGTGCTGGCCTTCCGCTTCGACGTGACCGAGGCGGCGGACGTCGGCACGGAGGTGTGCGCCTACGGCACCGCCGTGGTCCTGGTCCGGGAGTGACCGCCCAGGGCCCGGGTGCCTGCACCCGGGCCCCTCGTCTCTCCTGCGTCGCTCCTGCCGCATTCCTACGACTTTCTTGCCGCGTTCCTACGACGTGTGCCGCTCGGCGTTGGCGAGGATCGCGTCGTGCAGGTAGGCGGCCAGGCCCGGCCGGATCTTCTCGTAGGTGGCGGTGAAGCGCGGGTCGGCGACGTACATCCGTGCCAGGCAGGTGTGCATCTCGTGCCCGCAGTCGTAGTAGCTGCCGGCGATGAACCGCCGGTGCTCCTCGGCCACGTCCATGGCGGCCTCGGAGCCGGCCGGCGTGCCCGCGTCGAGCAGCGCCGCCATGCGCCGGTGGATCGCGTCCTGCTCCTCCGTGAGCCGCTTCCAGTCCTCCTTGGTGTACGAGGCGGTGCGGCGCCGGGACTGCCGGTAGGCCTCCGTGCCGCCCCAGCGCCGCTGGACCTCGTCGGCGTACTTCTCGGGGTCGTGGTCGCCGAAGACCTCGAACCGCTCCTCCGGGGTGAGATCGATGCCCATCCTGCGTGCCTCCATGGCGTGCTCCACGGCCGCGGCCATCTTCTTCAGCTTCTCGATCCGGGCGGTCAGCAGTTCGTGCCGGCGGCGCAGGTGCGCGGCCGGGTCCGCCTCCGGGTCGTCGAGCAGGGCCGCGACCTCCTCGAGCGGGAAGCCGAGCTCCCGGTAGAACAGGATCTGCTGCAGCCGGTCGAGATCCGCGTCGCCGTAGCGCCGGTGGCCCGCGTGGCTGCGCTCGCCCGGGACGAGCAGGCCGATGTCGTCGTAGTGGTGCAGGGTGCGCACCGTCACTCCGGCGAATCCGGCGACCTGTCCCACGGAGTAGCTCACTTCCGCTCCTTTCTCGGTACGCGGTCCACGGTGGCTCCTCACGCCGCGTGAGGTGCAAGCGTGTTTCGTTCCGGATGTTGTGTCGCTTTCGTCCGCTTATCGTGAGCCCGTGGCCCAGGACACCGCGCAGCAGGCACCGACCGCCCAGGCGGCCCCGGCCCGCGCCCTGCTGCCGCTGATCCTGCCCGCACTGGTCGTCGGGGTCGGTTCCAGTCTGCTGTTCCTGCTGGTGAGCGGGGTGGCGGAGCGGTTACAGGGGGTTCTGTGGGAGAGCCTGCCCGATGCCCTGGGCATCGGGCGCTACTCGGTCGTCTGGATGCTGGTCGTGCTCACCGCGACGGGTGTCCTGGTGGGGCTGGTGGTGTGGAGGGCGCCGGGGCACGCCGGACCGGCCCCGGCGACGCTGGGTCTGACGGCCGCCCCGGTGGCGCCGGCCGTGCTGCCGGGGCTGCTGGTGGCCGCCATGCTCATGCTGGCCGGCGGGCCGAGCCTCGGTCCGGAGAACCCCATCATCATGGCGAACGTGGCCCTGGCGTTCGCGCTGGGCCGCCGGCTGCTGCCCCGGCTGCCGGGCGCGCTGTGGCCGGTGCTGGCGGAGGCGGCGACGATCGGCGCCCTGTTCGGCACCCCGGTGGCCGCCGCGCTCGTCATCTCGGAGGCGCTGGCCGGACGGCCGGCCAGGGGGACGCTGTGGGACAACCTCTTCGCGCCGCTGGCCGCCGGGACCGCGGGCGCCCTGACGACCGGGCTGGTCGCCCGCCCCACCTTCGACCTGGGCCTGCCTCCTCTCGGCCGGCCGCACTGGGGCGACCTCCTGGCCGCGCTGGTGATCGCCTCCGCGGCCGCGCTGCTCGGCCTGCTCGCCGTGTATGCCTTCCCGTACGTCCACCGTGCCTTCGCGCGGCTCGGGCATCCGATGCTTGCCCTGCCCGCCGGTGGGCTCGTGCTCGGTCTGCTGGCGGTGCTCGGCGGCCCCCTGACGCTCTTCAAGGGGCTGTCGGAGGTCGCGGAGCTGGCCCGCGATCCCGGGGCCTGGACGGCGGGGCAGTTCGCGACGATGGCCGTGGTGAAGCTGGCCGCGCTGCTCGTCGCCGCGTCCTGCGGGTTCCGCGGCGGGCGGATCTTCCCGTCCGTGTTCGTCGGCGCCGCCTTCGGGCTGACCGCGCACGCCCTCGTGCCCGCGGTGCCCGAGTCGCTCGGCGTGGCGGCGGGCGTGCTGGGCATGCTCCTGGCCGTCACCCGGCAGGGCTGGGTGAGCCTGTTCACGGCCGCGGTACTCGTGTCGTCGCCGGCCGTCCTCGCCCTGCTGTGCGCCGCCTCGCTGCCGGCCTGGCTGCTGGTGACCGGCAGGCCGCTGATGCAGCTCGGGAAGGACGGTACGGCGATCCGCTGACCCCGCAGCCCCTCCTCCGCCCCTCGAACCCCCCGGTCCAGGAACCCATCGATCGCGTCGATCCCGCAGGAGACAGCCCATGCCGCTGCACCGAGGACACGAGAAGCCCGACGAGCGCCCTCTGTCCGTCAACCCCTTCTACGGGGAGGCGAATCCGGCCGTCGAGATGGCCGAGGCGCCGCCCAAGCACCGGCTCGGCGACACGCCCCTGCCGCCCTCGACGGCGTACCAGCTCGTGCACGACGAGCTGATGCTGGACGGCAACTCCCGGCTGAATCTGGCCACGTTCGTCACGACCTGGATGGAGCCGCAGGCCGGCGACCTGATGAACGAGTGCCGGGACAAGAACATGATCGACAAGGACGAGTACCCGCGCACCGCCGAACTGGAGCGGCGCTGTGTGGCGATGCTCGCCGACCTGTGGAACGCGCCGGACCCCTCGACCGCCGTGGGCTGTTCGACGACCGGGTCGAGCGAGGCGTGCATGCTCGCCGGGATGGCGCTCAAGCGGCGCTGGGCGCGGCGGAACGCCGACCGCTACCCCGGCCGGGACGCCCGCCCGAACCTCGTCATGGGCGTCAACGTCCAGGTGTGCTGGGAGAAGTTCTGCAACTTCTGGGAGGTCGAGGCCCGCCAGGTCCCCATGGACGGCGACCGCTACCACCTCGATCCGCGGGCCGCCGTCGAGCTGTGCGACGAGAACACCATCGGGGTCGTCGGCATCCTCGGCTCCACCTTCGACGGCTCCTACGAGCCGATCGCCGACCTGTGCGCGGCCCTGGACGCCCTCCAGGAGCGCACGGGCCTCGACATCCCGGTGCATGTCGACGGCGCCTCGGGCGGCATGATCGCGCCCTTCCTCGACGAGGACCTGGTCTGGGACTTCCGGCTCCCGCGGGTGGCCTCGATCAACACCTCGGGCCACAAGTACGGGCTGGTGTACCCGGGTGTCGGCTGGGCGCTGTGGCGGGACGGCGAGGCGCTGCCCGAGGATCTGGTCTTCCGGGTCAACTACCTGGGCGGTGACATGCCGACCTTCGCGCTGAACTTCTCCCGGCCCGGCGCGCAGGTGGTCGCGCAGTACTACTCGTTCCTGCGGCTGGGCCGCGAGGGCTACCGGCTGGTGCAGCAGAGCACCCGGGACGTGGCCCGCCACCTCGCCGAACGGATCGAGGCGTTCGGCGACTTCCGGCTGCTGACCCGCGGCGACCAGCTGCCGGTGTTCGCCTTCACCACGGCCCCCGACGTGGAGGCCTACGACGTGTTCGACGTCTCCCGGCGGCTGCGCGAGCACGGCTGGCTGGTGCCCGCGTACACCTTCCCGCCGAACCGGGAGGACCTGTCAGTGCTTCGCGTGGTCTGCCGCAACGGGTTCTCGGCCGACCTCGCCGAGCTGTTCCTCGACGACCTCGGCCGCCTGCTGCCCCAACTGCGCCGCCAGCCGTACCCGCTGACCCGGGACAAGAACGCGGCCACCGGGTTCCACCACTGAAGCCTGCCTAGAACGGGAAGCCGCTCCGGCCGTGCTGGACCGAGATCCACTTCAGCGTGGTGAAGGCGTCCAGGGTCGTCTCGCCGTTCAGACGGCCGATGCCGGAGTGCTTCTCGCCGCCGAAGGGGACGAGCGGCTCGTCGTGGACGGTGCCGTCGTTCACGTGGAACATGCCGGTGTCGATCCGCCGGGCGAAGGCGACGCCCCGTTCGACGTCCGCCGTGTGGACGGCGCCGCTGAGGCCGTACGGGGTGTCGTTGACGATCCGGACCGCCTCCTCCTCGCCGTCGAACGGGACGACGAAGGCGACCGGTCCGAAGACCTCCTGGCGGAGCAGGGAGGAGTCGGCGGGCAGGTCCGTCAGGACCGACGGCTCGACGAGGTTGTCGGTGACGGCGCCGTGCAGCAGGGCCGTGGCCCCCTCGGCGATCGCCTGCTGGACGACGCCCGACAGCGCGTACGCCTGCGTGGAGTTGATCACCGGGCCGATGACGGTCTCCGGGTCGCGCGGGTCGCCGACCTTCAGCGAACCGGCCTTGGCGACGAACTTCGCGGTGAACTCCTCGGCGACCGAGCGGTCCACCAGGATCCGGTTCGCGGCCATGCAGACCTGGCCCTGGTGCACGTACCGGCTGAAGACGGCCGCGTCGACCGCGTAGTCGAGGTCGGCGTCGTCCAGGACCACGACCGCGCTGTTGCCGCCGAGTTCCAGGACCGAGCGCTTGAAGTGGGAGGCGCAGACGGTGGCGACGTGCCGGCCGACCCGGTCGGAGCCGGTGAAGGAGATGACCTTGGGGACGGGGTGCTCGATGAAGGCGTCGCCGATCTCGGCTATGTCCGTGATGACGACGTTGAGCAGACCGGCCGGCAGGCCCGCGTCCTCGAAGATCCTCGCGATCAGGGAGCCGCCGGTGACCGGCGTGTCCTGGTGCGGCTTGAGCACCACGCCGTTGCCGAGGGCGAGCGCCGGGGCGACCGACTTCAGGGACAGCAGGAAGGGGAAGTTGAAGGGGCTGATGACGCCCACGACACCGACCGGCACCCGGTAGAGGCGGTTCTCCTTGCCGTCGACCGGGGAGGGCAGGATCTTCCCCTCGGGGCGCAGCGCCAGGTGGATCGACTCGCGCAGGAACTCCTTGGCGAGGTGCAGTTCGAAAGCGGCCTTCAGACGGGTGCCGCCGAGCTCGGCGATGATCAGCTCGGTGATCTCCTGCTCGCGCTCCTCGACCAGCCGCAGCGCCTTCTCGAAGACGGTTCTGCGGGCGTAGGCGTTGGTCGCGGCCCACTCCTTCTGGGCGCGGGCGGCCGCGCGGTAGGCCTGATCCACCTCGTCGACCGTGGCTATGGTGATCGAGGCCAGCTTCTCCCCGTCGTACGGGTTGAAGTCGATGATGTCCCAGGAGCCGGTACCCGGGCGCCACTCGCCGTCGATGTACTGCTGGGCGAGTTCGGTGAAGTAGGACGGCATGTGCTCCCTCGATCCCCTGCTGCGAGACGGTCGAAGCAGTCGGAGCCCCGGATCAACCCCCGATCACTTCTTCATGGTCTGATCACGTGTCATCGTACTTGTGAGCGAAGCGAGTTGGGTGCCCGATGCGTGTTTACGGAAGGCTTCCCTACGACAGCTGGAGCAGCCCGCGCAGCAGGTCGCGGCTCTCGTCCGGGCCGGGTCCGCCGTGCTGGAGTTCCTCCAGCGTCCGCTCGTACTGGGCGACGTCCTCGGGCTTGTCCAGATAGAGGGCGCTGGTGAGCTGCTCCAGGTAGACCACGTCCGACAGGTCCGACTCGGGGAAGCTGAGGATGGTGAAGGCCCCGGACTCGCCGGCGTGCCCGCCGAGGCTGAACGGCATGATCTGCAGCCGTACGCCTGGCCGCTCGGAGATCTCGATCAGGTGCTGCAACTGCCCGCGCATCACGTCGCGGTCGCCGTGGGGGCGGCGCAGGGCGGCCTCGTCCAGGACGATGTGGAGGTCGGGCGCGTTCTCCGAGACAAGGTACTTCTGGCGCTCCATGCGCAGCGCCACCCGCCGCTCCACGTCGGCCTCGCTCGCGCCCTGCATGCCGCGCCGGACCACCGCCCGGGCGTACGCCTCGGTCTGCAGCAGTCCGTGCACGAACTGCACCTCGTAGACGCGGATCAGGGACGCCGCGCCCTCCAGTCCCACATAGGTGGGGAACCAGCTCGGCAGGACGTCGGAGTAGCTGTGCCACCAGCCCGCGACGTTGGCCTCCCTGGCGAGGGAGACCAGCGAGGTGCGCTCCGTCTCGTCCGTGATGCCGTACAGGGTCAACAGGTCTTCCACGTCTCGGGTCTTGAAGCTCACCCGACCCAACTCCATCCGGCTGATCTTCGACTCCGAGGCACGGATCGAGTACCCGGCCGCCTCGCGCGTGATCCCCCGCGCCTCCCGCAGCCGCCTGAGTTGCGAGCCGAGCAGCATGCGCCGCACCACCGATCCTGGCTCTCCCGCGCTCACGTTCGCCAGCCTCCCCAACCGTCTTCAAGGCCCGCAGTCTGCCACTAATTCACTCCGAGCTGTACTCGCGCGATTACGGAAACGGAAAGGGATCAAGGACGACGCACGGGCTCCGGCCGGGCGGAAGACCAATGGATGACGGGAAGATGGCAGAAAAAATGGCCAGTAAGCGGTACGGGGAGGCCCATTTCGGTCGCGTGCACGTGCATCTGCCCTTGCATCTGCTCTGCGCATCCGAAACCATGGTCTCGCGCCACCGCTGCATCGCAACGACCGCGGATTACCGGGAGTGCCTCGCATGGGGACGAATGGATCGACCATGCTCGAGCCGTTACGACAGGGCCTTCCCCCGCTGGATCCCGCGGCCGTGGCCAGCGCCGCCTCCTGCGCGCTGCCCGCCCGCCACGAAGCGGCGCGCGAGGCAAGACGGTTCACCCGCACGACCCTTGACCGCTGGGAACTGGACGACCGGTTCGACGACGTCTGCCTGGTCGTGTCCGAGCTGGTCACCAACGCCCTGCGGCACGGACTGCCGGAGCCGTCGCCGGAGCCCGGGTGCGATCACGACTCGCCCGTGCGGCTGCACCTGCTGCGCTGGACCGGGCGGCTGGTGTGCGCGGTGCGCGACCCGAGCCGGAAGAGCCCGGTCGCCCGCGGGACGGACGACTTCTCGGCGGAGTCGGGCCGCGGCCTCTTCCTCGTGGACTCCTTCAGCGACGGCTGGGGCTGGCACCCGCTGACCGGCACCCTGGACGGCAAGGTGGTCTGGGCGCTGTTCCGGCTGCCGCCCGCCGAATGACGAACCGCGGCCCTCTTCGACGCCGTGGTTCTACGCGCGTCACCGCGCGTCGCGCCCCGATCACCCGGAGTCACACGCCTCGCGCGAGGCTAATTCAGCCCGCTATCAGGTGGTCGAACTCCCCGTCCTTGACGCCGAGGAGCATCGCCTCGATCTCCGCGCGCGTGTAGACCAGCGCGGGACCGTCGGGGAAGCGGGAGTTGCGCACCGCCACGTCTCCGCCCGGCAGTCGCGCGAACTCCACGCAGGAGCCCTGCGAGTTGCTGTGCCGGCTCTTCTGCCAGGCCACCCCTTGCAGCCCTGCGGCCGCCATGCCGTTGTACACGTCGCCCCCGTACCCGCCCTCGACGTCGTGGTCCACAGGTCGCTCCCCGGTGGTGCACTGGCTGGTATGGCCATTGATGCATCGGTCAACTGATCCGGATCATAGCCCTGTTCACATGCAGATGCGCGCGCAGATGCACGTGCACGGGGAGTGGTTCAGCGGTTACAGGCCTGCCGTCCGCATCACCCGAGCCGCTCCAGCGCCTGCCCCAGAACGCGCAGGACATGCGAGCGCCATCCCCCGTCCATGATCTCTCGCGCCATCATCTGTGCCGGGTCGTCCGGATCGAATCCGTCGTGCACCAGGAAGAGACGCGTGCCGCGGCCTTCCTGTTCCAACGTCCAGGTGAGTGTCCAGTCCGCGGGATTGGCCGGATCGGCATCCCTCCAGCGGACGGACAGCATCCGCTGGACGTCGTAGGCGAGGACCTCCACGTCGACGACGCCGGAGAAGCCGGAGTTGGGACGCGGGACGGAGGTCATCCGGTAGCGGTGGCCGACCTCCAGGCGGAAGTCCGCGGCTCCCGGCATCTGCCACTGCGCGAGGAGCGAGGGCTCGGTGAGGGCCCGCCAGACCTTGGCCGGCAGGTGTGGGTAGAACTGGTCGACGCGGATCGTGGTGAGGTCGTCGTGGGGGTCGGTGCTCATGTGCGATCGCCGTGGGGTGTGGGGGTCTCGGACGCGGTCACCGCAAGGGTCGGCGCTCAGGTGGGGCCGTCGTCGGGCATACGGTCCAGCAGCGCGCCGAGTTCCTTCATCCGGCCGCGCCAGAACCGCTCGTACGGGTGGAGCCAGTCCTGCACCTCGGCCAGCGGGGCCGCCTCCAGGCGGTAGATGCGCTGCCGTCCGGAGCGCTGTTCGGAGACGAGGCCGGCCTCCCGGAGCACCTTGAGGTGCTCCGAGAGGCTGGGGCGGCGCATGGCGAAGCGGTCGGCCAGCTCCTGGACGGGCTGGGGCCCCTCCTCGCGCAGCAGCCGCAGCACCTCGCGTCGCGTGGCGTTGGCGAGCGCGGCGAAGACGCGGTCCTCCGCGGCGGTGTCCGTCCCCTTCATGCGGTGCTCGTCCCGTTCATGGCGGCGGTCAGAAGCCTTCCTTCTCCGTCAGCAGCATCAGACCGTTGCCGTCGGGGTCCGTGAAGGAGGCCATGCGGCCCCAGGGCAGGTCGTCCGGACCCTGCACCGGGACGCCCGCCTGCGCGAGCCGCGCGCAGTCGGTGTCGACATCGGTCGTGACCAACATGATCCCCCGTGCCGATCCGGGCTCGAAACCCCCCATCCCCGGCCCGGAGAGCGTAAAGGCCGTCTGCGCGCCGGCGGGCGCCACCTGGAGCCAGCGCCCCTGGGGCATGTCCCGGTCGGCGACGGCCTCGAAGCCGAGGACGTCCGTGTAGAAGCGCAGCGCGCGGTCCAGGTCGGCGACGGGGAGGGTGACGAAGGAGGCGTGAGTGATGTTCATGGCGACGACATTAGGTAGGAGATTCCCTACGTGTCAACCGTAGGGAATCTCCTACCTGTCGCCCGCCCGCGCCGCCGGGCGGGTCAGCGGCCGGCGGAGTACGGCAGCAGTGCCATCTCCCGCGCGTTCTTGATCGCCCGCGCGAGAAGCCGCTGCTGCTGGGCCGTGACCCGGGTGACCCGGCGGCTGCGGATCTTGCCGCGGTCGGAGATGAACCGGCGCAGCAGATCGGTGTCCTTGTAGTCGATGTACGAGATCCCGGCCTGCTCCAAGGGGTTGGGTCGGGGCTTGGCGGGCTTGCGGTCGCTCTTGCGGGGCATCGGGTCAGACCTCCAGGAGGGTGTCGAAGGCGGACGCCAGGCCCCTCCAGGCCTCGCGTCCGGCGGCGTACTCGGCGTCGGTCAGCAGGCAGGACTCCAGCAGCAGCTCGAGACCGTCGCGGTCCAGGCCGGGGGAGGTGAAGACGAGGTGCTGGCAGCGGTCGCCGTGCTCCGGGTGCCAGTCCAGTGCGGCCGCGGCCCGGCGCACCGGCGGGACCAAGTCCCAGGCCGCGTCCGGCAGGGCGGCGAGCCACGGGCCCGTGCCCTCCACGCACAGCGCGCCGCCGGCCGCGTCCCAGTGCAGCAGCGTGTCGGGACGGTCGGCCAGCCAGAACCGGCCGCGGCTGCGCGCGGCGGCGCAGGTCAGGTCCTCCAGAGCCGCGTACAGCCGTTCCGGGTGGAAGGGGCGGTGGCGGCGCCAGACCAGCGTCGAGACGCCGTGCGCGTCGGCCTCGGCGGGCAGCAGCGCGCACGCCGGATGCTGGGCCGCCTCGGCCGCCTCGACGTCGAATCCGGCGAGGGCGGCGCGGACCAGCTCCGACCGTCCGGCGGCCTCCCCCGTCCCGGCCCGGGCAGGGGCGGTGCCCGCCGGGTCCCCGTGGCCGATCGGAACCCGGCGGGCCGTCGGGTGGAGTTGTGCCAGTAGTTCGCGGTCCTCGTCGTCGGCCTCCGGGGAGTCGGCGACGGCGAGCACGGGCGCGTACTCGAGCTGCCGGGCGAAGGTGTCGGCGACGGTCCGCTGGTCGGTGGCGGCCGCGGCGAGCCCGCCGTCGGCCAGATCGTCGCCGTTGCCGAGGTACGGCAGGACCAGGGCCGGGTCGACGGCGGTGACCACGCCGGTGACGGTGAGGCCGCCGGCCACCACCACCTCGGCCATCGCCTTGGGCTCCACGGAGTCCCACAGCTCGACCACCGCGAGCCGGGTCCGTCCGGCGTCGGCGATCCCGCGCAGCTCCGGCACCAGGTCCTCGCGCAGCGCGCAGCACGCGCAGTCGTTGACCAGGGGCGTCTCGCCGCGGGACAGCACCCCGGAGGCGTCCCGGACGGTCCGCACGACCGTGCCCGCGGGGGCCGTCGCCAGGTCGTGGTGGAGCGCGACGCTGCCGGGCACCTCGGTGAGGAGCCGCGCGACGGCCGCCCTCCGGGCGTCGGCGTGCAGTCCGCCGACGATCACCACCGACAGACTCACGCCCCGCCCCGCTTCCCGTACCGGCGCTCGAAGCGCTCCACGCGCCCGGCGGTGTCCAGGACGCGGGCGGTGCCGGTGTAGAAGGGGTGGCTGACGTCGGAGATCTCGACGTCGACGACGGGGTAGGTGCGGCCGTCCTCCCACTCGACCGTCTTCTCGCTGCTCATGGTCGAGCGGGTGAGGAAGGCGTAGCCGGCGGCACGGTCACGGAAGACGACGGGACCGTAGGCCGGGTGGATTCCCTTGCGCACGGCGGCCTCAGCGCTCCTCTCGGAAGTCGACGTGCCGGCCGGCGACCGGGTCGTACTTGCGCAGGGTCAGCCGGTCGGGATCGTTGCGGCGGTTCTTGCGGGTGACGTAGGTGTAGCCGGTTCCGGCCGTGGACCGGAGTTTGACGACCGGGCGGAGTTCATTGCGTGCCATGCCGCTATGCTACTGAAAATGAATTCCATTTACATCACCGATCGAGGAGAGGTAGGTCACCCGTGTCCGCCCACTGCATGCTGACCGGCGCCCGGCCCGGCTTCGGCAACCGAATCTCGCACTCCCACCGCCGGACGTCCCGCCGCTTCGACCCGAACATCCAGAGCAAGCGCTACTGGCTGCCGAGCGAGGGCCGCCATGTACGGCTCCGGCTGAGCGCGAGGGCCGTCAGGACCGTCGACACGATCGGCGTCGAGGCGGCCGTGGCGCGCATCCGCGCGCGCGGAGTGAAGGTCTGAGGAACCCCGGGCAGCCGAGGAAGCAGGGAGACGCCATGGCGAAGAAGAGCAAGATCGCGAAGAACGAGCAGCGACGGCAGATCGTCGAGCGGTACGCCGCCCGGCGGGCCGAGCTGAAGGAGATCATCCGCAGGCCGTCCTCGTCGCCGGACGAACGGCTCGCCGCGGAGCGGGAGTTGCGCCGGCAGCCGCGGGACGCGAGCGCCACGCGCGTGCGCAACCGCGACCAGACCGACGGCCGGCCGCGCGGTTACCTGCGCACCTTCGGCCTGTCCCGGGTGAGCCTGCGGGAGCAGGCGCACGCCGGGCATCTGCCCGGGGTCCGAAAGGCCTCCTGGTAGGGACCGGCCTTGGTGGCCTGCCGCGGTCGTAGCGGCCACCGGACGGGCGGACGGGCCGAGGCCGGGGGCTTTTGAAGTTGGCTCGCCACCGCCGGTGGCGAGGCCGTGGCCCTGATCGTCGACGGCAGGCAGGCGGCGCTCTTCTCGGCCGACCGGACCGTCCGCACCGGAACGGCGGCCGAGGAGGGCGCGCGGCACGTGATCCGCCTCGACGCGTGCGAGTCCCGTACGACCGGCACGGTGGACTCCGTCAACAGGACCGCGCTCCGCGTTACCTGGGAGGGTGGTCTCGGCACGGAGACGTACACCCGGTCGACCGGCGGGGCGCTACCGTCGGGCCTGCCAACGGCGAGCCCGGGCTCCTGACGTTCGCGAAGCCGATCGCGGGGCGGGCAACCACGCGGGGCGCTCGTGCGTGATGATCCCTGGGCATCGT
This sequence comes from Streptomyces sp. NPDC088817, assembly GCF_044750345.1. Taxonomy (NCBI): domain Bacteria; kingdom Bacillati; phylum Actinomycetota; class Actinomycetes; order Kitasatosporales; family Streptomycetaceae; genus Streptomyces; species Streptomyces sp. NPDC088817. The sequence continues at coordinate 81,663 of NZ_JBIVJN010000005.1, forward strand.
CACGACCCAAGGGACCAGTTCATGCGCGCCATTCCGCTCACCGTCACCGCTCTCACCGCGGCCCTTCTGCTCACCGCCTGCGGCAGTGGCGGCGGCGACGCCGGCTCCGGGGACAAGAACACCGCCGGCAGGACCTGCCGGATCGGCGGGGTCGGGGTCCAGGTCGGCCCCGCCAACGCCGCGCCCGCCGCCGGGGACACGGGCGATGTGCCCGTCACCGTCACCAACCGGGGTGACCGGTGCACCCTGGAGGGCTTCCCGGGCGTCACCCTGTCCGCCGGCAAGGCCACGGCGACCGTCCCGCAGGACACGTCCGGCAAGCCGCAGAGGCTCACCCTGGCCAAGGACGACACGGCGTCCTTCACCCTCACCTACGTACGGGCCAAGGAGGGCGACACCAAGAGCCTCGCGGTGACATCACTGAAGCTGAGCCTGCCCGGGGCGTCCGACAGCCAGGACTTCCCGTGGTCCTACGGCCCGGTCCAGGGCAAGAAGAACGCGAACGACCCGGACGCCTCGGTGACGGCCTTCCAGCAGGCCGGCGACTGAACCGCGAGGCGGTTCACGCGGGTGGGCTCGGCCGCGACGCCGCTCACGCGGGTGGCGCCGCACCCCGTTCGTACGGGTGTCCGCCGGTCGCGGCAGCGTTCACGCGGGTGGTGCGACCCGTCCGTCGAGTGGCGCGCGGGACTTCACCTGGGCTCGGTCCGCCGCCCGGGACCCCTCTGCCCAGCCCTCCGTGTCGCTCACCCCGCGCAGCCGGGTGGTGGTCGTCTCCGGGAACAGGCGGTCCACGCGGTCGGTGACCGCGACGTCCCGGGTCGCCAGGACGGGCAGCAGGTCCGCGGTGACCTGCGTCTCGGCGGCGGCCGCGAGGCGGGCGCCGACCCGGTGGGCGTAGGCGGCGAGGAAGGACTGCCGGAAGGTCTTCGTCCGCTTGCGCCCGCCCGCCCGCTGGGCGGCCTCCGCCCTGGTCATCGCGGTGGTGGCCTGGACGAGGAGCGACGCGTGGAGCAGCTCGACCGCCTCCAGGTCGGCCTCGAAGCCGACGACGGTGGAGAAACCGAGGGCCTCGTTCCACACGGCACGGCAGTGGTTGGCGGTGGCGACGGCGTCCAGCAGCACGGCCTTGGCCTGCTCGTACGGCGGCTCGACACCGATCCGGCAGGCGCCGGGAGCGTCGGGCGCCGGGGTACGGGCCGCGAGCAGCGCCTCGTCGACGCTGTGCCGCGCCATCAGCTCCTGCGCCTTCGCGCTGAGCGCCTCCGCCTCCTCCGGGTACCCGGTCGCCTCCGCCTTGGCGAGCAGCGACCGGATCCGGGTGAGCATGCGGGACTCGGCCCGGGGCGCGGGGGTGGTCTCGTCCAGCGGTTCGAGCGCGGGGAGCCGCAGCAGCAGGCGGTAGAGCTCCAGGACGGTGGTGGCGTGCGTGAAGCGGTCGACGCGGGGCGGCTCCTCGCGGGGCAGTGCGTCGAGCTGGACGGTCCAGCGCGGGCCGCGCGACCGGTCGTCGCCCGACTGGGCGCGGACGAGCGCCGCGAGCAGCTGTGCGTGGACCTCGTCGAGCTCCCGCCGCACGAGCCGCGCGACATCGGCGGGCTGCCAGCCGCGCTGCCACGCGGTCGCCACGAACTCCCGGCCGCGCCGGAGGAGTTCGGCGTCCGCGGCGGGGTCGGCCGCCAGCAGGGAGGCGCCGGTGTCGAGGGCGTCGTCGGAAGGTGCGTACAGGGCGGCCCGGAAGGCGCGCTCGACGGTGCTGGACGTGCTCACCGGTCGATCGTGCCATGAGCAGCCCGAAAGTCTGTCCACACCCTGTGGACAACCGTCGGTCCCCGAAGACCGCGAGGCGTCAACCCGCGGTTGACACCCTAAGGTGCGCAACCTACGGTTGACACATGACGAACCCCACCATCAGGTCGAGCGTCCGTCTGGACGACCTCATCTCGGCCATCAAGACCGTCCACCAGGAACCTCTCGAACAGCTTCAGGACGCCGTGCTCGCCGCCGAGCACCTGGGCGAGGTGGCAGACCACCTCATCGGGCACTTCGTCGACCAGGCCCGGCGCTCCGGCGCCTCCTGGACCGACATCGGCAGGAGCATGGGCGTCACCCGGCAGGCCGCGCAGAAGCGGTTCGTGCCCAAGGAGTCGGCCGACCTCGACCCCAGCCAGGGCTTCAGCCGCTACACGCCCCGCGCCCGCAAGGTGGTCATGGCCGCCCACGAGGAGGCCAAGGCGGCCAGGAGCGCCGAGGGAACGCCCGCGCACCTGGTCCTCGGGCTGCTCACCGAACCGGAGGCCATGGCCGCGCAGGCCGTCGAGGCACAGGACGTCACCCTGGACGCCGTCCGCGAGGCGGCCACCGCCGCCCTGCCGCCGGCGTCCGACGACGCCCCCGAGCTGGTCCCCTACGGCTCGGCCGCCAAGAAGGCCCTGGAACTCACCTTCCGCGAGGCCCTGCGCCTCGGCCACAACTACATCGGCACCGAGCACATCCTGCTGGCCCTGCTGGAGCAGGAGAACGGCGAGGGCGTCCTCAGCGGCCTCGGCCTGGACAAGGCGCGCACCGAGGAGTACGTGGCGGCGGCCCTGGCGGAGCTGGTGAAGGACCGGTCCCGGCAGGACGAGGACCAGGAGCCGCAGGCGGACGGCGGACAGGAGGCCTGACCCGCCCGGGCAACGCGGCCGACCGCCCTCCTGAGCCGCGGGCGGGGCCCGTTGTCAGACCTGCCTGCGACACTCGCCGACATGACCGACCGGTGGGCTCTGGCGCCGGCCGAGGACGGCGGCGCCGAGGTCGCCCCCCTCGGCCGGGACGGCCTGCCCGCCGGCCCGGCGCAGCGGGCCGCGGACCTCGCGGAGGCGGTCCGCGGCAGGCCGGACGTCACACGCTGGGTGTGGCGGTCCACCGCCGAGGTCTATCCCCGCCTGCTCGCCGCGGGCGTACGGGTGGAGCGGTGCTACGACATCGAGGACGCCGAGACGCTCCTCCTCGGCCACGAGGGGCGCCACGGCGAGCCCCGCTCGGCCGCCGCCGCGCTGGCCCGGCTGCGCGGCGGCCCCGTACCGCCGGACCCGCCGCACCGGTCCGCCGAACCGGGCGCGCAGTCCCCGCTCTTCGAGCCGCAGAGCGTGCGCCTGCCGCTGACGGACCTGATCACGGTCTACGCCGAGCAGCAGCGGCGGCATGAACGAGCCGAGCACCCCGACCGCATGCGCCTGCTGACCGCAGCCGAGTCGGCGGGCACGCTGGTGGCGGCCGAGATGAACCGCGCGGGCCTGCCCTGGCGCGCGGACGTGCACCGCGAGGTGCTGCACGAACTGCTCGGCGAGCGGTACGCGGGCGGCGGCGAGCCCCGCCGCCTGGCCGAACTCGCGGACGAGGTGTCCGCGGCCTTCGGCCACCGGGTGCGGCCGGATCTGCCCGCCGATGTGATCAAGGCCTTCGCCCGGGCCGGGATCACGGTGAAGTCCACCCGCCGCTGGGAGCTCCGGTCCGTCGACCACCCGGCCGTCGAACCCCTGCTGGAGTACAAGAGGCTGTACCGGATCTGGGTCGCCCACGGCTGGTCCTGGCTCAAGGACTGGGTCCACGACGGGCGGTTCAGGCCCGAGTTCCTCGCCGGCGGCACGGTCACCGGTCGCTGGGTGACCAACGGCGGGGGCGCGCTCCAGATCCCGAAGGTCATCCGCCGGGCCGTGGTGGCCGACCCCGGCTGGCGGCTGGTCGTGGCCGACGCCGCCCAGATGGAACCGCGGGTGCTGGCGGCCGTCTCCCGCGACCCGGGGCTGATGGAGGTGGCGGGCCGGGACGCCGACCTCTACCAGTCGGTCTCCGACCGGGCCTTCTCCGGCGACCGCGCCCAGGCGAAGCTCGCCGTGCTCGGCGCGGTCTACGGGCAGACCTCCGGCGACGGACTGAAGAACCTCGCCGCCCTCAGACGCCGCTTCCCGAAGGCGGTGGCGTACGTCGACGAGGCCGCGCGGGCCGGCGAGGAGGGGAGGCTCGTACGGACCTGGCTGGGCCGCACCTGTCCACCGGCCGCCGGGGCGAGCGAGGACGCGGGCGGTGAGGCGGGCCTCCCGCAGGACGACCCGGCCCACGCGCAGCCCGCCGACCAGGGCTGGATGCCGGGGTACGCCTCCACCAACTCGCGCGCCCGCGGCCGCTTCGCCCGCAACTTCGTCGTGCAGGGCAGCGCCGCCGACTGGGCCCTGCTGCTGCTCGCCGCACTGCGCCGCACCTGCCGCGACCTGGCGGCCGAGCTGGTCTTCTTCCAGCACGACGAGGTGATCGTGCACTGCCCGCGGGAGGAGGCGGACGCGGTCGTCGAGGCGATCCGGCAGGCCGCGGAACTGGCGGGACGGCTGACGTTCGGCGAGACCCCGGTGCGGTTCCCGTTCACCACGGCGGTGGTGGAGTGCTACGCCGACGCGAAGTGACGGGCCCGCCCCGGCGGTTGCGTTCTCGTGGGTCGGACAGGCCGGACGGAAGCAGACGTCGAACGGGGGGCGGACGGGGTCACACGACCGGCGGCCGGCCGAGCCGGGTCAGCCGCCACACGGTCCGCCAGCGCATGGGCCGCCGCTCCCCCGCCGGCTCGCGCAGCCCCTCCACGAACCCGCCGCACCAGGCCCGCAGTCCGGCGAGCGACCGGGTCCGCGCCAGGGTCAGGAGCGTCCACACGCCGAGGTGGACCGGGATCAGCGGGAGCGGCAGCCGCCGCCTGACCAGCCAGACCCGGTTGCGGGCGGTGACCCGGTAGTAGACGGCGTGCCGCGCGGGCGAGGTCTTCGGATGCCGCAGGAGCAGCTCGGGCGCGTAGAGGATCTTCCAGCCGGCGTCGGCGGCACGCCAGGCCAGGTCGGTCTCCTCGTGCGCGAAGAAGAACTCCGCGGGCCAGTCCCCGGTCTCCTCCAGCATCGTCATCCGCAGGGCGTGCCCGCCGCCGAGGAACCCGGTGACGTACCCGCCCCGCATCGGGTCCGAGCCGCCGATCCGCGGCACGTGCCGCTGCTGGGTCTCGCCGTTCTCGTCGGCGATGCGGAAGCCGACGATGCCGAGGCGCGGGTCGGCGGCGTACAGGTCCCGTACCCGGCGCAGCACGTCGGCGTCGACCAGGAGCCCGTCGTCGTCCAGCTCCACGACCACGTCGACGTCCCCGAACTCCCGCAGCCGGGCCAGGCCGGCGTTGCGCCCGCCCGGACAGCCGAGGTTCTCGTCGAGTTCGACCGCCGTGACCTCGCCGGGCAGGGACAGCCGGCGGGCGAACTCGGGCAGCCGGCACCCGTTGCCGACGATCACGATGCGGGCGGGCGCGAGATCCTGCTTGGCCACGGACTCCAGCAGGGCGTCGACCTCGGCAGGCCGGTTGCCCATGGTCACCACCGCGACAGCGATCCTCGGCTCCACCACGGCCCTCATCCCATCCGACGACGACGGCGCCCGCGAGGCGCCCCTCGTTCACCAGGATGTCGCCTCGGCGGCGCCGGTTGCTCTGACGCCACCTCACTTTGCGCCCTCTTACCCCCGCCTCACCTCAACCCGCCCGGAACCGGTACGAAAACCACGCCGCATGACTTGTGTTCATCAGCCGTCCGGGTGTTGTCCGCCAAAATCCGCGCCGTCACCCGGTCGGGTACTGTCCGGCAAAAGATGTCCGGGAGAACCGCTTCGGCCGCGTTTGTTCCCCGATCATGCCGGAGTGAGCATGCAACGCCGAAGTTCCGCACGCCGCCGCCTCGTTCCGGCCGCCGTGGGCTCCCTTCTCGCCCTGTCCCTCCTGTCCGCCGTGTCCGCCGGCGCCCAGCCCGCCGTCGGAGCGCAACAGGCCGCCGATGCGCGACCCGGCGCCGGACTCCCGTCGCGTGCGGTGCCGCAGTCCCGGCCGGTGACGGTCGCGGAGGCCCGTACGGACGCCTACCTGAGATCGCTGCGCTCCCGGCCCGTGTCACTTCGCGGCTTCTTCGTGAGCCTGCCCAAGGGCGGGGACCTGCACAACCACCTCTCCGGCGCGGTGTCCACGGAGTATCTGATCGAGCTGGCCGCCGAGGACGGGCTGTGCGTCGAGACCGCGACGCTGACCGCCGTCGCGCCGCCGTGCGGGCCCGGTACCCGCCCCGCGGCGGACACCCGGAGGGACCGCGCCTTCCACGACGCGCTGGTCCGCGCCTGGTCCATGCAGGACTTCCCGCCCGGCGGCAACGGCCATGACCACTTCTTCGACACCTTCGGGAAGTTCGGCGAGGTGACCTGGCGGCACCGGGGCAAACTGCTCGCCCAGGTCGCCGACCACGTCGCGGGCCAGAACCAGTTCTATCTGGAGACCATGGTCAGCCCAGCCTCCGACGGCGCGAAGCAACTGGCCGCCGAGGTCGGCTGGGACGCCGATCTCGCCTCCCTGCACCGCAAGTTGGTGGCAGGCGGCAAGCTCGACAGGCTGGTCGCCGCGGCCCGCAAGGAGGCCGACGACGGCGACGCCGAGTTCCGCGCGACCGAGCACTGCGGCACCCGCCGTGCCCGGCCCGGCTGCCGGCTCACCATCCGCTGGATCTCCCAGGCCTCCCGGGGCAGCGCCCCGGAGCGGGTCTTCACCCAACTCGCCCTGGGCATGCGGCTGGCCGAGCGCGACCCGCGCTTCGTCGCGGTCAACCTCGTCCAGCCGGAGGACGGGAACGTCGCCCTGCGCGACTACAGCCTCCAGATGCGCATGGTCCACTATCTGCGCGGCGCGTACCCGAGGGCCCATGTCACGCTGCACGCGGGTGAGTTGTGGACCGGGCTGGTCAAGCCGCAGGACCTGGAGTTCCACATCAAGGAGGCCGTCGACGTCGCCCGCACTCAGCGCGTCGGGCACGGCGTCGACCTCGTCCACGAGGACGGCTGGCAGCGCACGGCCCGCACCATGGCCGCCCGCCAGGTCGCGGTCGAAGTGCCCTTCTCCAGCAACGCCCAGATTCTCGGCGTGAAGGGCGCCGAACACCCCTTCACCACGTACCGCCGCTACGGCGTCCCCATCGTGCTGGCCACCGACGACCCCGGCGTGTCCCGGATCGACATCAGCCACGAGTACCAGTACGCCGCCGCGACCTACGGCCTGTCCTACCCCGAGCTCAAGGACCTCGCGCGCGCCTCGCTCCAGTACGCCTTCCTGCCCGGTGCGAGCCTGTGGCAGGGCAATCCCACCACCGGGGGCTACCGGGTCGTGCCCGCCTGCCGCGGTGAACGCCCCGGCCTGCCCGTACGGTCCGCGGCGTGTCAGCGTCTGCTGTACGGCAGCCCCAGGGCGGAACTCGAGTGGCACCAGGAGGCGGCCTTCGCCGCCTTCGAACGCACACACGCCCGCACCACACGCTGAACCCCACCCTCCGCGCACCCTCCCCCGGGTGCGCGGAGGAACAGATCCAGGGAGGCCGCCACCGTTGTCCGCGCGTGCGCGCACGCCACGGCCGGGCGGTGAGACTACGGCCCGCCGATCACGTACGGATCACCGGCGCGGACCGCTGTTCGCCGCGCTACTGCTCCGCGTCGGGCGGCAGCAGCCCGTCCACGGACAGCCCTTCCAGACCGTCCAGCCCTTCGAGACCGTCCAGCCTCGCCAGTCCTGCCACGGACAGACCCTGAACCGGTTCGCCCTCCGCCGGCAGGGCCAGCTCGCACCAGATGGTCTTGCCGTCGCGGGCGTGGCGGGTGCCCCAGCGCTGGGTGAGCTGGGCGACCAGCATCAGGCCGCGTCCGCCCTCGTCGAAGATGCGGGCCTGGTGCAGATGCGGGGCGGTACTGCTGGCGTCGGAGACCTCGCAGATGATCGTCCGGTCGTGGATGAGCCGCATCTGTATGGGGGGCTGGCCGTAGCGGATGGCGTTGGTGACCAACTCGCTCACCACCAGCTCGGTCACGAAGCCCATCTCCTCCAGGCCCCAGGCGGCCAGCAGGCGGGCGGTGCGGGCGCGGATCCGGGCGACTTCGGCCGGTTCCGCGGCGATGTCCCAGGTGGCGACGCGCGTCTCGTCCAGGCTGTGCGGCCGGACCAGCAGCAGCGCGGCGTCGTCGGCCGGGGGCTCGGGCAGCAGCGTCTTGACCACGTGGTCGCACAGCGCTTCCAGCGAGTCGCACGGTTCGGTCAGTGCCTGGCGCAGTTCCTCCAGCCCCGCCTCCAGGTCGCGCTGCCGGGACTCGATCAGGCCGTCGGTGTAGAAGGCGAGCAGACTGCCCTCCGGCACCTCGACCTCCACCGCCTCGAACGGCACGCCGCCGACACCGAGCGGCGGCCCGGGCGGCAGGTCGAGGAAGTCGGCGCTGCCGTCCGGGGCCACGACGATCGGCGCCGGATGGCCGGCCCGGGCCAGCGCGCAGCGCCCGGTCACCGGGTCGTACACCGCGTACAGGCAGGTGGTCCCGACATCGGCGGAGCCTCCGTGCGCCGGGTCGGCACCGTCGTCGCCGGATTCCGCGGACTGCCGGTTCACCAGGTCGTCCAGGCGGGTGAGCAGCTCCTCGGGGGTCGGATCGACATCGGCCAGGGTGCGCACGGCCGTACGCAGCCTGCCCATGGCCGCGGCAGCGTGGATGCCGTGTCCGACCACGTCCCCGACCACCAGCGCGACCCGGGCGCTGGAGAGCCCGATCACGTCGAACCAGTCGCCGCCGACGCCGGCGCGGGCCGCTGCGGGCAGATAGCGGGAGGCGGCCGACACCGCCGACTGCTCGGGCAGCTGCTGCGGCAGCAGACTGCTCTGCAGGGTGCGCGCGATCTCGTACTGGTTCTCCAGCGCCGCGGCCTTCTCTATGCTCGCCGAGGCCAGCTGGGCGAGCTGGACGAGGACCGCCTCGTCGTCGGCCGTGAAGTCACCGCCGTCCGTCTTGTCCGAGAGCTGGATCAGCCCCAGGTTGCGGCCGTCGGTGGCGATCAGCGGGACGGCCAGCCAGCCGCGCATCGGCGGATGGACCGGGGCGTAGGAGCCGAAGCCCCGCCAGGCGGGATGCGCTTCCAGCTCGTCCTGGGTCATCCGCATCGGCCTGTTGTCCTTGCAGACCAGGACGTAGATCCCCTCTCCGGCCGGGGGCTCGTCGAAGAAGCGGTACTCGCCGTACTTGTCCGACAGGGAGACCGCGTTGATCGCCTGGGCCCAGCGGAGGTTCGTGGTCATGCTGGTGACCGACTGGTGCGTGCCAACCAGCGCCCTGGCCTCCTCGGTGGCCGTCTGGAGGGCGAAGTCCAGCGAGGGCGCGGCGTTGATGCGCAGACTGGCCCGAGCCAGGTCCTGCAACTGCTGTGATCGTCTGTGCTCGACGACGGCGGCGGCCGCGGCCCGCGCGTAGAGCCGGCCGTGCTCGGCCGCGTCCAGCCGCAACCGGATCTCGCTCATCACCGAGGCGCCCAGTTGCTCCAGGGCATGCTGCTGATCCGGGTCCCACAGCCGCGGCCTGGTGTCGATCACGTACAGCACGCCGACCGGCAGTTCCTCCAGGAGCAGCGGTACGCCCAGGTAGGCGCGCATGCCGGTGGCGGCGATCGCGCGGTCGGCACGGTGCGCGGAGTCGTGGCGGACGTCGTCGATGGCCAGCGGCCGGCCCGAGACCACCACCTCGGAACAGAAACACCAGTCGACCCGTTCCTGCTCCCCGTGCCACGGTACGGCCCTGCCGTTGTCGCCCCGGAAGTACTGCTGGTCCGCCCCGGCCAGGCTGATCAGCGCCATACGGGTGTCCAGCAGCCGCTCGGCCAGGTCCACGGACCGGGCGAAGGTGTCCGCGGCCAGCGCGTCGACGGCGCGGACGGCGTCCACCGCGGCCAGCCGTGCGGGCTCGCGCAGCACGGCGGCAGGGTTCGGCGGGTCGCCCGCCTTACCGAGCTCGGCCATGGCCCCTCCGCGCGTGCCGTGTGAGTACGTACCCCGCTTGGATCCGGCGTTCCAGGCCTTGGCCCTGAACCCCTGGGCCGCCCGAAGATGCCGCCGGACGTTCCAATCAGGGAGTCACCCTTGCCTGATTCCAAAAGTACGCCTGCCACCCGCGGCGGCGAACTCGACCGGCTCCGCGGCCGCGTGCTGGGGCCCGCGCGGCTCCGCGGAAGTCCTGGTAGTGCTATCGGTGAACGAAAAAGCCCAGCTCAGAGAGATGTGAGCTGGGCTTTCGATGGAGCCGCTTTCGGGATTCGAACCCGAGACCTACGCATTACGAGTGCGTTGCTCTGGCCATCTGAGCTAAAGCGGCGTGCTGCCGGCACCATGGTGCGATCAGCAACGTCCGTAAGTCTACACAGTTCCCGGGGTGCTTCGTACACGCCCCGGGGCGCCCCTGGGACGGGGGCGCCGGGGGCGGGGCGGTGGTTACGGGCAGCGCTTGCCGTTCGCCGGAGGGGTTCCCTCGAGGAGATAGGTGTTGATCTCGGAGTCGATGCAGCCGCTGCCGCGGCGGTAGGCGGTGTGGCCGTCGCCGTCGAAGGTCAGCAGGCGGGCCGAGGCGAGCTGGCGGGACAGGCCCTGGGCCCAGCGGTAGGGGGTCGCCGGGTCGCGGGTGGTGCCGACCACCACGATGGGTGCGGCTCCCTTGGCCTCGATGCGGTGGGGCAGACCGGTGGGCTTCACCGGCCAGTACGCGCAGTTCAGCGTGTTCCAGGCGAGGCCGCGGCCGAAGACCGGGGATGCCTTCTCGAAGGCGGGGAGGGCTTCCTCCACCTGCTCGGGGTCCGTGAAGGGGGCCGGCAGGTCCAGGCAGTTCACGGCCGCGTTGGCGTACATCAGGTTGGTGTAGTGGCCGCCGGAGTCGCGCTCGTAGTAGCTGTCGGCGAGGGCCAGCAGCGCGGCGCCGTCGTTCCGCTTCATCGCCGACGTCAGCGCCGCGCGCAGTTGCGGCCAGGCCGCCTGGTCGTACATCGCCGCGATCACCCCGATGGTGCCGAGGGATTCGCCGAGGCTGCGGCCGCCGGCGTCACCGGCGGGGATCGGGTGGGCGTCGAGCTTGCGGAAGAAGGCGGCGAGCTGGTCGCCGACCTGCTGAGGTGTCGCGCCGTGGTCGCCGAGCGGGCAGTCGTTCTGCCGTACGCAGTCCTTCGCGAACGACTGGAAGGCCCCGTCGAAGCCCACCGCCTGGTCCAGGTTCATCCGGCGCGCCGACAGCGAGGGGTCCATGGCCCCGTCCAGGACCAGGCGGCCGACCCGTTGCGGGAACAGCCCGGCGTACGTCGCCCCGAGGAAGGTCCCGTACGAGGCGCCGACGTAGTTCAGCCTTCCGTCGCCCAGCACCGCGCGCAGGATGTCCATGTCGCGTGCCGCCTCCACGGTGGAGACGTGCCGCAGCAGCCGGGCGGCGTGCGTGCCGCAGCCCTCCGCGAACTTGCGGTACGAGGCGACGAGCGCGTCGATCTCCTTGCGGTCGTCGGGCGTGAAGTCGGTCTGCGTGTACGCGTCCATGTCCCGGTCGTCGAGGCACTGCACGGCGTCGCTGCGGGAGACCCCGCGCGGGTCCATCGCGACCAGGTCGTAGCGGGCGCGGACCTCCTCCGGGTAGCCGGCACCGGCGAAGTGCTGGAGATACGCGATGGCCGAGCCGCCCGGCCCGCCCGGGTTCACCAGGAGCGAGCCGAGCCGCTTGCCCGGGCCGGACGCCTTCTTGCGGGCCACGGCCAGCCGGACGTCGCCGCCGTCGGGCCGGTCGTAGTCGAGCGGCGCCTTGACCGTCGCGCACTCGAAGCCGGCCACCCCGCAGTCGCGCCAGGCCGGCTTCTGCCCGTAGTACGGCGCCAGGGCGGCCGGCGTGGACTGCGGCAGCGCGGCCAGCTCCGCGACCGCCGCGGGCTCGGTCCGGCGCTGCGTGGTGCCTGGGGAGCAGGCCGAGACCAGCAGGGCGGCGGCCGCCAGGAGGGTGCCGCCCGCGCGTGCCGCGCGGAGGGGGGTTCGGGGCCGAGGGCCTCTGCTGCTGTTCGGACTGAGGGCGCGCCTGATGTGCATCCAGCGAGCGTAACTCTCCGCGATCACAGGAGTGCGTTACGTGCGGAGCGTTGCTCGTACGAGTGACGCCGGTGTCAGGGCGACCGGGCCCCGTCAGCCCGCTCTCAGGGCCATCGTCATCGCCTCCACCGCCAGCAGCGGGGCCACGTTGCGGTCGAGGGCGTCGCGGCAGGCCGCGATGGCCTCTATGCGGCGCAGGGTGGACTCGGGCGAGCCGCCGCGGGCGAGGCGCTCCAGGGTGTCCTCGACGTCCACGTTGGCGATGGCGATGCGGGAGCCGAGCTGGAGGGCCAGGACGTCCCGGTAGAGGCCGGTGAGGTCGGTCAGGGCGAGGTCGAGGCTGTCGCGCTGGGTGCGGGTGCGGCGGCGCTTCTGCTTGTCCTCCAGGTCCTTCATCACGCCTGCCGTGCCCCGGGGCAGCCGGCCGCCCTGGGACGCGCCGAGCGCCGCCTTCAGCTCCTCGGCCTCCTTGACGTCCATCTCCTCCGCGAGCGCCTTGGCGTCGTCCGCCGCCGCGTCGACCAGTTCCTGGGCCGCCCTGAGGCAGCCGCCTATCTCGTCCACGCGCAGCGGGAGCTTCAGGACGGTGGCCCGGCGTTCGCGTGCGGCGGGGTCGGTGGCCAGGCGGCGGGCCCGGTCGATGTGGCCCTGGGTGGCGCGGGCCGCGGCGGCCGCGACGGCGGGTTCGACGCCCTCACGGCGTACGAGCATGTCGGCCACGGCGTCCACCGACGGGGTGCGCAGGTTCACGTGCCGGCAGCGGGAGCGGATCGTGGGCAGGACGTCCTCGACCGAGGGGGCGCACAGCAGCCAGACCGTACGCGGGGCGGGCTCCTCGACGGCCTTCAGCACGGCGTTGGCGGACTTCTCGTTCAGCCGCTCGGCGTCCTCGACGAGGATCACCTGCCAGCGGCCGGTCGCCGGGGCGGTGAACGACTTGCGCACGGTGTCCCGCATGTCGTCGGCGAGGATCTGCGTGCCCACGGCGGCGACCGTGTTGACGTCGGCGTGGGTGCCGATCAGCGCCGTGTGGCAGCCGTCGCAGAAGCCGCAGCCCGGGACCCCGCCGAGGGCGCGGTCGGGGCTCACGCACTGGAGGGCGGCGGCGAAGGCCCGCGCCGTCTGCGTGGTCCCCGCGCCGGGCGGTCCGGTGAACAGCCACGCGTGCGTCATCTTCGACGCCTCCGGCGGCGGCGCGCCCGTGGTGGCCGCGGTGACCAGGGCGTCGGCGTCCCGGGCGGCGGCGGTCAGCTGTTCACCGACGCGCTCCTGCCCGACGAGGTCGTCCCACACGCTCATGGGTCACGCCGCCTCTCGTCATGTCGTCATGTCCGTCATGGTTCGTGATCCGGGAACCATTGTGCGGGGCGCCACTGACAACGCGGCGGGCGGCTCCGACGAGCCCCACGCCGACGGCCGTCTCCGTGACGCGGGCCGGGCCCCGCCGGCATGGGTGAAGTCTCCATGGGCGGAGCCTCGGCGCCATGCCGGCACGGGGTTCGGCTCAGCGCCGCCGGCCCCTGCCCCGGCCGCCCTCGCCGTCGTCGGGCGCCTCGCCGTCCTCGCGCGGGCCCAGCAGTTCGTCCGCCAGGGTCGGCAGGTCGTCGAGGGGCGTCTCCTCGGCCCAGTCCGGCCGCGGCCGCCGCCGGGCGACCGCCTCGGCGTCGACCTGGGGCAGCTCCCTCGTACGGTCGTCGCCGTCGTCGTGCCGAACGGCCCGGAACCGCTCGCCCCGCCCGTCCCGCTCGTCCCGGAAGAAACCGGGCGGTACCCGGTCCGCGGGATCCTCCCCGCGCACCGGGGGCAGGACCGCCGTCTCGTCCGCGGCCCCCGGCGTGAAGGCCGGCAGTACGGCGGTCTCGTCCACGGCTCCCGGCGGGACGGGCGGCAGTACGGCCGTCTCGTCGGCGGCGCCCGGCGCCACCACGGGCTTCGGCAGCTTCGCGGTCACCTCGGACTCCGACTCGCCCGCCGTCCGCCGACGCCCCGGTTCCGCCGACGCGCGGGACGTCCCACGGGAGTCCTCGCCCGAGCCGCGGCCCCTGTCCTGGTCCGAGCCCCGGCCCGTGCCCCGGTCCGAGCGCCCGCCCGAAGGCTCGCCGCCCGTCCGCTCGTCCCGCACCGGCGGCAGCACCGCGGTCTCGTCCACGGGCCCGCCCGAAGCGTTCGTCGGCGTCACCACCGGCGTCGGCACGGTCAGCGCCTCCGGCGGCACCGCCGCGGCCGAGGGTTCCGTGGAGCGGCGGGGACCCGTCTGTGCGGTGGCCGCCGCCTCCTCCGCCGCCCGTCGGGCCTCCTCGGCCCGGCGCAGGGCCTCCTCCGCCTTGCGCTGCTTCTCCAGCCGCCGTGCCTCGGCCTCGGCGCGCAGCCGCTGCTCCTCCTCGGCCTGCCGACGCCGCTGCTCCTCCTCGACCTTGCGGCGCTCCTCGGCCTCCGCCCGTGCCCGCTCCTCGGCGAGCAGCCGGGCCTGTTCCTCCTCGGCCTTGCGGCGGGCCTCCTCGGCGCGCCGGCGGGCCTCCTCGGCCTGCCGCTCCGCCTCGAGCCGCTGCGCCTCCTCCAGCTCGCGCCGCTTGCGCTCCTCCTCCTCGGCGCGCAGCCGGGCCAGCTGCTCCTGGCGTTCGCGCTCCTGGCGCTCCTCCTCGGCCTTGCGCCGGGCCTCCTCCTCCGCCCTGAGGCGCGCCTCCTCCTCGGCCTTCCTGCGCGCTTCCTCCTGCGCCTTCTGCTCGGCCTCGGACAGCGGCAGCATCTGGTCGAGCCGGTGCCGGACGACCGTGGTCACCGCCTCCGGCTCCTGCCCGGCGTCCACCACGAGGTAGCGGCCGGGGTCGGCGGCGGCCAGCGCCAGGAAACCGGACCGCACGCGCGCGTGGAACTCGGCCGGCTCCGACTCCAGGCGGTCGGGCGCCTCCGTGAACCGCTCGCGGGCGGTCTCCGGCGAGACGTCCAGCAGGACCGTCAGATGCGGCACAAGGCCGTTCGTCGCCCAGCGGGAGATCCGCGCGATCTCCGTCGGGGACAGGTCGCGGCCCGCGCCCTGGTAGGCGACGGAGGAGTCGATGTACCGGTCGGTGATCACCACGGCGCCCCGCTTCAGCGCGGGCCGTACGACCGTGTCGACGTGCTCCGCGCGGTCGGCGGCGTACAGCAGGGCCTCCGCGCGGTGGGACAGTCCCTGGGATGACACGTCCAGCAGGATCGAGCGCAGCCGCTTGCCCACGGGAGTGGCACCCGGCTCGCGGGTGAGGACGACCTCGTGGCCCTTGGACCTGATCCAGTCGGCGAGCGCCTCGGCCTGCGTGGACTTTCCGGCGCCGTCGCCGCCCTCCAGGGCGATGAAGAACCCGGACTGCGCGGGAGCCGTCACCGGGTCATCGCCGCCCCGCAGGGCGTCGACGAGGTCCTGCCGCAGCGGTACGCCGGAGCGGTCGTCGACCTTGGCGAGGACCAGCGCGGCCACCGGCAGCAGCAGCGCGCCGACCAGCATCAGCGTGAACGCGGCGCCGCCGTGCGCGAACACGAACCGGCCGTCCTGGAGCCGGTGCGGGCCGATCCCGGCCGCGACCACGGGAGCGAGTACGGCACCGAGCGCCACGAACACGCACACCACCGCGTGCAGGTGCTCGGTCATGCGGGGCTTGCGGTAGTCCTCGGCTTCCTGGTCGAGCAGTGTGTGCCCGGTGTTGGCGGCGGCGCCCGCGCTCACGCCGGCCAGCGCGAGGATCAGCAGGACCGTGGTGACGTCGGGGACCAGTCCGGCGGCGAGCAGGGCGACGCCGGTGAGGGCGATCGTCAGGGCCAGCAGCCGCCGCCGCGACAGGGAGACCAGCGCCCTCGGCGCCGTGCGGATGCCGACCGCGACCCCGCCGGTCAGGGCGAGCACCGCCAGCCCGTACAGCACCGGACCGCCGTGCAGGTCCGTGGCGTGCAGCACGCAGACGGCGACGGCGGCGGCGATCGCCGCGGCGACGGACGCGCAGGCGAGCACGAGCAGCGGCACGGCACCCGTGCGGCCCTTGTCGACACCGGAGCCCGTCTTCGGGCGGCGCAGTCCCTCCAGCGGCGAGCGCGGGCGCGGGGTGCGGGTGCCGGGCAGTTCCAGGTAGGTCAGCACGGACAGGGACGCGGCGAACAGGCCGGCCGCGACGTACGCGCCCAGGGCCGCCTGGTGCTGGTCGAACCAGGCGACCGCGGTGCCCAGGAGGTTGTTGACCAGGGAGGCGACGACCAGGGCGGCGGCCGCCAGCGGGACCGCCAGGAAGGTGGTCCGCAGCGACAGGCGGCGCAGGGCGTCCATGTGGTCCGGCAGCGGGCGCACCGTGGCGCCCTCCGGGGGCGGGGCGGGCAGCAGCGCGGGGGCCGCGCCCTCCCGGCACACGCTCCAGACGCGCTCGGCGGCCCCGGTCACGAAGACGGTGACCAGCAGGAGGAGCAGGGCGTTGTCCGGCGTCCAGTCGATCCACAGCGGGGCGACGATCAGCAGGGCGGCACGCAGCCCGTCGGCGCCGACCATGGTCCAGCGCCGGTCGAGCGGCCCCTCCTGGGAGGTGAGCGAGGTGAGCGGTCCGAGGAGGACCGCGCCGAAGAACAGCGTCGCCAGGACGCGTACCCCGAAGACCGTCGCCACTGCGAAGGCCACGCCCCGATAGCCACCGCCGAAGGGGCCGGTGACGGCCGCCGTCTGGAGGGCGAGGACGACCAGGACCAGGAGCGCGAGGGTGTCCCCGACACCTCCGGCCAGTTGGGCGCTCCACAACCGCCGCAACTGCGGCCGGTGCAGCAGGGCGCGGACGGCGCGCTCGCGGGAATCGGTCAGGAGAGCGTCGTCGGGTGCGGAGGTGTGGGCCGTTGGCTGCTCGGCTCGCGTCATGCGTTCAGCCTATCGGGACGCACCGACAGCATGGAGTGACCGACCGGACGTACGCACGCCCCGACACCAAAGTGATGCCGAGGCGTGCCTTTTGCAAAGGAGCCCTGAGGGATCCGCGAGGCGACCGGCCCTCCGGAGAGGAGCCGTGACGGATCCGCCGCGCGATCAGTCGTCCGCCGCCTTGGCGGCCGTCGCCTTCGCGGCCGTCGCCTTCGCGGTGGTCTTCTTGGCCGCCGTCTTCTTGGCGGTGGTCGTCTTCTTCGCCGCGGTCTTCTTCGCGGCCGTGGACGCCGTCTTCTTCGCCGTCGTCTTCTTGGCGGCGGCCTTCTTCGCGGTCTTCTTGGCCGGGGCCTTCGCGCGCTTCTCGGCGAGGAGCTCGAAACCGCGCTCCGGGGTGATCTCCTCGACACTGTCGCCGGAGCGCAGGGTCGCGTTGGTCTCGCCGTCGGTGACGTACGGGCCGAAGCGGCCGTCCTTCACCACGACCGGCTTGCCGCTGACCGGGTCCGCGCCGAGCTCCTTCAGCGGCGGCTTGGCGGCCGCCCGGCCCCGCTGCTTGGGCTGGGCGTAGATCGCCAGCGCCTCTTCCAGCGTGATCGTGAAGAGCTGGTCCTCGGACTGCAGGGAACGCGAGTCCGTCCCCTTCTTCAGGTACGGACCGTAGCGGCCGTTCTGCGCGGTGATCTCCTGGCCCTCCGCGTCGGCGCCGACGACACGCGGCAGCGACATGAGCTTCAGGGCGTCGTCCAGGGTGACCGTGTCCAGGGCCATCGACTTGAACAGCGAGGCCGTCCGCGCCTTGACCGCGTTCTTGCCGGTCTTCGGGGTGCCCTCGGGGAGCACCTCGGTGACGTACGGGCCGTAGCGGCCGTCCTTGGCGACGATCGTGCGGCCGGTGGCCGGGTCGGTGCCCAGCTCGAAGTCACCGCTCGGCCTGGCGAGCAGTTCCTCGGCGAACTCGACGGACAGCTCGTCGGGGGCCAGGTCGTCCGGGATGTCGGCGCGCTGGTGGGTGTCGGTCTCCTTCTCACCGCGCTCGATGTACGGGCCGTAGCGGCCGACCCGCAGCACGATGTCGTTGCCTACCGGGAAGGACGACACCTCGCGCGCGTCGATGGCGCCCAGGTCGGTCACCAGCTCCTTGAGGCCGCCGAGGTGGTCCCCGTCGCCGTTGCCGGCCTCGGCGGCGCCGCCGGGACCGCCCGCGGCGAGAGCGCCTTCGGGCGCCGTCTCGCCGAAGTAGAAGCGCTTCAGCCACGGCACGGCCTTCGCCTCACCGCGCGCGATGCGGTCGAGGTCGTCCTCCATCCGGGCGGTGAAGTCGTAGTCGACGAGCCGCCCGAAGTGCTTCTCCAGGAGGTTGACCACGGCGAAGGACAGGAAGGACGGCACCAGGGCCGTGCCCTTCTTGAAGACGTAGCCGCGGTCGAGGATCGTGCCGATGATCGACGCGTACGTCGACGGGCGGCCGATCTCCCGCTCCTCCAGCTCCTTGACCAGGCTGGCCTCGGTGTAGCGGGCCGGGGGCTTGGTGGCGTGGCCGTCGACCGTGATCTCCTCGGCCGTGAGCGCGTCGCCCTCGCCGACCTGGGGCAGCCGGCGCTCGCGGTCGTCGAGCTCGGCGTTGGGGTCGTCGGCACCCTCGACGTACGCCTTGAGGAAGCCGTGGAAGGTGATCGTCTTGCCGGACGCGCTGAACTCGACGTCCCGGCCGTCGGCGGCGGTGCCGCCGATCCTCACGGTCACGCTGTTGCCGGTCGCGTCCTTCATCTGGGAGGCGACCGTCCGCTTCCAGATCAGCTCGTAGAGCTTGAACTGGTCGCCGGTCAGGGACGTCTCGGCGGGCGTGCGGAAACGATCACCCGAAGGACGGATCGCCTCGTGCGCCTCCTGCGCGTTCTTGACCTTGCCGGCGTACGTACGGGGCTGCGGCGGCAGGTAGTCGGCGCCGTAGAGGTGGGTGACCTGGGCGCGCGCGGCGGTGATCGCCGTGTCGCTCAGGGTCGTGGAGTCCGTACGCATGTACGTGATGAAGCCGTTCTCGTACAGCTTCTGCGCGATCTGCATGGTCGCCTTCGCCCCGAAGCCGAGCTTGCGGCTGGCCTCCTGCTGGAGCGTCGTCGTACGGAACGGCGCATACGGCGAGCGGCGGTACGGCTTGGACTCGACCGAGCGGACGGAGAAGCGGGTGTCCTCCAGGGCAGCGGCGAGCGCGCGGGCGTTCGCCTCGTCCAGGTGGAGGATGCTCTCGCTCTTGAGCCGGCCCAGGGAGTCGAAGTCGCGGCCCTGCGCGACGCGCCTGCCGTCGACGCTCTGCAGCCGTGCGACCAGCGACGACGGGTCGCTCGGGTCGCCCGCGCGGCCGGTCGCGAAGGTGCCGGTCAGGTCCCAGTACGCGGCGGAGCGGAACGCCATGCGCTCGCGCTCCCGCTCGACCACGAGCCGCGTCGCCACGGACTGGACCCGGCCCGCCGACAGCCGCGGCATGACCTTCTTCCACAGCACGGGCGAGACCTCGTAGCCGTAGAGGCGGTCGAGGATGCGTCGGGTCTCCTGGGCGTCGACCAGCCGCTGGTTGAGCTGGCGCGGGTTGGCGACCGCCTCCCGGATGGCGTCCTTGGTGATCTCGTGGAAGACCATCCGCTTGACCGGGATCTTCGGCTTGAGCACCTCCTGGAGGTGCCAGGCGATGGCCTCGCCCTCGCGGTCCTCATCGGTGGCGAGGAAGAGCTCGTCGGATTCCTTCAGCAGATCCTTGAGCTTCTTGACCTGGGCCTTCTTGTCCGCGTTGACGACATAGATCGGCTGGAAGTCGTGTTCCACGTCCACACCGAGGCGGCGGACCTCGCCCGTGTACTTCTCCGGGACCTCCGCGGCGCCGTTGGGAAGGTCGCGGATGTGCCCGACGCTCGCCTCGACGATGTAGCCGGGGCCGAGGTAGCCCTTGATCGTCTTCGCCTTGGCAGGCGACTCGACGATGACGAGTCGGCGGCCGCCCTGTGCGGTCTCGCTGGTCGGGGACAACTTCGCTCTTCTCTCCGGTCGACGCTGGGGCCTCCCCAGGCCTTGATTTCCCGGGGGTCGGGTCGTGGTGACGCTGCGGAGTGTGACGGTACATCCCGCCCCCGTGTCAAACGGGAAAAGCCCGCAACGGCCACTCGAACGGTAACCCGACTACCCCCCTTCCTGCCGCCCGGAGTGCTCACCAGGCCGTTCGGGCTGATGCGGAGGGTGATTTCTCAGTTACGGAGACCGGACCGGCGCCACGGCTCTCACAGCCGGCCGAAGCACCACACGCCGAGGGTCAGGGCGGTCACGGCGGCCAGCGTCGCGACGGCCGCCGACGCGGTCCGCGGCAGGCCGGCGGCGATGGGTTCCCGGCGCCGGACCCGGACCGCCGTCCACCCCAACAAGGCCGCTCCGAACAGGGAGAACACCGTTCCCGTGAAGATCGCCGGACCGCTCTCCATGTGCGTACCCTCCCGCCCCCGGACGCCCCGGTACGGGAGGCTGACAGCCGCGGGCGACGACGACACGAACCCGCGGTGAACACGAGTCGTCCCGCTTCCCGGGGCAGTGCCCCCAGCCCTTGCGCACGTGACGGGAATCAAGCTCTCCGCTTTTTTTCCGCCTTTTCCCGCCCGACCCCCAGCAAAGATCGAAAAGCGGGGCCGAGACCGATCGAAACGGACTCACAGGCCACGGAAACGACGAGAACTCGCCGTCGCCCCCGCAGCCTCACCGGTCACTCGAACCGGCATCGAGCCGATCACCGATCCGGCCGTCGAACCGGTCACTGAGCCGGTTCTGCCCCCGGTTTCTGCGCCGGTTCGATGAAACCCTGCTCCACCAACAGGCGGATCTGGGCCGGTGTGCGGTCGCGCAGGAGAAGCGGACTCTCGCCCATCAGCTGGGCGATGGCGTCCAGGATGCGGCCGGCGCTGAGCGTGCCGTCGCAGACACCGGCGAAGCCGGCGCCCACCGTGTCCACCGCGGTGGCCCGGCGCATCCCCCGGTTCTGGCGCAGCACGACATGCTCGGGGTCCTCGGCGCCGGGCAGTCCGACCTGCTCCTGGACCACCTCGCGCACGAGCCGGAAATGACCGTCGAGCAGGGCGGCGTCGTCGTGTTCCCGCAGGTAGTCGACGCGGGCGAAGTGCGCCCTGACCGTGTCGCCGAGCGGCTGCTCCACCGGGTGCGGCCACTCCTCCACGGTGATCGAGGGCGTCGCGGAGCTCGTCCTGCGCAGCGTGATCCAGCCGAAGCCCACGGCCCTGACCTTGCGCGCCTCGAACTCGTCCAGCCAGGCGTCGTACCGCTGCTGGTACTCCGCCACGTCGCCGCGGTGGTCGCCCGCGTCCCGCAGCCACAGCTCGGCGTACTGCGTGACGTCCTGCACCTCGCGCTGCACGATCCACGCGTCGCACCCGCGGGGCACCCAGGACCTGAGCCTGTCCTGCCAGTCCTCCCCCTCGACGTGCTGCCAGTTGGCGAGGAACTGCGCGAATCCGCCCTCGTTCAGCCGGTCGCCCGCCTCCTGAACGAGCGTGCGGCACAGATCGTCCCCGGCCATCCCACCGTCGCGGTACGTCAGCCGGGCGCCCGGGGAGATCACGAAGGGCGGGTTCGACACGATCAGGTCGAACCGCTCGTCGTCGTGGACCGGCTCGAACAGCGAGCCCTGGCGCAGATCGGCGGCCCGCGCGCCGGACAGCGCCAGCGTCAGGGCGGTGATGTGCAGCGCGCGCGGATTGACGTCGGTCGCGGTCACGCGCGTGGCGTGCCGGCCGGCGTGCAGCGCCTGGATGCCGGAGCCGGTGCCGAGGTCGAGCGCGGAGCCCACCGGTGTGCGGACCGTGATGCCGGCCAGGGTCGTGGAGGCGCCGCCGACACCGAGGACGACCCCCTCGTCCCGGCTGCCGATCCCTCCCGCGCCGCCGACCGCACAGCCCAGGTCGGACACGATGAACCAGTCCTCGCCGTCGAGTCCGCCGTAGGGCCGGACGTCCACGGCCGCGGCGACCTCGTCCGCGCCGACGCGCACCAGCCAGCCGGTCTCCAGGCACGCCTCGGCGGGCAGGACGTCCGCCACGCGCGCGTACGGCACCGGCTGCTGGAGCAGGAACAGCCGGACCAGCAGCTCCAGCGGCGTGTCGCCGCGTGTGGCCCGGAGCGCGGGAACGGTCTCGCTGCGCGCCAGCGCGGCGTACGCGGGCGCGCCGAGCAGTTCGAGCAGTCCGTCGGCGGTGAAGGAGGCGCCCAGCAGGGCGTCCCTGAGCCGGGCGGCGACGTCAGGTCGGTCGGAGGCGGGCAGTGCGGGCAGGCTGGTGTCACTCACGCCCCCCATTGTGTCGGCTCACTCCGACAGCGCACGCGCGCGTGCGGGTCCGCGCCGTGTCTCCGACCGACAGCGTCTCCGACGGACAGCACACGCGCGCGTGGCTCAGCGGGCGTGTCCCAGCGCGCGTCGTGCGTCCGCGTACCTCAGCCGCTCGTCGCCGGGGACGAGGCCGAGGAGGACGGGGTGGCGGAGGCGGACTTGCAGCTCGGCTGCTGGGCCATCGCCCTGCCGACGTCGCCCTCCTCGAGGTTCTTCAGCGCGTCGTTCCCGGTCCGGCTCAGCTTGTCCAGCCGGGTGGCGATGTCCTTGAGGCCGTCCGCGAACTTCGCCTGGTTCTTGGTGTCGAGCTTGTCCACCTGCTCCTTCAGGGAGGTGTACGAGGCCGACAGGCCGTTGAGCTCCTTGACCGCGTCCTGCTGCTTCTTCTGGCCGTTGTCGACCTCGGGTGCGCCGGCCGTGTTCACGGCCTGCCCGATGGCCTTGTAGGCGTCGGCCATGTCCTGGAAGGCCTGCGCGTCGGTCTTCTGGACCTGGGCCGGCGCGCTGTTGTCCGAGGTCTCCTTCTGGATGGCGGTGTTCGCGGCCTCGATCTTCTTCGCCTGCGGCTGCACGGCGTCGCACACCTGCTTGGCCCAGGTGTTCAGCGCCTCGTTCTTGCTGTCGGCGGCGCTGTCGGTGCAGCCCGTCAGCGCCAGTACGAGTACCGCACCGCCGGACAGTGCGGCCGCAAGCTTCTTGTTCACCGGTTTGGTCCCTTCCATGACTCCCGGCCCCGGAACATACACGCCGTGTCGGCCGCACCAGGGAGTCGGTCGCCCCTTGTGTGGTGTCTTGAGGCCATTTGAACCAAGCGAGAGAAGGCTCACGGGGAGCGTCCGCACACGCGGCGGGCGGGCGACGCGTCGTACGCGCCGCCCGCCCGCCTCCTGAGCTGGGCCCGGGATGAGACCGTCTACGAAACCACCGCGGCATCGGCTGACTTGGAGACCGTTTCGGCGTTGTCGTCCCCCACGGCGATGCCGCGCCGCTTGGAGATGTAGACCGCGCCGACGATGACGGACAGCGACAGGACCGCGACCACGATCCGCACGCCGAGACTCTTGTCGCTGCCGTAGGAGAACTTGATGACCGCGGGCGCGATGAGCAGCGACACCAGGTTCATCACCTTCAGCAGCGGGTTGATCGCGGGTCCCGCGGTGTCCTTGAAGGGGTCGCCCACCGTGTCGCCGATCACCGTGGCCTCGTGGGCCTCGCTGCCCTTGCCGCCGTGGTGGCCGTCCTCGACGAGCTTCTTGGCGTTGTCCCAGGCGCCGCCGGAGTTGGCGAGGAACACCGCCATCAGTGTGCCCGCGCCGATCGCGCCCGCGAGGTAGGCGCCCAGCGCACCGACACCGAGCGTGAACCCGATGAAGATGGGCGCCATGACGGCGAGCAGCCCGGGTGTGGCGAGCTCACGCAGGGCGTCCTTGGTGCAGATGTCGACGACCTTGCCGTACTCCGGCTTCTCGCTGAAATCCATGATCCCGGGCTTCTCGCGGAACTGCCGGCGCACCTCGAACACCACCGAACCCGCCGAGCGTGACACCGCGTTGATCGCCAGCCCCGAGAAGAGGAAGACGACCGCCGCGCCGGCGATGAGGCCGACCAGGTTGTTGGGCTGCGAGATGTCCATGATCAGGGTCATCGGCGTGCCCGGGCCGGTCAGTTTCTCCCCGACGTCACGCGCGCCCGTGGTGATGGCGTCCCGGTACGACCCGAAGAGCGCCGAGGCCGCGAGGACGGCGGTGGCGATGGCGATGCCCTTGGTGATGGCCTTGGTGGTGTTGCCCACCGCGTCCAGGTTGGTGAGCACCTGGGCGCCCGCGCCCTCGACGTCGCCGGACATCTCGGCGATGCCCTGAGCGTTGTCGGAGACCGGGCCGAAGGTGTCCATGGCGACGATCACACCGACCGTGGTGAGCAGTCCGGTACCGGCCAGCGCCACCGCGAACAGCGCCAGCATGATCGACGTACCGCCGAGCAGGAAGGCCCCGTAAACGCTGAGGCCGATCAGCAGGGCGGTGTAGACCGCCGACTCCAGGCCGACGGAGACACCGGCGAGGACGACGGTGGCCGGGCCGGTGAGCGAGGTCTTGCCGATGTCTCTGACCGGCCGCCGGGTGGTCTCGGTGAAGTAGCCGGTCAACTGCTGGATCACCGCGGCCAGCAGGATGCCGATCCCGACCGCGACCAGGGCGAGGATCCGCGGATCGCCGTCCTTGCCCCTGATCGCCGCGTCGGTGACGCCGGTGAGACCGGAGTACGACGACGGCAGGTAGAGGAAGACGGCGACCGCGACCAGGGCGAGTGAGATCACCGCGGAGATGAAGAAGCCGCGGTTGATCGCGCTCATGCCGCTGCGGTCGGCGCGGCGCGGCGCCACCGCGAAGATCCCGATCATCGCGGTGAGCACGCCGATGGCCGGTACCAGCAGCGGGAAGGCGAGTCCGTCGTTGCCGAAGGCCGCCTTGCCCAGGATGAGCGCGGCGACCAGCGTGACGGCGTACGACTCGAAGAGGTCGGCCGCCATGCCGGCGCAGTCGCCGACGTTGTCGCCCACGTTGTCGGCGATGGTCGCGGCATTGCGGGGATCGTCCTCCGGAATGCCCTGCTCGACCTTGCCGACCAGGTCGGCGCCGACGTCGGCGGCCTTGGTGAAGATGCCGCCGCCCACCCGCATGAACATCGCGATCAGCGCGGCACCGAGGCCGAAGCCCTCCAGTACCTTCGGCGCGTCGGCCGCGTACACCAGCACCACACAGGAGGCGCCGAGCAGGCCGAGCCCCACCGTGAACATGCCGACGACACCGCCGGTGCGAAAAGCGATCTTCATGGCTTTGTGCGAGACGGCGGTGAGATCCTTTTCCGGTTCACCCGCCGAAGGGGTGGCTTCCCGGGCCGCCGCGGCGACACGTACATTGCTGCGCACGGCGAGCCACATGCCGATATAGCCGGTCGCCGCCGAGAAGGCGGCTCCGATCAGGAAGAACACCGATCGTCCGGCGCGCTGATTCCAGTCGTCCGCAGGCAGCAGCAGGAGCAGGAAGAAAACGATCACGGCGAATACGCCGAGCGTGCGCAGCTGGCGGCCCAGATAGGCGTTCGCGCCTTCCTGGACCGCTTCCGCGATCTTCTTCATGTTGCTGGTGCCCTCGCCCGCTGCCAGCACCTGGCGGACCAGGATGCCCGCGACCACGAGCGCGGCCAGCGCGACGGCCGCGATGACCGCCACGATGATCCGATTGTCGTTGGTCAACACTGCAGCTGCGAAGGTTGTGGGGTGACCCGACTGCTGAGGGGTAGAAAGCCCCGCCATTCGTCCTCCTTGACGCTTGGGCTGAGCTCAAGATGTGGACGGATTGTAGGTAGCGGAACCTGATCAAAACAGAGCGCGGCAAACCGAATTGCCCTTCACCTGCTCTTCAGCAAATGATCGACGTCACGCCACGGAACCCGAAAGAGGTAATGGTTCAAAACCATTGACCCGCGATCAATGCTTGATCAAATGATCTGCCGACAGGTCGTGAATTCATTCACGAATTCAAATGTACCTGGTGGAAGCGGCCACGCAACAAGAAGGGCCCTGCGAAGCAGGGCCCTTCTTGTTGCGCCGAACGGGTGAGGCAGGGTCAGGGAAGCGTTGCGACCGGCGGCGGCGTGGTCGGCCAGGTCATCTTGATCAGCCCGCCGTGCTCCCCTGCGGAGACCTCCACGTCGTCGACGAGACCGCTGATGACCGCGAGGCCCATCTCGTCCTCCTCGGCTTCGGTCTCGTCCACCGCGCCCGGGGCATCCCCGGCGTGGAACGGCGCGTGCCGGGCCTCGTCGCCGACCTCGATGGAGAACTGCTTCTCCTCCTCGGTCAGCATCACCTTCACCGGTGCCGAGATCCCGCTGTTGCGATGCAGCCCCACAGCCCGTGAGCAGGCCTCGCCGACGGCGAGTCTGACCTCGTCGAGGACGGCCTCGTCCACTCCGGCCCTGCGCGCCACCGCTGCCGCCACCAGACGGGCGGTCCTGACGTGCTCGGGCAGCGCGCTGAAGCGGAGTTCGACGGTGGCCATGCATCCCCCTCGGAGCTACGGGCGTGCTGTCCGGAGGGCCGGGCCGCCGAAATGCCCGGCCTCCGCTTGGAGTCTTCCGCCCCGGTCACCGGCCCGGGGCCGGCGGTCAGTCGGTGGCTGCCACCGCTTCGTCCACCGAGGTGTGGATCGGGAACACCTTGGTGAGACCGGTGATACGGAAGATCTTGAGAATGCGCTCCTGGTTGCACACCAGGCGCAGCGAGCCCTCATGGGCACGCACTCGCTTCAGGCCACCGACCAGTACGCCGAGCCCGGTGGAGTCGAGGAAGTCCACGCCCTCCATGTCGACGACGAGGTGGAAATTCCCGTCGTTCACCAGCTCGACCAGCTGCTCGCGCAGCTTGGGCGCGGTATATACGTCGATTTCGCCACCGACCTCGACGACCGTACGATCGCCGACGGTACGGGTCGACAGGGACAGGTCCACGGATCCTCCAGCACCTTGCTATCGAGCGGTCGCCCCTCAGGACACCTCGGCTTGAAGCCCCCGGGACGGTTCGCCAGCCGCGATGGCATTCAATCACTTACCGGCAGGCGTGCACGACGCCTTGGTCCCATTGTCCTGCACGCCGGTGACAGACTCGGTGCCGATGGCCAAGAATCACCGATCCGATCGATCCCCGGTCGCCCCCGTCACCCGCCTGGCGCCGGGCGCGGTCCTCGACCGGCTCGCCGCGGGGCAGAGCCGGGCTGCGCGCATCACTCATACGGAGCACTTGCCCCCGCGCGCGGGGCGCCATGCCGTCTGGCCCGACCGGATTCGGCCGGAGGTGATCGCGGCGGTCCAGGCGTGCGGAATCGAGCACCCGTGGGCGCACCAGGCGCGCGCCGCGGAACACGCCCTGGACGGCGACTCCGTCGTCGTCGCCACCGGCACCGCGTCCGGCAAGTCGCTGGCCTACCTCGTCCCGGTGCTCTCGACCCTGCTGGACGGCTCCGAGGCGGCCAACGGCCGCGGCGCCACAGCCCTGTACCTGGCCCCCACCAAGGCTCTCGCGGCCGACCAGTGCCGCGCGGTGAAGGAACTCGCCCGGCCGCTGGGCAAGGCCGTACGCCCCGCGGTGTACGACGGCGACACACCGCCCGAGGAACGCGAGTGGATCCGCCAGTACGCCAACCACGTCCTGACCAACCCCGACATGCTGCACCGCGGGATCCTGCCCTCGCACCCGCGCTGGTCCTCCTTCCTGCGGGCCCTGAAGTACGTCGTCATCGACGAGTGCCACACCTACCGCGGTGTCTTCGGCTCCCATGTCGCCCAGGTCCTGCGCCGACTTCGCCGGCTGTGCGCGCGCTACGGCGCCTCTCCGGTCTTCCTGCTGGCCTCGGCGACCGCCGCGGAGCCCGCGGTGGCCGCCCGCCGCCTCACCGGCGTGCCCGTGGTGGAGGTGGCCGACGACGCCTCGCCCCGCGGTGAACTGGTGTTCGCCCTCTGGGAGCCCCCGCTGACCGAGCTGCGGGGCGAACGGGGCGCGCCCGTCCGGCGTACCGCCACCGCCGAGACGGCGGACCTGCTGACCGACCTCACTCTCCAGGGCGTGCGCTCGGTCGCCTTCGTACGGTCCCGGCGCGGCGCCGAGCTGATCTCGGTGATCGCCCAGGAACGGCTGGCCGAGATCGACCGGCCGCTCTCCCGGCGTGTCGCGGCCTATCGGGGCGGCTACCTGCCCGAGGAGCGCCGCGCCCTGGAACGCGCCCTGCACTCCGGCGAACTCCTGGGCCTGGCCGCCACGACCGCCCTGGAACTGGGCGTGGACGTGTCCGGCCTGGACGCCGTGCTGATCGCCGGTTACCCGGGCACCCGCGCCTCCCTGTGGCAGCAGGCGGGCCGCGCGGGGCGCTCGGGTCAGGGCGCCCTCGCGGTGCTGGTCGCCCGCGACGACCCGCTGGACACCTTCCTCGTCCACCACCCGGAGGCCCTGTTCGACCAGCCGGTCGAATCCACGGTCCTCGACCCCGACAACCCCTACGTCCTCGCCCCGCACCTGTGCGCGGCCGCCGCCGAGCTGCCGCTCACCGACGAGGACACCGAACTGTTCGGTCCGGCCTGCGCCGAGCTGCTGCCGCAGCTGGAGGCCGCGAAGCTGCTGCGCCGCCGGACGAAGGCCTGGCACTGGACCCGCCGGGAGCGGGCCGCGGATCTCACCGACATCCGCGGCGAGGGCGGACGGCCGGTGCAGATCGTCGAGTCCGGCACCGGCCGGCTGCTCGGCACGGTCGACGCGGGCGCCGCGCACACCACGGTCCACGAGGGCGCGGTCCATCTGCACCAGGGCCGCACGTACCTGGTGCGCTCCCTCGACCTGGACGACTCGGTCGCCCTGGTCGAGGAGGCCGCCCCGCCCTACACGACGGTCGCCCGCGACACGACGGCGATCTCCGTCCTGGAGACGGACACCGAGGTGCCCTGGGGCGACGGCCGCCTGTGCTACGGCTCCGTCGAGGTCACCAACCAGGTGGTCTCCTTCCTGCGCAGACGTGTCATCACCGGCGAAGTGCTCGGCGAGTCGAAACTCGACCTCCCTCCTCGTACGCTGCGCACCCGCGCGGTGTGGTGGACGGTCACCGAGGACCAGCTCGACGAGGCCCGCGTCAACCCGGAGATCCTCGGTGGCGCCCTGCACGCGGCGGAGCACGCGTCGATCGGCATGCTGCCCCTGTTCGCCACCTGCGACCGCTGGGACATCGGCGGCGTGTCCGTCCCGCTGCACCCCGACACCCTGCTGCCCACGGTCTTCGTCTACGACGGCCATCCGGGCGGCGCGGGCTTCGCCGAACGCGCCTTCCACACCGCGCGCGCCTGGCTCTCCGCCACCCGCGAGGCCATCGCCTCCTGCGAGTGCGACTCCGGCTGCCCGTCCTGCATCCAGTCCCCCAAGTGCGGCAACGGCAACGACCCGCTGCACAAGAGGGGGGCGGTACGTCTGCTGACGGTCCTGCTGAAGGCGGCTCCGGAGGAAGAGGCGGCGGAGGCGGAGGTGGAGGCGGAGGCTGAGATCGGGGCGGAGATCGGGACTGAGACGGAGGCTCAGGCGGATGCCTAGCGAAGGTGGGGTTTAGCCCAGGCGGGTGAAAGGTGGCGGCGCGATGGATCTGGCGAAAGTCGTGGGCCCCGGTATGGAGCCCGCAAGGGTCGTAGAGCCGGCTGTCCCTGCCGTGGCTCCCGCAGAGGACGTAAAGCCGGCTGTCCCTGCCCTGGCTCCCACAGAGGCCTCGGACCCTGCCGTGCGCCCTCCAGGCCGCACGGACCCTGCTGTCGGCTCCCCCGGCCCCCACCGCCCCTGCCACGGGCTCCCCGGGCCCCACAGAGGTGTCCGCGGGGGCAACCGGTGCCACCGGAGCATCCACCGGGATCGCCGGCCCCGCTCTCGCCCTCACCTCAGCGGTGAAGGGTCCCCGTTGCGCCGCCGCTGTGACGTCCGAGGTGTCGCCCACGACCGCGCACCGGGCGAGCCGGGCGCCCTGTGCCCGGGCCACCTCCTCCGCCCGGGCACAGGCGGCCGTGCCGCCCTCGGCCCAGTGGCCCGCCGCCGCCAGAGCGGCGAGGTCGGCGGCCCCGGCCGCGCGGTGCCGGTCGACCACCGCCTCCCCCAGGGCGAGACCGATGCCGAACACCACGCACAGCAGGGCGATCGCGCCGACGCTCCACACGGTGGCGGAACCACGGTCCGACAGACGGCGCCCATCACACCCGCCACCGATGAGCCGGCGGAGGCGGCGGGACCCCGGAAGGCGGCCCCTCACGTCCCCGTCCTCCGTTTCACGTCCCCGCTCCCCGCTGTGCGCGCGTCCCGGTCATGTCCTCCACCTCCGCCACGGCTTCCTCCCTCAGCTGGAAGGGCAGCACGCCCAGCCCCGGCGGGTCGGCCACGACGAGCACGTGCACGTGGTCTCCCCGGCGGGTCACCGTGACTGTCGCGCCGTGCGGTGCCACGTCCCGGGCCACTCGGGTCACCGAACCCTCGGGATCCTGGCGGGCGGCGGCCCGGGCCCCCGCCCGTGCCGCGTCCACGCACTGGATCTGCGCGAGCACCACCAGCAGGACCCAGACCAGCGTCGTCACCACGAGCACCAGCACGGGCAGGACCATGGCGGCCTCCGCCGTCACGAACCCCGCGTCGTCGCCCACCCGTTCGGCTCGACGTGCCCGCACCCGTGCTCGTGCCCGTGCCCATGCCCGTTCACATCCGCGCACTGAGCGCTCGCTTCACGATGTTCTGCAACTCCGTCTTGACCTGGCCGCTCGTCACCACCTCGTAGAGCAGTACGGCGAACGCCACCGCCGCGATGATCCCCATCGCGTACTCGGACGTCACCATCCCCGCGTCCCGGCTCGCCAGGGCACGCAGCCGTGCCCATACCTTTCCGTACATCTCAGCCCCCGTGAGGTCTCGGTCTGTTGCTTGGCCTGTCGCTCGGCCTGTTGCCTGACTGTCGGTTCTCTGCCGGTTCCGTTCCGCCGCTGCCCTCAGCCACCACCTCCGCCCAGCAATCCGCCCGCGAGGCCGATCAGCACGGGCAGCACGCCCACCGCGACGAAGGCGGGCAGGAAGCACAGCCCCACCGGTGCGGTGACCAGCACCGCCGCCCGGCGTGCCCTGGCCGTCGCGGTGCGCGCCCGGTCGGCACGGACGTCGGCCGCGAGCCGGGCGGCCGGGCCGGCGGCGGGAAGGCCCGACTCGTCGGCCCGTTCCAGCAGCCGCGCCAGGGCCGCGGCTCCCGGTATCGAGGCGAGTCCGCGCCAGGCATCGGCAGGCTGTCCGCCGAGCCGGACCTGTGCGGCTCCGCGGGCCAGTGCGTCCCCGACGGGACCGCCCAGGGCCTCCCCAACGGCCTGGGCGGCGATCACCGGGCCGGCACCGGCCGCGACGCAGGCGGCCAGCAGGTCGGCCGCGAGCGGAAGTTGACGGGCGGCTTCAGCCGCGCCGGACTCCGCTTCCGGACGGTTCGCCGTCCTTCGCCGCCACTCCCACATCCCGGCCGCCCCGGCGAGCCCGAGCACGAGCCCGGTCAGCCCGCCGACCAGCACCCACCCGGCCCCGGCCACACCCACCGCCGGCAAGCACTGCCGCAGGTCACCCGCCGCACGGAGCCGTGCACGCGAGCCCCGTGCCTCCTCCGCCGTCCGCTCCGTCCCCAGCAGCGCGGCCGTCCGCCGCCGCGCGCTCCGCTCCCGGCCCATCGCCTCCAGCCATCTCACCGTCAGCCACAGGAGCGCCGCCGCCCCCGCGGCCATCCCCAGCCTGTGGACAACACCGCCCGCGCTCACATCGCCTCCGCCGCTCGCACGATCCGCAAGGCCCACCACAGGCCCGCGCCCTCCAGCACGCCACCGATGACCAGGCAGCCCAGACCCGCTCCCGTGTGCAGCAGCACTCGCAAGGGGTCGGCCCCCATGGCCGTGCCCAGCAGGAGTCCGAGGGCCGGCAGGCCGGCGAGCATGACGGCCGTGGCCCTGGCCCCCGACAACTGGGCTCGCAGATCCGCACGTTGGTCGCGCTCCGCCCGCAGTGCCCCTTCGAGCCGGTCCAGTCCGGCCGCCAGGCCCGCACCCTGGTCCACGGCGACCCGCCAGCAGGCCGCGAGGCCGCGCAGGCCCTCGGCACCCGGCTGGCGGGCCGCCCCGGCGAGCGCGGCGGGCACGTCCCCGCCGAACCGGGCCGCCGCCAGCACCGCCGCCTGCGCGTCGCCGAGCCCACCCGAGTCCCGCGCGGCGCACAGCAGCGCCTCGCCCGGCTGCCGCCCGGCCCGTACCTCTCCGGCGAGGGCCCCGCACAGGGCGATCACCGCGTCCGCCCGCCGCTCCTGCCGTCGGCGTGCCGCCCAGGCGACCCGGGTGCGGCGCAGCAGCGGCACCCCGACCGCCCCCGCGACGACCGGCAGCACCGAGGCGCCCAGCACCGCGAGCACCAGCCCGGCGGCCAGTGCCCACCACTCGGCACGCAACCGCTGCCGGACCCGGGCCAGTTGGCGAAGGATCCGGTCGGAGGACGGCTGTCCCGTGCCCTCCGACCCGCCGTCGGCGAACAGCACCCGCGCCCGCCGTGCCGGGGAGTGCCACTCGCCCACCAGCCACAGGCCCAGCAACCACACGGCCGCCCCGGCACACACCGCGCCGACGGCCACCCGGGCCGAGTCCGAGAACCCCTCATCCATCGCGGTCCTCGCCCCCTCTCCCGCTCTCCCTCCGGAGCAGCCCCCGCAGCCGCTCCCAGCCCGGTTCCGCCACGAACGCCTCCGCGCCCCAGCGCAGCGCCGGCACGGTCCGCACCAGTCCCGACGCATCCCGCTCCAGCACCCGCACCTCGGCGATCCGCCGCCGCCCGGAGCGGTCCCGCACGAGGTGCAGCACCACCGACAGCGCGGCCGCCAACTGGCTGTGCAGCGCTGCCCGGTCGAGCCCGGCGGCGGTGCCCAGCGCCTCCAGCCGGGCGGGGACGTCCGCCGCGGCGTTGGCGTGCACCGTGCCGCAGCCGCCTTCGTGGCCGGTGTTGAGGGCGGCCAGCAGATGGACCACCTCGCCGCCGCGCACCTCGCCCACGACCAGTCGGTCCGGCCGCATCCGCAGCGCCTGCCGCACCAGGTCCTCGAGGGTGACCAGGCCCGCGCCCTCCTGGTTGGCGGGTCTGGTCTCCAGGCGGACGACGTGCGGATGGTCGGGCCGCAACTCCGCCGAGTCCTCGGCGAGGACGATCCGCTCACCGGGCCCGGCCAGCCCGAGCAGCGCGCTGAGCAGCGTGGTCTTGCCGGTTCCGGTGCCTCCGCTGATGAGGAAGGACAGCCGGGCCTCGATCAGCGCCCGCAACACGCGGTCCCCGCCGGGCGGCACCGTGCCCGCCGCGACCAGTTCCTCCAGCGTGAACGCGCGTGGCCGAACGACGCGCAGGGACAGGCAGGTGCAGCCGACGGCGACGGGAGGCAGCACCGCGTGCAGCCGGGTGCCGTCGGGCAGCCGGGCGTCTACCCACGGCCGGGCGTCGTCCAGCCGGCGGCCGGCCACGGCGGCCAGGCGTTGCGCGAGGCGCCGTACGGCGGCCGCGTCGGGGAAGGCGACGGCGGCCCGCTCCAGTCCGCCGCCCCGGTCCACCCACACCCGGTCCGGGGCCGACACGAGGACGTCGGTCACCGACGGATCGGCCAGCAACGGCTCCAGCGGACCACTCCCGATCAGCTCGGAGCGCAACCGCTCGGCCGCACCGAGGACTTCCGCGTCCCCGAGCACCCGGCCCTGTTCGCGCAGGGCCTGCGCGACCCGCGCGGGCGTCGGCTCGGCCCCGCTCTCGGCGAGCCACTGCCGTACGCCGTCCAGCAACTCCGCCGGCATCCGGGCCCCGTTGGCGGGCTCGCGCGGCGCGTCCGCAGGCGCCGTCCGCAGGTGTTCGGCAACCGTCCTCATGTCGCCGCCGCCTCGATCAGGGCCCGCTCCCAGAAGGCGGTGCAGAAGCGGGCGAGCGGTCCGCGTGCCACCGCGCCGGGCGGGGTCCTGCCCTCGCCGGAGCGCCGCAGTGCCGAATCCACGGGCACCTCGCCCGCCAGCGGCAGGTTCAGCAGCCTGGCCACCTCACGGTCGTCGAGCCCGGGCGCGTACGGCCCTCGGACCGCCACCCGCAGATCGCGCAGGACCATGCCGACCGCGGAGGCCACCCGTGCCGCGGCCGCCACGGCGCGCAGCTCGGCGGGGACCACGAGCAGGCCGAGGTCGATCTGGGCGAGGGCCTCGGCGACCCCTTCGTCGACGCGGCGGGGCAGGTCGACCACCACGGCGCCGCCGCGCCGACGGGCGGCGGCCAGCACCGCCCGGACGGCCTGCGGCGGGACGGCCACGCAATCGCCGCGGTCCCAGCTGAGCACGCGCAGCGAGTGCAGTTCGGGCAGGGACTCCTCCAGCGCGCCGCCGCCGACTCTTCCGCGCGAGGCGGCGAACGCGGGCCAGCGCAGTCCTTCGGCCGTCTCCCCGCCCAGCAGGACGTCGAGGCCGCCGCCCAGCGGATCCGCGTCCACGAGGAGGGTGCGCAGGCCCTCCCGGGCGGAGGTGACGGCAAGCGCGCAGGCCAGCGTGGACGCGCCCGCTCCGCCACGGCCGCCGATGACGCCCACGGTGAGCGCGGGACGGCCGACGCCCTCCGCGACGTCGGCGATGCGGTCGACCAGCCACTGCTCGCCGTCGGGCAGCACCAGCACATGGTCGGCGCCGATCTCGATGGCGCGCCGCCAGATCCCGGAGTCGTCCTGGTCGCGGCCGACCAGCACCACCCCGCGCCGGCGGGCGGCCCCGCGCACCCGCCGGGCGGCGTCGTCGCCGACCAGCACCAGCGGTGCCGTCTCCCAGCCGCCTCTGCGCTCGGGCAGGCCGTGATGGACCTCGGGTGTGGCGCCGGCCGCCGCGCACAGGCGCAGCAGGTCGTCGAGGAGTCCGGCGTCCTCGGTGACGATCAGTGGTCTGCCCTGCGGCCCTCCGGCCCCGGGCGGTGAATCGTGTGTGACGGTTCCGGCCACGGGTCGAACCCCCTTCACTGCTACCTGTGCGCGGCCGAGCGGCCCCGCGAATCCCGAACATGAGAAGAACCGGCGATCGGCCTTCCCTTTGGACGGCCGATACGGAACCGGCCGCACGCGCCCGGACAATCGGAACCGGCCAAGAACTCGCCGGGAGCGGTGCGCGTCGGAATCACGGTGCAGTGATCCGGAAAATCGTGTGGATCTTGGTCAAAAACTGTGGACGACTCGATGCCTGTGAATATCGCCGTCACCCATACCAGTGACCCGTGTGCTGGTTCCCGTGCGACTTCCACAGAGCAGCGTCACGACTACGCACCGTGACAGATCATGGAGATGGCCCAAAACACCGTGATGCGGCCGATTCGGCCCGGCAACCACGGACGGAAAGGGAGAAACCCACCCGGACATGCGACGACCCCCGCCGGGGGGGAGAGCGGGGGTCGTCTTCACGGCCGACTCGGGGGGGGAGGAGTCGGACCGCGTTGGCACGGTCGCGAACGATCCGTGACTTCCATGGTGTACCCGAGAGCCTTCTCAGGCAAACCCACACGCCCACCTTACGCCGAATGGGCTGCCCCTATGCTCAGGGGCGTGGAAAACCACTCCTTGCCCCGCACAGCGGCCTTCTTCGATCTGGACAAGACGGTCATTGCGAAGTCGAGCACGCTCACCTTCAGCAAGTCGTTCTACCAAGGCGGACTGATCAACCGCAGGGCCGTGTTGCGAACGGCTTACGCCCAGTTCGTCTTCCTCGCCGGCGGTGCCGACCACGACCAGATGGAGCGCATGCGCGAGTACCTGTCCGCGCTGTGCCGCGGCTGGAACGTGCGACAGGTCAAGGAGATCGTCGCCGAGACGCTGCACGACCTGATCGACCCGATCATCTACGACGAGGCCGCTTCCCTCATCGAGGAGCACCACAGCGCCGGCCGCGACGTGGTCATCGTGTCCACCTCGGGCGCGGAGGTGGTCGAGCCGATCGGCGAACTGCTGGGCGCGGACCGCGTGGTGGCCACCCGGATGGTGGTGGGAGAGGACGGCTGCTTCACCGGCGAGGTGGAGTACTACGCCTACGGCCCGACGAAGGCGGAGGCGATCCGCGAGCTGGCCGAGTCCGAGGGGTACGACCTCAGTCGCTGCTACGCCTACAGCGACTCGGTGACCGATCTGCCGATGCTGGAGTCGGTCGGGCATCCGCACGCCGTGAACCCCGACCGGGCGCTGCGCCGGGAGGCCGTCGCGCGCGCGTGGCCGGTTCTCGACTTCCACCGGCCGGTGCGGCTGAAGCAGCGACTGCCCGCCTTCTCGGTGCCGCCGCGTCCGGCCCTGGTCGCGATGGCAGCCATAGGCGCGGCGGCGGCCACCGCGGGGCTCGTCTGGTACACGAGCCGGCGCCGGAACTCGATCGCCTGATCCGCCGCTGGGCCACCTTGGAATGCCGCACGGCACTTGCGCGTCCGTTTAGTTCCTGTTTGAACCCGAAAGTAAAGAAGTGCAGCCGGGGGTTCCGCTTGTACCCCGCTTGCAGTACAAAGGACTCGACGGCCCGCGAGACCGAAGGACATCCGCAAGGATCACCTTCAAGAGCGCTATTGGCCCCACGGACCGAGCATGAACACCGGGCACCCACGCGACGTCGACCCGTCGATTACGGGCCAGCCGCACCAGGAACGGGCAAAGATCCCGACCTGATGGGCGACATTTCGAGGACGCTTGGTAACTCGATGCTCATGCCAGCGGCGGTACGAGTTCTCGTACCGCCGCATCCCTGTGTCCGGGTCCGTCACGCCGCCCCGCGCTGGAGCGCCTCACACACCGCCGTGGACTCGCGCGCGCCCAGTTCCACCGCCCTGGCGCAGTGGGCGATCCAGGCCGCCATGCCCTCCGGGGTGCCGGAGACATAGCCGTCGAGGGCGGCCAGGTAGGCCGCGCGGCCCAGTTCGGCGTGGCCGACCTCGGCGGGGCAGACCGACTTGGGGTCGAGACCGCTGCCGACCAGGACGATGCGCTCGGCCGCCCGGGCGATCAGCCCGTTGCGGGAGACGAAGGGGCGCAGCGCCAGAAGCTCGCCGTGCACCACGGCCGCCGTCACCAGGGCGGGCGCGGAGCTGCCGGCGATGAGCAGCTCCGACAGGCCCTCCAGCCGCCCGGAGACCTCGTCGGCGCTCGGCGGCGGCAGTTCGATCAGCGGCTCACCGACTTCCTCACCCGCCTGGCGCGGCCGTCCGACCGCGTCCTCCTGGCTCGCGGCGGCGACCAGGTGCAGCCGGGCCAGCACCCGCAGGGGCGACTGCCGCCAGATGGACAGCAGTTGCCCGGCCTCCGCCGTCAGCCGCAGGGCGGCGCCCACCACCCGCGCCTCGTCGTCACCGCTGAAGTCGGAGCGGCGGCGCACCTCCTCCAGCGCCCAGTCCGCACCGGACAGGGCGGCGGAGCCGCGCGCGGCGCGCAGCGCCGCCTCGGAGGTGACCTCGTTGCTCCTGCGCCGCATGACCCGGTGCCCGTACACCCGGTCCACGGCCTTGCGTACGGACTCCACGGACTCGGCCACACCGGGCAGCACACCCAGGGCCGCGAGGGGATCCCGCATGCTCGAGCTCGTTCGGGAGCTTGGCGGAGGCTCGGCGGTCGCGCCTGTCGTACTCATGAGTAAGACCCTACGGGCCCGAGCAACCCCGCCCCACGATGGAGTGGTCTTCTTCACGCACCCCTCCACGCTCAGCGATCGGGCCGCTACGCTTCGTGAACATGAAAATTGCTTTCGTCGGGAAGGGCGGCAGCGGCAAGACCACCCTGTCCTCCCTCTTCATCCGGCATCTCGCGGCCACCGGCGCGCCCGTCGTCGCGATCGACGCCGACATCAACCAGCACCTGGCGGCCGCGCTCGGCCTGGAAGAGGCGCAGTCCGCCGCACTGCCGGCGATGGGCGACCAGTTGCCGCTGATCAAGGACTGCCTGCGCGGCACCAACCCGCGCATCACCTCCGCCGAGACGATGATCAAGACGACCCCGCCGGGCGAGGGCTCGCGCCTGCTGCGCCTGCGCGAGGACAACCCGCTCTACGACGCCTGCGCGCACCCGGTGGAACTCGACGGCGCGGCCGTCCGTTTGATGGTCACCGGCCCCTTCACGGACGCCGACCTGGGGGTCGCCTGCTACCACTCCAAGACCGGGGCGGTGGAGCTGTTCCTGAACCACCTGGTGGACGGCCGCGACGAGTACGCCGTGGTCGACATGACGGCGGGCTCGGACTCCTTCGCCTCCGGCATGTTCACGCGCTTCGACATCACGTTCCTCGTCGCCGAGCCGACCCGGAAGGGGGTCTCCGTCTACCGCCAGTACAAGGAGTACGCCCGTGACTACGGGGTCGTGCTGCGCGTCGTCGGCAACAAGGTGCAGGGGCGGGACGACCTCGACTTCCTGCGCGCCGAGGTCGGCGACGACCTGCTCGTGACCGTCGGGCACTCGGATTGGGTGCGCGCCATGGAGAAGGGCCGGCCGCCCCGGTTCGAGTTCCTGGAGGACGCCAACCGCCGCGCCCTGCGCATGCTCCAGGTCGCCGCCGACGCCACCTACGAGCTGCGCGACTGGGACCGCTACACCCGCCAGATGGTGCACTTCCACCTGAAGAACGCCGCCTCGTGGGGAAACGAGCGGACCGGGGCCGACCTCGCGGCCCAGGTCGACCCCGGCTTCGTCCTCGGCGAGGGTGTCACCGCCCCGGCGTGAGTCCCGCTACGGCCTGGGCGCCCCGGGCACGCCCTTGGGGGCCGGGGCCGGACGGGACGACAGGAAGGACGCCCAGCCCTGCTTCGGGGCCTCGCCGACCTCGAGGGTCCGCAGCCGGTCGAGGGTCCGCGGGTCCTGGGCGTCCAGCCAGTCGGCCAGCTGGTGGAAGGAGACACAGCGCACGTCGGGCTTGTTGCACACCTCCTTCACGACGTCCTCGACGGCGCGCATGTAGGTGCCGCCGTTCCAGGACTCGAAGTGGTTGCCGATCACCAGCGGGGCGCGGTTGCCGTCGTAGGCCCGGCGGAAGCCCTTGAGCAGGCCGTCGCGCATCTCCTTGCCCCAGTAGGCGAACTTCGCGGGGTCGCCCTGGGTCTGCGTGCCGGACTGGTTGACCATGAAGTTGTAGTCCATGGTCAGCTGCTCGAAGGTGTGCCCGGGGAAGGGCACGAGCTGCATCGACAGGTCCCACAGGCCGTCCTTCTTCTTGGGCCACTCCTGGTTGTTGACGCCGCTGCTGTCGTAGCGGAAGCCCAGCCGGCTCGCCGCCTTGACGAAGTTCTTCTGGCCCTCCAGGCACGGGGTGCGGCCGCCGATGAGCTCCTTGTCGTAGTCGAAGGGCAGCGAAGCGGCCTTTTTCATGCCGGTGTTGGTCCTCCAGGTCTTCACGAACTGCTTGGCCTGGGAGATCTCGCTCTTCCACTCGTCGACCGACCACTTTCCGACCCCGCCGTCGGGGCCGCAGAAGTGACCGTTGAAGTGGGTGCCGATCTCATTTCCCTCCAACCAGGCCAGACGCGCCTGTTCGACCGTGTCGGCGATGCCCTGCGCGTCGTTGAAGCCGATGTCGGAGCTGCCGGGGGCGTGCCGGGGCGGCCGGTACAGGTCCCGCTTCTCCTCCGGGAGCAGGTACACGCCGCTGAGGAAGAAGGTCATGGTCGCGTTGTTGGCCTTGGCCACCTGGCGGAAGCGGGAGAACAGCTTCTGACTGTCCTCCCCCGCCCCGTCCCAGGAGAAGACCACGAACTGCGGCGGCTTCTCACCGGCCTTGAGCCGCCCGGGCCTCGGCAGGTGCGGCTGCGCTCCGGTGTACGCGGTGGACCCGTCGCCGATCAGGCGGACGACACTGCCGGGCAGTCCCGGGCCCTTCTGCGGGGCGCCGGGCGCGCCCTGCCTCGACGCCTCGGGGCCGCTCGCGCAACCGGCGAGTGACGAGGCGCAGACCGCGGCGACGGCGACGCCCACGGCGATCCTCTGGTTGGCGGCCATGTTCCGCCCACCTTCTTCCTTCTCTCGTCCAACGCCGAGACGGCGTGTGCTGGTGATGTGCCGGACGGGCCGACAGCGCCGTCAAGATCGCACGGACCGGAGAAGGAATTTGTATGACAAGCCGATAAAAGGTCCACTTCACTCAACGAGGTGATTTGCTGCCCCATTTGAGCAGACGATCTAGGCATGGGCTTTACGCGGCATTACGATTGCTTTACCAAGCGTTGAATCCGTTGTTCCCTCTGAATCCCCTTGCTCCAGGCGCGAGTTCCGCGCCCACGCCATCCCGAGGAGACGGTGAACATGCCGCCCTGCGCCCCCGACGACACCGCGAAGTCCGCCCGCACCGAGCGTGCCCACCCGCCCCACAGCCCGCCCCGGCGCCCACGTCGCCTCCGCCTCGCGGGCGCCGACATGTCGGCCTCCGTCGCGGTTTTCCTGATCGCCCTGCCCCTCTCCCTCGGCATCGCCCTGGCCACCGGCGCTCCGCTGCGGGCCGGCCTCGTGGCCGCCGCGGTGGGCGGACTCGTCGCCGGACGGCTCGGCGGTTCGCCGCTCCAGGTCAGCGGACCCGCCGCCGGACTCACCGTCGTCACCGCCGACCTGATCAGCCGTTACGGATGGCGTACGACCTGCGCGGTCACCGTTCTCGCCGGTCTCGCCCAACTCGCCCTCGGCTGCCTGCGCGTGGCCCGCGGCGCGCTCGCCGTCAGCCCCGCCGTCGTGCACGGCATACTCGCCGGGATCGGGGTGACCATCGCAGTCGCCCAGGTGCACATCGCCCTCGGCGGCAGCCCGCAGAGCTCCGTGCTCGACAACCTCCGTGCACTGCCCGCCCAGTTGACCGCTCTCGACCCGGCAGCCCTCGCGGTGAGCGCGCTGACCCTGGCGGTACTGCTGTCCTGGCCACGCATGCCCGGCCGGGCGGGCCGCCTGCTGGGCAGGGTGCCGGCCGCGCTCGTCGCCGTCGCCGCGGCCACCGCCGTCGCCTCCCTCACCGGGCTGGTGCTGCCCAGGGTCGACCTGCCGTCCTGGCGCAGCCACGCCCTGGCCGGACTGCCCCAGGGGCCGGTGCTCGGACTCGTCGCCGCGGTGCTCGGCACCACGCTGGTGTGCAGCGTGCAGTCGCTGCTCGGCGCCGTCGCCGTGGACAAGTTGGTCGCGAGTCGCCCGGGACCGGCCGTCCGGACCGGCCGCTCGGACCTGGACCGGGAACTGCTCGGCCAGGGCGCCGCCAACGTCGTCTCCGGCGCGCTCGGCGGCCTGCCGGTCGCCGGGGTGGCCGTACGGAGTACGGCGAATGTGCGCGCGGGTGCGGTGAGCCGGAACTCCACGATGCTGCACGGCGTTCTCGTAGTGATCGCCGCGCTGCTGATGGTCCCGGTGCTGGAGTTCGTCCCGCTCGCCTCGCTCGCCGCCCTGGTGATGGCCGTCGGCCTCCAGATGGTGTCCCCGCACCACATCCGCACGGTGACCCGCCACCGGGAGGCGCCGGTGTACGCCGCCACCGCCCTCGGCGTGGTCGTCCTCGGCATTCTGCAGGGCGTGGCTCTCGGTGTCGCCGTAGCCGTCGCCGTCGCCCTGCGCCGCCTCGCCCGCACCCGCATCACGCACGAAGAGCGGAAAGGAGTCCATCACCTTGAGGTGCGAGGGCAGTTGACGTTCCTCGCGGTGCCACAGCTCAGCCGGGCCCTGCATCTCGTGCCCCCGGGAACCACCGTGGTCGTCCGGCTGGACGGCTCGTTCATGGATCACGCGGCGTACGAGTCACTGCGGGACTGGCAGCGGACGCACAGCGCTCAGGGCGGCTCGGTCGAGCTCAGCGGCTGCCGTCACCCGGAGTCCTTCACCCGGACCGAAGCGGAAGTGACGGAGACTCCGCAGGCGGGAGCACCATCACTTACAGTCAGTGACAATCAGGGCGCGCTGAGCAAGAAAGGAGTCCAGGGCTGAACCTCCGGGGACCGTCACGCGTGACCCGTGAATGAGCGGGTGTCAGGATAAGAGGGGTTGACCGACACCCTGGAGCCCTCGGAGAATCGGGCGCGTTAATTGGTCTAAACCACTGGGACGGTGTGCGACGATGGCAGACAACGAGCGTTCTTCACTCTCCAACCTCCTGAAGGAGGAGCGACGTTTCGCACCGCCCGCCGACCTGGCCGCGAACGCCAACGTCACGGCGGACGCGTACGAGCAGGCCAAGACCGACCGGCTCGGCTTCTGGGCGGAGCAGGCCCGCCGGCTGACCTGGGCCGTGGAGCCGACCGAGACGCTCGACTGGTCGAACCCGCCGTTCGCCAAGTGGTTCAAGGACGGCACGCTCAACGTGGCATACAACTGCGTCGACCGGCATGTCGAGGCCGGACACGGCGACCGGGTCGCGATCCACTTCGAGGGTGAGCCCGGCGACCACCGCGCCATCACCTACGCCGAACTCAAGGACGAGGTCTCCAAGGCCGCGAACGCCCTGCTCGAACTGGGCGTCCGGAAGGGCGACCGGGTCGCGATCTACATGCCGATGATCCCGGAGACCGCGGTCGCGATGCTGGCCTGCGCCAGGATCGGTGCCACGCACTCGGTGGTCTTCGGCGGCTTCTCCGCGGACGCGCTCGCCACCCGCATCCAGGACGCCGACGCCCGGGTCGTGATCACCTCGGACGGCGGTTACCGCCGCGGCAAGCCGTCCGCGCTCAAGCCGGCCGTCGACGAGGCGGTCGGGCGCGTGGACAGCGTCGACCACGTGCTCGTGGTCCGCCGCACCGGCCAGGAGGTCGCCTGGACCGAGGGCCGGGACCTGTGGTGGCACGAGATCGTCGACCGCCAGCCGGCCGAGCACACCCCGGAGGCGTTCGAGGCGGAGCACCCGCTGTTCATCCTGTACACCTCGGGCACCACCGGGAAGCCGAAGGGCATCCTGCACACCTCCGGCGGCTACCTCACGCAGGTCGCGTACACGCACTGGGCGGTCTTCGACCTCAAGCCGGAGAGCGACGTGTTCTGGTGCACCGCCGACGTCGGCTGGGTCACCGGCCACTCGTACATCGTGTACGGGCCGCTGGCCAACGGCGCGACGCAGGTCATGTACGAGGGCACGCCGGACACCCCGCACCAGGGCCGCTTCTGGGAGGTCGTGCAGAAGTTCGGCGTGACGATCCTCTACACGGCGCCGACCGCGATCCGTACGTTCATGAAGTGGGGCGACGACATCCCCGCGAAGTTCGACCTGTCCTCCCTGCGCATCCTCGGCTCGGTCGGTGAGCCGATCAACCCGGAGGCGTGGATCTGGTACCGCAAGAACATCGGCGGCGACCGCACCCCGGTCGTCGACACCTGGTGGCAGACGGAGACCGGCGGCATGATGATCTCCCCGCTGCCGGGGGTGACCGACGCCAAGCCCGGCTCGGCCCAGCGGCCGCTGCCCGGCATCTCCGCCACCGTGGTGGACGACGAGGCGAACGAGGTGCCCAACGGCGGCGGTGGCTACCTGGTGCTCACCGAGCCGTGGCCGTCGATGCTGCGCACCATCTGGGGCGACGACCAGCGGTTCATCGACACCTACTGGTCGCGGTTCGAGGGCCGCTACTTCGCCGGTGACGGCGCCAAGAAGGACGACGACGGCGACATCTGGCTGCTCGGCCGCGTGGACGACGTGATGCTCGTGTCCGGGCACAACATCTCCACCACCGAGGTCGAGTCCGCCCTCGTCTCCCACCCGTCGGTCGCCGAGGCGGCCGTGGTCGGCGCGACGGACGAGACCACCGGACAGGCCATCGTCGCCTTCGTGATCCTGCGCGGCGCGGTCACGGAGACCGAGAACCTGGTCGGCGAGCTGCGTGACCACGTCGGCTCGGCACTCGGCCCGATCGCCAAGCCCAAGCGGATCCTGCCGGTGGCGGAGCTGCCCAAGACCCGCTCCGGGAAGATCATGCGGCGCCTGCTGCGTGACGTGGCGGAGAACCGGCAGCTCGGAGATGTCACGACGCTGACCGACTCCACCGTCATGGACCTCATCCAGACCAAGCTCCCCGCGTCGTCCAGCGAGGACTGAGCGGGGACCGCCCGGAATCCGGGCGGGGAGTGAGTACGGCGTCAAGGGGCACTCGGCGCGACAAGCGCCCGGTGCCCCTTCCGCACCGGCGAACGGAAGCCGGACCCGCTCGGCTCCGCCTTGGGTAAGGTGGGCGGGACAAAACAACGGAAGAAACCCTCAGGTGCGCCGGGAAGTCTGGTCGGCATGTGATCCGTCATGCCCACCGACCGGAGGTTCCCGTGACCGCGCCCCGCACCGATATCCCCACACGCAAGTTCCTCGGCCGGCTGTCCCTGCCCGAGCGGAACTTCGTGGCGGACGCGCTGCGCACCGAGACCGTCGGTGGTGTGATCCTCCTGCTCGCCGCGGTCGCCGCCCTGCTCTGGGCGAACATCCCGGCACTGCGCGGCAGCTACGAGAGCCTCGGGCACTTCCACCTGGGCCCCGGCTCCCTCGGCCTGAACCTCTCCGTGGAGCACTGGGCCGCCGACGGACTGCTCGCCGTCTTCTTCTTCGTCGCGGGCATCGAGCTCAAGCGCGAACTCGTCGCCGGGGACCTGAAAGACGCCAAGGCCGCGGTCCTTCCGGTGATCGCCGCGCTGTGCGGCATGGCGGTACCGGCCGTCGTCTACACCCTGACCAACCTCGGCTCGGGCGGCTCGCTCGGCGGCTGGGCGGTGCCGACCGCCACGGACATCGCCTT
This sequence comes from Streptomyces sp. NPDC088817, assembly GCF_044750345.1. NCBI lineage: Bacteria > Bacillati > Actinomycetota > Actinomycetes > Kitasatosporales > Streptomycetaceae > Streptomyces > Streptomyces sp. NPDC088817. The sequence continues at coordinate 126,176 of NZ_JBIVJN010000005.1, forward strand.
CGCGCTCGCCGTGCTCGCGGTCATCGGCACCTCGCTGCCCAGCGCCCTGCGCGCCTTCCTGCTGACGCTCGCCGTCGTCGACGACCTCTTCGCGATCCTGGTCATCGCCGTCTTCTTCACCGGCCACCTGAACTTCGCCGCGCTCGGCGGGGCGGCAGCCGGACTCGTCGTCTTCTGGCTGCTGCTGCGCAAGGGCGTGCGCGGCTGGTACGTGTATGTGCCGCTCGGTCTGGTCATCTGGGGGCTGATGTACAACAGCGGTGTACACGCCACCATCGCCGGCGTCGCGATGGGCCTGATGCTGCGCTGCGTCCCCCACGAGAACGAGAAGGCCTCCCCCGGCGAGCGCATCGAACACCTCGTACGGCCCCTCTCGGCGGGCCTGGCGGTGCCGCTGTTCGCCCTGTTCAGCGCGGGCGTCTCCCTCTCGGGCGGGGCGCTGGCCAATGTGTTCACCCGGCCCGAGACTCTCGGTGTCGTCCTTGGACTGATCGTCGGCAAGACGGTCGGCATCTTCGGCGGGACCTGGCTCACCGCCCGCTTCACCAGGGCGTCGCTCAGTGAGGACCTCGCCTGGGCCGACCTGTTCGCCGTGGCCACGCTCGCCGGGATCGGCTTCACCGTCTCCCTGCTCATCGGCGAACTCGCCTTCACCGGCGACGCGGCGCTCACCGACGAGGTCAAGGCCTCCGTCCTCGTCGGCTCCCTCATCGCGGCGATTCTGGCCACCGTTCTGCTGAAGATACGCAACGCCCGGTACCGGAGGCTGTGCGAGTCCGAGGAACGGGACGACGACCTCGACGGCATCCCGGACGTCTACGAGCAGGACGACCCCGCCTACCACCTGCGCATGGCCGAGATGCACGAGCGGAAGGCCGCAGAGCACCGCCGGCTCGCCGAGGAGAAGGCAACCGAAGGGACACAGGGGCTTGCCGAAGTGCCCGGCAGGGCAAGCGACGAGGACGGCGGTCCGGCATGATCTGACGGGACGGTACAAATGACAGGAGCGTTCCCAGTCGGGCAGAAGTCAGGCAGCGGCAGCAGCCGGACACAACCGACGGAACAGAATCCGCAGTCAGGCAGGAGAGGAAGACCGCGATGAGCGCACCCGACGGCAGCCCGGTCGGCGCCGAACGCAGCATCGGCCAGCTGTTCGCCTCGGCGACCACCGAGATGTCGGCGCTGGTGCACGACGAGATCGCACTGGCCAAGGCCCAGCTGCGGCAGGACTTCAAGCGCGGCGCGACCAGCGGCGGGGCGTTCAGCGTGGCCGGTGCGCTGCTGCTCTTCTCCCTGCCGATGCTCAACTTCGCGCTGGCGTACGGCATTCACACCTGGAGCAAGTGGAACCTCGCCGTCTGCTTCCTGCTGTCCTTCGCGGCCAACGTCCTCGTCGCCGGCGTACTGGCCCTGATCGGCGTGCTCATGGCGAAGAAGGCGAAGAAGAGCCAGGGCCCGCAGAAGGTCGCCGCGTCCATGAAGGCGACGGCCGGAGTGCTCCAGAACGCCAAGCCGCACCCCCGTCCGGAGCCGGCCGCCCTGGAGGACCGCTCCCCCGCGGCCATCGAGGCTGTGGCACGCTCGACCTCATGACGGAGCCCGCCACCCCTTCGGCGCAATCGACGCCGGTCGTCCGGATCGACCTGCCCGGCGGCAGGAAGGTGACACACCGGGACGTCGCGGCCAACGGAGCCCGCTTCCACATCGCCGAGCTCGGCGACGGACCGCTGGTCCTGCTGCTGCACGGCTTCCCGCAGTTCTGGTGGACCTGGCGGCACCAGCTGGTCGCCCTCGCCGACGCCGGTTTCCGGGCCGTCGCGATGGACCTGCGCGGCGTGGGCGGCAGCGACCGTACGCCCCGCGGTTACGACCCGGCCAACCTCGCCCTGGACATCACCGGCGTGGTCCGCTCGCTCGGCGAGCCGGACGCCGCGCTGGTCGGCCACGACCTCGGCGGCTATCTGGCGTGGACGGCGGCCGCGATGCGCCCCAAGCTGGTGCGGCGGCTCGCGGTGGCCTCGATGCCGCACCCCAGGCGCTGGCGTTCGGCGATGCTCGGGGACGTCCGGCAGACGGCGGCGAGTTCGTACATCTGGGGGTTCCAGCGGCCCTGGATCCCCGAGCGGCAGCTCGCCGCGGACAACGGCGCCCTGGTGGCCCGGCTCGTACGGGACTGGTCGGGGCCGCGGCTGCCGGACGACGAGGCGGTGGAGACCTACCGCCGCGCCATGTGCATCCCCTCGACGGCGCACTGCTCCGTCGAGCCGTACCGCTGGCTGGTGCGCTCCCTGGCCCGGCCCGACGGCATCCAGTTCTACCGCCGGATGAAGCGGCCCGTGCGTGTGCCGACACTGCATCTGCACGGCTCCCTCGACCCCGTCCAGCGCACCCGCAGCGCGGCCGGCTCGGGCGAGTACGTCGAAGCCCCCTACCGCTGGCGCCTCTTCGACGGCCTCGGCCACTTCCCGCACGAAGAGGACCCGGTGGCGTTCTCGACGGAGCTGGTCAACTGGCTGAAAGACCCCGAACCGGATCGGTGACCCGGCCGATGCGCCCGGTATCCGAACGTGAACAGCTGTCCTGCGAACTGCCAATTGCCCGGCGCATAGGCCAATTGGGGAGTCCGCGGGCGGTTATCGACCATGGGGCGGGGGCAGACGTCCCGGTATGGGCTGGACGCACGACTACAACGACGTAGCACGCACCCGCCGTTCGGTGAGCGGTCCCAACTCCCACCAGCGCGGCACTCCGCAGTCGGCGGACACGGACCCGAGGGTGGGCATTCCCCGCATCCTGCGCCGCCGAGCGCGCTGGGTCTCCGTACGGCTGCGTCACAGCCGCAGCTGACCCCGGCACGGGCCGGGAGGGCCTACAGCGCGCAGTCGTCGCTGCCCACCTGCTGGTCCGCGGTACGACCCCGCGCGATGTCCTGCTGGATCTCGTCGATCGTGAGCGCGTAGCCGGTGTCGGCGTCGTCGAGGGACTTGGCGAACACCACTCCGTACACCCTGCCGTCGGTCGTGAGCAGCGGCCCGCCGGAGTTCCCCTGGCGCACGGTGGTGTACAGCGAGTAGACGTCCCGGCGCACAGTGCCACGGTGGTAGATGTCCGGGCCGCTGGCCGTGATGCGGCCGCGCACGCGCGCGGCCCGGACGTCGTACGACCCGTTCTCCGGGAAGCCGGCGACGATCGCGCCGTCGCCGCTGCGCGCGTCGGTGCCGGTGAACTTCAGGGCCGGCGCCTTGAGGTCCGGCACGTCGAGCACGGCGATGTCGCGGTGCCAGTCGTACAGGACGACGGTGGCGTCGTACTTCCGTCCCTCGCCGCCTATCTGCACGGTGGGTTCGTCGACTCCGCCCACGACGTGCGCGTTGGTCATGACCCGGCGGTCGCCGAAGACGAAACCGCTGCCCTCCAGCACCTTGCCGCAACTGCGCGCGGTGCCCATGACCTTGACGACGGACTGCTTGGCGCGCAGGGCGACGACGCTGTTCGCCAGCGCCGGGTCCGGCGGCCGTACGTCGGTGATGGGCTCGTCGGCGAACGGGCTGAAGACCTGCGGGAAGCCGTTCTGCGCGAGGACGGAGGTGAAGTCCGCGAACCAGGTGTCGGCCTGCGCGGGCAGCACCTCGGAGACGCCGAGCAGCACCCGGGAGTTGCGCACCTCCTTGCCCAGCGTCGGTATCGTCGTGCCGCCGAGGGCCGAGCCGATCAGCCAGGCGACCAGCAGCATGGCGACGACGTTGACCAGGGCGCCGCCGGTCGCGTCCAGGGCGCGGGCCGGTGACCAGGTGATGTACACGCGCAGCTTGCTGCCGAGGTGGGTGGTCAAGGCCTGGCCGATCGAGGCGCAGACGATCACGACGACGACGGCGACGACGGCCGCGGTGGTGCTGACCGGCGTGTTGTCCGTCATCGCGTCCCAGATCACCGGGAGCGTGTAGACGGCGAGGAGGCCGCCGCCCAGGAAGCCGATCACCGACAGGATGCCGACGACGAATCCCTGGCGATAGCCCACGACCGCGAACCACGCGGCGGCGATCAGCAGCAGGATGTCCAGCACGTTCACCGCGTCGAGCCTCGCCTCATCATGTTCCGATCACCCCAGGCCGGCCTGTGTCTTCCTGGAGTTCCGCCCCCGGCAGCACCGCCGCGGTGCCCACCCTGTCACGACCCCCAGTCGAGCGGGACCTGCTTGTCGCGGTCCCAGGGCCGCTCCCAGCCCGCGTAGTGGAGCACGCGGTCGATGATCCCGGCGGTGAAACCCCACACAAGGGCCGATTCGACCAGGAATGCCGGGCCGCGGTGGCCGCTGGGATGGACGGTCGTGGCCCGGTTGTCGGGGTTCGTGAGATCCGCCACGGGCACGGTGAACACGCGTGCGGTCTCCGCCGGGTCGACGACGCCCACCGGGCTGGGCTCGCGCCACCAGCCGAGCACGGGCGTGACGACGAAGCCGCTGACCGGGATGTACAGCCGGGGCAGCGCGCCGAACAGCTGGACCCCGGCCGGTTCGAGCCCGGTCTCCTCCTCGGCCTCGCGCAGCGCGGCCCGCAGCGGGCCGTCGCCCTGCGGGTCGCCGTCCTCGGGGTCGAGCGCCCCGCCGGGGAACGACGGCTGGCCGGCGTGCGAGCGCAGCGAGCTCGCCCGCTCCATGAGCAGCAGCTCGGGTCCGCGCTCGGCCTCGCCGAAGAGGATCAGGACGGCGGACTGACGCCCCGCGCCGTCCTTCGGCGGCAGGAAGCGGCTCAGCTGGACCGGCCGGACCGTCTCGGCCACACGCGCGACCGGCTCGAGCCAGCCGGGCAGCCCTTCCCTGCTGAGCGCCACCGAGCCGCCCTGCGTCCCGCTCGCCTCACTGGCCCGCGTCATCGCCACCCCCGTTCCCCTCGCCGTCCTGCCCGCCGCACCGCTCGGGGTCCTGCCGTGCCCCGTGTCCGAGCTTCTCGGCGTCCCGCCGTGTCCAACGCCCGACGGCGCCGAGATCGTTCCGCCGGTGTCATCCGGCCCCCAGCGGCGGTGCCGGCCGGCCGCCCGCGTCCAGGTAGGACTGCGGGGGTTTGAGGCGCTGGCCGGGGAAGCCGCCCTTCTCGTACTTCAGCAGCTTCTTCGCCTTCTCCGGGTCCGTCTCGCCCTCGCCGTAGGCCGGGCAGAGCGGGGCGATCGGGCAGGCGCCGCACGCGGGCTTGCGGGCGTGGCAGATGCGGCGGCCGTGGAAGATCACACGGTGCGAGAGCATCGTCCAGTCGCTCTTGGGGAAGAGCGCGGCGACGGCGGCCTCGATCTTTTCGGGCTCGGTCTCCTCGGTCCACTCCCAGCGCCGCACCAGCCGCTGGAAGTGCGTGTCCACGGTCAGGCCGGGCCTGCCGAAGGCGTTGCCGAGGACCACGAAGGCGGTCTTGCGGCCGACGCCGGGGAGCTTGACGAGGTCCTCCAGCCGCCCCGGGACCTCGCCGCCGAACTCCTCCACCAGAGCGTTGGACAGGCCTATCACCGACTTGGTCTTGGCCCGGAAGAAGCCGGTGGGCCGGAGGATCTCCTCGACCTCCTCGGGGTTCGCGGCGGCGAGGTCCTCGGGGGTGGGGTACCTGGCGAACAGCCCGGGCGTGGTCTGGTTGACCCTGAGGTCCGTGGTCTGGGCCGACAGGACCGTGGCCACCAGGAGCTGGAAGGGGTTCTCGAAGTCCAGCTCGGGGTGGGCGTAGGGGTACACCTCGGCCAGCTCGCGGTTGATCCGGCGGGCCCGGCGGACGAGGGCCGCGCGCGACTCGTTCCTCGGCGGCTTCGGGGCGAGCGTCTTCACCGGCGCGGCCTTCTTGGCGGCGGCGGTGGCCTTCTTCGGCGCGACCGTCACCTTCTTCGGAGCCACGGCCTTCCTGACGGGGGCGGCGCTTCCGCCGGAGGCCGCACCCTTGGCGCGGGCAGCCTTCTTCTCGGACGCGGCGGGTGCGGCACCCTTCTCGGCTGCCGCGTTCTTCCCAGGTGCCGCCTTCTTCACCGGTGCCTTTTTCGCCGCTTTTGCCATGTTCGTTCCATCGTCGGGCCCTTGTTCGCCCACAGCGGAATCCTCACCTGCAACCACCCGTCCAGCCCCCTCGGCCTGCGCTCTCACCGGCGATTTGGACACCCGGCCAGCCTAAAGCCCAGCACCGACATCCGCTCCGGACCCCGGAGATCGGCCCCCGATTGGCCCCCTGCCGCGTAAGCGGGCACACCAGTGCGGCATCCTTGTGACAGATCACACTGTTTGGACCGTCCGGCAAAATGGGGAACACGGACCCCTGGCACACGGGGGAGCAAGATCCTCTGAGCAGGTCGACAAGGAGAGAACTCGTGGACGACGTTCTGCGGCGCAATCCGCTCTTCGCGGCGCTCGACGACGAGCAGGCCGCGGAGCTCCGCGCCTCCATGACGGAGGTGACACTCGCACGAGGCGACTCGTTGTTCCACGAGGGCGACCCGGGCGACCGGCTCTACGTGGTCACCGAGGGCAAGGTCAAGCTGCACCGCACGTCCCCGGACGGCCGCGAGAACATGCTGGCCGTCGTCGGTCCCGGCGAGCTCATCGGCGAGCTGTCGCTGTTCGACCCCGGCCCGCGCACCGCGACCGCGACCGCGCTGACCGAGGTCAAGATGCTCGCCCTCGGCCACGGCGACCTCCAGCCCTGGCTGAACGTGCGGCCCGAGGTGGCAGGCGCCCTGCTGCGCGCCGTCGCCCGGCGCCTGCGCAAGACCAACGACCAGATGTCGGACCTGGTCTTCTCCGACGTCCCGGGCCGTGTCGCCCGTGCCCTGCTGGACCTCTCCCGCCGCTTCGGCGTGCAGTCCGAGGAAGGCATCCACGTGGTGCACGACCTCACGCAGGAGGAGCTGGCCCAGCTGGTCGGCGCCTCCCGTGAGACCGTGAACAAGGCCCTGGCCGACTTCGCCCAGCGCGGCTGGCTCCGCCTGGAGGCCCGTGCGGTGATCCTGCTCGACGTGGAGCGCCTCGCGAAGCGCTCGCGCTGACCCGTTCCCGCGGTCCTCGAAGGCCCCGTTCCCAGCCCGGGACGGGGCCTTCGCCGTCGGCAGGAGTACCGGGGCTCGCCGGCGGCCGTCAGATGAGTCCGTGCCCCCGCAGGTACTCCAGCTGGGCGCGCACCGACAGCTCGGCGGCCGGCCACAGGGAGCGGTCCACGTCGGCGTACACGTGCGCGACGACCTGGGACGGGGACCGGTGGCCGGCCTCGACGGCCGTCTCGACCTGGGCGAGCCGGTGGGCCCGGTGGGCGAGATAGAACTCGACGGCCCCCTGGGCGTCCTCCAGGACGGGTCCGTGGCCGGGCAGGACCGTGTGGACGCCGTCGTCGACCGTGAGGGACCTGAGCCGCCGCAGCGAGTCCAGGTAGTCGCCGAGACGGCCGTCGGGGTGCGCGACGACGGTCGTGCCGCGGCCCAGGATGGTGTCGCCGGTGAGCACGGCGCGGTCGGCCGGCAGGTGGAAGCACAGGGAGTCGGCGGTGTGGCCCGGGGTCGGCACGACTCTCAGCTCCAGCCCGCCCACCTTGATCACGTCCCCCGCGCCCAGGCCCTCGTCGCCCAGCCGCAGGGCCGGATCGAGCGCACGCACGCGCGTACGGGTCAGCTCGGCGAAGCGGGCGGCGCCCTCGGCGTGGTCGGGGTGGCCGTGCGTCAGCAGGGTCAGCGCGATCCGCTTGCCCGCCCCCTCGGCGGTGGCGGTCACCCGGGCCAGGTGGCCCTCGTCCAGCGGCCCCGGGTCGATCACGACGGCCAGGTCGGAGTCCGGCTCCGAGACGATCCAGGTGTTGGTGCCGTCCAGGGTCATGGGGGACGCGTTCGGCGCGAGGACGTTGACGGCCCGCGCGGTGGCGGGGCCGGCCAGTGCACCGCCCCGGGGCTGTCCGGGCAGCGCTGCTGCGTCCGTCATGCGAGGGGGCCTTCCTGGACGTCGGTCGGACGGGAGCGGCGGCTCACGCGCGCGCCGTGCCGCTCGGGACGTGCTTGGTGAACTCGTCGTGCCCCGGCCAGGTCAGGACCACCTCGCCCTCGACCAGGCGGGCCCGGGCGAGCACGGGGGTCAGATCGCGGGACCGTGCGGCGGTGAGCGCCTCCGCGGGGCTGGCGCAGGGCATCAGCTGGCGCAGGGTGGCGATGGTGGGCGGCATCATCAGCAGCTCGCCCCGGTCGTAGGCGGCCGCCGCCTCCACGGGCCTGATCCACACCGTGCGGTCGGCCTCCGTGGAGGCGTTCCGGGTCCGCTGGCCCTCGGGAAGCGCCGCCACGAAGAACCAGGTGTCGTAGCGGCGGGGCTCGAACTCGGGCGTGATCCAGCGAGTCCAGGCGCCCAGCAGGTCCGAGCGCAGGACGAGGCCCCTGCGGTCCAGGAACTCCGCGAACGACAGCTCGCGGGCGACCAGGGCGGCGCGGTCGGCCTCCCAGTCGGCACCCGTGGTGTCGCCGACGACACTGTCCTCACTGGGCCCGGCGAGCAGGACGCCGGCCTCCTCGTACGTCTCGCGGACGGCCGCGCAGACGATCGCCTGGGCCGCCTTCTCGTCCACGCCCAGGCGATCGGCCCACCACGCGCGCGAGGGACCCGCCCAGCGCACGTGGTGGTCGTCGTCACGGGGATCGACGCCCCCGCCCGGGTACGCGTACGCGCCTCCGGCGAAGGCCATGGAGGCGCGTCTGCGCAGCATGTGCACCGCGGGGCCGGATCCGGTCTCCCTCAGGAGCATGACGGTGGCCGCGCGCTTCGGCGTCACCGGTGTGAGGGTGCCGTCCGTGAGCGCGCGGATACGGTCCGGCCAGTCCGGGGGAAACCACTGCCCATTCGCCATGGGCGGAGGCTATCCCCTGGTGAGCGAATGTTCGAGAGGTGGCCGAGGTCAGAGCCCGTTCCGGGCTCGCCTACGGCTCCAGCTCGACCTGGATCTCCACCTCCACGGGCGCGTCCAGCGGCAGCACCGCGACGCCGACCGCGCTGCGCGCGTGCACGCCCTTCTCCCCGAGGACCTCGGCCAGCAGCTCGCTGGCGCCGTTGACGACCCCGGGCTGGCCGGTGAAGTCCGCCGCCGAGGCGACGAAGCCCACGACCTTCACCACGCGCGCGACACGGTCCAGATCGCCCGCGACGGACTTGACGGCCGCCAGGGCGTTGAGCGCGCAGGTGCGCGCCAGGTCCTTGGCCTCCTCCGGGGTGACCTCCAGGCCCACCTTGCCGGTGACCGGGAGCTTGCCGTCCACCATCGGCAGCTGGCCGGCCGTGTAGACGTACACGCCGGACCGCACGGCCGGCTGGTAGGCGGCCAGCGGCGGCACGACCTCCGGCAGCCTCAGGCCCAGCTCCGCCAGCCTCGCCTCGACCGCGCTCATGCCTGCTTCTCCCGCTTCAGGTAGGCCACCAGCTGCTCGGGGTTCGGTCCGGGCACGACCTGGACGAGCTCCCAGCCGTCCTCGCCCCAGGTGTCCAGAATCTGCTTCGTGGCATGGACGAGCAGCGGCACGGTTGCGTATTCCCACTTGGTCATGAGCCGACTGTATCCGCTGCCTCCGGCGGCCCACGCGGCCCACTACGGCGCGGTTGTCCACAGCCTCCCGCGTGACCCGAGCGCGAACTGGTTAGTCTCGAATACGTGAGCAGGCTCCAGGTCGTCAGCGGCAAGGGCGGGACCGGAAAGACGACGGTCGCCGCCGCCCTCGCGCTGGCCCTGGCCACGGAGGGGAAGCGGACGCTCCTCGTCGAGGTCGAGGGCCGGCAGGGCATCGCACAGGTCTTCGAAACAGAGGCGCTGCCCTACGAGGAACGGAAGATCGCCGTCGCTCCCGGGGGCGGGGAGGTGTACGCGCTGGCCATAGACCCCGAACTGGCCCTGCTGGACTACCTCCAGATGTTCTACAAGCTGGGCGGTGCCGGCCGGGCCCTGAAGAAGCTCGGCGCCATCGACTTCGCCACCACCATCGCGCCCGGACTCAGGGACGTCCTGCTGACCGGCAAGGCGTGCGAGGCGGTACGGCGCAAGGACCGCGACGGCCGGTTCGTCTACGACTACGTGATCATGGACGCGCCGCCCACCGGGCGCATCACCCGCTTCCTCAACGTCAACGACGAGGTGGCGGGCCTGGCGAAGATCGGCCCGATACACAATCAGGCCCAGGCGGTGATGCGGGTGCTGAAGTCACCCGAGACGGCCGTCCACCTGGTGGCGCTGCTGGAGGAGATGCCGGTCCAGGAGACCGTCGACGGCATCGCCGAACTGCGCTCCGCGCGGCTGCCGGTGGGCCGCATCATCGTGAACATGGTGCGCCCGCAGGTGCTGGACGCCGACGACCTGGACCTCGTACGGACCGCTTCGCGCACCGCGCTCGCCCGGTCGCTGTCCTCCGCCGGGCTCGGCGGGGCACGGCGCGGCCAGAACGCGGAGCGGCTGGTGGGTCCGCTGCTGGAGCAGGCCGAGGAGTACGCCGAGCGTTACACGCTGGAGGAGGAGCAGCGGTCCGTGCTGAGCGAGCTGGGTCTGCCCCTGCACGAACTGCCGCTGCTCGCCGAGGGCATGGACCTGGCGGGCCTGTACGAACTGGCGACCGAGCTGCGGAAGCAGGGGATGTCATGAGCCCGGACCCGGCACCCGAGCGGGAGGCCGCGCGCACCTCCGCCCACGCGTACGACGGCGCCCGCCGTCTGGCACCCACGCGCGTGCTGGAGATCGACCCGCTGCTCGACGACCCGGCGACGCGCATCGTGGTGTGCTGCGGCTCGGGCGGGGTCGGCAAGACCACCACCGCGGCGGCCCTCGGCCTGCGCGCCGCCGAACGCGGCCGCAAGGTGGTCGTCCTGACCATCGACCCGGCCCGCCGGCTCGCCCAGTCCATGGGCATCGACTCCCTGGACAACGTCCCGCGCCGGGTGAAGGGCACCGAGGGCGAGGGCGAGCTGCACGCCATGATGCTCGACATGAAGCGCACCTTCGACGAGGTCGTCGAGGCGCACGCGGATTCCGAGCGGGCGGCCGCGATCCTGGCCAACCCCTTCTACCAGTCGCTCTCCGCGGGCTTCGCCGGCACGCAGGAGTACATGGCGATGGAGAAGCTGGGCCAGTTGCGGGCCCGGGACGAGTGGGACCTCATCGTCGTCGACACCCCGCCCTCCCGCTCCGCCCTGGACTTCCTGGACGCGCCCAAGCGGCTCGGCTCCTTCCTCGACGGCCGGCTGATCCGGCTGCTGACCGCCCCGGCGAAGCTGGGCGGGCGCGCGGGGATGAAATTCCTGAACGTCGGGATGTCGATGATGACCGGCACGCTCGGCAAGCTGCTGGGCGGTCAGCTGCTCAAGGACGTCCAGACGTTCGTGGCCGCGATGGACACGACCTTCGGCGGCTTCCGGACCCGCGCGGACGCCACGTACAAGCTGCTCCAGGCACCGGGAACCGCGTTCCTGGTGGTCGCGGCCCCGGAGCGGGACGCGCTGCGCGAGGCCGCGTACTTCGTGGAGCGGCTGGCCGCGGAGAAGATGCCGCTGGCCGGTCTGGTGCTCAACCGGGTGCACGGCAGCGGAGCCGGCGAGCTGTCGGCCGAGCGGGCGCTCGCCGCCGCGGAAAATCTTGAGGACTCCCGCATTGTGGATCAGCGGGACGGGAAAGCTGGACTTCGTAACTCTCCCGAAACGTACGGCAGTTCAGACTCTCCCGCTGCTCATCCCGATTCCGGCGCACCTCCCGCGGACCCCGAGGCGCCCGCCGACGACGACTTCGCGCCGGAGCCGTCCGTCGACCAGGTCACCGCGGGTCTGCTGAGGCTGCATGCCGAGCGCATGCAGCTGCTCTCCCGTGAGCAGCGCACGCGTGACCGCTTCGCCGCCCGGCATCCCGAGGTGGCGGTGGCCGAAGTGGCCGCGCTGCCCGGGGACGTGCACGACCTCACGGGGCTGCGGGACATCGGAAACCGGCTCGCGGAACACCGCCACGAGCTGCCCGACCCGGGCGCCTGACACGCGCCCGACGGGTCTTCCGCTGTCCCTCCCCGCGGCGGGACAGCCCGGGACAGCCACCGAAACACACGGACAACCGCAGACCGCCCGCGAAGCCGCTTCGACCGCCCAGGAGGGACGAGGTCCCAGCCCGACGTCAGCCCACCGCCGCGTAGTCCTCGTACACCTGGTCGTCGGCGAGCGACACCAGTCCCGCCCCCCGCTCGTACTCCATGCGCGCGGTCTCCAGCAGCCGGCGCCAGGAGGTCACGGTCGGCCGCCGGCGCAGCAATGCGCGACGCTCACGCTCCGTCATGCCTCCCCAGACGCCGAACTCGACACGGTTGTCGAGCGCGTCCGCGAGGCATTCGGTGCGAACCGGGCATCCGGTGCACACCGCCTTGGCCCTGTTCTGCGCTGCTCCCTGAACGAACAGTTCATCCGGATCAGTAGTGCGGCAGGCCGCCTGCGCACTCCAGTCGGTAACCCAGCCCATACCGGCGCCGTCCTCTCCCGAATCGAGGCTCCCCCACGGCGGCAGCGGCATATTCACCGCCGCCAGTTGAGGACGTTACGGAAGGTGGGCACGGCGCAACACCCCCAGCGGGCCCAATCTTGAATGGTCCGAACGGACTATGGGTAAGCGGCAGATCACCCGGGGGAGTGAGCTGGCGACATGCGCGGCATTCCCGGCACAGTGAGGTATTTGCCGCGTGCCGCAATGGTCACCGGATGACACACAGGGGGAATTCGGGCACCCGTCCCACCCGCCCCGGTCGCGCCCTCTCGACACCTCCCGGACCACCCGGCCAAAAAAGCCGAACGGAGCCGGAACGTTTCGGAGCTGCCGGACGTATGGATACGTGGCCGTACCGCTGTGACAGTCGAGAGCAGCTTAGGCCAAGGCATATACGCGTGTCCGGCGAATGAGAACACAGGCCGGCTCGCCGCCTCGGCCAAGCTTCGCGGCACCGGCGCACCCCGCCCGCCGGCCCCCGGATGTCACGATCCTGCATTCGAACATTCCGAGACGCCCTGCTCCGTCGGAACGCTCATCACTACGGATTAGGCTGCCCCCATGCCAAAGAAGCGCTCGGGCGGTGGTCTGTCGCCAACGCAGCAGGCCGCGAAGTTCCTCGGTGTCAGTGTGCTCGCGGGAGCCGTGATGGCGGGCATCGCTCTGCCCGCGGCCGGCGCGCTGGGCCTGGCCGCCAAGGGATCGGCCACGGGGTTCGACGACATCCCCGCCAACCTCAAGCGTCCGCCGCTCAGCCAGCGGACCACGATCCTGGACCGCCAGGGCAACCAGATCGCCCAGGTCTACTCCCGCGACCGTACGGTGGTCGAACTGAAGGACATCTCGCCGTACATGCAGAAGGCGATCGTCGCGATCGAGGACTCCCGCTTCTACGAGCACGGCGCGATCGACCTGAAGGGCGTGCTCCGCGCGCTCAACAAGAACGCGCAGAGCGGCGGGGTCTCCGAGGGCGCCTCCACACTCACCCAGCAGTACGTCAAGAACGTCTTCGTCGAGGAGGCCGGCGACGACCCGACGAAGGTCGCGGAGGCCACCCAGCAGACCATCGGCCGCAAGGTCAAGGAACTGAAGTTCGCGATCCAGGTCGAACAGGACCTGGGCAAGCACAAGATCCTCGCGAACTACCTCAACATCACGTACTTCGGGCAGCAGGCCTACGGCGTCGAGGCCGCCTCCCAGCGCTACTTCTCCAAGCACGCCAAGGACCTGACCCTGCCCGAGGCGGCGCTCCTCGCCGGCATCGTCCAGTCGCCGAGCCGCTTCGACCCCGTCAACGACGAGGCCGAGGCCACCAAGCGGCGCAACGTCGTGCTCCAGCGGATGGCCAGCGTCGGCGACATCTCGCAGGCGGAGGCCGACAAGGCCACGAAGGAGCCGCTGGGCCTGAAGGTCACCCAGCCGCGCAACGGCTGCATCACGGCGGTCAAGGGCGCCGGCTTCTTCTGCAAGTACGTCGAGCGGATCTTCCTCAACGACCCGGTCTTCGGCAAGACCCGCCAGCAGCGCGCCAAGATCTGGAACCAGGGCGGTCTGACCATCCGCACAACGCTGGACCCGCAGGCCCAGCAGTCCGTGCAGGACTCGCTGAAGAAGCACGTCTACCAGTCCGACTCGGTCGCGGGCGCGGCGGTGCTGGTCGAGCCCGGCACCGGCAAGGTCCTCGCGATGGGCCAGTCCAAGCCGTACGGCTACGGCAAGAACGAGACCGAGATCAACTACTCGGTCGGCAGCGACCTGGGCGGCTCGAACTACGGCTTCCCGACCGGTTCGACGTTCAAGCCGTTCGTGGCGGCGGCAGCGCTGGAGCAGGGCAGGCCGCCGACGCAGGAGTACTCGTCGCCGTACGAGATGCCGTACCCGCAGCCCGTGCAGACGTGCAGCGGCAAGCCCTGGATGAACCAGGCGAACGAGAAGGTCCCGAACGAGAGCAAGTCGGAGGTAGGCCCGTACCAGCTGAAGGAGGCGATGGCCAAGTCGGTCAACACCTACTTCGTGCAGATGGTCGCCGACATCGGCCTCTGCCCGTTGATGCAGATCGTCGACAAGCTGCACGTGGTGCAGGGCAGCGGCGACAAGCTGCCCGAGGTGCCCGCGATCTCGCTCGGCTCCAAGGGCATCTCCCCGCTGACGATGGCGAGCGCCTACGCGGCCTTCGCCACCCGCGGCACGTACTGCACGCCGGTCGCCATCGAGTCGATCACACAGAAGGTCGGCGGCCAGGAGAAGCCGCTCGCGGTGCCGAAGTCGACCTGCACGCGGGCCATGTCCGAGACGACCGCGGACACCGTCAACACGCTGCTCCAGGGCGTGATCGACTCCGGTACGGGTTCGCAGGCGGGCCTGTCCGACCGCGCCAACGCGGGCAAGACGGGTACGACGGACGAGCGCAGGAACGCGTGGTTCGTCGGCTACACGCCGAACCTGTCGGGCGCGGTGTGGGTGGGCAGCGCCTCCCAGACCGTCAAGATGATCAACATCAACATCGGCGGGGTCTTCAACCCCCTCGTCTACGGCGGTCAGGTGCCCGGCCCGATCTGGCGTGACGCGATGACCGGCGCCCTCGCCGGCAAGGAGGCCCCGGCCTTCAACCTCGTCGACATCCCGGACGCGCCCAAGAACCAGGACAAGCACAACGGCAGGGACCGGGGCGACGGCCACGGGAACGGCGGCGACAACGGCGGCCCCGGCGACAACAACGGCGGCGTCCCGAACCCGTCCATCTCCCTCCCGAACGGCTTCTTCCAGGGCCAGAACGGCGGAGGACCGCGGGGCAACGGCAACGGAGGCCGGGGACACGGCTGACGGACAGGCGGCGGGGGCGCGTCCCCCGCCGCCGCCACGACGAAGGGGCGCCGGCGGATGGCCGGCGCCCCTTCGTCGTACGTGCCCTCGAACCGGCCGGGTCAGCCGGCCAGAAGCCTCTTCACCACTGCGGCGACGCGGCCGCCCTCGGCCTGGCCCGCGACCTTGGGGTTCACGATCTTCATGACCGCGCCCATGGCCCGCGGCCCCTCCGCACCGGCGGCCTTCGCCTCCTGCACGGCCTGGGCGACGATCCGCTCCAGCTCCTCGTCGGACATCTGCTGGGGCAGGTACGTGGCGAGCAGCTCGCCCTCCGCCTTCTCCCGCTCGGCCGACTCCGCACGACCACCCTGCGCGAAGGCCTCGGCCGCCTCGCGGCGCTTCTTGGCCTCCTTGGTGATCACCTTGAGGACCTCGTCGTCGGAGAGCTCGCGCTTCTCCTTGCCCGCGACCTCCTCCTTGGTGATCGCGGCGAGCGTCAGCCGGAGCGTCGAGGAGCGGAGCTCGTCACGCTCCTTGATCGCGGCGTTGAGGTCATCGTGCAGCTTCGACTTGAGCGTGGTCATGGGTCCGATTGTCGCAGGTACGGCAAGGCACTCGCGCGCCGATTTACGGCGCCCCGGAAAAGCGCCGATCTCCGGGCGTGGCGCGCCCGTTGGCCCCACGGCCGGGACCACCGGGCGATTTCCACCGGACGGCACCGGCCTGAGACGATGGACGCATGCGCGCGCGATACGGAGTACCCCTGGGCATCACGGCGGTCGCGGCCGCCGGTCTCCTCTACTCGGCGGGGTTCGAAGCCCGCTCCTTCCGCCTGAGGCGGGTGACGGTCCCGGTCCTGCCCTCCGGCATGCGCCCCCTGCGGATCCTTCAGGTCTCCGACATCCACATGGTCGGCGGCCAGCGCAAGAAGCAGCGCTGGCTGCGCTCGCTCGCGGGACTGCGGCCCGACTTCGTGATCAACACCGGCGACAACCTGTCCGATCCGGAGGGCGTTCCGGAGGTCCTCGACGCCCTCGGCCCGCTGATGGACTTCCCGGGCGCGTACGTCTTCGGGTCCAACGACTACTACGGCCCCAAGCTGCGCAACCCGGCCCGGTACCTGCTGGAGAAGACCAGCGGCCGGCACGGTCTGAACGGCAACGCGCCCGCCGTGGGGGTGATCCACAACCCGTGGGAGGACCTGCGCGACGGCTTCGACGCGGCCGGCTGGCTCAACCTGACGAACACCCGCGGCACCCTCAAGCTGGAGGGCCTCTCGGTGGAGCTGACAGGCCTGGACGACCCGCACATCAAGCGGGACCGCTACACGCGGGTGGCGGGCGGCCCGTCCACCGAGGCGGACTTCTCGATGGGCGTGGTGCACGCCCCGTACCTGCGCGTCCTGGACGCCTTCACGGCCGACGACTACCCCCTGGTCCTGGCCGGTCACACCCACGGCGGCCAGCTCTGCATCCCCTTCTACGGCGCCCTGGTCACCAACTGCGACCTGGACACCGACCGGGTGAAGGGCCTGTCCACCCACACCGCCGAGGGTCGCACGTCCTACCTGCACGTCTCGGCCGGCTGCGGCACCAACCGCTACACCCCGGTCCGCTTCGCCTGCCCCCCGGAGGCGACGCTGCTGACGCTGGTGGAACGGCAGTGACGGGGTAGGGGCGGGGGGCGGTTTCCGCCGCACGGCAATGCCTGGCGCCGGGCGGCATTCTGTCACCCACACGGACTACCCGAATCGCCCCCTATGTCCGCCCTCCCTACCGTGAGGGCATGGCCGCCGAGACCCCCGAACCACCCGATGTGCCGGAGATACCTCCGACGCCTTTCATACCTCGGGACATACCGGAGCTCCCCGTGATCCCGGGCATCGTCAAGCTGATGCCCTCCTCCTTCGTCCCCCCGGCCGCCGTCATGGCGCCCACCCGCCACCTCGGGGCGGCGGCCTGCCGCCTCCTCACCGCCGCGGCGATCGCGGCCGCGGTGGCCGTGGAACTGCACCTCGGCTCCCCGGCCCGCGTCCTGAGCACGTTCGCGATCCAGAGCAGCATCCTTCTCGCCCTGGTCCTCTGTCTCTCTGCCCGCAGGGCCCGGACGGCCCGCCGGCCGCTGCCGGCCTGGCTGACCGGAGCGACCGTGCTCTACGCCGTGATCACGGCGGTCGTGCACCACGCGCTGCTGACCCGGACCTCGCCGGCGTTCTCGATCACGGGCGAGCCAGGCATCCATCCGCTCTGGCAGAGGACGGCCACGCTGATCCTGCTGACGGCGGCCCCGGTCGCCGCGCTCCTGGACTGGCTCCTGCTCACCGAGCCCGACCGCCTCCATCTGCACCAGGCCGCGCCGTGGCTGCTCTACCCCCTGGCCTACCTGGCCTTCTCCCTCGCCCGCGGCGAACTGCTCCCCGCCGACGCCCCCGACCGCTATCTGCACCCCTTCCTGGACGTCTCCCAGCACGGCTACAAGCACGTCCTCGCCAGCGCGCTCCTCCTGGGCCTCGCCTTCTACGCCCTGGCCCTGCTCCTCGTGGCCGTCGACCACACCCGCCCGAACCCGATCCGCCGCCGCGCCAAAACCGGATTTCGCCTCTGGCCACCGGTGGGCTAAAGTAAACGTCGTCGCCGCGACAAGCAGCGACATCGGGGTGTGGCGCAGCTTGGCAGCGCGCTTCGTTCGGGACGAAGAGGTCGTGGGTTCAAATCCCGCCACCCCGACGCCGTAGTACCAGGTCAGGGGCCTGATCCGCTTCGCGGGTCGGGCCCCTGAGTGGTTCCTGGGGTCATTTTGGGAAAGAAAGCGGCGCTGCCCAGGCCCGCCGCACGCGCTGTCGCGCGATACCTTGCCGATCGCCGTGCCTACCCGGTTCTCGACGTCGTTGACGTGCTTGCAGTGCTCGCCCAGCCTGGCCTCCTGCAGACCCAGAGCACTTCCGCTCCGACCTCGTACGGTCTGGCGGAACGTCCGCCGATGTGATCACTTCAGCGGTGCTTGACCGAGCCCGAGGTTCCTCTCTCCCTGAACGCCCGGGGCGTGCAGCCCCAGGTATTCCGCAACCATGCCTATGCGCCCATGCGTCGCCTCTGCAGCAAGGTGTCCAACACGCGCACCGGTGACATGGGCATATAGTCAGGCGATCCTCGACTGCAGCCTCCCACTGCTCGGTCAAACCAAGCATGAGGCGCCTGCGCATGCCTGAGGTGACGGGGGCGTAGCGAGCGGAGACGGAACTGTCGACGTGGTCCATGCGCTCGTCCATGAGGACCTTCTCGGTGCCGAGGTCCTCCATCACGGTCCGGTGGGTGTGGCGAAGCCATGGGAGGTGAGGCTCTTGGCGATCGGCAGCCAGCAGGTATCGGCCCGCTCACCGGCGCAACGCCCTCGCGCTGGCACACGCTGACCACGTCCTTCAGGAGTGTCAGTGGTCGAACGGGGCGAAGCACAAAGCAACGTTGGCGGCCAGCCACTGTCACTGCTCGCCCTTACCCTCAACTGCGCATCCCCCGAAAGCACGTGAGAGGCCGCTCGACATGGTCAACGACGACGACATGTCCCCCGAAGTGCAGCGCATGCTTCAAGAAGCGCAGGCCATGATGACCGACGAGGTCATGGAGGAGACCCTTCGCAGCAAGGCCGGCGCGGACCCCAGCCACCTGGCCACATTGCTGGACCTCGTAGCGATCGGCATCACCAACGGCGCCTGGCGGAACAGCTGCATCGAGAACTGGCACGCCGAGGGCCGACTGTCGGACGGCGACATGATGCGCATCAACAGCTACACCACGGATGCCATACGTCGGCGCCTGAAGGGTTGGTGCATCGAGTCGGGGATCACTTCGGCGAACAGCACCGCACTGGCGAGGACCGACGCGGAGGACGTGGACGTCCTTGCCGGTCGTCTCTTCCGATGGCTGACGAATGCTGAGCGCAGGCTCCCCACCGGAATGACTCTCGGCGAACTGGCTCGCTCCAGGGAAGACCTCGAAGAGTACGAGGACCACGCGGATCGGGTCCTCGGCGGCTTTACCGGACAGATGGAGGACAAGGGCGTCCGATTCGGTCTGCTGCGCACCGCCTGCCACGGTGCCCTGGCCTGCTCCCGGTGGTGGGCGCATCCCGCATGGCCCGACCGCGTCGAACGCTTCATTCGCGTCCTTGACGATGCGACCGACTCTCATTGGGGTTCCAACGGTGAGCGGAAGAAGAAACTGGGCGCCGAGCCGCCCTCCGTGCAAGACCGTGACGTTATGCGTGCCGCGCTGCTGGAGAGCCCGTGGAAACTCGATCCCATGGCCGCTGAGTGGATCGTGGATGCCGGGATCGGCCACATGACGCCCGAAACGGGGCTGCCGGCCGCAACCGCATCCGATTAGAAGTTGCAGTAGGCATCGAGTCTGGAAGCCATTTGGGGGCCGACGCGCTCCCGAAGCTCCTCCCACTCAGAAGCGCTCCGCCCAGGTAGACGGTCACGATGCTGTCGAGGAGATCAACGTCCATGCCGTCGGGTCCCTTGATGGCCTAGACCGATCCCCGGAAGCTCTGGGCTACGGGCTGGCTGGGGTGTGGGCGGACGCTGTGACGGGCCGACGCAGGTCCACCCTGACGGCTCCCAGTGCGGCGACCGCAGCGAGGCAGCGCAGGCCGCCGCTGATCAGCGGCGCAGCTCCGGAGGTGGCGTCGCCCACAAGGCCGGCACGCATGTTGCCGATGTCCGATAGCCCTGAGGCAGAGTGCACGACGGGCTGGAGACAGTACGCTGAACCGAGCGGGATCGGGCCCGCCGCACAGTGTCCGGGAGGTGCTTCATGACGGCCGAGATGGTGGCCCCGGCGTGGATGCACGAGCAGATCACGGCGGAGGAGTACGAGTCCTGGTCCGAGGAGCAGTGCGCCGGCATCGAGATCGTTGACGGGATGGTCGTCGTGAGCCCGAGTGCGTCCAAGCGGCACAACCGGCTGGCCCGGATCCTGGCAAACGCCCTGGATGCCGCCGCGGGGCCGGACTGGAACGCGGACACGGACTTCGACGTCCGGCTCCAGGACGTCCCGCTGACCAATCGCCGCCCGGACATCGTGGTGTACCGCGCGGACACGATCGACGTCACGCCCACCCGGCCCGAGCACGTACTGCTGGTGGCGGAGGTGGTATCACCGGGCTCGGAGACCACCGACCGGGTCGTGAAGGTCGACCAGTACGCCAAGGCAGGCATCGGCTTCTACTGGCGGATTGAGCAGGCCGCGACAGGTGTTCCTCTGGTGTACACCTACGTGCTCGACCCTGCGACGAAGACCTACCGGGACGGGGACGTGTTCACCGGCGTCCTCAAGGTCACGGCCCCCTTCCCGGTGCAGATCGACCTCGGGCAGATCTGACCCACGTGCTGCCGAGTGGTCCGCTGTGCGTGGGCGGACGGTGCCGCGCAGGGCATCACTGAGAAGGCCGCGCGACACCTGTCACGGGCTCTGACCAGACAGATCCGCCCAGCGGAGTCATTCGGGACGAAGAGGTCGTGGGTTCAAATCCCGCCCCCCCGACAGCCGAGGCAGCAGATCAGGCAGGTACTGGATTCAGTACCTGCCTGATCTGTTTCCGCCTGCGTGCCAATCTGTCCTCCTGTGGTAAGTGCAGGTCATCGGTCGATGGGGAGCCGGCCCGCGCGCGGTCTTGAAGACCGTCGTGGCGCAAGCCACGGTAGCGGTGCAGTGTGGAAGGCGTGGACGCCAGGCAGGGACGTGTGGATCTCGGGCAGCCGTGGCAGCCGAGCCAGCTGCTGCTGCTGATTCCTGTCGTGCTCATCGTTGTGATCACTGCTGCGGACATCGCTACTGGGCCAGAAATCGTTCTCGGCCCCCTGCTGGTGGTCGCGCCCACGCTCACCGCGTGGTTCGCGGGCCCCTGGACAACGGCCGGGATCGGGGTCCTGGCCATGGCGGGCGAGGCGGCCAACGGCTGGTACGCCGGAAGCGTGTCTTCGCGGAACGTGATGGTGGAGGTGATCGCTATCGCGGTGATCACCTCGTTGATCGTGGTCCTATGTGCGGTGCGCGACCGGCACGCACGCCAGATGGCCCGGGTTCGATCGGTTGCCGAGGCCGCCCAGCAGGTGGTGATGTGGCCGTTGCCGAGGCGGCTCGGCCCGCTGCGGCTCGCCTGTGTCTATCTGGCTGCCGAGGAGGGGGCCGCTATCGGTGGCGACCTGTATGCCGCCACCCGCACCGGCAGCGCGGCCCGCCTGATGATCGGCGACGTGCGGGGCAAGGGCCTGCCCGCCATCGGCGAGGCCGCCCTCCTGCTTGGCGCCTTCCGCGAGGCCGCCCACCAGCAGGCCTCCCTGCCCAAGCTGGCCGCTTCCCTGGAACGGAGCATGACCCGCTACCTCGCCGACTTCGAACCGGAGGGCGAGGCGGGAGAACGCTTCGTGACCGCTCTTCTGGTCGAGATCGCCGACAACGAGGCCCTGGTCCGCATGACCAGCTGCGGTCACCCGGCACCGCTGCTGCTCGGCCCGGACAACACCATCCACGTGCCCCGCCTCCACCCCGCGCCCCCACTTGGCGTCGGCGTCACGGATCCCGACAACCACGTCGTCGATGTCATGCCCTTCGGCCTTGGGGACACGCTGGTCCTGCACACCGACGGTGTCATCGAAGCCCGTGACCACAACGGCGCCTTCTACCCGTTCGCAGAACGCGCAGCCCAGTGGACCGACCACCCTCCCGAGGTGCTGCTCCAGCACATCGAACGCGACCTGCTCGCCCACACCGGCGGACGCCTCGGCGACGACGTCGCCCTCCTCGCCATCCACCGGGCCGATATCCCCCATGACGAAGCCGACAGCCGTAGCAACAGGTGAGGCACCCACTGGGTTCAGTAGGTGCCTCGCTTGTTTCCGGCAGTGGGGCCCGTGTGTCGGCGGGCGGGTCAGTGTCCGAGCAGGGGGACGTCGATCTCGCCCAGGTGGTAGGCGCGGAGGGCCTGGACCAGGTCGTCGGCGGAGAGTTGGTCGGCGCCGTTGGTCTGCATCTGGCGGAACGCGTCGGACGGGTCGATGTTCTCGACTCCCATGGCGTCCAGCCAGGTCTTGAACTCGGTCGGGCTGATCTGGTCGTCGTCGTCCACGTCCGTCAGCTCGATCATGGCCTGGACGGTGGGCTTGACGGCCTTCCCGAAGTCCGGGCTGCCGTTCTCCAGGACGTGTTCCTCGACGATGTCGTGGAACTGCTCGGGGGTCAGCCGGCCGTTCTCCTTGTCGGTCCCGGCCTTGCCGGCGAAGAAGTTCCACATGCCCAGGTAGGCGTCGCTCAGCGCGCGGCTCCTCGGGGAGTCGGGGGCTTCACCGAAGGCCCGCAGGATGCGCTTGGACTCGGCGTCGAAGTCGGACCTGTCGATGCGGCCGTCGCCGTTCACGTCCCAGCTGTCGAAGCGCTGCTTGATCCGGTCGCGCTGCACGGAAGTGGTCATCTCGGGATCTCCAGGTGGTTCGGGCACGAACCGTCACAGTATCGACACTTTCGGCGATGACGGGTCGTGCGCGTATTGCCAACCGAGTGATACGGGGCCGGCCTGGGCGTGCGCGCCCGGGACCACCGGTGCCTCGATGCCCGGTCGCCGTGCGTCGTCGTCGGAGCCCGGGGCGTCGTCGACGGGAACCAGCCCGAACACGGAGAAGCTGATGGCCCAGTAGGCGGTGTAGGCCACAAGGAGCACCGCGCCGTGCCAGCGCCTGAGGTGCCCGGTGAGCAGTGTGTAGGCGGCGAACCCGTTGATCGCCACAAGGGCCGGCAGGTGCCAGCTGAAGATCTCCGGGGTGATCACGAGCGCGCCACCGGCCAGGGCGATGATGCCCACCTTCGCGGTCACCGAGAACACGACACTGCCGATGACGTTGCCGACACCGATCGAGGGCGCGCCCCGCCGGGCCGGCTCCGCGGTCAGGAAGATGTCCTCCAGGGAGAGCACCAGCGTCGCGATCGTCGCCCCGAAAACGGTGCCGCTGATCGCGAACCTCTCCAGGATGCCCTCGGTTCCCTTCGTCATGATCCAGGCGCCGACGACGATCCCGGTCAGCGCGAGGAGCGCCAGAACGAGCAGCAGCCACCCCGGCCGGTTGGCCGACTTCGCCGCGCCGACCCGGCCGGTCTCGTAGAGGCCACCGGAGCCATGGCCCCGGTCCCCGCTGCCACCACCCGCGACCTCGGCCGCCCCGGCGGCGACGCCGACGAGTTCGGGGCTGTCCACCGCTTCGAGTACTTCCGCGCTTCTGAACGTCGGCACCGCCCGACGCGACTCGCGGTAGGCGATGTAGGCGACGAACACCACGAACAGCAGGACGAGAACGATCGCGAAGACGGTCCCCAACTCACCGAGCAGCGCCGGCCCGATCAGGATCAGCGGAGAGACCGCGAACAACGCGATGTAGTCCTTGGGGACCTCCACCCGGCAGGGCGCGACGAGGGCGGCGATCGCGAGCACCAGGCCCGACAGCGAGATGACGGTTCCGAAGACGACGCCGAGCGCGACGTCCTCCAGGCCCTCGACGTTGAGCACCACACCGAAGGCGAGGTCGTCGAACTCGATCCCGGTGAACACGATGGCCAGCAGGAACAGCGAGATCGCCAGGCCGCGCGCGGCCCCGACCAGGTAGGTGATCAGCTTCTCGGCGCTGTAGATCAGCAGCGCCACTCCGGCGGCGAAGACGAGAATGGACGTCATCCGATTGCTCCCCCTTGAGCAGAACGGACTGGCCAGGCCCCGTGGGGCCTGGCCAGCGCCAATCAATCGGAAGCTAGCAGGGATGAGGGCGAGTGACAGCCGGGCGCACTGGTGCACACGGGCCCCAGGGCGTGCGCCCACCTCATCTGGTGGGGGTGAGCGGCAGCGCGTCGGTGTACGCGTTCGCCGGCTTGGCCACCTTCTTCACGGAGCGGGCGTCGAGCGCCGCGGGCGCGGAGCTCGTGCCCAGCGTGCCGCCGGGGTGCCAGGTGCCCGCGACGGCCACCCAGGTGTTGGCCGGCGGGGCCGGGGTGCCGTGGATCCGCACCTTCACGGACTGGGCGTCCGCCGCGCAGCAGGAGATGATGATCCGGTTCAGGGTCCAGCTCCCACCCTGCCGGCCGGAGGTGACGAAGCCGGTCAACCGGACCGTACGCCCCTCGATGGCCCGTGTGCGGTCCTGCTGCACACGGCGGGTGAAGTCCGAGAGCGTCAGCGGGAGCGGCGAGGTCGCGGGCAGCGGGTCGAAGTCGTCCTCGTGCGTGATGGCCTTGGGCGGCTGGCGGGAGGCGGTGTACGCGCCGAGCGCGGGCGGGGCGTAGAACAGCAGGCTCAGCGCCGGGAGGAACAACAGCCACGCGGCGCGGGGTGTGCCGGAGTGGTGGTGCCCGTGACCGCCGTCGTCGTGGTCGTCGTGGTCGTCGTGGTCCGTGTGTGCGTCGTCCTCGCGTCGTCGCGCGTACGACACCGCTTCCGCCACGCCGAGCAGGATCAGCAGGGCGCCGGAGGCGATGAGCAGCGAGCGCATCCCCTCGTTGACGTACCGCAGGTACAGGTCGGTGAACAGGGACACGCGCAGCAGGCCGACGCCGCTGAGGACGAGCAAGGTCATCTGGAGTGGCCGTCTCACAGCAGTGCTCCTCCGACCAACGCGCTGAACACAACCGCCACGACCACCGTGGCGGCGGAGAACCGGACCGCGAAGGCCCGGCCGAAGGTCCCCGCCTGAAGGGCGATCAGCTTCATGTCGACCATCGGGCCGACGACCATGAACGCCAGCCGCGCGACCGGCGAGAACCCGGTCAGTGAGGCCGCCACGAACGCGTCCGCCTCCGAACACACCGCCAGCACGATCGCCAGCCCGGCCAGGAAGAGCACCGACAGCCAGGGCGAACCGGAGAACGCGTCCAGCACGGAGCGAGGCACCGCGACATTGAACGTGGCCGCCGCCATCGCACCCACCACCAGGAAACCGCCCGCGTGCAGGAAGTCGTGCTGGAAGCCGGTCCGGAACTCCCGCCACCGGCTGCCGCCCGCCTGGTGCCCGCCGTGCCGCACGGCCGGCCGCAGCCACTCGGCCCGTCCCAGCCAGAGCCACAGCCAGCCCATCGCCAGCGCCGTGCCCAGCGAGGCCAGCAGCCGGGCGGCGACCATGGCCGGCTGCCCCGGGAAGGCCACCGCGGTGGCCGTCAGCACCACCGGGTTGATCGCGGGCGCCGACAGCAGGAACGCGAACGCGGCCGCCGGTGTGACGCCCCGCCCGATCAGGCGGTTCGCCACCGGCACCGACGCGCACTCGCAGCCCGGCAGCACGGCTCCCGCGACGCCCGCCACCGGCACGGCGAGCACCGGCCGGCTCGGCAACACACGGCTGAACACCGTCGCCGGCACGAACGCGTTGATGGCACCGGACAGGGCCGTACCCAGCAGAAGGAAGGGCAGCGCCTGAACGGTCACGGCGAGACAGACGGTCCGCCACGCCTCCATCGCCGGTGTCTCCATCCACCGGCCGCCGAGGTAGAGCACCGTGCCGGGAACGACGGCCGCCCCCAGCAGCAGGAGCGGCCAGTGCCTGGGCCAGCCGGCAGCCGCGTCGTCCCCCGCCGCCCCGTCCGCGTCCCCGTCCCCGTCCACGTCCACGTCCCCGTCCGCGTCCGCGGTCCCGGCCTCCCCGACCCGCTCTTCTGATCTCTGCATGCCGCGCCCCACCTGTCGGATGTCCCTGTCAACATAGCGGGCCCCGAACTGACGAGCGGCGCTCAACCGGCCTCGCTGGAAAGGCAGCCGACCTCGGCCCAGACCGTCTTGCCCACAGGGTGACGAGGTGTCCAGCCCCAGCGCAGGGCCAGGGCGTCCACCAGGAGCAGGCCGCGGCCCGACTCGCCGTCGGGGTGGGCCGAAGGGGCGGTCGCCGGAGGGTGTTTGGCCGACGCGTCCGCCACCTCGACGCGCATCAGGCCCGCCGTCGCGTCCAGGGCGAGCCCGAGAGCGAACTCATGGCCCGGCGCCCGGCCGTGCCGTACGGCGTTCGCCACGAGTTCGCCGACCACGAGCGCGATCGCGCACGACGTGTCCGAGTCCGGCGGATACCCCCACTCCTCCATGTGCCGCACGGCCAGGCGCCGGGCCAGCCTCGCGCCTCGCGGGGTCGCGGCGAACTGGGCCGCGAAGTGACGGGAGTCGGGCGCTACGCCCTCTTCCGGTGTGGTCGTTCCTGCCAGCACGGCCTGTCTTCCTTCCCGCACAGTGCACGAGTCATCACGTTCCGTACTCAAGAGTCGTCCGCCGGCCCTACGCTCGGAAGACGGCCCAGCCTTACCTTTCAGCTCGTAAGAAACGGAAGTAACGCCTTGGCCAAGGGAATCGACCCCAGTACGTCCATGGCGGCGCTGTTCGGTGCACGGGTGCGCAGACTCCGCACGGCGGCCGGACTCACCCAGGCCGAACTCGGCGCCAGGACCCATGTGGTGAGCACCCGGATCACCCAGATCGAGCGCGCCTCCGGGGCCAAGCCCACCCTGGAACTGGCCCGCGCCCTCGACGCCGCCCTCGACGCGGACAACCTGCTCGTCGAGTTGTGGCCTTACGTGTACCGGGAGGCGTTCCCCGACTGGTCGAGGGCGTTCATGGCCCATTCGGAGAGGGCGGTGTTCGTCGGGGAGTACGCGGCACATGTGGTGCCCGGCCTCCTGCAGACCGAGGAGTACGCGCGGGCCGTCCTGAGCGTCGGCCTGACACTCAGCGGTGAGGCGCAGTTGGAGGAAAGGCTCACTGCGCGCATGGGTCGGCAGAAACGGCTCGACTCAGCCGATCGCCCGGTGCTCTGGGTCGTCCTCGACGAGGCCGTACTGAGGCGTCCGATCGGCGGCCCGGCAGTGATGCGCGGACAGTTGGAGCGACTGCTCGAAGCCGCGGCGCAACCTCATGTCACGGTGCAGGTACTGCCGTTCGACCAAGGCGAACACGACGTAATGGGCGGCTCGTTGACCATTCTCGCGCTGCCCGACGAAACGGAGATCGCCTACACGGAAGGCGCCCACTACGGCCAACTCGTCGAGGATCCGGCCGAGGTCGGAACGTTCTCCTTGTCCTACGATCGGCTACGGGCAGCTGCCCTGCCCCCGCTCATGTCGCTCGGCATGATCCGATCCGTGATGGAGGGCAACCACCGTGGAACGAATGTCCCGTCCCGATCTGCATGGCGCCGCGTGGCGCAAGAGCAGCTACAGCAATCAGGAGGGTGGCAACTGCGTGGAGGTGGCCGACGCGTTCCCCGGCATCGTCCCCGTTCGTGACAGCAAGGTCCCGGACGGGCCCTCGCTGGTCTTCGGCGCCGGCTCCTGGGGCTCGTTCATACGCGACCTGAAGTCCGGCGCCACCGCAGCGAACTGACGCAAGGCACTGATCAGTGAATTCGGTGACCGAAAGAGATCTCGGTCACCGAATTCATTTATGACCTGCAATTCTCACGCTCCTCCCACAATCCTGTCGAACGTTCGCACTCTCTCCACAAACAGTCGACGCATGCCCGCAGCCTGCGGCATCATGAGACCTGATCGCGATCAAAACGATGTTGTAGGCCGGAAAATATCCGGACATCAGAGGCAGGCGAACGGAACTTTCACGTGGCGCACCCCACTGTGGAATGTCAAGCGGTTCGACCGGAATACCCAGTCGGGTTGCCCGGGGCATCTGGAAAGTGGTTCCATCACGGCTGACCGCGGTGACTGGGAGTCACAATGCGGCTCTGTGTCGAATTCCCGAACGTTTTGTGATCGTCAATCGGGCGCCGCAAGGACAAGAATCAGGAGGGAGCAACGTGGGTTGCTCGCACGCCGTGGGATGCCCCCTTTTCCCCCTGCTCAGGGCGAGCTTGCAGGGTTGGCGCGACTACTACTGCGACAGCACGGACCAGTGGCACGACTGTGCGCGCTACCAGTTGTCGCTCACCGGCGAGCGCGTGCCGATCAGTCTGCTGCCCAACGGAGCGACGGCACGGCACCTCGAAAGTAATCCCCAGCCCCAGCCCCAGCCGCAGCCGCAGCCCCAGCCCCAGCCGGACGCCTGGTCCCAGGCCGCACCGGCCGGTCCGCCTGAGCCCGCCTCACCCGGACCCGAACAGCCGGGGCCCTCGGCCTGGTTCGGGGCGCCGCCCCCGGCTCCGGTCGCGGCTCACCCATCGTCACCACCCCACATACCGGCCCCCCGGCCCTCGGACCGTCCCGCTCCGCACCCGGCGCGTACCGCCGGCCCGAAGCGCGGCCTGCTGGGCCGGGTCGCCGACTGGATGAGAGGTCCGGCATGAACTACTGGCCCTGGTGGGCGGGCGCGGTCGGACTCGCCCTGGTCACCGTCAACTACACCCTCACCACCGACCGGTCCTTCGGGGTGTCGTCCGCCTGGGACCGCGTGCTGCACTGGCGCAGCGAACGCCGTCTGGAGAAGATGGACGACGAGTTCGCCGACGATCAGGCGCTCGCCGAAGCCCTCGCCGCGGCCACCGCGGAACACTTCGGAACGCTGCCCGGCGCGCCCACCTCGGCCCAGCCTCCCTACGGGAACCCGCAGCCGCCCGCGCCCGAGCCCGCAGCCGAACCGGTCACCAGCCAGCGCCCCGCTCCCCTCGTCACCCAGGCCGCCCTGCTGGTGTCGATCTTCCTGGGCGGGCTGATCGCCTCGCTCGTGTCCGGGCGGTTCGAGATCCGTCACGACATGGGCCCCGGGTTCCGGGACCTGGTCACCTCCGATCCGGTCACCATGGTCGTCCTGCTGTTCCTGGGCGGCGTGCTGGTCGGCTTCGGCACCCGGCTGGCCGGAGGGTGCAGCTCCGGCCACGGGCTGAACGGCTGCGGCAGGCTGCGCCCGGTCAGCATCGTGGCGACCGCCGTGTTCTTCGGCACCGCCGTCGGGGTGTCGTTCCTCCTGTGGAAGGTGATCTGATGCGTACCCGCGGCGCGATTCTGCTGGCCAACATCATCACCGGGCTGGCCCTCGGCTTCACCGTCTCCAACATCGGCTTCGGCGACTACGCCGAGCTGAACCGCATGTTCACCTTCCAGGACCTGCGGATGTTCCTGTCCTTCGCGGGCGCCGTCGCGATCATCGTGGTCGCGTTCTTCCTGCTGAGGGTGCGCCGGACCCCCGGGCGCATCCACGCCGGTGTGATCCCCGGCGCGGTGCTGTTCGGTACCGGGTGGGCGATCTCGGGCGGCTGCCCGGCGATCCCGATCGTCCAGGTCGCCTCCGGTTATCTGCCCGCCCTGGTGACCATCGCCGGTGTCGCCGTCGGCATCTGGCTGTGCCGCTGGGCCAACGCCCGGTTCTTCCACCTGGACCGCGGCTCCTGCGGGCTGTGACCGGGCGTCAACCCCTACCTGAAGGTGTTTGCCCCGTTTTGACCTGAGGCGCCATCCGATTCCTGATTCGGGACGTATCCCCCTACGAGACATGTTCCATCAGGAGGAAACCCATGGCGATCTTCACTGCACTGTTCCCCGCCCTGAATCGTGATCACGGCGGTGGCCACGGCGGTCACGGCGGTGGCCGCGGCGGCGACCACGGCGGGCGCGGCGACCACGGGCGCGGCGGACGCTACGGCCGTAGCGGACACGGCGACCACCGGGACCGCGGGTCGCGGGGCAACCGTCACGGTTACTGATTTTGGCCACACCGGCTGACTCGGAGCGGAGCGGACCGGAGCCCCAGGGAGCCGGTCCGCTCCGTCAGTACGTCCTGAGCCGCCTGCTGTCGGTGGGGGCGGACCAGGAGGGCGTGGTCACGGCCGCGCCACCGCTGCCCCTGCGCGAGGTGTTCCGGCGATTCTGGCCCTACACCCGAGGGCGCCGGGGCTGGCTCGCGCCGCTTCTCCTGCTCAGTACGACGGGCCCCCTCGTCGACGCGGCCGAACTGTGGCTGTTCAAGATCCTGGTGGACGAGGTGCTCGTCCCGCGGGACCTGCGTCCCTTCATCTGGATCGCGCCCACCTATGTGGGGCTGATCCTCCTGTCCGGCGTCTTCGGGTTCGCCGACGACGTGACCTCCGCGTACGTCAGCGAACGCTTCCTGCTGTCTCTGCGCTCCGACGTCTTCCGGCACGTCCAGGGGCTGTCGCTGGGGTTCTTCGAACGGCGGCGGCTCGGTGACGTGCTGTCACGGATCACGGGGGACGTGGACTCCGTCGAGACGTTCCTGCTCTCCGGCGTCGCGGACGTGTTCTACGACCTGCTCCAACTGGGCGTCTTCCTCGGCCTGCTCTTCTATCTGAGCTGGGACCTCACGCTCCTCGCGATCGTCATCGTGCCGCTGTTCTGGGGCGCCGCCCGCCACTTCTCCCGGCTGACCAAGCAGGCGTCGCGGGAGCGCACGCGCCGCAGCGGCTCGCTCAGCGCGGTCGCCGAGGAGTCGCTGGGCAACGCGACCCTGGTCCAGGCGTACAACCGGCAGGACTGGGAGCAGCACCGCTTCGAGCGTGAGAACGTGGGCCGCTTCCGCGCCGCGATGGCCTCGACACGGATCCGGGCCGTCTACCGGCCGCTGGTGGAGCTGATCGAGGTGTGCGGCGGTCTCGCCGTCATGGGACTGGGCACCTGGAAACTCACGCAGGGGCAGCTCACCCTGGGCGGGCTGCTGGTGTTCCTGGCGCTGATCGGCAAGCTCTACGGACCGGTCCGCGACCTGTCCCGCCTCGGCCCCACCTTCTACGCCGCCTCCGCCTCCGCCGAACGCATCGTGGAGCTGCTCGACCAGCGGCCCCAGGTCCGGGAGGCGCCGGACGCGCGGCGGATCGGCCGGGCCCGCGGGGAGGTCGAGTTCGACGGGGTCTGCTTCCGCTATCCCGAGACGTCCCGCTGGGCCCTGTCGGACGTGTCGTTCCGTGTCCGCCCCGGCGAGACCCTGGCCCTGGTGGGCGCGAGCGGGGCCGGGAAGTCCACGGTGGCCAAGCTGCAACTGCGCTTCTACGACCCCGACCGGGGCGCCGTCCGCCTCGACGGCACCGATCTGCGCGAGCTGGCCCTGACCGATCTGCGCGACAGCGTCGCGGTGGTGCTCCAGGAGACGCTCGTCCTGCACGGCACGGTGCGGGAGAACATCGCCTACGGCCGTCCCGACGCGGGCGACGCGGAGATCGTCGAGGCGGCCCGCGCCGCGGACGCCGACGAGTTCATCCGGCTGCTGCCGGACGGCTACGACACCGTGGTCGGCCAGCGCGGCCGGACGCTGTCCGGTGGGCAGTGCCAGCGGCTCGCCATCGCCCGCGCGATGATCAGGGACGCGCCCGTGCTGCTGCTCGACGAGCCCACCACCGGCCTGGACGCCCTGTCGGGCCGGCGGATCATGGACCCGCTGCGCCGGCTCATGGCCGGCCGGACCACCGTCGTCATCTCCCACAATCTGCTCACGGTCCGCGACGCCACCCGGATCGTGGTGCTCGACCACGGCCGGGTCACCGAGTCCGGGACCCACGACGAGCTGTTCGCGCGCGGCGGCACGTACGCGCGGCTGCACCGGCTGCACAGCGCGGCCGCGCCCACGGGGCCGCCGCCGCAGGGCACGGTGCTGTCATGACCGCCGCCACGCGGACGGCGGTGGAGCCGCCGCTGCCCGCGGGCACCCGCCCGGTCCCCGGCTACGAGATCCTCGGGCATCTGGCCCGCACGGGCTGGCTGGACCTGTACGACTCCTGGAGCGAGGAACGGGCCTGCCGCTGCGTCATCAAGGTGCTGCGCCCCGACCTGCGCGACGACCCGGGACTGGGCGCCGAGCTGCTGCGGGAGGGTGGCTGGCTGCGCGACTTCACCCACCCGCACCTGGTCCGCGCGTACGAGACGTTCGCGGAGCCCGAGCCGCTCGTCGTGATGGAGACG
Source organism: Streptomyces sp. NPDC088817 (assembly GCF_044750345.1). Taxonomy (NCBI): domain Bacteria; kingdom Bacillati; phylum Actinomycetota; class Actinomycetes; order Kitasatosporales; family Streptomycetaceae; genus Streptomyces; species Streptomyces sp. NPDC088817. The sequence continues at coordinate 158,328 of NZ_JBIVJN010000005.1, forward strand.
CTGACCGGGGAGACGCTCGCGCATCTCCTCGGCCGGCTGCGGCGCCGGCCCAGCGCGACCGACGTGGCGCTTCTCGGGGTGCAGCTGTGCTCCGCGGTGCACTACCTGCACGGCCGGGGGCTGCTCCACCTGGACCTCAAGCCGGCCAACGTCGTCGTGGACCGCGGACACGTCAAGGTGCTCGACCTCAGCGTGGCCCGGCCGCCCGGTAACGCGCCGCGCGGGACGGGCACGTTGGGCTACCGCTCGCCGGAGCAGGCGCGCGGCGGGCCGCTGACGGCCGCGGCCGACGTGTGGGGCATCGGCGTCACGCTGTACGAGACGGCCTGCGGTGACGTGCCCTTCCCCGAGGGCGAGGAGGACGAGAGCGAGGACAGCGCGGGCGGCGTCCGATGCCCGCTCCTGGAGGACGCCGCTCCGCCGGTCGCGTCGCTCCGCCGCCTGCCGCGCGCGCTCGCCGGAACCGTCGACGCCTGTCTGGGCCTTGACCCGGCGAGCCGGCCCACGGTCCCCGGACTGGCCGAGGCCCTGGGCACGGTGCTCCCGAGCGCGTGGGCAGCCCCCCAGGACACGGACTAGGACGTCTCCTCGCCCGTGGCGAAGTGGGTTCTGGCCAGGACGGTGCCGTCGGAGGCGAGTACCCGTGCGCCGGCCAGCTTCGCGGGGTCGACGGTGGCCGGGCCGCCCCAGGAGCCGCGGCCGCGGTGCAGGGTGAGGTCACCGACGCGGACGGTGGTGCCGTCCTTGCGGACCAGCCGGCAGGTGACCTTGCCCTCGTGGGGTCCGCCGGCCCTGGTGAGGTCGACGTTCATGTAGATCCAGCCCGGGGAGCCGGGGTGGGCGTAGACCTCGCCGGCCGGCCTTCCGACCGCGTCGGCCGAGGTGAGACCGCCCCACAGCATGCCCGTCCCGGCGGCGGTCGCGGCGGGCCGGCTCATCGTGGACTCGATCGCCGTGCCGACCGCCCAGCCGCCGAAGCCTACGACGAGGAGGAGCGTGCCCGCGGCGGCGGCGACCCGGGGCCGCAGCCGGCCGAGCACGCCCGGACGCGGGATACCCGACGCCCGCGAGCGCGGACGCTTCTCGTGCGCCGCCCGCTGCGTCAGCGCCTGCGCCACCCGGCTCTCGAACCCGACCGGCGGCTCGCTCGCCGGCAGCAGCCCGATCAGCCGGTCACCGAGCAGAGTGAGCTGTGCGATGTACTCGCGGCAGTCCGCGCACCTCTCCAGATGCGCGACGGCGCCGGCACGCTCGCGGCCGGGCAGCACGCCCAGCGCGAGTTCGGCGCCGATCTCGCGGAGTTTCTCGCAGCTGGTCTCACCGGTCATGGTCGCCTCGCTGGAAGGAGGCGAGGGTGGTGCGCAGCTTCCCCATCGCCGCCCTGACCCGTGTCTTGGCGGTGCCCAGCGGAATGTGCTCCCAGTCGGCGATCTGCTGGGCGGTCATGCCGTAGATGCCGGCCATCACCAGGGCACGGCCCTGTTCACGTGGCAGCTCGGCCACGGCGGCCCGCAACCGGGACGAGGCCTCGTCGGCCAGTGCGTGCCGCTCGGGGGTGTCGCTGACGACGTCCAGGATCGCGTCGAGGTCCTCCGGCGCCACCGGCTCCTGGCGCCGTGACCGTACGGCGTCGATGGCGAGGTTGTGGGCGATGGTGGTCAGCCAGGTCGTGACCGACCCCCGGCGCGAGTCGTAGATCTGCGCGTGCCGCCATGCCCGCTCGAATGTCTGCTGTGCGATGTCCTCCGCCAGTTGGGGATCCCCGGTGACCGCGACGGCGACGCCGTAGACCCGGTGCTGGAACCTTCTTACGAAGCTGACCGCGAGTTCCGGATCACCGGTGGCGAGCCCGGACAGCAGAGCCTCGTCCGGGAGCCGGCCCACGGGGAACCAGAATCTCGACACATCGGTATATACGGACCATCCCCGTCCAGGGATTGCCCGACCGGAACGGAATCCCATACTCCGATTCTCACGCGGGACCGCCCTCACCGCGCCCCGCCGCGGAACGCCCCCGGGCAGGGGCCGTGCGGTGACCGCGCGGGGCCGGGGCGGAGGGTGGAACCACCCGTCCCGGTACGGCAGTCTCTTCCCTCGTGGGGAGCGTTCCGTATCAGAGTGGCGTGCCGGACGGCACGGGCGCGCACATGGTGGTGTGCGGGGACGACGGGCTCGCGCACCGGCTGGCCGCCGAGTTGCGGGGGGTGTACGGCGAGCACGTGACACTGGTCGTGCCGCCCTCCGAGCGCACGGTACGGCCGCCGGTGGTGGGCCGGACCCGTACGGCGTCGGCGCTGCTCGACCGGGTGGACCGGGTGGTGAGCGCGGCCGTGAGCCGGGCCGGAGTCGGCGCCGGCGGCGCGGGCGGCTCGGCCAACGGCACCGGCGGCGGCACGGGCGGTCAGCCGACGGGCCCGGACCGGCTGCTGGAGGCCGCCGAGCTGACCGAGGCCGTGCTCGCGGACGCGGGCGTGGACCGGGCGGCGGCGCTGGCCCTGGTCTACGACGACGACGAGACCAACATCCGCGCCGCCCTGACCGCCCGCCGCCTCAACCCGCGGCTGCGGCTCGTGGTGCGCCTGTACAACCGGCGGCTGGGCCAGCACATCGAGGAACTCCTCGACCAGGCCGCCGCGCTGGCGGTCGGCGGCGACATGGCGGCGGGCACCGACGCGTCCACGACCGTGCTGTCCGACGCGGACACCGCCGCCCCCGCGCTGGCCGCCAGCGCCGTCGTGGGCACCAGCAAGGTCGTCCAGACCGACGGACTGCTGCTGCGCGCGGTGGAACGTCCGCCGCCCGCGCCGGGACAGGTCGCCGACCCCGGGCTGTGCACCCTGGCCCTGCTGTCCGCGACGAGCAGCGACCCGGCCGGCGCGGACGGCTCCGAGGACAGCGGCGACCAGCGGCCGCAACTGCTCCCGGACGAGGCGGCGGTGGAGGCGGCCACCGGGCGCGGGACCGTGGTGCTGGAGCAGGTCTCGTACGGCGGCGGTCAGCCGCTGTCCGCCCGGCGCGTGGTGGCGGCGGCCGTTCCTCCGCTGACGTCGCTGTTCTCGCGGCGGCTGCGGTGGACGGTGGCGGGCCTGCTGGCGTGCGTGATCGCGCTCGCGGTGGCGCTGTGGGTGGTGGCCGGGGTCCATCCGCTGGGCGCGGTGTACCTGACACTGCTCGACCTGTTCGCCATCGACGACCCGGCGCTCGGCGAACCGGTCGGACGGCAGCTCCTGCAACTGCTGACCGGGCTGGTGGGCGTGCTGCTGCTGCCCGTGGTGCTGGCGGCGGTGCTCGAGGCGCTGGGCACGTTCCGGTCGGCGTCCGCACTGCGCAGGCCGCCGCGGGGGCTCGGCGGGCACGTCGTCCTGCTGGGACTCGGCAAGATCGGCACCCGGGTGCTGACGCGGCTGCGCGAACTGCGGATCCCCGTGGTGTGCGTGGAGTCGGACCCGGAGGCGCGCGGGGTGGCCACGGCGCGGCGGCTGCGGGTGCCGGTGGTGCTCGGGGACGTCACGCAGGAAGGCGTGCTGGAGGCCGCGAAGATCCACCGCGCGCACGCGCTGCTCGCCGTGACCAGCGCGGACACGACGAACCTGGAGGCCGTGCTGTACGCGCGGTCCGTGCGCCCCGACCTGCGGGTGGTGTTGCGCCTGTACGACGACGACTTCGCCACCGCGGTGTACCGCACCCTGCGGGCCGCGCACCCGCACGCCCTGACCCGCAGCCGGAGCGTGACGCACCTGGCGGCGCCCGCGTTCGCCGGCGCGATGTTCGGCCGGCAGATCCTGGGGGCCATCCCGGTGGAACGGCGGGTGCTGCTGTTCGCGTCCGTGGACGTGGCCGGGCATCCGCAGCTCGAGGGCAGGACCCTCGCGGAGGCCTTCCGCCCCGGGTACTGGCGGGTGCTGGCGCTGGACGTGGGGATGACCGCGGACCAGCGGCGGGAGCCGGCGGCGCCGGAGGCGGCGGCCGAGCACCCGGACCGGGCCTCGGCCCTGGTGTGGAACCTGCCCGGCACCTACGTCCTGCGCGGGGAGGACCGGGTGGTGCTCGCGGCGACCCGGCGCGGGCTGGCGGAGCTGCTGGGCCGCAGGCCGCGGGGGCGGACGGGAACCCAGGGATCATAGAAGGCACGCGGGGCGGGCGCGGGTGGCTCAAGGGCGCTCCGCCGCCCGTGAACCGCCCGCGTCCCGCGGCCCGGCTGCCCTACTTCCGCTTCCCCTTCGGCAGATGCCGCTCCGCGAAGTCCAGTTCCAGGCGGATCTGCTTGATGCGTTCGTCGACGACCAGGGAGCCGTGGCCGGCGTCGTAGCGGTACACCTCGTGGACGACCTCGCGCGCCTCCAGGCGCTTGACGTAGTTCTCGATCTGGCGGATCGGGCAGCGCGGGTCGTTGACCCCGGCGGAGATGTAGACCGGCGCCGCGACCCGGTCGACGTACGTCAGCGGCGAGGAGGCCTCGAAGCGCTCCGGCACCTCCTCGGGGGTACCGCCGAGCAGGGTGCGGTCCATGGCCTTCAGGGCTTCCATCTCGTCGTGGTACGCCGTGACGTAGTCGGCGACCGGGACCACCGCGATGCCCAGCGCCCACAGCTCGGGCTGGGTGCCGAGACCGAGCAGGGTGAGATAGCCGCCCCAGGAGCCGCCGGTGAGGATCAGACGGTCCGGGTCGGCCAGTCCCGAGCCGACGGCCCACTCGCGGACCGCCGCGATGTCCTCCAGCTCGATCAGGCCCACCCGGTGCTTGAGCGCGTCCGTCCACGCCCGGCCGTACCCCGTCGAGCCGCGGTAGTTGACCCGGACCACCGCGTATCCGTGGTCGACCCAGGCGGCCGGGCCCGCGGCGAACGAGTCGCTGTCGTGCCACGTGGGGCCGCCGTGGATGTCGAAGACCGTGGGGAGCGGTCCGGTCGCGCCCGCGGGCCTCTGCACCAGGGCGTGGATACGGCCGCCGGGGCCCTCCACCCACACGTCCTCCACCGGCACCGACCCCGGCGACTTCATGCCGGGCGGGTCGAGGACCACCCCGCCGTGCGTCGAGCGGACCGCGGAGGCCTCGGCCGACGAGGACCACAGGTACTCCACGCTGCCGTCCGGGCGTGCGGTCGCGCCGGAGACCGTGCCGGGCGGGGTGGGGACCCTGGTCAGCTCGCAGGTGGCCAGGTCGTAGCGGAACAGCTCGCTGCGGGCCTCGAAGCCGTGCACCACCAGCAGGCCGGCGCCGTCCGGGCACCACTCGGCGCTCACGTCGCCGGGCAGGTCGAGGGCCAGGTCGTGCTCCTCGCCCGTCGCCACGTCCCACACCAGCGGCTCCCAGCGGCCGCGCCTCTGGTGGCCGACCAGCAGCCGCGTGTCCCCGTCGACCGGGGCGAAGCCCAGCACGTCCAGGCCCAGTTCGACCGTTCCGCCCTTGGTGTCGTCCAGCTCGGCGACCGTCGTGCCGTCCGGGCGCAGCACGCGCAGCGCCGAGTGCATCGCGTCGCCGTGCTCGGTGTGCTCCAGGGCGATCAGCGAACCGTCGTGGGAGAGGTCGCCCACGCCCGCCGACTCGCGGTGCCGGTAGATCTCCGTCACCTGCCCGTCGCGGGCCAGGTGCAGGGTCGTGCCGTCCTCGTCGGTGGAGCGCCCCACGACCGCCGTGCGGCCGTCCCGGCCGAGCGCGAGTCCCGCCGGATACGACGCGCCGAGACCGGGCACGGCCGCCTCGTCGGCCCCGCCCTCGAAGGGCTGGCGCCGCCAGACGCCGAACTCGTCGCCGTCCTTGTCGTCGAACCACCAGATCCAGTGCCCGTCCGGCGAGAGCACACCGTCCGTCGTGCCGTTCGGCCTGTCGGTGACCTGCCGCTGGTCACCCGTCGTCCGGTCCCAGGCGTACAGCTCGTACGTCCCCGTCGCGTTCGACACGAACAGGGAGCGCTCCGGCGCGTCCTCCGCCCAGTCGGGCAGGGACACCCGGGGCGCTCGGAAGCGCTTCTCCCAGTCCGGCATCTCCTCGATCAGTGGCCGCCGGTCGAGCTGCTGCGGCGAGTCGGACCCGTTGCTCTCAGTCATGACCCCATACTGCACGCTTCCGGGGACAACGCGCTGTCCGGTCTCCCCAGCCTGTGGAAAACTCCGCCCGGACTCTTCGCAACCTCTTGCCTTTTCCACACCGTTCCCGCCCGCCCGGCGCCCCGCGCCCCGTCCCCCGGAGGTGGGAACGGGCCGACCCCGCGACCGGAGTGCGGCGCGCGGCACCGTACCTTTGAGGGCGTGTACCGGTTTCTGCTGACACCTCGCTGGTGGGGCATCAACGTCTTCGTGCTGCTCGCCATCCCCTTCTGCGTGTTCATGGGGTCCTGGCAGCTGAGCCGGTTCGAGGCGCGCGTGCAGGACCACCGGACCGCGACCGAGCAGGCCGCCTCCTACCGCAAGGAGGCGCCGCGCCCGCTGGACCGGCTGCTGCCCGTGGACAAGCGCACGTCCGGCATGCAGACCACCGCGACCGGCCGGTACGCCGATCAGCTCCTGGTCCCCGACCGCGATCTGGACGACAAGTCCGGGTACTACGTGCTGACGCTGCTGCGCACCGGCTCCGGCAAGGCGCTGCCGGTCGTCCGCGGCTGGCTGCCCGGGAAGCCGGACGCGGCCAGGGTCCCGGCGCCGCCCGCGGGCGAGGTCACGGTCACCGGAGCGCTCCAGGCGTCGGAGACGCCCGGTGACAACGGGGTCAGTGCCCGGGGCGGGCTGCCGTCGGGACAGACCGCGGCGATCAGCGCGGCCTCACTGGTGAACCTCGTGCCGTACCCCGTGTACGACGCCTGGGTCACCCTCAACCACGCCGACGCCGGGATGACGGCCGTACCGGCGAAGGCCCCGGACAACACCGGCCTTGACCTGAAGGCGTTCCAGAACCTCGGCTACACCGGCGAGTGGTTCGTCTTCGCCGGCTTCGTCGTCTTCATGTGGTTCCGGCTGGTGCGCCGCGAGGTGGAGGCCCTGCGGGACGCGGAGCTGGGGCTCGCGCCCGAGCAGGCCCCGGTGCCGGCGTCCGCGTCGAGCGGCGCGTCCGGCGCCTGAGCGGCTTCTAGCCTAGGACGCCGGGAGTACTCCGGTCCGGTAGATCGTCCCCGCGCACGCGTTCGTGACCGTCACCGACGTCGAGGGCGAGCCGGCCTCCGGGGTGTGGGAGACCACGACGCCGCCGTCGGCCGTGCCGTCCGCCAGGAGCATCTGCGTGGAGACGCCGGAGTCGCCGCCCGTGGTCGTGGCACCCGTGGTGCTGACGCCCTGGGTGGGGGACGGGTCGGACGAGGGTCCGCCGGTCTCGTTGCCGCCGGTGCTGCTGCCGCCGCCGGTGGTCGGACAGGTCTGGGAGGGCACCCAGGCGAACTTCACCTCGTACGCCGAGCCGGACGGCAGGAGCAGTCCTGCCACCTCGGTGGAGGGGTCGGGCAGTCCGGCCGCCGCGTCCCCGGAGGTGTGGGCGACCACGGTGATCCTGGTGGCGTCGGCCGCGCCCTGCGCGAGGGTGCTCACCGAGCCCGAGCCGCCGACCCGGCAACTGCCGCCGGAGACGTTGGTGACGTGGAAGGTGCCGTAGACCACGCCGGCCGAGTCGGGGACGTCGACGGTGGCGGTGGCGGAGCCGAGCTGGGAGGCCGTGCACACCGGGGCGTCGCTGCCCGAGGCGGCCGCGGGGCTGTCCGGACCGCCCGTGGGTCCGCTGTCGGCGGCGCTGCCCGTACCCCCCTTGCTGGTGTCCTTCGGGTCCTTCGTGCCCTCGCCCGCGGTCTTGCCCGAGGAGCCGCCGATGCCGCTCTCGCCGCCGTCCGGGCCCTTGCCCCCGCCCGCGTCGCCCTGGGCCTGTGAGGCCTGGCCCGCGATGGCCGGGTTGGCCTCGGAGGCGGCGGTGTTGGAGACGTGCACGAGGGCGGGGATGGCGGTGCCGACGAACAGGGCGGCGGCCGCCATGCCGACGACGGCCTGCCGCTTGCGGGCCCGCCGCGCCGGGACCGCGCGCCGCAGGTGGTCCAGTGTGCCGTCCCGGGGCTCGACGTCCTGGACCGCCTCGTGCAGCATCCTGCGCAGTGCCAGCTCGTCCGAGTCGAACCCGTCCGGGCCGAGTTCGTCGGGGCTGTGGTTCACGGTTCCGTTCCCAGCGTGCGATGACGTGTGCTCTTGGTGGTCCGGCTCGCGCGACGCGTCGGGTTCGTGTTCCTCGTACGCGTCGCGGTCCTCGTCGCGCTCCCTCATGCCGACGCCCCCATCGCGACCCGCAGCGCCGCGATGCCGCGCGAGCCGTACGCCTTGACCGAGCCCAGCGAGACGCCGAGGGTCTCGGCGACCTGCGCCTCGGTCATGTCCGCGAAGTAGCGCAGCACCAGGACCTCGCGCTGACGGCGCTGGAGGCCCTTCATCGCCTTGATCAGGGAGTCGCGCTCCAGCTGGTCGTAGGCGCCCTCCTCGGCGCTGGCCATGTCCGGCATCGGCTTGGACAGCAGCTTCAGGCCGAGGATGCGGCGGCGCAGGGCGGAGCGGGAGAGGTTGACGACCGTCTGCCGCAGATAGGCGAGGGTCTTCTCCGGGTCCCGGACGCGTTTGCGGGCGGAGTGGACCCGGATGAATGCCTCCTGGACCACGTCCTCGCAGGAGGCGGTGTCGTCGAGGAGGAGCGCGGCCAGGCCCAGCAGGGACCGGTAGTGCGCGCGGTAGGTCTCGGTGAGGTGATCGACGGTGGTGCCGGCCGCCGTGGTCTCCTCGGCGGCCTCACGCTGACTGGGTATGCGGGCTGGCCGCGCGGCGGGCATGGGCGCGATCACCGGCATGCCGCCGGGCACGCGCGGACGGAGCGCCGCGCGGGGCGGCCGCAGGGCGACGCCGCGGGCCGCCGACGGGGATGCCCCCCGCTCGAAGAGCTTGGGGGTGAACTCGAGAACCTCTGCCACGCCAGTTGGACACGTCTCCCCCCACCGAGGTTGTACGTGCCGGGAAAGTCGATTGCGCCAGGTATCACGTCCGGCACCGTTCTCGTGGCAGGCGGCACAACCGAATGCGCCTTGTATGCCCTCATGCGTCCCGCTCATCCCCTATGCCTGAATCGCCGGAACGTCCCCACGTCCCGCAGCGTCCCCACGCCCGCGAAGGGCGACCGCAAAGACGCTCCCCGCCCTTCGCGCGGTTGCAAAGGACGGGGAGGCAAATCGTCGGCCGCCGAACAGCGAACAGCATGGATCAAGTGGCCCAGCCCACCACCGGATTGATTCTCACATGGATCCTACAAACGGAAAGGCTCCTGGCCACGGTATTTCCGGCGGTGACGGTCCCGTGCGACAGGAGTCACGGTGCCTCGGCGGCCACCAGCTCCGCGATTTGCGCGATGTTCAGCGCCGCGCCCTTGCGCAGGTTGTCACCGCACACGAAGAACTCCAGCGCCGTGGGATCGTCCAGCGCCCGGCGCACCCGCCCGACCCAGGTCGGATCGGTGCCCACCACGTCGGCGGGCGTGGGGAACTCGCCCGCGGCCGGATCGTCGTAGAGCACCACGCCGGGCGCTGTGGCGAGGATCTCCCGCGCCCTGCCGACCGTGACCTCGTCCTCGAAGCGGGCGTGCACGGTCAGGGAGTGCGTGGTGACCACCGGGACGCGTACGCAGGTCACGGCGACCGGCAGCCGCGGCAGCCCGAGCACCTTGCGGGACTCGTCCCGCAGCTTCATCTCCTCCGAGGACCAGCCCTCGTCGCACAGCGACCCGGCCCACGGCACGACGTTCAGCGCCACCGGTTCCGGGAACGGACCGGTGTCGTCCCCGACGGCCCGCCGCACGTCACCGGGGCTGGTCCCCAGCTCCGTGCCCGCCACCAGGGACAGCTGCCGGCGCAGGGTCTCCACGCCCTCGTCCCCGGCCCCGCTCACCGCCTGGTACGAGGAGAGCACCAGGTCGCGCAGGCCGAACTCGGCGTGCAGCGCGCCCAGCGCCACGATCATGGACAGGGTGGTGCAGTGGGGGCTGGAGACGATCCCGCGCGGGCGCCGCCGCACCGCGTGCGGGTTGACCTCGGGCACCACGAGCGGCACCTCCGGATCCGCGCGGAAGGCGCCCGAGTTGTCGACCACCACCGCGCCCCGGGCGGCGGCGAGCGGCGCCCAGTGCGCGGTGGCCTCGTCGGGAAGGTCGAACAGGGCGATGTCCACCCCGTCGAAGGCGTCCTCGGCGAGCGCGGCCACCTCGACCTCCTCGCCGCGCACGGTCAGCCTGCGGCCGACCGCGTGCTCGGGCTCCCCGCCCGCCGTACGCGGGTGAGAGTCCGGGGAGGAGCCCGCGGGCAGGGCGAGCAGGCGGATGTCGCCCCAGATGTCCGCGCGCTGGGACAGGATCCGGAGCAGTACCGTGCCGACGGCTCCGGTCGCTCCCACGACCGCGAGCGTCGGTCGGTCGCTCATCGCCCGGTGCCTCCGTAGACGACGGCCTCGTCGCTGTCGGAATCGAGCCCGAAGGCGCTGTGCACGGCGCGCACGGCCCCCGGCACGTCGTCCTGGCGGGTGACGACCGAGATACGGATCTCGGAGGTCGAGATCAGCTCGATGTTCACGCCCGCGTCGGACAGCGCGGTGAAGAAGTCGGCGGTGACGCCCGGGTTGGTCTTCATACCCGCGCCGACCAGGGAGATCTTGCCGATCTGGTCGTCGTAGCGCAGGGAGTCGAAGCCGATGCCGGCCCGGTTCTTCTCCAGCGCGTCGATGGCCTTGCGGCCCTCGGCCTTCGGCAGCGTGAAGGAGATGTCCGTCAGGCCGGTGGCCGCGGCGGACACGTTCTGCACGACCATGTCGATGTTGATCTCGGCATCGGCGATCGTACGGAAGATGGAGGCGGCCTCGCCGGGCTTGTCGGGCACGCCGACGACCGTGATCTTGGCCTCGGAGGTGTCGTGTGCGACACCGGAGATGATGGCCTGCTCCACCTTCTTGACCCCTTGCTGAATCGGCTCGCTGCTGACCCACGTGCCCTGCAGCCCGCTGAAGGAGGAGCGGACGTGGATCGGGATGTTGTACCGGCGCGCGTACTCCACACAGCGGTGGAGCAGCACCTTGGAGCCGGACGCGGCCAGCTCCAGCATGTCCTCGAAGGAGATCCAGTCGATCTTCCGGGCCTTCGCCACCACGCGCGGGTCGGCGGTGAACACGCCGTCGACGTCGGTGTAGATCTCGCACACCTCGGCGTCGAGGGCGGCCGCGAGCGCGACGGCGGTGGTGTCGGACCCGCCACGCCCCAGCGTGGTGATGTCCTTGCCCGCCTGGCTGACGCCCTGGAAGCCGGCGACGATGGCGATGTTGCCCTCGTCCAGCGCGGTCCGGATGCGGCCCGGCGTGACGTCGATGATCCGGGCTTTGTTGTGCACCGAGTCGGTGATGACACCTGCCTGGCTGCCGGTGAACGACTGGGCCTTGTGGCCCAGGTTTTTGATCGCCATGGCCAGCAGGGCCATGGAGATCCGCTCTCCGGCGGTCAGCAGCATGTCGAGCTCGCGCCCGGCAGGCATCGGGGATACCTGCTCGGCGAGATCGATCAGCTCGTCCGTCGTGTCGCCCATCGCGGAAACCACGACAACCACGTCGTTGCCGTTCTTCTTGGCTTCCACGATCCGCTTGGCGACGCGCTTGATGCCCTCGGCATCGGCTACGGAGGAGCCTCCGTACTTCTGCACGACAAGGCCCACGTGCGCTCCTCGCTCAGTCCGTGTCCATCGCACTCGCGCAATACGCGGTGCGGTCGGCTCAGTCTATCGAGCGTCCGTATTTCCCATTCGCGATATCGCATGGTGAGATGCCCGGCGCCCGCTGGTCAGAACGGCTCATGCCCAGGGACCGGGACACCACTCGGAAAGTGCGCCGCGTCACACCGGGGTGCTCAGCGTGCCCGGCGGAGTCCCAGCGGGTCTCCGATCTCCTGGGCCATGACCTTGCCGGCCTCGAACTCCAGGGTCTCGTCGCCCATGCCCTGGTCGGTGTCCAGGCCGTCCAGCTCCTCCAGGGGCTGGTTGAGGCGGACGTGGGCGACCAGGGACTGCAGGGCGCGCAGGGTCGCGGAGGCCGTGGAGCCCCAGTTGGAGAAGTAGGAGAACTGCCACCACCACAGGGCCTCGGTGGTGCGGCCCGCGCGGTAGTGGGCCATGCCGTGCCGCAGGTCGGCCATGACGTCCGCGAGGTCGTCGGAGATACGGGCCGGCACGGGCGCCCGGCGCGGCTCGTAGGGGTCGAAGACCTCGGAGTAGACGTCGATCGGCTCCAGGAGGCGCGCGAGGTTCTCGCGGAGCTGGTCCACGTCCGGCTCCGGACCGGGGTCGGGTTCGTAGCGCTCGTCGGGGACGATGTCCTCGTGCGCGCCGAGCCGGCCGCCGGCCAGCATGAGCTGGGAGACCTCCAGCAGCAGGAAGGGCACCGCCGAGTCCGGCTCGTCGCCCTTGGCGACCTCGGTGACCGCGACCAGGAAGCTCTCCACCTGGTCGGCGATCTGGACCGCGAAGTCGTCCGGGTTCTGGCTGGTCGCGTGCAGCGTGGCGTCAGACATCTAGGAGTCGTCTCCCCTCGAAGGCGCGGCCGAGAGTGACCTCGTCCGCATATTCCAGGTCACCGCCCACCGGGAGGCCGCTGGCCAGGCGGGTGACCTTCAGGCCCATGGGCTTGATCATGCGGGCGAGGTACGTCGCCGTCGCCTCGCCTTCGAGATTCGGGTCCGTGGCCAGGATCAGCTCGGTGACCGTGCCGTCCGCCAGACGGGCCAGGAGTTCCCTGATGCGCAGGTCGTCCGGGCCGACGCCCTCGATGGGGCTGATCGCCCCGCCGAGCACGTGGTAGCGGCCGCGGAACTCACGGGTGCGCTCGACGGCGACGACGTCCTTCGGCTCCTCGACCACGCAGATGACCGAGGGATCGCGGCGGCTGTCGCGGCAGATCCCGCACAGCTCCTCCTGCGCGACGTTGCCGCAGGTCGCGCAGAAGCGGACCTTCGCCTTCACCTCGAGCAGGGCCTGGGCGAGCCGCCGTACGTCCGCCGGTTCCGCCTGGAGGATGTGGAAGGCGATCCGCTGCGCGCTCTTGGGACCGACGCCGGGCAGCCGCCCGAGCTCGTCGATGAGGTCCTGGACCACGCCTTCGTACAACGGACTGCCGTCCTTCCTGGGTCGCTTCGGTACGTACGGTAGTTGCCCGGGGGGCGCCTCAGAAAGGCAGTCCCGGGATTCCGGTGCCGCCGCCCAGGCCCTGGGCCAGCGGACCGAGCTTCTGCTGCTGGAGGGTCTGGGCGTTCTCGTTGGCCGCCTGGACGGCGGCGACGATCAGGTCGGCGAGGGTCTCGGTGTCCTCCGGGTCCACCGCCTTGGGGTCGATCTTCAGCGCGCGCAGCTCGCCGGAGCCGGTGACGGTGGCCTTCACCAGACCGCCGCCCGCCTGCCCGTCGACCTCGGTCCGCGCCAGCTCCTCCTGGGCCCGCTGAAGGTCCTGCTGCATCTTCTGAGCCTGCTGGAGCAGCTGCTGCATGTTGGGCTGGCCACCACCGGGAATCACGATCAGCTCCTGCTTTCGTACGGCTGTCCGGGCGGGGGCCGACGGACCGGTTCCCCGCTGGCACGAGCCTACGTGGTCCGGGCAGGCAGCGCCCCGCCACTCTTTCGAGTGAGTCCTCGATGAGCCCTGTACCTGATCAAGGCCCTCTTACGAGCGGAAAAGCCGTGCTCCCCGGCGCCTCGCCACCCGTTGGGGGGTAGGAAGGGTCCGGCGTGTGAGCCAGCGTCACGGATCGTGATCAGTAGGGAGTGCCGGGTGGGTCAGCCGGAGATGCAGCCCGAGCGTCCGCCGCAGGACGGGCGGGACGACGGTGCGGCCGGGCTGCGGCCGGGCGATCTGACCGGGCGGCCGTTCCCGCTCGGCGACTGGGGCGAGCCGGCGCAGCGGCTGGACGAGCTGTACCGGTGGGTGGAGCGGGGGGCGCTGCAGACCGTGGCCTGGTATCTCGGGGAGCGGGTGTGGAAGCGGCGCGGGGCCCGTGCGCTGCGGGTCGGGGCGGCGGTGGGGGCGGTGACGGGGGCGGTGCTGCCGCTGCTCGATCTGACCGGGGCGGCCGAGGGCGCGGCGCCGTGGGGGTATGTGGCGCTGCTGCTGTGCGTGGCGTGCGTGGGGATCGACCGGTACTTCGGGGTGACGGCGGGGTGGATGCGGGACGTGGCGACCGCGCAGGCCGTGCAACGCCGTTTGCAGGCGCTCCAGTTCGACTGGGCGACCGAGAACGTGCGGGAGGTCCTGGGCCCGGCGGAGGGGACGGCCGGTGAGGCCGCCGAGCGGTGCCTGGGGGTGCTGCGGCGGTTCTCGGAGGACGTCACGGAGCTGGTGCGCACGGAGACGGCCGACTGGATGGTGGAGTTCCGTATCGGCTCGGCGCCGATGGGGCTCCAGGCGGCGGGTCCCGGTGCCGCGGGGCGGTCCGAGCCGGGTGGCGGGCACGGGCGCCTGCCGCTGCCGCCGGGCGCGGCGCGGCCGAACATGCCCCGGCAGCGGCCTCCGGAGCCGCGCTGACTCCGGTCACCGGCGGGTGTACGTCAGCTTTTCCCCGCTGTCGGTGTTCACGCGCTGGAGCGTGCCGTCCGGCAGTAGGACGACCTGCGTGGCCGCGCCCGGGTTGCACCCCTCCTTCTGCCGTCCGGTCGTCACGACGGAGGGGCCGATCTCCAGCGGGCCGCCGTCGCTCGGCCGCTGGGTGAGCCGGGCCTCGAACACGCAGTGGTAGGTGCCGCCGCTGTCGATGGGGCCGTCGGCGACGAGGGTGAGCACGGTGTCGCCGACGTCTCCCTGGGTGATGGTGAGCCGGCGGCTGTTGGTTCCCTGGGCGTTGTCGATCGTCGCCGTCCAGCTGCCGAGGTAGCCGGCCGGGACCGGGCCGTCGGACGGGGAGGGGGATGGGGATGGGGACGGGTCGGGGTCGTCGGGGCCGGTGGCGTGCGTGGACGCGCTGACGGTCGGCGTCGGGCCGGGCGCGCCACCCTTGTCGTCGCCGTCGCCGCCGCCGCGCATCAGCGTGTACACGGAGCCGCCCGCGCCGAGCGCCACCAACAGGGCCACCGCGACGAGGGCCGCGGTGGAGCGACCACTGCGACGCGGCTCCCCCTCCGGAAGCGGACCCGGCCCGTACGGCTGGGTCCGCCCCAGACCGCCGTACGAGTGCTGCTGGGGATAGCCGTAGGCGGTGGGTTGCGGGTGCGGGTGGGAGTGGTCGTAGGCGGCGGGTTGCGAGTGCGGGTGGGGGTAGCCGTACGGGACGGAAGCGGGCGGAACGGCCGGCCCGTGCGGGCCAGGCGCACCTGACGGGACAGCCCCAACAGCTCCGAACCCGCCTGAAGCCCCGGCGCCTCCCGAGACACCGGGGGTACCGGCCGACGCCGACGGCCCGTAAGAGCCGGGCGCACCCGAGGCAGCGCCGACAGCCCCGGACGGGCCGGATGGCGGGGGCGCACCATAAGGGCCAGGCGCACCCGAAGCCCCACCAGCTCCCGGACTTCCGGGCGCACCGGACGACGCCGACGGCCCATGAGGGCCGGGCACGCCCGAAGCAGCGCCGACAGCCCCGGGGGGACCGGACGACGCAGGCGCGCCATAGGGGCCGGGGGCACCCGGAGCCCCAGCGGCACCCGAAGTCCCGGGCGCACCGGACGACGCCGAGGGCCCGTGCGGGCCGGGCGTGTCCGAAGCAGCGGTCCCGGCGGCAGGCGCCCCCGGCGCTACGGGAACTCCGGGCGCGGCGGGACCGGGCGTGCCCGGTGCCGGAACGGCGCTCGGCCTCCGGGGCTCCCCCGCCGCCGCTGCGACGCCCGGTGCCGGGGTCCCCGCCGCCCCGGCGGGGCCCGGCTGCTGCTTGGTGGCGGAGGGTGCCCCTCGCACGACCCCGGGGAGACCCGGCGCGCCGGACAACGGAGCCACGACGGGTGTCCCGGGTGTTGCGGACGGCGGCACGGCGCCCGGGGTGCCCGGTGCGCCGGACAACGGGATGGCGACTGGGGCGCTCGGTGCGCCCGCCGACGGCATGGCACCCGGGGCGACCGGTGTGCCTGGTGCGCCCGGCGCGCCCGGTGCGCCCGGTACGCCCGACGACGGGACGGCGACCGGGGCGCCCGGCGCGCCCGACGACGGCATGGCGCCCGGTGCGCCCGGCGCGCCCGGTGGCGGGAGGGCGACCGGGGTGTGTGGGGGCTTTTCCGGGGGGTCCGGGGTTTCTGCTTCAAGGAGTTGGACCGCGTGGCGGCCGAGTTGGGCGACCAGGGCGCTCGGCAGCCAGGGGTCGCGCAGGCGGCCGTCGGCGATCGTGTCCTCGGCGCCGGTGCGCTGGATGATCCAGTCCACCGTGGGACGGGCCGCCGGGTCCTTCCTCAGGCAGGCGCCGACGAGATCGGCGATGCCCTCGGGCAGCGCGTCGAGGTCGGGTTCCGTCTCTGCGATGCGGTACATCAGCGCGTGCGCTCCACTGTCGGCGCCGCCGAACGGAAGCGCGCCGGTCGCCGCGTACGCGAGCACCGAGCCCAGGCAGAAGACGTCGCACGCGGTCGTGACCCGGTCGCCGCGCACCTGCTCGGGCGCCATGAACCCGGGCGAGCCGACCAGCGCGCCGGTCCGTGTGAGCCCGCCGTCCGTGACGGTCTCCAGCGCGCGGGCGATGCCGAAGTCGATGACGCGCGGCCCGTCGATCGTCACCAGTACGTTCGAGGGCTTGAGGTCGCGGTGGATGAGCCCCGCGGCGTGGATGTCCTTCAGCGCGCCCGCCAGCCCGGCCGCGAGGATCCGCACCGACCGCTCGGGCAGCGGGCCGTGGTCGCGGCCGACGACCCGTTGCAGGCTCGGCCCGGCGACGTACCCCGTGGCCACCCACGGCACGGCGGCCTCGGTGTCCGCGTCCAGCACGGGCGCGGTCCAGTACCCGCCGACCTGCCGCGCGGCCCGCACCTCCTGCCGGAACCGCGCCCGGAACTCCTCCCGCTGCGCCAGTTCCGGCCGCACCAGCTTCACGGCGGCGGTCCGCCCCCGGTCCGAGCGGGCCAGGAACACCTGCCCCATGCCGCCGGCCCCGAGCCGCGCCAGCAGCCGGTACGCGCCGATCCGCTGCGGATCGCCAGGCCCCAGCCTCTCCATGGCCGAACCGCCTCCCCCCGCCATCCCCCGATACGGCCCCTGTGCGTCGGACCGAGAATAGTGCGGCGTCCCGGACGGCCGGGCGACCCGGCGTCCACAGTTCCGTAACAGGTCCGACCCGCGCGGTCCCCCTCCAGACAACCTGTCGCTAAAAGCCCGCGTCCGCAGACAGGCCGCCGATGTCGCGCCCCCGCCCACGCCGTTTACCCTCGGCCGCATGACCCCTCAGCCGAATCCCGAAGCCGGCGCAGTCGTCAAGGCCGCGGACCGGGCGCACGTGTTCCACTCCTGGTCCGCCCAGGACCTCATCGACCCGCCGGCCGTGGCCGGTGCCGAAGGGTCCTACTTCTGGGACTACGACGGCAAGCGTTTCCTGGACTTCACCAGCGGACTCGTCTTCACCAACATCGGCTACCAGCACCCCAGGGTCGTCGCCGCGATACAGGAGCAGGCCGCCACCCTGACCACGTTCGCGCCGGCGTTCGCCGTCGAGGCCAGGTCCGAGGCGGCGCGGCTGATCGCCGAGCGGACACCGGGCGACCTGGACAAGATCTTCTTCACCAACGGCGGCGCGGACGCCGTCGAGCACGCGGTGCGCATGGCGCGGCTGCACACCGGGCGCCCCAAGGTGCTCTCGGCGTACCGCTCGTACCACGGCGGCACGCAGCAGGCCATCAACATCACCGGCGACCCGCGGCGCTGGCCGTCGGACGCCGGCTCGGCGGGCGTGGTGCACTTCTGGGCGCCGTTCCTCTACCGCTCCCGCTTCTACGCCGAGACCGAGGAGCAGGAGTGCGCGCGGGCGCTGGAGCACCTGGAGGCGACGATCGCCTTCGAGGGCCCGGCGACCATCGCCGCGATCATCCTGGAGACCATCCCCGGAACCGCCGGGATCATGGTGCCCCCGCCCGGCTACCTGGTTGGGGTGCGCGAGCTGTGCGACAAGTACGGGATCGTCTTCGTCCTGGACGAGGTCATGGCCGGCTTCGGGCGTACCGGTGAGTGGTTCGCGGCGGACCTCTTCGGCGTCGTACCGGACCTGATGACCTTCGCCAAGGGCGTGAACTCGGGATACGTGCCGCTCGGCGGCGTCGCCATCTCCGGGAGGATCGCGGAGACCTTCGGCAAGCGGGCCTACCCCGGCGGCCTGACGTATTCCGGACACCCGCTGGCGTGCGCGGCGGCCGTCGCGACGATCAACGTGATGGCCGAGGAGGGCGTCGTCGAGAACGCCAGGCGGCTCGGCGCCGAGGTCGTGGAGCCGGGGCTGCGCGAGCTGGCCGAACGGCACCCGAGCGTCGGCGAGGTGCGCGGCACCGGCATGTTCTGGGCCCTGGAGCTGGTGAAGAACCGCGAGACCCGCGAGCCGCTGGTGCCGTACAACGCGGCCGGTGAGGCGAACACCCCCATGGCGGCCTTCGGCGCCGCCGCCAAGGCGAACGGCCTGTGGCCCTTCATCAACATGAACCGCACGCACGTCGTCCCGCCGTGCAACGCGACCGAGGCCGAGCTGAAGGAGGGCCTGGCGGCGCTGGACACCGCGCTGACGGTGGCCGACGAGCACACCGTCGAGTAGCGCGGGCCGCGACGAGCCGGATTCGCAGGCACCGCGAACGCGTAAGGTGGCGTGCTCGTAGACATGACGTACGAGTACGCCACCCGCACGCGCAAGGAGACGCCCCGACCATGCCCGGCATCAGCGGCAACGGCGCCGTGACGCGCAGCACCCTGCGGCAGCAGATCGCGGACGCGCTCCGGGACGAGGTGCTGGCCGGGCGGCTCCAGCCGGGGCAGGAGTTCACGGTCAAGGAGATAGCCGAGCAGTACGGGGTGTCCGCGACCCCGGTGCGCGAGGCGCTCGTCGACCTGTCCGCGCAGGGCCTGCTGGAGGCCGACCAGCACCGCGGCTTCCATGTGCGCGAGTACTCGCTGCACGACCTCTACGACATGATCAAGGCCCGTGCCCTGATCACCGACGGCATGTTCCACGCCGCGGTCTCGGCGCCCCAGGAGTTCCGGCGGGCCGACGACCCGTACGTCAAGGCCACGCTCACCGGGGTGCGGCGGCGCGGCGAGGAGGCCCAGCGCGCGGCCACCGCCGGCGACCTGACCGTCCTGATCGGCTACGACCTGCGGTTCTGGCGCGAGCTCGGCGCCCTGTTCGGCAACCCGTACCTCTCCGACTTCCTCAACCGGCTGCGCGTGCAGTTCTGGGTGTGCGCGGTGCAGCACCTGCGCCGCCGCGGCGATCTGCGCGGCCTGCTGTGGTCCTCCCACACCGAACTCGTCGACGCCATGGCGAGGGGCGACGCCCCGGCCGCCCGCGCGCTCGTCGCCGCGTACAACGCCCACGACCTCGCTCTCGTCGAGCGGCTGGCCACCGCATGAGCGAAACCGTCACCGGGGCCGTCGACCTGTCCGTCGTCATCCCGGCCTACAACGAGGAGCGGCGCCTCGGCCCCACCCTCGACGCGGTCACCGCGTATCTGGCCGCACACGAGGACCGCTTCGGCTCGTGGGAGGTCGTCGTCGCCGACGACGGTTCCACCGACGGCACCGCCGCTCTCGTCACGGACCGCCAGGACCCGCGTGTCCGGCTGGTCGCGGGCGACCGCAACCGCGGCAAGGGCCACGCCCTGCGCCTCGGGGTGGCCGCCACCCACGGCCGCCGGGTGCTGGTCACCGACGCGGACCTGGCCGCCCCCATCGAGGAGCTGGAACAGCTCGACAAGGCGCTCGGCGAGGGCGGCACGGCCGCGATCGGCTCCCGCTCGGTGCCGGGCGCGACGATAGCCAGGCGCCAGCACCGGGTGCGCGAACTGCTGGGCCGCGCGGGGAACTTCCTGATACGGCGGGTCGCGGTCCCCGGCATCCGCGACACCCAGTGCGGCTTCAAACTCTTCGAGGGCGACCAGGCCCGCGAGGCCTTCGCCGCCTCCAGACTGAGCGGCTGGGGCATAGACGTGGAGGTCCTCCAGCACTTCCGCCGCCGTGACTGGCCGGTGGCCGAGGTGCCGGTCCGCTGGGCCCACCAGTCCGGTTCGAAGGTCGCCCCGCTGGACTACCTCCGGGTCCTCGCCGAACTGGGCCGGCTCAAGGCCCGCTCCGTCCGCCCGGCCGACCTGTTCGCCGGCGCGCTGTTCCTGCTGATGGCGGTCACCCTCTACTCCGGCCGCCTCGTCGACCCCGGCCACCGCTACCTCCCCGACTCCCTCCAGGACCAGAACCAGTGGGAGTGGTTCTTCGCGGTCACCGCCGACAGCGTCGCCCATCTGCGCAACCCCCTGTTCACCGACCTCCAGAACTTCCCGGACGGGGTGAACCTCATGGCCAACACGGTCATGCTGGGGATGTCCGTCCCCTTCGCCCCGCTCACGCTGGCCTTCGGTCCGGCGCTCTCGCTGAGCGTCTGCATGACCCTGGGACTCGCGGCCACGGCGGCCGCCTGGTACTGGCTGATCGTCAAACGGGTCGTACGGCACCGGGGCGCGGCCTTCACCGGCGCCTGCCTGGCCGCCTTCGCCCCGCCGATGGTCAGCCACGCCAACGCGCACCCGAACTTCGTGATCCTGTTCATGATCCCGCTGATCGTCGACCGGGCACTGCGCCTGGCCGAGGGCGCCCGGGTGCGGCGGGACGGGATCGTGCTCGGGCTGATGACGGCGTACCAGATCTTCCTCGGCGAGGAGCCGCTGCTGCTCGCCGCGATCGGCATGGCCCTGTTCGCCGCCGCGTACGGGCTCGTCCGCCGGGACGTCGCGCGGGCGGCCTGGCGGCCCCTGCTGAAGGGACTGCTGATCGCCGCGGCGGTGTGCCTGCCGATCGTCGCCTACCCGCTGTACTGGCAGTTCGCGGGACCGCAGAGCTACAAGAGCGTGCTGCACGGCGACAACGCCGGCAACAGCCCGCTCGCCCTGATCTCCTTCGCCGAGCGCTCCCTGTTCGCGGGCGACGCCCAGAAGGCGAACGCGCTCTCCCTGAACCCCACGGAGCAGAACGCCTTCTACGGCTGGCCGCTGCTCCTGCTCGCCTTCGGCATCGCCGTACGGCTGTGGGAGCACGCTCTGGTGAAGGCGCTGGCGATCACGACGGCCGCCGCGGCCCTGCTGTCCCTGGGCCCGAAGTTCCGCGTCCCGCTGACCGATACGGTCTACCCCGGCCCGTGGGCGCCGCTCGCGCATCTGCCGCTGTTCGAATCGGTCATCGAGGGGCGCGTGGCGATGATCTGCGCGCCCGCGCTGGGCATGCTGCTGGCGATCGCCCTCGCCAGGATCACCGGCACCGGCCGCGTCGGCACGCTCTACGGCGGCCTGCCGGCGGTCTGTCTCGCGCTGCTGCCGCTGGTCCCGGCGCCGCTGAAGGCCGAGGACCGCGCCCCGGTGCCGGAGTTCATCACGGCCGGACAGTGGAAGTCCCACGTCCGCGACGGCGAGTCCCTGGTGCCGGTACCGCTGCCCGACCCGGGCGACGCGGAGGCCCTGCACTGGCAGACCGCGGCCCACCTCGGCTTCAAGCTGCCCGGCGGCTACTTCAACGGCCCCTACGGACCCGACCGCGTCGGCATCTACGGCGCCGTCCCCCGCTACACCTCCAACCTGCTGCGGGACGTGAGCTACACCGGGTCCGTACCGGACATCGGCAAGGACTGGCAGGCCCAGGCACGGCGGGACTTCGCCGACTGGCACGCCGGTGTGCTGGTGCTGGCGCCCCAGCCGCACGAGGAGGCGCTGCGGGACGCGGTGACCAAGCTGGTGGGCCGTCCGGGCACGTGGACCGGCGGGGTGTGGGTATGGGACCTGCACGAGGTGAGCTGAGCGGCTCCGCACCGACTAGGCTTCTACACTCTTCGACCACCGAACACGCTGAACGTCCTGCCCTCCCCGAGGAGCCCTCTTTGGCCTGTGACCTGTGGCTGGTACCGCTCGTCGACGTCTTGTGCCACACCCCGGACAACCCGTTCGCCGAGGAACTCGCGCAGTACAACAAGGTGCTCGCCGAAAACGGGCTTCCACCGGTGCCGGTGTACCAGTACATGCCCGGCCTGTCCGGGGAGGTGGCGCCGGTGGCCGGCTTCGACTACGACGCCCTGCACTTCCTGCGCCGCGCCCACCTCCTCCAGGTCTGCGGCCTGCCGCTGACCCCGGTCGACGAACTGGGCGGCGACTACGAGCAGTTGCTGGAGATGTTCGAGTCGACGGCCCAGCAGTCCCACCTGGTCTGGCACTACGACCACGCGGGCGCCTACGTCCCGCTGGACTTCCCGCACCCGCTGTCCAACGAGGAACTCCTCGCCGCTGGCGGCCCGTTGGGCTCCTCACAGGCGCTCCTGCGCGAACTGGAGCTTGTTGCACCGTCGTTGGGCATCGATCCGGCCAACCCGCCCGCGGCCCCGCAACCGCCGTCCGCGCCCACGGAGCTGGAGCAGCCCGCGGCCCCCGCCCCCTACGATCCCAGCCCGTTCGCCCGCGAACGCCATGTATGGCTGGGCCTGCACGCGGCGGCCACGCGGAGCCTGGCCCAGGGCTCGATGATCGTCTTCAGCTGAGGCGGAGGCAGAGGCAGAGGCGGGACGGCCGGGCGGAATCACCGCACCGGCCGTCCCGTCGCTTCTCACCCAAGGGCGACGCGTCAGATGAACGAGTTGATCTCGATCGTCTCGTCGCGGCCCGGGCCCACGCCGATCGCGGAGATCGGGGCGCCGGACATGTCCTCCAGTGCCTTGACGTAGGCCTGGGCGTTCTTCGGGAGGTCGCCGAAGGTCTTGGCCTTCGTGATGTCCTCCTGCCAGCCGGGGAGGTACTCGTAGACGGGCTTCGCGTGGTGGAAGTCGGTCTGGGAGTAGGGGAGTTCCTCGACGCGCTCACCGTCGATCTCGTAGGCGACGCAGACCGGGATCTGCTCCCAGCCGGTGAGGACGTCGAGCTTGGTGAGGAAGAAGTCGGTCAGGCCGTTGACCCGGGTGGCGTAGCGGGCGATCACCGCGTCGAACCAGCCGCAGCGGCGGTCGCGGCCCGTCGTCACGCCCCGCTCGCCGCCGATCCGGCGCAGCGCCTCGCCGTCCTCGTCGAACAGCTCGGTCGGGAAGGGGCCGGAGCCGACGCGGGTGGTGTAGGCCTTGAGGATGCCGATGACGCGGCTGATCTTCGTCGGGCCGACGCCGGCGCCCGTGCAGGCACCGCCCGCGGTCGGGTTGGAGGAGGTGACGAAGGGGTACGTGCCGTGGTCGATGTCCAGCAGCGTGCCCTGGCCGCCCTCGAAGAGGACCACCTTGTTCTCGTCCAGCGCCTGGTTGAGGACCAGGACCGTGTCGGCGACGTACGGCTTGATCTGGTCGGCGTAGCCGAGCAGCTCCTCGACCACCTGGTCCACGGCGATCGCGCGCCGGTTGTAGAGCTTGGTGAGGATCTGGTTCTTGGCGTCGAGGGCCGCCTCCACCTTCTGGGTGAGGATCGACTCGTCGTACAGGTCCTGCACCCGGATGCCGACGCGGTTGATCTTGTCCGCGTAGGTCGGGCCGATGCCCCGGCCGGTCGTGCCGATCTTCCGCTTGCCGAGGAAGCGTTCCGTCACCTTGTCGACGGTGACGTTGTACGGCGTGATGACGTGGGCGTTGCCGCTGATCAGCAACTTGGACGTGTCGACGCCTCGCTCGTTCAGACCGCTCAGCTCGGAGAGCAGGACCGACGGGTCGACGACCACACCGTTGCCGATGACCGGCGTACAACCGGGCGAGAGGATTCCGGAAGGGAGGAGGTGCAGTGCATACTTCTGATCACCGACGACGACGGTGTGGCCGGCGTTGTTTCCGCCTTGGTATCGCACTACATAGTCCACCGAACCACCGAGCAGGTCGGTGGCCTTCCCCTTGCCCTCGTCACCCCACTGAGCACCGAGCAGCACAAGTGCGGGCACGCGCGTACACCCCTTCCGGGCGGGGCATGTCCAGGGTCAGGGGCGTACACGGAGGGTTCACCGCCGCGTGCACCGCGACCGTCGTCGGCCGCTCAACCGTCGGACCGGATGCCCCGGAATAGACGAAGCCCCTGGCGCAATAGCGCAAAGGGGCTCTTGCACCAAGATGCTACCCGAGGAAGCGAGGCAGGACCGAGGTGGCGACTTATCCGACGTCCGATCAGCTGCTGGTGGTCATCGACCCGGTCGCCCGGAGGACGGACGGTGAGTCCGTACGGATCGCGAAAGACGTGCTCAGCGCGGGTGCGGCCGCCAAGGTGTGCCTGCCGGACAGTCCGGAGGAGTTCACCCGCGCGCTGGCGCGGCGCGGCTCGCGGCGGCCGGTGGTGGTCGGTGACGACCGGGCGCTGCTGCGGGCGGTGTCCGCGCTGCACCGGCAGCGGGAGCTGGCCGGATGCGCCCTGTCGGTGGTTCCGGTCGGAGGCGCCCTGTCGCTGACCCGTTCGCTGGGGGTGCCGACCGGGCCTGTGGCGGCGGCGCGGGCGGTCCTCGAGGGCGCCGAACGGCGGCTGGACCTGCTCGTGGACGACAGCGACGGGGTGGTGCTGGGCACGCTGCGCATCCCGCCGGTCTCCGCGCGGCAGGCGGATCCGGTGGGGTCCGAGGCGGTCCCGCCGGGGGTGGCGCATCCCTGGCTGCGGACCTGCCAGTCCCTCGTGCGGACGCTGGTGACCCGCCCGCCGAGGGCCACGGCGGTCGCCGGGCCCGGCCCCTCCCGGCTGCGGGTGGAGGTCGACGGGGAGACGGTCGTGGACCTGGAGCAGCCGGTGGAGGCGGTCTCGGTCACGCCGGGCGGCGGCACGGGGAAGGCCGAGGTGGAGGTCCGGCGGCTCTCGGTCGGCGCGGAGGCCTCGCCACTGCTGGCCCACGGACGCACGGTGACCGTCTCAGGAGCCGGCTTCCGCTACCGCGCGGACACGGTGGTGTCGGGCCCGGTACGAACACGGACGTGGCGGGTCGTGGAAGGGGCATGGGGCCTGACACTGCCGGTGCCGGTGTGACACCGGTAGCCGGGGGTGGGGCGGCCGCTGGGCCGGTCAGCCGTGGGCGTTCTGCTCCTGGTAGTGGCGCCAGCGTTCCATCATTCCGGCCACGTCCTGCTCGATGAACTCGAAGAAGGCCAGTGTCTCGGCCAGCCGGCGTCCTGCCGGGGTCTCGACACCCAGGCTGGCCACGCCGTCCCGCAGGGCCCCCTCCCAGCGCTTGATGAGCGCGTCACGGCTGGTGAGCGCCTCGTACCACTGGTCGCTGCGGACCCGGTAGCGTTCCCGCCGCGAGCCGGGCTCCCGCTCGCGGGAGACCAGGTGCACCTGGGCGAGGTAGCGCACCGCGCCGGAGACGGCCGCGGGGCTGATCTTCAACTGGGCGCCGAGTTCGGCGGAGGTCAGGGCGCCGGCGTCGGAGGCGAGCAGCGCGCCGAAGACCCGGGCCGGCATGCGCGGCACGCCCGCCTCGACGAGCTGGGCCGCGAAGTGCTCGACGAACTGCGACACCACCTCGGGGTCCCGCTCCACCGCCGCTTCCCGTTCCGTCATCCCGGACCTCTCTCCCGCTCTCCCCGTTCGGACACCCACCTTCGAGTCTAACCTCGCCTTTATACGCTTCCTTAACTTCACAAATTTATGAAGTTCGCGTACGTTCCAAAGCATGACCAAGGCAAACTCCGCCATCGAGGTGTCCGGCCTCCGCAAGTCGTTCGGCGGCACGCGGGCACTGGACGGCCTCGACCTGAACGTCGCCGCAGGCGAGGTGCACGGCTTCCTCGGCCCCAACGGCGCCGGCAAGTCCACCACCATCCGGGTCCTGCTCGGCCTGCTGCGCGCCGACGCGGGCGCCACGCGGGTGCTGGGCCGCGACCCCTGGGCGGACGCGGTCGAGACGCACCGCCGGATCGCCTACGTGCCCGGCGACGTGACCCTGTGGCGCAACCTCTCCGGAGGCGAGGTCATCGACCTGTACGGCAGGCTGCGCGGAGGCCTCGACCGGCGGCGCCGGGACGAGCTGGTCGAACGGTTCGAGCTGGACCCGACCAAGAAGGGGCGGACGTACTCCAAGGGCAACCGGCAGAAGGTCGCCCTGGTCGCCGCCTTCGCCTCCGACGTCGACCTGCTGATCCTGGACGAGCCGACCTCGGGCCTCGACCCGCTGATGGAGGAGGTCTTCCAGCGGTGCGTGGCCGAGGAGCGCGACCGGGGCCGTACCGTCCTGCTCTCCTCCCACATCCTCAGCGAGGTCGAGGAGCTGTGCGACCGGGTCAGCATCATCCGCAACGGCCGCACCGTGGAGACCGGCTCCCTCGCCGACCTGCGCCACCTCACCCGCACCAGCGTCACCGCCGAACTGGCCGGACCGCCGAACGGGCTCTCCGAGCTCCCCGGCGTGCACGACCTCGACGTCCAGGGCCGCCGGGTCCGCCTCCAGGTGGACACCGACAAGCTGAACGAGGTGCTGCGCTCGCTGAGCGAGACGGGCGTGCGGTCGCTGACCTCGACCCCGCCGACGCTGGAGGAACTGTTCCTGCGGCACTACCAGGACGAGACCGAGACCGAGGCCGAGACCGGAGCCGGGGCCGGGGCCGAGGCGGGCTCCGGGACCGGCGCGGAAGCCGCGGAGGTGGCGCGATGACCGCCGCCGTCTCCACGCCCGCCGCCGTGCCCGCCGGCCGCTCCCGCAATTTGGCCGGCACCGGCGCCCTGCTGCGGTTCGCCCTGCGCCGCGACCGCGTGTTGATCCCGGTGTGGGTCGCGGTGAACACGCTGATGGTCCTGTCCATGCCGAACACGCTCAAGGGCCTCTACGCCACCCCCGCCGAACGCGCCGAGCTGGTGCGCCAGATGGCGACGAACGCCTCCCTGCGCGCCATGGTCGGCCCGGTCTTCGGCGACTCGCTGGGCGCGCTGACGGCCTGGCGGGCGGGGGTGTACGCCGGTGTCCTCGCCGCCGTGACGAGCCTGCTCGTCGTCGTCCGGCACACCCGGGACGAGGAGGAGAGCGGACGGCAGGAACTGGTGTCGTCCGGGATGGTGGGCCGCCGGGCACCGCTGACGGCGGCACTGCTGGCCGCGGCGGTCGCGAACGCGGTCCTGGCCCTGCTGATCACGGCCGGTCTCGCCGGGCAGGGCGCCGCCGGTGCCCTGGCCCTCGGGCTCGGGGTGGCGGGCGTGGGCATGGTCTTCGCCACGATGGCGGCGATCGTCGCCCAGCTCACGGAGAGCGCCCGGCTGGCCCGGGGCCTGACGTCCGCCGTCCTGGGCGCCGCCTTCGTGCTGCGGGCCGCGGGCGACTCGGGAACCGACGACGGTTCCTCCGTGCTGACCTGGCTGTCCCCGCTCGGCTGGCTGGAGGACCTGCGCGCCTTCGCCGCCGAACGCTGGTGGGTGCTGACGCTGTTCGCCGCGGCGGCCGCCCTCCAGGCGGGCATCGCCTACGAGCTCGCCGGACGCCGTGACATCGGCATGAGCTTCCTGCCCACCCGGCCGGGACCGGCCCGGGGCCGCCTCGCCACGGCGGGCGCGCTGGCCTGGCGGCTGCAACGCGGCAGCGTGCTCGGCTGGAGCATCGGCTTCTTCGTCGCCGGAGTCGTCTACGGCGGGATGGCGGACGGCGCGGCCCAGCTCGTCGGCGACAACGCCAAGGCGCGGGAGATCTTCCAGCGGATGGGCGGGCAGTCCGGCATGACGGACGCGTTCCTCGCCGCGATGGCCGGGATGCTGGGCCTGGTCGCCGCGCTCTACATCGTGGCGTCCGTGCTGCGCCTGAACGGCGAGGAGACCTCCGGCCGCGCCGAGCCGGTGCTGGCGGGCGCGGTGGGCCGGCTGCGCTGGGCCGCAGGGCACCTGCTGATCGCCTTCGGCGGCTCCGCCCTGCTCATGCTCCTGGCCGGAGCGGGCATCGCGGTCGGCCACGGCAAGCAGGTCGGTCCGGTGCTCGGCGCGTGCCTCGTGCAGGTGGCCGGGGTGTGGGTGATCGGCGGCATCGCCGTCCTGCTCTACGGCGTCCTGCCGCGGGGCGCCGTGGCCGCGTGGGGCGTGGCCGGGGCGGTCCTGCTGATCGGCTGGATCGGCCCCGCCCTGAACGTCCCCCAACTCGTCCTGGACCTCTCCCCCTTCGGCCACCTGCCCAAGCTGCCGGGCGGCCGGATGGAGTGGGCCCCGGTCGCCACCCTGCTCGCCCTCACGGCACTCCTGGTGACCGCAGGACTGGCAGGCCTGCGCAGACGGGACATCAGCGGCTGAGGGCGCGGCTCGGTCGGCACAGGGCACCCGCTGCCTCAGCCGACCGTCACGCTCAGCCCTTCCAGTCCCCGGATCACGAAGTTGGGCTTCCGCCGGGGCTCGGCGGTCGGGGTGAGGGTGGGGGCCCGGTCCAGGAGGGCGGCCATGGAGGCGGCCAGCTCGATGCGGGCCAGAGGGGCGCCGATGCAGTAGTGGATACCGGCGCTGAAGGAGATGTGGGGGTTGTCCCGGCGGCCGAGGTCCAGGCGCTCGGGGGCGGTGAACACCGCCGGGTCGTGGTTGGCCGAGCCGAAGAGCATGGCGATCTCCGCGCCCCTCGGGATCGTGGTGCCCGCTATCTCGATGTCGTCCAGCACCCAGCGCTCGAAGAGTTGGAGCGGCGTGTCGTAGCGCATCAGCTCCTCGATCGCGGACGGGATCAGGGAGTGGTCCGCACGCAGGGCCGCCAGCTGCTCCGGGTTGCGGAACAGCGCCCACCAGCCGTTGACCGTGGCGTTCACGGTCGCCTCGTGACCGGCGTTGAGGAGCAGCACGGCCGTGGAGATCATCTCCTGCTCGGTCAGCCGGTCGCCCTCGTCGTGCGCGGCGATCAGCCCCGAAATGAGGTCCTCCCCCGGCTCCTTGCGGCGCTCGGCGATCAGCTCCCGCAGGCAGTCGGAGAACTCGACCGACGCCCGTACCGCCTTCGCCGCCGTCTCCTCGGACGGGTTCAGCTCGTACATCCCGCAGATGTCCGCCGACCACGGCCGCAGCTGCGCCCGGTCGGACTCGGGGATGCCCAGCATCTCGGCGATCACGGCCACCGGCAGCGGTTCGGCCACGTCCGCCAGCAGGTCGCCACCGCCCGCCGCCACCAGCGCGGCGACCAGCTCGCCCGCCAGATCGTGCACATACGGCTTGAGCCGCTCCACCGTGCGCGGTGTGAACGCCTTCGACACCAGACGCCGGATCCGGGTGTGGTCCGGCGGCTCCAGGTCGAGCATCCCGTGGTCGTTGAGGACGTGGAACGGCTCGTGCTCCGGCGGGGGCGGCGTACGGCCGAAGTCCTCGTGCGTGAAGCGGTGCTGGTAGGTCCGGCCCAGCCGCCGGTCCCGCAGCAGCGCCGAGACGTCCGCGTGGTGCGGGACCAGCCACTGGTCGGTGTGCTCGTAGTGGAGCACGCGGCCCCGCGCGCGCAGCTCGGCGTAGGCCGGGTAGGGGTCGGCGAGGAACGCCGGGTCCCACGGGTCGAAGGCGAGGCCGGAAGCAGCGGACATGCCCGGACGTTAGCCCGGCCACCCCCGATCCGGCCAGGGGTGTCGGCCGCGGGCCCCGCGCGGCGCGCCCCCGGCCCCCAGGGCGGCCCGGGGGTCGGCTCACCCGGGTGTGACCAGTCTCGCCTCGTAGGCGAACACCGCCGCCTGGGTGCGGTCCCGCAGGCCCAGCTTGACCAGGACGCGGCTCACATGGGTCTTGACCGTCGACTCGGCGACCACCAGCCGCTCCGCTATCTCCCCGTTGGACAGCCCCTGTGCGATCAGCACCAGCACCTCCGTCTCCCGCTCGGTCAGCTCCCCGTACGCCGCCCGCGCGGTGGCCGCCAGCCGCGGGGGCTCGGTCAGCTTCGAGAACTCCGTGATCAGCCGTCTGGTGACCGAGGGGGCGAGCAGCGCCTCGCCGGCCGCGACCACCCGCACCCCGTCGGCGAGCTGCCGCGCCGAGGCGTCCTTGAGCAGGAACCCGGAGGCGCCGGCCCGCAGCGCCTGGTACACGTACTCGTCCAGGTCGAACGTGGTCAGCACCAGCACCTTCGCCGTGCCGTCCGCGGCGACGATCTCCCGGGTCGCCTCGATGCCGTTCAGTTCCGGCATGCGGATGTCCATCAGGACGACGTCCGGGGCGAGTTCGCGTACCCGCTCCACCGCGTCGCGGCCGTTGACGGCCTCGCCGACGACCTCGATGTCCGGCATCGCGTTCAGCAGGACGGAGAAGCCCTCGCGCACCATCATCTGGTCGTCCGCGACCAGCACCCGGATCGTGCCCGTTCTCATGCGCCGGCCTCGTCGTCGTGCGCGGCCTCGACCACCGCGGCGACCGGCAGGAACACCGCCACCTCGTATCCGCCGTCGCCGGCCCGGCCCGCCGTCATCTCGCCGCCGAGCATCGACACCCGCTCCCGCATGCCGGTGATGCCGTGCCCGGATCCCGGCGAGGGCTTGAGCAGGGACGTCCTGGGCGGCGGGCCGTTGACCACGCGCAGGGCCAGCCCGCCGAGGACGTAGCCGATCTCGACGCGGGCGCTCGCGCCGGGCGCGTGCCGCAGGGTGTTGCTCAGGGCCTCCTGGACGATCCGGTACGCCGACAGCTCGACGCCCTGCGGGAGTTCGCGCACCGCGCCCATCGTGGTCCTTTCCACCACCAGGCCGGCCTCCCGCACGTTCGCCAGCAGGGTGCCGAGGTCGGCGAGGGTGGGCTGCGGGGCGTCGGGGGCCTCGTAGTCCTCCGCGCGGACGACACCGAGGACGCGGCGCAGCTCGGTGAGGGCCGCCACCGCGTTCTCCCGGATCGTGGCGAAGGCCTTCTCCAGCTCCGGCGGCGGGTTCTCCACCCGGTAGGGGGCGGCCTCGGCCTGGATGGCGACGACGGACATGTGGTGGGCCACGACGTCGTGCAGCTCACGGGCGATCGTGGTGCGCTCCTCCAGCAGGGTCCGGCGGGAGCGCTCGTGCGCGGTCACGGTCTGCTGGGCGGTCACCTCCTGCTCGGCGTCGTTGCGTATGTGCCAGACGGTGACGGCGAGGAGGACGAGCGCGGAGAGGACCAGCAGGGGCGCGGAGTTGTTGCCGTAGGCGTAGCCGAACAGGGCGTCGGCGATCACGGCGTAGAACGCGGTGGCCGCCCACATCCATGCCGCCGTGCGCGGCCGGGTGCGTATCGCCACCACCGTGAGCACCGTCAGGTGCGTGATGTAACTGCCGGGCTGCCACGGCCAGTTCGCGTAGATACCGGCGAGCCATGACGAGAACGTGGCCGCCATCAGGGAGACCCAGAACGCTCCGACCGGGCGGGTCAGGGTGAGCAGCACCGGGGCGAGGGCCAGCAGGCCCGTCACCAGGGCCGCCCCACTGCCCTGGCCGCTCGCCCAGCCGACGAACAGCGCCAGCAGCCCGGCCGCCACCACCACGGCGTGCCGCCTCCAGGCAGCGTACGGACGCAGGCGGCGGGGCAGCCGCCGGATCAGCGGGCCGTCGACACCCACGGGCGGCAGCGGACGGTAGGCGAAGGCGTCGTGGAACAGGCCCTGCCGCAGCCCGCGCAGAGCGCTCTCGGCGAACTTGTACTCCGGGCTGCGCGGCTTGTACGGGCTGAAGGCGCCGTCCGGCGGCGTCGCTTGCGTCTGCGTCGTCTCGGTCACGCTGAAAACGGTAGGCGCAGGCAGCGGTCGCGGTCGTCCCCTTCGAGGGGGGTCCTTCGCGGTCCGTCTCAAGTACTACGGGTATCGCCCTGATGCCCGCGCTCAGTACCCGGAGGGGCGGACCAGTCCCGACTCGTAGGCGAACACCGCCGCCTGGGTGCGGTCCCTGAGGCCCAGTTTCACCAGAATGCGGCCCACGTGGGTCTTCACGGTCTGCTCGGCCACGACGAGGTGCCGGGCGATCTCCGCGTTGGACAGGCCCTGCGCGATCAGGGCGAGGACCTCCGTCTCGCGTTCGGTCAGTACGCCGACGCGGGACTTCAGCGGGGCGCGCGGCGCGTCCCTCAGCCGGGAGAACTCCGCGATCAGCCGGCGGGTGATCCCCGGTGCCAGCAGCGCGTCCCCGGCCGCGATCACCCGGACCGCCTCGGCGAGCTGGTCCGCGGAGGCGTCCTTGAGCAGGAAGCCGGACGCGCCGGCGCGCAGCGCCTCGTACACGTACTCGTCCAGGTCGAAGGTGGTGAGCACCAGGACCCTCACGTCCGGGGTGGCGGTCGTGATGCGGCGGGTGGCCTCGATGCCGCCGAGCTCGGGCATGCGGATGTCCATCAGGACGACGTCCGGGGAGACCTCGGCGGCCTTGGCGACGGCGTCCAGGCCGTCCACCGCCTGGCCCACCACCTCGATGTCCGGCTGGGTGTCGAGCAGCACGGTGAAACCCTGGCGCACCATCTGCTGGTCGTCGGCGATGAGGACGCGGATGCTGCCGCTCGTCATGGAGTGTCCTCTCCTGTCGGGGACGGTGAGCCGGGCGGTTCGACGTGCACGACGGGGGTGTCGGGCGAGTCGGTGTAGACGACGGGCAGGCGGAGCGGGCCGGTCCCGGTCACGGGCACGATGCCGTCGTGAGGGATGAAGGCCGTGACCGCGAAGCCGCCGTGCAGCGTCCTGGCGGCCGTGACGTGCCCGCCCAGCATGGTCGCCCGCTCGCGCATGCCGAGCAGGCCGTGCCCGGCGCCCGGGGAGGGCTGGACGGGCTGCCGGGGCCGGGAGTTGACCACGCTCAGGAACAGGCCGTCGGGCACGTGACCGACATCCACGCGGACCGTCGAGCCCGGGGCGTGCCGCAGGGCGTTGCTCAGGGCCTCCTGGACGATGCGGTACGCCGACAGTTCCACGGCCGGCGGATACGGCCGTTGCTCGGGCCGCGAGTCCTCGATGTCGACGGTGACCGCCAGACCGGCGGCGCGGGTGTTCTCGACGAGGGCGCCGAGGCGGTCGAGGGTGGGCTGCGGGGCGTCCGGGGCGGCCCTGGTGCCGGAGTCGCCGAGGCCGTAGGGGTCCTCGGGGTTCTCCGACCGCAGCACGCCGAGCACCCGGCGCAGTTCGCCGAGCGCCTCCAGCGCGTTCTGCCGGATGCCGTCGAGGTTCTCCTTCAGCTCCGGTGAAGGGTCCTGTGTGAGGTGCGGTGCCACCTGCGCCTGGATGGAGATCACCGACATGTGGTGGGCGACCACGTCGTGCAGCTCACGGGCGATGCGGCTGCGCTCCTCCAGGAGCGTGCGGCGGGCCCGCTCCTCCGCGGTGAGCGTGGTCTGCTGCACCAGTTCCGCGCGGGCCTCGCGGCGGCCGCGCAGGGCCGTGCCCAGCACCACGACGACCGCGAACAGCGCCAGCGCGAGAACACCGGTGGGATCGTAGTTCGTCGCGCCCCACACGCCCTGGAGGACGTAGGTGACCAGCGCGGTCAGGGCCAGCGCCTCCACGGCGACGCGGGTGCGCACCCGCAGGGCGAGCAGCAGCAGGACGAACAGGTGGGCGATGATCCCGGTCGCGGTCCAGGGCCAGGTGAAGCCGTGCAGATCGCCGGCGAGCAGCCGGCCGTGCAACGCCACCGCCCCCAGCACCATGGCCGCCGTCGACAGCCACCACGCCGGGATGGGCCGCCACAGGGCGAGCGCCATCGCACCGGCCTGGCCGAGCGCGACGAGGAAGGAGTACCCGAAGGCCAGCCGCGCGCCGCTCCAGAGCTGGGACGCGGCGCCCAGCAGCACCACGAACGCGACCAGCCACACGACGCCGTGCGGAAGCCAGCGCAGCCAGACGGACGGGGGCAGCGGATCCGGCCGTGCGGTCCACAGGTCGTCGCGCAGCACCCGCAGCCCACGCCTGACGCGGCTTTCCCATCGCATCACGCACCCACTTTAGGGTCCGGTGCGGGGGAGGTCCCGGGGCGATGTGCCCGGACCACCCGGGAACGGCGCCGGCCACCGCCCTGCTCACAGGTGCGGAAAGCGGCCCAGCAGACGGCCAGGGCGAGGGCGAAGACCGGGAGCCAGGCCAGCCGGGCCGCCACCCAGCCGGGGCCGTCGGGGAGCGTGTGCAGGCCCGGGAGGCGGCCGGCGAGGAGGCCCACGGCGGTGGTCGCCATCAGGGCCGTCTGGTGCCACAGGAAGATCGTCATCGCGAAGAGGTTGACCAGCGCCACCGCCGCCCAGGCGAGCGGCCGGGACATCGCGCGGCGCAGCCGCTCGCGCAGCAGCAGGGCCAGGCCGCACTGGGCCAGGCCGAAGGTGACGGCCGCCAGTGTCGGCGGGTTGAGGTTGGATACCGCCGCCCCCGGTACGCCGACCATCGACGCCGGGTAGCCCGCCCAGGCGACGAGGGCCGCGGTCACCGTCGCACCGCAGATGAGCAGCGTCCAGCCCGCGCGGCGGCGGTCCAGCTCACCGCGGGTCCAGGCCGCGCCCAGGGTGTACGGCACGAGCCAGCCGGCCGGCAGGTTCAGCCAGCCGATCCAGGAGGGGGCGCCGAGGCCGAAGCGGAGGAGGTCCACGTGCAGGACGACGGCCAGGGGCCACAGGGGACTGAGCCGGGTGAGCAGGGGGGTCGCCGCCGTCAGTACCGCGAAGACCAGGAGGAACCACAGGGGGGACAGGGCCAGCTTCACGAGGGTGCGGACCGTGTCGAGGTCCGCACCGGTCAGGAGAAGGGCGACGGCGGTGACCGTCCACAGGGCCAGTACGGCCGCGACCGGCCCGAACAGCCGGGACAGGCGGGCACGGAGCCACTGCCGGTAGCCGGTGCCGCGGGCGCGGGCCGAGAGGTGGCCGCGGGTGGCGACGTGCCCGCCGACGAGGAAGAACACGGCGAGCGTCTGGAACGCCCAGGAGACCGGGACCAGGGCGGGCATGTAGTGCAGGGGGCTCACGGTGTGCAGGGTGGGGCGGGGCTGGGTGCGGGTGTCCGCGACCAGGGCCGTGACCAGCCAGTGCCCCAGGACCACACCGAGGATGGCGAAGGCCCGCAGGGCGTCCACCGCCCGGTCCCGGTGCGGCGGGGTCCGGACGTGGACGCGGTGCGCGGAGGCTCGTATGCGGGTGAGCGCTGTGGGGAGGCGGTCAGTCACCTTGCACCTCGTTCGTGGCGCCCAGGACGATCCGGGCCAGGTTCGTGAGGGACGGGGAGCCGGGGGTGAAGTAGGAGCTGTGGCCGCCGCTTCCGGCCGTGAACCTGCGGGCGCCGAAGGCGGGGTCCATGGGGTCGGCGCCCAGGCCGACGGTCGTGCCGAAGAGGTCGGCGCGGACGTGCGGCACGTTCGCCACCCAGTCGTCGTCGCCGCGGGCCGCCCAGACGCGGGCCCGGGTGCGCAGCGCGGGCACGGAGTCCGCGCCGGTGCCGGGGCTGCCGATGAGGGCGATGTCGTCCACGTCCAGGCCGGACGCGGCGCGCCCGCACACGACCGAACCGTAGGAGTGGCACACCAGGGTGATGTGCGGCGCCCCGCCCGCCACGGCCCGCAGGTCGCGTATCAGCTCCCTGAGGCCCGGGGCCGCCTGCTCGGCGCGGCCCGTGGTGAGCACCGTGGCGCTGACCGTGCCCGGCGTCTCATAGCCGAGCCAGGCGACCACCGCCGGGCGTGCACCGGTCACGGCCTCGCGGCCGAGCTCCTGGTACAGGGCGAACGCGCCCCTGCGGAAGCGGTCGTAGGTGTCCAGGGAAGTGTCGGAGCCCGGGACGAGGACCGCCGTGCGGTCGGCGTGCGCCAGGTCGCCGAACACCTCCGCCACGCGGCCGGAGCCGCGGCCGTCGAAGGAGAGCAGACGGCGGGAGGGCGACGCCAGCGCGCGGTCCACGGCCGCGCGGCGCACGTCGCCGTGCGCCGCGGCCATGTCGGCGGCGCGGCCCGCGTCGGCGCGGTTCGCCCCGTAGGCCGCGTCGAGGGTGGTCGTGGTCAGGGGCGCGAGAGTCGCCGGGTCGGGCGCGGGAATCCGGGGCCGGGCGGCGGCCGACAGAGGCACCACGAGGGCGCAGGTGACGAGAAGGGCAAGCAGAGCCCGACGCGATCCACCTGCCCAGGTCCCGGCACCGGGCATCGCGCCCGAGTCGGCACTCGGGCCGTTTCCCGGGCCGGCCCCCGGACGGGCACTCAGGCCCACGCCCGAACCGACACTCGAACCCGGCCCCGGACCGACACTCGGGCCTACTCCCAGACCCACGCCCGAACCGGCACCCGGACCCGGCCGCGGACCGACACTCGGGCCTACTCCCAGACCCACGCCCGAACCGACACTCGAACCCGGCCCCGGACCGACACTCGGGCCTACTCCCAGACCCACGCCCGGACCGGCACCCGGACCCGGCCGCGGGCCGGCACCCGGACCGTTTCCCGGACCGGCACTCGATCCCACTCCCGCACCGACACTCGGACCGGCCGCCAGGCCGACCCCCGGACCCGCTCCCCGGCCGGCGTTCGAGCACGCAGCCGGGCCGGCGCTCGGAGTCGCTCCCGAGGCAGCGTTCGGTCGCGCGCCCGGAGCGGTATCCGGCAACCCGGTCTCTGAGCCCCCGCCCAGCCTCGCGGCCGCACCGAGGCTCGCGCCCCCGTCCCGGCTTGTTGCCGTGTCTTGTGTCTCCCGTTCGTGCCCCACGGCTCATCCCCTCCGGCCTTGTCCGGCCGGTGAGCCGGGCTGGGAGGGAAATTACGGAGCCGGAGTCGTAGCTCGCGTCATGCCAGGGAGGTGTTCGCGGCCGTAGCTCTCAGGTACTACGGGTACGACCGGGTCAGCACGGCAGGGACCGGGGCCGAAGTCACCACGCGAGCTGGGCGATCTCCTCCGCCACCACCGCGCACGCGTCGGCCGCCGGGTCGATCAGGGGGAAGTGGCCGACCTCCTCCAGGAGGGTCAGGCCCACCACCTCGCCCGCCTTCGCCGCGGCCTCGGTGTAGGACTCCGCGACCGCCTGCGGCACGACCACGTCCTCGCGGCCCTGGACGACGGTCGTGGCGATGCCGGTCGGCAGCAGCAGAGCCGGGTCGGCGTAGGGCTGCCGCTCCACGAACCCCTCTTCTCCGCCGAGGAGTTGACGGGCCGCCCCACCGCACACGTCCAGCTTCTCGGCGACCGCGAAGTCGGCGATGGGGGCAAGCGCGACCACGCCCCGCAGCGGCGCGGGACGGTCCGTGCGCCAGAGCGCGTCCGCGGGCAGGACGTGCCGGGCCGCCGCCCACAGGGCCAGGTGACCGCCGGCCGAATGGCCGGTGAGCACCGTACGGCGTATGTCGGCCCGCGGGAGCGCCTCCCGGGCCAGGCCGGGCAGCGCGTCGAGCGCCGCCGCCACGTCGTCGAAGGTGTCCGGCCAGCGGCCCGCGACCGGGTCCTCGCCCGGTCCGACCGGGGTGGCGCTGCCGCGCCGGTACTCGACGCAGGCCACGGCGAAGCCCCGGCGGGCGAGGAAGTCCGCGAACGGGGTGATGTGGCGACGGTCGTACGGGGCCCGCCAGGCGCCGCCGTGCAGCACCACCACGAGCGGGGAGGGCCCCGCGGAATCCGCCGCGCCGCGCGGGCGGTAGAAGTCGACGACCTGGTCGGGGTGGTCGCCGTAGGCGGCCGTACCGTCGGGTGCGACGGGCGCGTGCGAGAAGACCGACTCCTCCTCCGCTGCGGCGCGCGCGGCCGCGTCACGGCCGCCGGAGTTCCCCGGTTCCGCGGCGGTGGGGTTTCCGCCCGCTCGCTCGGACCCGAGCGTTCGGGGGAGGGGGGCGTCGGCTTCCGGCATGCTCCAACCTCTCAGCGGTGAAACGGTTTTGGGGGTCCGGGAAAGAAATCAACCGGCCGTTGGCCGGGACGGTATCAGGCGGGTGACGTGCGCCGACATGGGGATGTCACGCTGGGTGAGGCCAAACGGTTCTGCCGCACGATCCGGGACCGTGCGGCAGAAGACCATCATTCCGGTACGGCCGTACCCAGGCGCGTCAGCCGGCCAGTTCCTCCGCCAGCGCCCGCGCCGCCCGCTCCACGTCCGCGAACCCGACGTAGAGCGGGGTGAAGCCGAAGCGCAGGACGTCGGGGTGCCGGAAGTCGCCGACCACCCCGCGCCCGATCAGCCGCCGCATCACGTCCCCGGCGTCCGGGCAGCGCAGGGCCACCTGGCTGCCGCGCTCCTCGTGGGCCGGCGGGGTCAGCACCTCCACGCGTCCGGCGGGGACGTACGCGTCGACGCACTCCAGGAAGAAGTCCGTCAGTGCGAGCGACTTGGCGCGCACCGCCTCGATCGGCACCCCGTCCCAGACGTCCAGCGCCGCCTCCAGGGCGAGCAGGGAGAGGATGTCCGGGGTGCCGACCCGGCCGCGCAGCGCGCCCTCCGCCGGTTCGTAGCCGGACCGCATGCCGAAGGGCTCGGCGTGCGAGTTCCAGCCGGGCAGCGGGGTGTCGAAGCGGTCCTGCACATCGCCGCGGACGTACAGGAAGGCCGGTGAACCCGGGCCGCCGTTCAGGTACTTGTAGGTGCAGCCGACCGCCAGGCGCACCCCGTGCTCGTCCAGCCCCACCGGCAGGGCGCCCGCGCTGTGGCACAGGTCCCAGACGGCGTACGCGCCCGCCGCGTGCACCGCGGCGGTCAGGGACGGCAGGTCGTGCAGCCGGCCGGTGCGGTAGTCGACGTGGTTCAGCAGGACCGCGGCGGTGCGCCCGCCCAGCGCGCCGGGCACCTCGGCCGACGTCACCGGGCGCAGCGCGCAGCCCGTCATCCGGGCCGCCGACTGCGCGATGTACCCGTCCGTGGGGAACGTCGTCGCGTCGACCAGGATCTCGTCCCGCTCGCCGTCACCGGCCTCCCGGGCCATCCGGACCGCAGCCACCAGCGCCTTGAACACGTTCACGCTGGTCGAGTCGCCCACCACGATCTGGCCCGGCGCGGCCCCGACCAGCGGGGCGATCCGGTCGCCGACCCGCTCGGGCGCGGTCCACCAGCCGCCCTCCGTCCAGGAACGGATCCGCAGTTCGCCCCACTGGCGGCGTACGACGTCGCCGATGTGGTCCGGGACGTTCGCCGGGAGCGCGCCCAGCGAGTTGCCGTCGAGGTAGACGCCGTCGTCGAGGACGAACCGGTCGCGCAGCCCGGCGAGTTCGTCGGCGGCGTCCAGCTTCTCGGCTCGGAGGGTCGGCTCAGACATGGGACCTCGCCGTCCACAGCTCGGGGAAGACGTTCTTCCGGGCCCGCTTCTCCAGCCAGGCCACCCCGGCGGAGCCGCCCGTGCCGGCCTTGGCGCCCATCGCGCGGCGGGTGGCCACGAGGTGGTCGTTGCGCCAGCGCCAGACCAGTTCGGCGACGTCGGTCAACGCCTCGCCGAGCCGGGCGAGTTCGTCGTCCTGGTCACCGGAGTAGAGCGCCGTCCAGACGGCCTCGACCTCCTCGCTGGGCTCGTAGCGCAGTGACACATCGCGGCTGAGCACGGCGTCCGGGACCGCGTGTCCGCGGCGGCCGAGCAGCCGCAGCACCTCGTCGTACAGGCTCGGCTCGTGCAGCGCCTTCTCCAGTTCCGCGTGGACGCGGGGGGCGCCGCGGTGCGGGACGAGCATCGAGGCGGACTTGTCGCCGAGCAGGAACTCCATGCGGCGGTACATCGCGGACTGGAATCCGGAACCCTCGCCGAGGGCGCCGCGGTAGCTGTTGAACTGGGCCGGAGTGAGTGCGGCGAGCGGCTTCCAGGAGGCGTTCAGCGCCTGGAGCTCCCGTACGGACCTCTTCAGCGCGGCGACCGCCGTCGGTACGTCGTCCGAGCGCAGGGCGCGGGCCGCGGTCTCCCACTCGTGGACGATGACGGTGAACCACAGCTCCATCACCTGGGTGGTGACCAGGAAGACCATCTCTCCGGGGTCGTCGGAGAGGGTGTGCTGGAGGTGGGTGAGCACGTCCGCCTTGACGTAGTCCTCGTACGGCGTCGTGCCCGCGAAGTCGAGATGCGGGGTCTCGGGCTCAGAGGCCTCAGCGGGCTGAGGAGTCGGGTGAGCCGGTTGGGACATCGCTGTCTCCTGTAGTACTCCGGGTAGCGGTCCGCCCCTGCCGATGCCGGCACGGGGGCCCCGGTCCCCATCCGCATCCTGCGCATCACGTGCACAGATCGCAAGGCCCGCCCGGTCGGGCGCTTTCGGGGGTCGTCACAACACGTGGTCGTGTTGATCAGGCCGCGAGCAGTTTATGCAGGCGCTCGGCTGGGGTTTCCCAGCCGAGCGTTTTGCGTGGGCGGCCGTTGAGTTCGGCGGCGACGGCGTCCAGGTGCTCGCGGGTGTGGGCGGACAGTCGGTGCCCTTGGGGAAGTACTGCCGCAGCAGGCCGTTGACGCTTCTATGTCAAGCGGCGAGCTGATGCCGGGTGATGCGGTGCTTCCAGGAAGCTCAAACCTCAGGTCAGGCACACCGCGATGAGCCCCGGCAGGATTCGAACTGCGACCCCGCTTCGCACTGGAACAGCTCCCACAACCCGTCCGGCACCATCCGCTCGACCGACTCGCTCGACATGCAAACGGCATGCCACCCCCGAACTGGACCAGACAACAAACAAGTACCAGGCCGCTGACCTGGAGTTTCTCTCTGGGCGGGTGACGAGAATCGGACTCGCGCTCTCAGCTTGGGAGGCGACGGCGCTTGGACGGTCGCATGGCTGCTGAGCTGCGACGATGGGGTGCGCCTGCGCCGTTGCGCAGGCTCGTTGGGATTGCTGGTGTCCCTGGTTGTCCGCTCTTGTGGGCACGCTGTGGGTAGGCCGCCCAAGAACGCCAGCCGAAGCGCTCGCGGGAACGGGCTCTGCGCTTGGCCGCCGCGGTCTCCGCCGACAGCCCGGGGAGCCCTGGCAAGTGCACAGCCCTTCCGGCGGACTGCGCCCTCCTGCCACGCGAACGACTGTAGCGCTCGCTCGGTACTCCGGCGTTCCGGATACGGCCGCGCCCGCGTGATCAGCCGGAGCCGGAACTGCCCGTCGACTCGCTGGAGGCACGGCGGTGCTCGGCGTTGATGCGCTGCGCTTCCTCGAGCTGGTCCTCGAGGATGACGATGCGGCACGCAGCCTCGATCGGAGTCCCCTTGTCGACGAGCTCGCGGGCGCGGGCCGCGATCCGCAGTTGGTAGCGGGAGTACCGGCGATGTCCCCCTTCCGAGCGGAGCGGAGTGATCAGGCGAGCCTCACCGATGGCTCGGAGGAAGGCCGCGGTGGTGCCGAGCATCTCGGCTGCCCGGCCCATGGTGTACGCGGGGTAGTCGTCGTCGTCCAGACGATCATTCAGGGGGTTGTCCGATGTCATGTCACCTCGCTGTGCAACGCGTCGAGGGGCCCTGGTGCCGTACGGCACCAGGGCCCCGAAGGAAATTGAACACCATCCGTCGGCCCTACTGCTCTGCCGACCTTCTGTTTCCGCTACCCGGCCCTGCAGGGCGGAGCGGGGGATCGCAGCTGCGTGACCGGGGACCACCATCCAATCCGGGGTCTTGCGGTACCCGGACCGAGCGCTTCTCGGGCCGGGCGATCCTGATGGCGTCTGCTCCTCCGTTCCTCTCGTACCAACCACTGAATCAACCGGTACTGCTGCCGGCAGCTCCTCTACGTACGAGCCGCCCAGTGCGGCTCTCAGCTCCGTCACCGTTCTGGGAACGCTTTGGCTTCGAGGCTCGAGAGCCGCACTGACCTGCGTACTTCGTATTCCACCACTCGCCAGTTCGTGTCTGGCGGGTCTCGTTCGACCATGTCTACGAGAAGAAGCGTACCCACATCAGGAACGAAAATCTACTCCTGCAAAAGTACCTTTCACCCTTCTGGCGGAGGAAGAAGCCTGCCGCGTCGGACCTCCCGGGTTGGCTGAAGCCGTCTCCTGCCGAGTACGCAGCCGCTTCAGTCCCGCGGAAGGTTCCTGATACGGGTGGGCCGAACAAGCTCTGCTGTCATGTCGGCCCCTGAACGAACCCTGATGAACTGCTCGTCGCCATCTCCGCCGCGGTGGAGTCCGCGCGAAGCAATCAGATGTCGCTGACCGTGGTCGTCGGCGGTGCCGTCAACCGGCCGGCCGGCTCCCGAGGCCGTGTGGAGGGAGCGGGTGGCGGAGGCCCTGAAGGACTCGGACCGTCTCGGCCCGT
The DNA here is from genome assembly GCF_044750345.1 of Streptomyces sp. NPDC088817. Lineage (NCBI taxonomy): Bacteria > Bacillati > Actinomycetota > Actinomycetes > Kitasatosporales > Streptomycetaceae > Streptomyces > Streptomyces sp. NPDC088817. The sequence goes on from NZ_JBIVJN010000005.1 coordinate 200,480, forward strand.
TCTCGGACGTCTTCGCCCGCGGTCCGCGAGGGAACCGGCCCGGTGCGCGGCGAGGCGCCCACGCATCCGCACTTTCATCTCGCCCGGATCCTGCAGGGCAGTCTCGGGATCCCGGAGACGGGCGGCATGTACCGAGTCGCGATCAAGGACGTCAGCGTATGGACCGTGGGAGATCTCATCCACTTCGACCGGTGAGACGCAATCTCCGCCCCGTTGCCCGCCGCCGGCGGTTTCCGAGCGGACGGCGACACAGCGGTGGGGGCCCTGCCGACGCGCGTCGGCAGGGCCCCCACCGGGATCCCGAGGGCGGTCCCCCGCCCGTCCTCACACGGCCACAGGGCCGGTGCCGCCGGACGCGGTTCGGAGGAGAGTGGGTCCACCCACACCCACGGGCGCGGCCTCGGGGCGGTCGTGGCAGGTGAAGCCGAGGCGCGTCATGGCCCGCATGACCTCACCGGCGGTGAAGTCACGCGGGTCCTGTCGCGTGATGACCTGGCCCACCTGCTTGACGGGGTAGCGGCGGCGGCCGATGGTCACGGACGCACTCGTGACGAGCTCGGGCCTGACGCCCTTCATCGAGGCCAGCACCCCGGTCCTGGTCAGGTCGAACGGGTATCGGGCGATGACACAGCGCATGATGCCTCACAGGGGAGAAGTCGCGAGAGAAGGGGAACGGGCCGCCCCCGGGTGAGACGGATCAGCACGCGAGGGCGGGTACGCCCGGAACCGGGCCGTACTCACCGACGCCGGAGCGGCCGCCGGGCGAGGGCAGTGGTCCGTCGAGGATGTCCCGCAGACGGATCCGGTCCGTGTACGCGGAACTGTCGCGGAGAACGGCGAGCCGGACCAGGGTGATCAAACCAGTGCTCTGGTCGTCGCCGTCGCACACGGTCAGGTACTCGACCCGGGCACCCGCCATGACGGCCAGGGCCACCTCGACGGTCATGTCGTCACATACCCGAGGCCCGTGCCCTTCGATGTCACCGACCGCGGTCACGGGAGCGGGGTTCGGCATACGGTACGGCGTCCACGCCGGCGTCAAGGGTGTCTCCTTCGGTGAGGGATGGTCGGCCTGGTGGCCCTTGCGGCCCCGGGAGGCCAAGGTGGCTCCGGGGACGGCGCCGGCCTAAGCAGCCGAGTCGTTCCCGGTCCGCCGCTGTGCCCTGCGGCGCGCCCCCGCGCCGCCGGGTCGGCCCTGGCCGGTGCGGCCTCGACGGTCCCGGGACGGCGCCGGCGCGCGGCGGGTGCGTTCCACGACAGGCGCGGTGATGACCACAGGGGCCCCGGAGGGAGCCTGGGCGCCTGTGATGCGGCTCAGCTCCGCCTCGCCCGAGCGGACCGGGGTGATGTGCGGGGTGATGCCGGCCGAGGCCATCAGCCGGTTCATGCCGCGGCGCTGGCCGGGGGTCACCAGGGTGACGACGCTGCCGGACTCCCCGGCGCGGGCCGTACGGCCGCCACGGTGCAGGTAGTCCTTGTGGTCGCTGGGCGGATCCACGTTGACGACCAGGTCGAGGCTGTCGACGTGGATGCCGCGGGCCGCGACGTTGGTGGCCACCAGGACGGTGACGTGACCGTCCTTGAACTGCGCCAGGGTCCGGGTGCGCTGCGGCTGGGACCGGCCACCGTGCAGGGCCGCGGCGCGGACACCGCTGTTCAGCAGGTGCTTGGTCAGCCGGTCCACGGCGTGCTTGGTGTCCAGAAACATGATGACCCGGCCGTCCCGGGCCGCGATCTCGGTGGTCGTGCGGTGCTTGTCCGACTCGTGCACGTGGAGTACGTGGTGCTCCATCGTGGTGACGGCACCAGCCGACGGGTCGACGGAGTGAACCACCGGGTCGGTCAGGTAGCGGCGGACCAGCAGGTCGACGTTGCGGTCCAAGGTGGCCGAAAACAACATCCGCTGGCCCTCGGGGCGCACCTGGTCGAGCAGGGCGGTGACCTGGGGCATGAAGCCCATGTCGGTCATCTGGTCGGCCTCGTCGAGCACCGTGACGCCGACATCGCCGAGCCGGCAGTCGCCCCGGTCGATGAGGTCCTTGAGCCGACCGGGCGTCGCGACGACCACTTCCGCACCGGCACGCAGCGCACCGGCCTGCCTGCCGATGGACATTCCACCGACGACGGTGGCGAGCCGCAGGCTCACCGAGCGGGCATAGGGAGCGAGCGCGTCGGTGACCTGCTGGGCCAGCTCACGGGCGGGGACGAGGATCAGGGCCAGTGGCCGGCGCGGCTCGGCGCGCCGGCCCGCCGTACGGGCCAGTGCCGCGAGGCCGAAGGCGAGGGTCTTGCCCGAGCCGGTGCGGCCGCGACCGAGTACGTCACGGCCGGCCAGGGAGTTCGGCAGGGTCGCCGCCTGGATCGGGAACGGTACGGTCACGCCTTCATGGCCGAGCGTGGCCAGCAACGGCGCCGGCATGGAGAGATCGGCGAACGACTCGACAGCGGACAACGCGGGCGTGACCGTCTTCGGCAGGGCGAACTCGCCCCGCGCCGGCTGTCGGTTTCCGTAACCGTTGGAGCGGCGCGGAGCGCCGGAGCGGCCCGCAGCGGCGCTTCCTCCGAAACGGTCGTATGTGCGATTGGTGCGTGTGCGGTTCATGCGGAACCTTCCTCGATGCGGGCACGTATCAAGGAATTTCCGCAGCAGAATGAGCGGCGCAGAGAATCGCGAGAACGGGCCGAAAACAGGGCCGTATCGCCCTGGGAATGAAGCCAGCTGGGGCCCGCACCCCAAGGTGCGGGCCCCAGCTGCGATGTATGCGTCAGTGCCGGTGCGTCAGGCGGGAACGATGTTCTCGGCCGTCGGGCCCTTCTGGCCCTGCGCGATGTCGAACGACACCTTCTGGCCTTCCAGCAGCTCGCGGAAGCCCTGGGCGGCGATGTTCGAGTAGTGGGCGAAGACGTCGGCGCCGCCGCCGTCCTGCTCGATGAAGCCGAAGCCCTTTTCCGCGTTGAACCACTTCACCGTGCCAGTAGCCATTTTGTTTCTCCTTCGGGGGCGGTGTCAGGAATACGCCCTGTGCGCATTCCGTGTCGCCGTGATGATCAGCCGTCGGAAAAACCTTCTGGCAACCACACCTGCAACTGGGACCGACAGTAGCACGGTGCGATCGGCCTTGCGCGGTCGATAATTCCGCTCCGCCGGGCGGTCGAGGAATGCTCGCCGTTCCCCGCACCTATATCTCATTTCACGGGCACAGATATTGCTCTCCGCGGGCGCGGCTTTCCTGCCGTGCGTTTCCGCCCGCAGCCCTGTGACCTCCCTCGACGGGGGATGTGCCACCGCCAACATCGTCAGCGGATGACACCACCGCGAACACGCCCGAGACTCCCACACCGCAACAAAGGTCACATCCATCGCGAAGAGCGCGACGGCCGGTGGACGACAGCCACCCCGCAGGGGCAGCGCGCGATCCCGTCCTGGAACAGCCACGTGGTCCTTACGGTGTCAGTCGCCCTGAGTGGGTGCAGCCGACCCTTCTTCCTCCTCCGTCAAGCGGACGCCCTCATGGGTCAGCGATGCGGTGGCGGGCGACTTGTGCGAAGTCCAGCCGACGGTGATCAGGACCGCGTCGGTCAGATGGATCCCGGAGATTCCGGGGGCACGGGGAGTAGCGTGGGAGGGGCGAGGCGAGTCCCGTGTTCGCACCGAACTCCCGAAGACGGGTGGTCCTCATGACCGGCTCCGATTCACCCCCGGACTCCCTGCATCTGCCGAGCGGCGTTCACCGGACCGTACGGCCGGGGTGCGCACTCCTCCGGCTGGAGACCACGGAGTCGCGGGAAGGTGTCCTGGACGGTGCGTGGTGGCCGCGGTCGCGCGACATCGCTGCCGAGCTGCCCGAGCTGCTGAGCGTCCTCACCAGGCACCTCGGCCCCGTCACCCGCGTCGGGCTGGACACCACGGCCTGGGCAGGGCTCCCGACGCGGATCGTCGTCGACGACCGGGTGGTGCACATCGACTCCTTCCCGGTGGGTGACGACACCGTCCTGATCACCCGGGGAGACCGGGACCTCTTCTCGTTGCTGGTGGTCCCGCCGAACGCGACACCCGAGGCCGCCCGCGCCGCGATGGCCCAGGCGGTCCGGGCAGACAACATCAGCCAGGCGGAACAGATCCTCATCGACACCGGGAGCGGGCAGGAGCCGTCGGACTGATGCGCCGCGGCTCGACCGAGGCCGGTGAGGTCAGCCGCGCCACTCCACCATGAGCAGCGTCGCGTCATCGGTGGTGCGCCCGCTTGAGCGAGTGGGACAGGGAGCGCGCCGCCGCCCGGATCCCGCGGCCGGTTCTCTCCAACTGCTCGATGTCCGCCGGGTCGAAGATCGGCCCGTTGGACGCGGGCTTGATGACGACCGCGCGGAAGACCTTGAGAACGGCGGCGCGCCGCTGCTCGATCGCCGGCCTCTCCCACCGCTCTCGTATGTCGATGGGGCCGGCCACGAAGGTCGCGGCCTCGGCCCGGTGCGGGGCACGCTCCCGGTGCGGCCCTGCGATCTGCTTCTCCAGGTCCTCGGTGTGCGCGATGTAGCGCGCGGCCGACATGCGCTTCTCCTGCCACGCCTGCTTGAACCCGGCCATATCCCCTTCCAGGTAAGCGAGTTGCTCCTCCTTGGTCCATTCCGGTGCTCGCGCCTGCACGTTCGCCAGTGCCTTGTCCGCCTTGCGGAGGTTCTCCGCCTCGTCCGGAACCAGCGTCCTGCGGTCCTCGCGGTTCCAGCCGTACGGCGCCCGGCCGCCGGGCGGCTTCCCCTGCGCGGCCGGCTCCAGGTGCCTGCGCTTCGTACGCCGTGACGTGTCCGCCGAGGACTTGTTGGCGATGGTGACCTTGATGCGCGCGATGAAGCGCCCGTTCTCCGTGGACAGGTCGATGTCCGGCGCCGACACGGAGTCGAAGACGAGGCGGCGCTTGCGACGCTCGCCCTCCTCGTACTCGTCGATCCACGCTTCGAGTTCGCGCGGCCGGCGCGTGAAACGGTCGATGTCCCAGGCGACGACTCCGTCGATCCGTCCGGCCCTGAGGTCCTCCAGCATCTGCCGGAACTCCGGGCGTACGGTCTTGCGCTTGTACGCGGACAGGTCGTTGTCCTCGTAGACCCTGGCGACCGGATTGATTACATCAACCGCTGTTCTCAGCTCCCCACACGCCATATCTGTGCTCGTCGTCGGCTTCCCGGACTCCAGGCCGTGAGTGGCAGACTGCATCCATGACGACTCACAAGAACCTGCTCGGCGGCCCGGAGCCGACGTACCTCCCGGAGAACGAAGGGGCGTACCGCCTCCTGGGCGAGGAGTCCCAGCCTCCGGCCGAGGTCGCGGCGAAGTACCCCACGTTCTCGCTCGCATGGGCCATGCTCGCCGACGACGCCTTCGAGGCCGGGCGCGTGGTCGAGTCGTACGCGTACGCGCGCACCGGCTATCACCGCGGTCTGGACGCACTGCGTCGGGCCGGCTGGAAGGGCCACGGGCCCATCCCTTGGGACCACCGAGCCAATCGCGGGTTCCTGCGCTGCCTCGCCGCCCTCGCTCGTGCCGCCGGCGAGATCGACGAGAAGGACGAGTCGGAGCGTTGCCGGCAGTTCCTCAAGGACAGCAGCGCCGAGGCGTACGCCGAGCTGAAGCGGTAGTCACCACGACGAAGACGACTGTGCCGCCGTCACCCAGGAGGTGACGGCGGCACTCAGTGCACGATCACCTGTAGCACCCTTCTACTCGAAGGCGTCGGCGGGGAGCTGGGCCCAGGCCCGGCCGATCCCGGCAGCCGCGGAACGGCCCCTTCCACGGCTTCCACGGCTCACGACGCCGGAGCGGCGCCTGGGGCCGCACCCCCGCGGCCCGTCTCCAGCGGCGGTGTCGTCACGCTGCCGTGGGTGCGGCACTCGGGCCGGCGGCAGCCCTTGGCCGGACGGCGGACGGCGAGGAAGGCGATGACCGCCCCCACCACCAGGACCACCGCGCAGATCGGCATGGCCCGGCGGAACGCGGCGTCGAAGGCGAGCGCCGAACGGTAGGCGTCGGGGCCCATCCCGGCCAGCAGTGGCAGCGCGGCCACCGCGATCAGGCCGGCCGCGCGGGCGGCGGCGTTGTTGATGCCGCTGGCCAGCCCGGCGCGGGAGGTGTCCACCGAGGCGAGCACGGTGGCGGTGAGCGGGGCGACCAGGGTGACCATGCCCGCGCCCATGACGAGCAGGGCCGGGAGCACGTCCGTGAAGTAGTGCGCTCCCTTGCCGACCCGCAGCATCAGCAGCATCGCCACCGCGCACAGCAGCGGCCCGACGGTGAGCGGCAGGCGCGGCCCGATGCGGTCGGCGAGGGCTCCCGAACGGGCCGAGAACAGCAGCATGAGGACGGTGGTCGGGAGCAGGGCGGTGCCCGCCTTCAGCGGTGAGTAGCCCGCCACCACCTGGAGTTGCAGCGCGGTGAGGAAGAAGAAGCCGCCGAAGGCCGCGTACACGCACAGGGTGACCAGGTTGACGGCGGTGAACTGGCGGGAGGCGAAGATGTCCGGCGGCACCATCGGATCGGCGCGGTGCTTCTCCACGTACACGAAGGCGACGGCGGCGAGCACGCCCGCGGCGGCGGTCAGGGCGGCGGCCAGGGTGCCGTGGCCGGCTTCGATCAGGGCGTACGTCACCAGTGCCAGGGACAGGGCGCCGAGGGCCGCGCCCAGCACGTCGAAGCGGCCGTGGGCGGTGTCCTTCCTGGGCTCCCGGCCCGGCTTGGACGGGGAGGTGCCGCCAGTGGCCGCGCTTGACTCGGGGACGTGGCGCACGGCGACGGGGGCGCAGACGAGAGCCACCGGGATGTTGAGCAGGAAGACCCAGCGCCAGCCGGGCCCGGCCACCAGCCAGCCGCCGAGGAACGGGCCGACGGCCGCGCCGATCCCGCCGAAGCCGGACCACAGGCCGACGGCCCTGCCCCGGTCGTCCGGGTGGAAGGAGGCCTGGATGAGGGCGAGCGAGCCGGGGGTCAGCAGTGCGCCGCCGATCCCCTGAAGGGCGCGGGCGGCGATCAGTACGGTCACGTTCGGTGCAAGGCCGCACCCCAGGGAGGCGGTGGCGAACCAGATGACGCCGAGCACGAAGATCCTGCGGCGGCCGTAGCGGTCCCCGAGCGAGCCGCCGAGGAGGATCAGGCCGGCCAGGGTGACCAGGTAGGCGTTGACCGTCCACTGCAGCGCGGCGAGGTTCGCGTTCAGGTCGCGGCCGATGCGGGGCAGGGCGACGTTGACGACGGTCGAGTCCAGCAGGGCCATGCTGGAGCCGAGCACGGTGGTGAGCAGGATCCAGCGGCCCGTGGGGCTGGAGATCCTCACGGCGGGGGCGTGCTGTGCGGTGACAGCCATGAGGGGATCATCCCGCGCCGACCGGCTCCGGGCCAGACGAGCGGACGGGCTGACGAGCGGGCGGACGGGCTGACGGCTTACGGACTTGCGGACGGCCGGGGGCCGGAACGGACGACGGGTCCGGTGCCGTGGCACCGGACCCGTCGCGGGAGAGCGGGAGTTACTTGATCTTCGTGCCGGTGGAGCGGAGGTTGCCGCAGGCCTCCAGCACGCGCTGGGCCATCGACGTCTCGGCCAGCTTGCCCCAGGTGCGCGGGTCGTACGTCTTCTTGGAACCGACCTCGCCGTCGACCTTGAGGACGCCGTCGTAGTTCTTGAACATGTGGTCGGCGACGGGACGCGTGAAGGCGTACTGGGTGTCGGTGTCGATGTTCATCTTCACCACGCCGTTCTCCAGCGCCGTGCGGATCTCCTCCTCCGTGGAGCCGGAGCCGCCGTGGAAGACGAAGTCGAACGGCTGGCTGCCGGCCGGGCGGCCGTACTTCGCCGCGACGCCCTCGTTCAGGTCCTTCAGCAGGTCGGGGCGGAGCACGACGTTGCCCGGCTTGTACACGCCGTGCACGTTGCCGAAGGACGCGGCCAGCAGGTAGCGGCCCTTGTCGCCCAGGCCCAGGGCCTCGGCGGTGCGGATCGCGTCCTCGACCGTGGTGTACAGCTTGTCGTTGATCTCGTGGGTGACGCCGTCCTCCTCGCCACCGGTCGGAGTGATCTCCACCTCGAGGATGATCCTGGCGGCGGCGGTGCGGACGAGCAGTTCCTGGGCGATGGCCAGGTTGTCGGCGAGGGTCTCCGCGGAGCCGTCCCACATGTGCGACTGGAACAGCGGGTTGCGGCCGCCCTTGACGCGCTCCTCGGAGATCGCGAGCAGCGGACGCACGTACCCGTCGAGCTTGTCCTTCGGGCAGTGGTCGGTGTGCAGCGCGATGTTGACCGGGTACTTCTCGGCGAGGATGTGCGCGTACTCGGCCAGGGCGACGGCGCCGGTGACCATGTCCTTGCTGTACTGGCCGCCCAGGAACTCCGCACCACCCGTGGAGATCTGGACGATGCCGTCGCTCTCCGCCTCCGCGAAGCCGCGCAGGGCCGCGTTCAGGGTCTGGGAGGAGGTGACGTTGATGGCCGGGTAGGCGAACTTGCCTGCCTTCGCCCGGTCGAGCATCTCGTTGTAGACCTCGGGGGTTGCGATGGGCATCTGTCCGCTCCTTGTATGTGCGGGGTGCGTTCTGCGTACTTACGGCCCTGACCTAGGGAGTGACGTCATCGTCGGCCCCATCTTCGCAGACGTTGCCCGATGCGCAGGACACCCTGTCCGGCCGGTGGACGGACGGGTCGCGCGGTGCGGACCCGGTGCCGTCCCGGTCCCCGTCCCAGTCCCCGCCCTGACCCCAGTCCCGGCCCGGTCCGGCTCAGTCCAGTCCGAGGTCGTCCTTCGAGTACGCGAAGACGTACGGCACTCCGGCGCCCTCGCTGATCTTCTCGGCGGCGCCCGTGGCCCGGTCGACGATCGTCGCCACGGCGACCACCTCGGCGCCCGCCTCGCGGACCGCCTCCACGGCGGTGAGCGGGGAGCCGCCCGTGGTGGAGGTGTCCTCCACCACCAGGACGCGGCGGCCCCTGATCTCCGGGCCCTCCACGCGCCGTTGCATACCGTGCGCCTTGGCGGCCTTGCGGACCACGAACGCGTCCAGTCTGCGCCCGCGCGCGGCGGCGGCGTGCAGCATCGAGGCCGCGACGGGGTCGGCGCCCATCGTCAGGCCGCCCACCGCGTCGAAGTCGAAGTCGGCGGTCAGGTCCAGGAGCACCTGACCGACCAGCGGGGCCGCCTCGCCGTCGAGGGTGACGCGGCGCAGGTCGATGTAGTAGTCGGCCTCGAGACCGGACGACAGCGTCACCCTGCCGTGCACCACGGCCTTGTCCTTGATCTGCTGCAGCAGCTCGCCGCGAACGTCGCTCATGACTGTCAGCTTAAGCGCGCTGCCAGGTCCAGGTCGTCGAGGCCTCCAGCGGCTCCAGCGGGGTGACCAGGCGCGGGAGGGTGTTCAGGCCGTTGGGCGGCCCGGTCTGCGGTTCCACGCACACGGCGGCCTGCTGCTCGTCGTAGACGACGACCCATTCCTCACGGCTGGTCACCCTCAGCTCCAGCTGGCCTGGCCACGTGAGCGTGACGTCGACTCCGTCGGGCATGCCGAAGCAGTCGTCCCAGGGGCCGGGCTTGGGCTCGACGCGGTGACCGGTGGGCAGGTGGTCGTCGCCGCGCTCCTCCTGCCAGGCGGGCCGGAAGCCGACGCGGGCGTCCTGGGCGCCGGGGCCGCCGAGGGTGCGGTTGAACCACGGGTGCCAGCCGATCTGCGCCGGGAAGGACGACTCGTACGTCTCCACGGACATCGTCAGTGTCAGGGCGTCCTCGGTCAGGTCGACGACCTGGGTGACGCGGCCGGGGTGGGGCCAGGGGGCGACGAGGTCGTACGTGATCACCGCCTCGGTGGCGGAGGTGCGGGCGGTGCGCCAGGCGCCGTCGCGGGCGGTGCCGTGGATGGCGTGCGGTGGGGAGTTGAGCGGCATCTGGTGGACGGTGGCGCCGTCGCGGAAACGGCCGTCCCGGATCCTGCCGCACCAGGGGACCATCGGGAAGCAGCCGAAACGCTCTCCCTGGCGGAGCAGTTCGAGCCCCCCGACGCGCAGACTCCCGACGCGCCCGCCATTGCCCGGCTCCACGACCGCTTCCGCGTCACCCGCGGTCAGCGTGATGTCTTCGTTACTCACCCCACGAGGCTACTGGCCGGATCAAGAAGGCGTTTCGCGCCGCGGGTGGCTGGAGGGCCAGAGCCCGGCACGGGGAGTCGGGGCGCCGCTCGACGAGGCGCCCCAGGGCCCGGCCCACGACGATCACCGACGCCGCAGCGGGCACCGCCCGACGGGGCTTCGGCCCGACGGGCCAGGACGCCGAGCGCCGAGCGCCGCGCGCGCGGCGCTCAGCAGCCGGGCTGAAGGCGCGGCGCCGAAGCCGCGCTCAGCGGCGACGCCTCAAGGACCGGCCCACCGATGCCAAGGCGGGCGCCGCCCACCCGAGCGTCGGCCCGGCGGGCCAGGACGCGAGCGCCACGAAGCCTCGCGCTGCGGCCGGGCCGGAAGCGCGGCACCGAAGCCGCGCTCAGCGGCGCCTCAGGGCCGGGGCCACGGCGATCACCGACGCCCGGCAGGCGCCTCCCGAGCGAGCGTCGGCCCAGCGGGCCAGGACGCGAGTGCCGCGAAGCCTCGCGCACGCGGTTCAGCAGCCGGGCAGGACGCGCGGCGCCGCGGCTGCGTCAGCGGCGGCGCCTCAAGGCTCGGCCCACGACGATCACTCCCGCCACCACCAACGCCGCCGCGGGCGCTGCCCAGCGGAGGGTTGGGACGGCGGAGACGGTGAGCGGGGCGGGGACGGGGGCGTAGCGGCCGCGGGGCGGGGCGTGGTCCACCTCCTCGGCGCTGCGGCCGATCATCGTCCGCCGGGCGTGTGCCGCCTCGGCGGGCGGTTGGGCGGTCTCGGCGAAGTCCTCGGAGACGGGGGGCTCGTCGTCCTCGTCCTCCTCGTCGGCCAACGGGTCGAGGGAGGAGGGCGGAACATCGGCGTCGTAGAGGGAACCGCGCCCGGACGGTGCGGCCGGGTGGGACTCGCCCTCGTCCCCGACCGGCGGCGCCGGGGCGTCGTCCGCGTCCGGCGCGGCCTCGAAGTCCCCACTCGCCAACGGAGCGAAGTCCTCGGTCGCCTCCTCGGCCAGCCCCACGCCCCCCTCGCCCTCGGACGGCTCGGGACCTTCCGCCTCGGCGCCCTCCGGCTCCCCGCCGTGATCGGAGTCGGCGGCAGCCGACTCAGATGCCTCCCGCTCCGCGTCGGGCGACCGCGCGCCTTCCGGCTCCCCGGTGCCACCCGACCCGGTGCCACCCGACCCCGCGATGGCCGGTTCCGGTCCCTCCGGGGTCGAGGACAGGTTTTCCGTGAAGCGGGTCAGGAGGCGGGTCGTGGCGGTGTGCACGGAGTCCGGGGGCAGCTCGGTGACGCGGCCGTCGGCCGTGGCCGTGCCGTCGAAGGTGACGGTAGAACCGCCGTCGGTGTCGCGGAGCCGGAGCGTGAGCGTGAATTTCACCGAGCCGCTGCCGCGGGACTCGGTCGCGTCGCCCTCGACGGCGTAGGAACCGTCGTCGAGGGCGCGGACACGCAGCGTGCCGCGGTACGTGATGGAGTGGCCGCCGATCCGCGTCTTGAGCCGGCCGGTGACGGGCTCGCCACCCGCGTCCTGCTGGAGCCCGGGAACCGCCCGGGCAACCCGCGCCGCATCGGCGAGCGCCCTCCGCAGCCGCCGAGCCGGAACCGGAACGAACACCTCGTGCTCCATGTCAGCCGAGGGTACCCAGTGCCGCTCCCGATTACCCTCCCCTCGCCCAGAACCCGTCCCCCGCGCACCGCACACGCCGCCGGCGGGCCGGATCAGTCCGTGTACCGGGGATGGACCAGCGTCGAGGGCGGAAGGCCGGGGACGCGGGTGCGGGCCGCCGCGCGGACGGCCGCCGTGAGCGACTCCGGCGTGAGCGTCCGGGGGGCGGGGGCCCGCGGGTCCAGACGGAGGGCGGGCGGCATACGGGCCGCCAGGACGAAGCCCCGGTCACGCGGGGAGGCCGTGCGGTCGGGCCCCGCGGCGCCGGAGTCACGGCCGTCCACGCGGTACGGCACCGTACGCAGCCCGGCGGCCCGGACCGTGGCCTCCACCGTCCAGAACACCCGGGGCCGGGAGGAGACCGGTCCGGCGTGCACCACCAGCCGCCCACCGGGTGCCAGGGCCCGCCGGGCCAGGCCGTAGAACTCCTGCGCGTACAGCTTCGTGCTCGCCGTGATGGCCGGATCGGGCAGGTCCTCGATCACCACGTCGTACACCGCTGCAGGCGCCCCGCGCAGCCAGTCGAAGGCGTCCGCGGTGCTCACGTGCACCCGCCGGTCGTCGAAGGCGTGCTCGTCCAGCCGGGCCAGTCCCGGGTCGCCGCGCGCCAGCCGGACGAGGGCCGGGTCGCGCTCGACGACGTCCACCCGATCGACGCCGGGGTGCCGCAGCACCTCGCGCGCGGCGAGGCCGTCGCCGCCGCCGAGGATCAGCACCCGCGCGTGCGGCCCGTTCATCGCGGGGTGGACCAGCGCCTCGTGGTACCGGAGTTCGTCGCGGCCGCCGACCCGCAGCCGCCCGTCGAGGAACAGGCGCAGCGGACGGCCCCGGGTGCCGCCGGTGAGGACCACCTCCTGCTCGCCGGTCCGCAGCGCCACCCGGACGTCCCCGCCGTACATCGCCTGCCGCGCGGCCCGTTCGAAGTCGCCGACCAGGGCGGTGAGCGAGGCGAGCAGGCCGAGCACGGCGAGGTTGGCGACGATCAGCAGCCAGCGGCCGCGCGGGGTCAGGTCCCGCCCGAACAGGCCGAGGACGAGCACGCCGCCCGCCACGGCGTTGACGGCGCCGGTCACCAGCGCCCCGGTCAACTGCCCGAGGAGCGGCAGCAGGAGGAACGGGAAGGCGAGCCCGCCGACGAGCGCGCCCACGTAGTCCGCCGCGAACAGGTCGGCGACCGCGCCCCCCGCGTCCTGGCGGCGGATCCGCTGGATCAGCTCCATCAGCAGCGGCACCTCCGCCCCGATCAGCAGGCCGATGGCCAGGGAGAAGGCGACCAGCAGACAGCGCGGACCGTTCGCCCACACACCGCCCCAGCCGCCGGTCCAGGCGAACACCGCGTACAGCGCCATGGCGCTGCACCCGCCCACCAGGGCGAGCGTCGCCTCGATCGCGCCGAAGGCGACGGCGGCGTGTCGGCGCAGCCGCTTCGCGGCGAGCGAGCCGATGCCCATCGCGAACACCATGACGGACAGCACGATGGACGCCTGGGTGACCGAGTCGCCGATCAGGTACGAGGCCAGCGCCACGAGTTCGAGCTCGTACACAAGACCGCAGGCCGCGCAGACGAACACCCCCGCGAGGACGAGGAACCGGCCGGTTCCCGGCCGGACGGGCAGTCGCGCGGGGCCGCCGAGGGGCGGCGCCGCGCCGGGCGGGGCCGGGGCGTGCGATTCGATCACCCCTGTGACGTTACGTCACGGCAATGGCACGCTTCGTCACCCACACGTGTGGAAAAGGAAGTTGACGCGCATCGCAGGTTTACCCGCGCTCAACTCGCTCCGGCCAACGCGGAACGGCGCACCCCCACCCTCGTCCTGGTCGCCACCAACTGCCCGTCCTGCGGGTAGGCGTGCCAGGTCCGCCAGTGCACCTGGCCGTCGTGCCACTGCGCCAGCATCGCGGTGAACGCGTTCGGGCTGCCCGGGAAGACGCCCGCGAGACCGTGCGGATGCTCGGAGACGAGGGCCAGCAGTTCCTGGGCGCGGCCGGTGAACGAGCCCGGCGAGAGGAACTCGACGCGGGCGGCGAACTCGTACTCCCAGTCGTCGGACCGCTTGGCGACGCCGAGCGGCAGCGGGGTGCTGGAGCCCGGGATGCACGCCACGGTCTCCGAACAGCTTCCCCGCTGGTCCTCCAGGAGCACCTGGTGGGACGCGCCGAGGAGTCTCAACTGGAGTTTGGCTCCGGCCGGTTCGAGGTCAAGGGTGGCCAGTGCGGGCAGCGGCTCGCGTCCCAGGGCCCAGGCGAGGTCGGCCGCACGCGTATCGGTGTAGGAGGTGTTCAGGGTCGTGAGCATGGATCGGCTCCGCTAGCACGCAAAGAAAAAGAAGGGAGGAACGGGCCGGCCCGCCCCGGTGGACACGGGGACGACGGCCCGGTCAGCCCAGCTCGGGAGGGGGGTGTGCGGGACGTCCGAGGGGCTGCGTCGGTAGAGGCAATCACGAACTGCGGTTCCACCACAGGGTTTTTACCCAACTTCGTGCGGTTTCCATCCCTCAGAGGGCCCCACAGCTCAACTGTTCAACCCCGGCAGGTGACAGGAGTCGCGCACCGGGGCCGGTGCGCCCGCCGGAGACCGCCTCCCGACGGGCGTCGGCCCGGACGCGGTCGCCCCCGTGGAGCTCGGCTGCCCCGTGTCAGCTGCCTCCCCCGCATCCGCCGCCTCCGCACGACGAGCCGCCCCCGCACGACGAGCCCCCTCCGCAAGAGTGACCCCCACACGAGTGATGTCCCCCTCCCGAGTGACCCCCACCGGAGTGACCCCCGCCCGAGTGATGGCCGCCCGAGTGATGGCCGTCGCCGGACGAACAGCCGCCACCGCCGCTGTCCGTCCCGGCCCACCAGCCGACGGCCCCGCCGCTCGAGCTGCTCCCGACCGACCCCGTACGCCGGCCGCGGTACGACGTGGCGAACCGGTCGCGGCGGGCCCTGCGGCGCCCCGCCGCCACGGCGGCCACGCACAGCACCACGATCACCGCCAGGACGATGCCCAACACCATGGCGTCCCCCTCCCTCCGTCCCCGGAACCCCGCCGGCCGCGCCCGGGACCGTTCTCCGGACGCCCGCCGGACCTTCCCGGGGCGTTGTCGCCGAAGCGACCCCCCGTGGGCGCCTCGCAGCGTGCCCGGGAGATGCCCGGCCGCCGGACCGGCCAAAGCACACTTGAGGAAGTCCAGAGCTTGGACGGAGGATGGCCGGCATGACCTCCAGCGCACGCCCGCTCCTCAACCGCCGGCTCGCCGAGTTCGGGACGACGATCTTCGCCGAGATGTCCGCGCTCGCCGCGCGGACCGGGTCGATCAACCTGGGGCAGGGCTTCCCCGACACCGACGGTCCCGAGGAGATCCGGGAGGCGGCCGTGCGCGCCCTGCGCGACGGGCGGGGCAACCAGTACCCGCCGGGCCCGGGCGTCCCCGAGCTGCGCACGGCGATCGCGGAGCACCAGCGGCGGCGGTACGGCCTCTCCTACGACCCGGACACCGAGGTGCTGGTCACCGCGGGCGCCACCGAGGCGATCGCGGCGGCGCTGCTCGCGCTCCTGGAGCCCGGCGACGAGGTGATCGCCCTGGAGCCGTACTACGACTCCTACGCCGCCTGTATCGCGATGGCGGGGGCGAAGCGGGTGCCGGTGACCCTCCGGCCGCACCACGGGGAGGACGCCGGATTCCGGCTCGACCTGGACGAACTGCGCGAGGCGGTGACCCCGCGGACCCGGCTGCTGCTCCTGAACACCCCGCACAACCCGACCGGCACCGTCCTCACCCGCGCCGAACTGGCCGAGATCGCACGGCTCGCCGTCGAACGCGACCTGCTCGTGGTGACGGACGAGGTGTACGAGCACCTGGTGTACGACGACGCCGAGCACATCCCGCTCGCCACGTTCCCCGGCATGCGCGAGCGCACGGTCGGCATCTCCTCGAGCGGCAAGACTTTTTCGTTCACCGGCTGGAAGGTCGGCTGGGTCACCGGCGCCGCTCCCCTGGTCACGGCGGTCCGCTCGGCCAAGCAGTTCCTCACCTATGTGAGCGCCGGGCCGTTCCAGTACGCGATCGCCGAGGCCCTCGCCCTCCCGGACAGCCACTTCACGGGCTTCCGCGACGATCTGCGCGCCAAGCGCGACCTGCTCGCCTCCGGCCTGGCCGGCGCTGGCTTCGAGGTCTTCTGCCCCCGGGGCACGTACTTCATCACCACCGACATCGCCCGGCTCGGCGAGAAGGACGGCATCGCCTTCTGCCGCGCCCTGCCCGAACGCTGCGGCGTGGTCGCCATCCCCAACGCGGTCTTCTACGACGACCGGGAGGCCGGCCGCACCCAGGTCCGCTTCGCCTTCTGCAAACGAACGGACGTCCTGACCGAGGCCGTGTCCCGCCTCGGGAGCCTGTAGGCGGGGGGGTACGCGCGCCGATACGGCGAAGAGCCCGGTCCCGGGTGCGCGGCCGGTGTCGGCTCGCGTCCCGGGCCGGGCTCCCGCTCGGCTACGGCAGGTGTCCGCGCGCGCTCACGCGGACACCGCTGTGTGTGACGGCCGTGGGACTACTTCTCGTCGTCCTCGGGCTTGTCCGCCTCGTCGGCGTCCTGCTCGACGGGCCTGTCCGCGCCGTCGACCGCGTTGACGTCCTCCTCAAGGCCGAGCTGCTCGACGAGCCACCGGTCGAACTCGATGGCGGCCCGCACCCAGCTGACCGTCGAGGAGACGAAGTGCTCCAGGCTCACGCCCATGCCGATCAGCATCTGCGCCTCGCCGATGAGGCGGACGGTGCCGTCGTCGTGGGTGTGCGTGTACACCTTGGGCCACAGGGTCCGACGGTTCCAGTCGTCGATGGACTCCAGCAGCTGCGGCTTCTCGTCGATCTTGTGGGGCCGGTCGTAGAACGTCCGCACCGAGAAGACCTGCTGGTCCGCCTCACCGCGGAACATGAAGTACGTACGGAACTGCTCCCACGGCGCCGCGAGGTCGCCCTCGTCGTCGACGACGTACTTGAGCTCCATCTGGTCCAGGAGCTGCTTCACGAGGTCCTGATCCGGGACGACGGGGCCCGCCGGTCCCTGGGGCTGCGGCTCGGGCTGGCCCCCGAAGTTCGGAATCGAGGACGGGTCGATGCTCACCGTGTTTTTCCCTTCGTACGGATCTCGCCATCCTCCCTCATCCGGGGAGGGGGGTGGCAAGCCCTCCGGGACGCTGTCAGCCCTGGGCTGACATGATCCGGCCGTCAGGTGGACGTCCGGCGAACGGAGGGGAAGGCCATGACGATGCTGTCCGCCTCCGAGTACCCACTGAGCGGCGGACCCACGGAACTTCCCGCGCCGGCCCGGACGCCTTTTCCGGCGTTCACGGTGTGACGCGGTCCGCCACCCGCCGTGGCGGCGGACACCCCCCTACAGCGTCTTGCCGGTCGCCGGGCCCACCAGCAGGCCCTCGCCGAAGCGGTCCACGCGGACCGTGTCGCCGTCCTTGATCTCGCCGGAGAGGATCTCCTTGGCAAGGCGGTCGCCGATGGCGGTCTGCACCAGGCGGCGCAGCGGACGGGCGCCGTAGGCCGGGTCCATGCCCTCCTCGGCGAGCCAGGCCAGGGCGTCGGGGGTGACGTCCAGGGTCAGGCGGCGCTCCGACAGTCGGCGGGCGAGCCGGTCGAGCTGGAGTCCGGCGATCCGGCTCAGCTCCTCCTTGGACAGGGCCGAGAAGACCACCAGGTCGTCCAGGCGGTTGAGGAACTCCGGCTTGAAGGAGGTGCGGACCGTCTCCAGGACCTGCTCCTTCTTCTCCTCCTCGCTCGTCAGCGGGTCGACCAGGTACTGGCTGCCCAGGTTCGAGGTCAGCACCAGGATGGTGTTGCGGAAGTCGACCGTGCGGCCCTGGCCGTCCGTGAGGCGGCCGTCGTCCAGCACCTGCAGCAGGATGTCGAAGACCTCCGGGTGGGCCTTCTCCACCTCGTCCAGCAGCACCACGCTGTACGGGCGGCGGCGCACCGCCTCGGTGAGCTGGCCGCCCTCCTCGTAGCCGACGTAGCCGGGCGGGGCGCCGACGAGCCGGGCCACGCTGTGCTTCTCGCCGTACTCCGACATGTCGATGCGGACCATGGCCCGCTCGTCGTCGAAGAGGAAGTCGGCGAGCGCCTTGGCCAGTTCGGTCTTGCCGACGCCGGTCGGGCCGAGGAAGAGGAACGAGCCCGTGGGCCGGTCCGGATCCGCGATGCCGGCCCGGCTGCGGCGTACGGCGTCGGAGACGGCGCGCACGGCCTCGGACTGGCCGATGAGCCGCCGGCCGATCTCCTCCTCCATGCGCAGCAGCTTCTGCGTCTCGCCCTCCAGCAGGCGGCCGGCCGGGATCCCGGTCCAGGAGGCGACCACGTCGGCGATGTCGTCGGGGCCGACCTCCTCCTTGACCATGGTGTCCTTGGCGGCCTCCTCCTCGGCCTGCGAGGCGGCCTCCAACTCCTTCTCCAGGTCCGGGATCTCGCCGTACAGCAGCTTGGAGGCGGTGTCGAAGTCGCCGTCGCGCTGGGCGCGTTCGGCCTGGCCGCGCAGGTCGTCCAGCCGTTCCTTCAGCTCGCCGACCCGGTTGAGGGCCTGCTTCTCCTTCTCCCAGCGGGCGGTCAGGCCGCGCAGCTCCTCCTCCTTGTCGGCGAGGTCGCGGCGCAGCTTCTCCAGCCGTTCGCGCGAGGCCGCGTCGGTCTCCTTGTCGAGCGCCAGCTCCTCCATGCGCAACCGGTCGACGCCGCGCTGGAGTTCGTCGATCTCCACCGGAGAGGAGTCGATCTCCATGCGCAGCCGTGAGGCGGCCTCGTCGACGAGGTCGATCGCCTTGTCGGGCAGGAAGCGGGAGGTGATGTACCGGTCGGACAGGGTCGCGGCGGCCACCAGCGCGGAGTCGTTGATCTGCACCTTGTGGTGGGCCTCGTAGCGGCCCTTGAGGCCGCGCAGGATCGCGATGGAGTCCTCCACGCTGGGCTCGGCGACCAGCACCTGCTGGAAGCGCCGCTCCAGCGCCGGGTCCTTCTCGATCCGCTCCCGGTACTCGTCGAGCGTCGTGGCGCCGACCATGCGCAGCTCGCCGCGGGCCAGCATGGGCTTGAGCATGTTGCCGGCGTCCATCGCGGAGTCGCCGCCGGCGCCCGTGCCGACGACGGTGTGCAGCTCGTCGATGAAGGTGATGATCCGGCCGTCGGAGTCCTTGATCTCCGCCAGGACGGTCTTGAGCCGCTCCTCGAACTCACCGCGGTACTTGGCGCCCGCGACCATCGCCCCGAGGTCCAGCGCCACCAGCCGCTTGTCCTTCAGGGACTCGGGCACGTCGCCCTTGACGATCCGCTGGGCGAGCCCCTCGACGACGGCGGTCTTGCCGACGCCGGGCTCGCCGATGAGGACCGGGTTGTTCTTGGTGCGGCGCGACAGCACCTGCACGACACGGCGGATCTCCTGGTCCCGGCCGATCACCGGGTCGAGACGGCCCTCGCGCGCCGCCGCGGTGAAGTCCGTGCCGAACTTCTCCAGGGCCTTGTACTGGCCCTCGGGATCGGGTGTGGTCACCCGGCGTCCTCCCCTCGCCTTCGAGAAGGCGTCTTGCAGCTTCCTGGCGCTCGCGCCCTGCCCGGTCAGCACCTCGCCGGCCGCGCCGCCCTTCGCGGCGACGCCGATCAGCAGGTGCTCGGTGGACAGGTACTCGTCCCCGAGGTCGGCCGCCCTGCTCTGCGCGTCCGCGATCACGGCGAGCAGCTCGCGGTTGGGCTGCGGCGGCGCGACCGTGGAGCCGGTCACGCTGGGCAGGGACGCGAGCACGCGCTCCGCGCCGGAGCGGATGGAGGCCTGGTCGGCGTCGACGGCCGACAGCAGGTCGATGATGTTCTCGTTTTCTTGACGGCCTCGCCCCTCGAGCAGCGCGAGGAGCAGGTGGGCGGGGGTCAGGTCGGGGTGCCCCTCCCGTACGGCCCGGTTGCCGGCCGCGTTGATCGCGTCACGGCTCCTGTTGGTCAGCTCGGCGTCCACGGTCGCTTCTCTCCTCCTTGACGAGCGCTCTCTGCCACATCTCCCAGTGCTGACTCAATCAGCGTACACAAACTTGAGTCTATTCCACTCAAGGTGATGCCGGGAGCTTTCCCGGGACAGGAAGGAGTACGCGTGCGCGGCACGCGGAGGCGGAAGCGGAGGTGGAGACAGGGCGGCGATACGCCGAGCGGTGGCGATTTTCGGCCAGCGATCGAATCCGCTGATACCCGGAGGTCTCCGGGAAAACAACAGCGGCGTCACCGTGTTCAGGTCACGGTGACGCCGCTGCGGGGGGAAGCACCTGAGCGATCTGTTACGACGGGGGAATCGCGTCAGGCACTGCGGGGGGTGGCGGAGATGGTTCTGAGGACCGAGGGCGGTGCCGGCACCTGTCGGTGATCCCTCTGGTCCAGGTTGACGAAGATCATTCCGTAACGGACGGCACACCGTACGGGCTGCGGCGCCCCCCGAGGCCGCCGCAGACACCGGTACGCCCGGACGTCACCGTCCTCGTCCCTCGTCACGACGACCGGTTCACCGAAGACGGTCACCATCAGCGAATCACCGCTGTGGGGGATGGCGGTGACCAGGTCGATGAAGTGCCAACCGGAGCGGTAGGCCGTGGCCATCTCGCGACGGAAGGAACGGTCGTCGGGTGGAGTGGTCACGTCAGCTCCCGGAACCCGTTGCCGAATCCGCAGGAGCCATGGTCACGGCCACCGCCGGCCACTTACTGTCCGCCCGGTCGTCGACCTTCTTCTCCATCTGGCCGCTCAGCGCCACGAGAGCCACAGCGGCGGAGAAGATGGCGACAAGTACCGAGCGAAGCGCTCTCTTTCCCATAGTCGACTTCGTCCTCACTTGAAGGTCCCCTCTTCCCCCGTCGCATACGACGATGGCTCATTCAGGCACGTCATGGCCACACAATCGGTGCATCATGTTCCTGCACGTTCAGGACCCTGGGGGGTGGAGATTTCACAATGAATCGGGCTAACGCGACACATCCCCATGTGGTGACCGAGATGTGCGACGAAGGTGGCCGACTCTATGCGAGCGCCCTGCAGTCCGGACGCATCTCCCGCGCCGACGCGGAACCGGCCCCGTGCCTGATGGAGTTCGCCCTACTCCATCCCGATCCCGACGATCCCGACTGGCTGCGCCCCGTCCCTCCGGCCGTAGCGCTGGCCCAGCGTCTCGGTCCACTCGAGCGCGAGATCGCCGAGCACCGTCGGCGGTCCATCGAACTGTCCGATGCATTCGAGCCGTTCCTGTCACTGAGCGCCCAAACGACATCGGCCACCCACTCCATCACGGTCCTGGAGGGCAGTGGCCGGATCAACACGGCACTCGACCTGGCCACGTCCCAATGCCAGGTCGAGATGCTCACCGTCCAGCCGAGCAACCGCTTCACGGAACGAACCATCCGGCAGGGCCTGGAGCGTGACACCGCGCTGGTGGACCGCGGCGTACGCATCCGCACCCTCTACCAGCACACGGTCCGCTACAACCTCGAACAGCTGGCTTACGTGGACCAACTCGCCAACGGCAAGGTGGAGTACCGCACGATCGACGAGTTGGTGGAGCGCCTGATCATCTGTGACGAGACGGTCGCCTTCATCCCCAGCCGGGACGATCAGCAGGTCGCGCTGGAGCTGCGGCATCCGGGCCTGGTCCGCTATTTGATCAAGGTGTTCGAATTCATGTGGAACCGCGCGGTCCCCTTGAGCGCCGGCACTCCCTACGAAACCGCCCCCGACGGCATCACGGAGATCCAGCACTCCATCGCCAAGCTCCTCGTCGAAGGCCACGTCGACGAGGCCATCGCGCGCCGCCTGGGCATGAACGTGCGCACCTGCCGCGCCCACATAGCCAAGCTCGCCACCGCGCTGGGCAGCGGCAGCCGTGCCCAACTCGGTTACCTCATCGCACAGTCCGGCATCCTCGAGCAGGAGCACTGAAACCTGACGGGAGGGACCCCGTGAGCCCGGCACCACATCCGGAGCACCGGCCGGAGGACCTGTGCTCCCCGGGCGCAGCACTGTACGAACGAGCCCTGCGCCAAGGACAGGTGGCCGCCCATGAGGCCGCCGACACACCCTGCCTGGTCGACTTCGGGCTGCTGCACCCCTCGGTCGCCGACGCGAGCAGGCTCGAACCCGTGCCGCCCGCGGCCGCGCTGCACCGGCTCCTGAGGGGGTCCGCCGAGCGCGTGGCCGAGGAACGGCGGCGCGAGGAACGGCTGACCGGGACGTTCGAGACGCTCATGCGTGTCGAGGGGCCGCGTACCGCCGGGCCCGACTCGCCGGCACTCAGACTCCTCAGCGGCAACCGCCGGATCAATCGGGCCATCACCGAGACCATGACCGAGGCGAGCGAGGAACTCCTGTGCGTACAACCGCACGCGGGCCTCGTCGGCCAGGACATCGAGAAGGCCCGGGCCGTGTCGCTGGAGCGCGACCAGGCGCTCCTGGACCGGGGCGGCCGCATCCGCACCCTCTACCAGCACACGCTGCGCCATGTGCCCTCCGTGCCCGCCTACAACGAGCAGCTGACCGGCGACGTCGAGGCCCGCTCCCTCGACGAGGTCACCCCCCGCCTCATCGTCGTCGACCGCGGGATCGCCTTCGTCCCCGCCAACGCCGACGGCTCCCTCGCGCTCGAAGTGCGCCACCCGGCCCTGGTGGGGTACCTCGCCACCATGTTCGACCGGCTGTGGCGGCTGGCCACCCCGATGTACCCCCTGGCCGTCCCGCGGCCGTCCGCTGACGGCGTCACCCCCCGGCAGCGCGCCATCGCCGGCCTCCTCATCGAGGGGCACACCGACGCCGTCATCGCCGCCCGCCTCGGCATGAACGTACGCACCGCCCGTGAGCACATCGCCAAGCTCGCCGCCACCCTCGGCAGCGGCAGCCGCGCCCAGTTGGGCTACCTCATCGGACGGTCGGGACTTCTGGACCCGGAACCGTGAACGGCCCCACGCCCGCGGCGCGCGGCGGCCCGTCGAGCCCCGCCTGGGCGATCCGCACACCCAGCTGCGTACGGCTGGCCGCGCCCAGCGTCTCGGACAGCCGGGCGATATGGGCCCGGCAGGTGCGGACGCTGATGCCCAGCCGCTCGGCGATCACCGCGTCCTGGTGGCCCTCGGCGAGCAGCGCCGCGATGGACCGCTCGCGGTGGGAGATGCCCTCGATGCCCGTGTCGGGCAGCGGCGCGGTGAGCGGGATCGCCAGCCGCCAGAGCCGTTCGAAGACCGTCCCCAGGTACTCCACCAGCGCGGGATGGCGCAGTTCCAGCGCCATCGTGCAGTCGGCGTTGGCGGGCACGAAGGCGACCGTGCGGTCGAAGAGGATCAGCCGGTCGATCACCTCGTCCAGCGTGCGTGCCTCGACCGCGTCGCCCAGCAGTTCCAGGTAGTTGAGCAGCCCCTGGCCGTGCCGGGCCACATGCGTGTACAGGTCCCGCATCCGCACCCCGCGCCCGCGCAGCGCCAGCGCCCGGTGCAGCCCCTCGGACAGTTCGTGCTCGCGGCGGATGCCGCCCGGCTGGACGGTGAGCACCTCGGTGGTGCACGCCTCGGTCGCCTCGTCCATGGCCGCCTGGATGCGGGACAGGCCGTCCAGGACCCGGATCGCCGTGCCCTCCAGGGCCGCGGAGGGCATCCGCGCCTGGCGGCCGAGCCCGCCGTACCGCTCGACGGCGGCCACCACCGAGCCCACCCGCCGGTGGCTCTCACTGACCTCGTCGTACATCCCGCGCAGCAGCCGGGTCATGACCTCCTGCGGCGCGGTCGGCACCAGGAAGCCCATGTCGTCGGGGTCAGGGTGCAGCAGGGCGAGTTCGAGCAGGCAGGGCACCGGCTCGGCGATCCGGCGCGGCACCCGGCCCCGTCGTACGGCCCGGGCGTACACGTGCTCTCCGGCCTCGCACAGTCGGTCGGCACCGTGTGGATGCTCCGCCGTCCCGTGCCCGGTCATGCCCCATCACACCCCCGGTCTCCGCGTCTTCCGCAGCGCAACTATGCGCGGAGCGGACCGGCTGTGCAACACGGCTCCTGTGGGCGCGACTCTCGAAAACCAGCGGTTTCGACCGGTGTGTACGGGCCGGTGCACGGCGCGATCGCGGCGAGATCACGCCTGCTGTCGGACCCGAACGGATCGGGTCCGACGGGCAGTTACTTCACGAGGCCGATCGCCGTGCAGGACGCCTGGAACTTCGGGGTGCAGATGTCGTCCACCGAGTAGATCTTGTCGTCGACGACCGTGCTCCTGATGTTCCTCTGGGTCAGGGCCACCACGGAGACCAACTGGGCCGGGATGTTGCGGTGGGTGGGGCTGCTGACGCGGTCCCGGGTGAGGGAGTCGAACTGGATGTCCTTGCCCTGGACCTTGGCGACCGCCATCTGGGCGGCGGTCTCGGCCTCCGTCGGGTAGGGCTTGTACACGCTCATGTACTGCTCGCCGGCCACGATCCGCTGCACGGCGTCCAGTTCGGCGTCCTGGCCGGTGATGGCCGGCAGATCGGTGATACCCGCGGCCTTGAAGGCCCTGATGACGCCGGCCGCCATGCCGTCGTTGGCGGAGTAGACGGCGGCGACGTTGTCCTTGCCGAGCGAGGCGAGCGCCTGGGCCATGTTCGCCTGGGCGTTCTCCGGCTTCCAGTCCTTGGTGTCGTAGGACTTGGCGATCGTGACCTTCCCGCCGAGCTGGGAGAGCGCACCCTCCTTGAACTGCTTGGCGTTCGGGTCGGTGGGCGAGCCGTTGATCATGACGATGTTGTGGGAGAGGTCGGCCTTGGAGCCCAGCGCCTCGATCAGGGAGCGGCCCTGCACTTCCCCCACCAGTTCGTTGTCGAAGGAGATGTACGCGTCGATCGGGCCCTCGGCGAGCCGGTCGTAGGCGATGACCGGGATGCCCGCGTCCTTGGCCTTCTGCACCATGTCGGCGATGGTGTGCGAGTCGACCGCGTCGAGCAGGATGACGTCGACCTTGTTGTCGATCATCCGCTGCATCTGGCCGGCCTGCCGGTCCGCGTCCGCGTCCGCGTTGGCGTACTCGACCCTGCCCTGCTTCCCGGTCAGGGTGGAGACCTTCTCCTTGATGATGGGGTAGTCGAACTTCTCGTAACGGGTGTTGGCCGTCTCCGGCAGCAGCAGACCCACCGTCAGGTCGTTGCCCCTGGTCGGGCTCGCGTCCCCGCCGCTCGCCGTCCCGTCGAGCGCCCCGCAGGCGGCGAGCGAGAAGGTCAGCGTGGGTGCGGCCACGGCTATGGCGATACGACGCATCAAGGTGCTCACTTCTGGTGCCTTCCGGACGAGGGCGCAGCATTGCGACCCAGGTGACTGAAAAGCCAACGCGGAGGCGGCCATCGGCGTCAAGCGGAACCACTTAACGAGATGGCAACGTAACGCTCCGCTGCACCTGTGAAGACTTTGGGGAGCCTTGCGGAATCACCTCCAACCTCCCTTTACGGGCAGCGCACCCGCACAGCACGACGAGGGGCCGGGAGGCTCCACGGCCTCCCGGCCCCTCGTCGTCGGCCGAGTGTGTGTCAGTCCGGCTGCTGCCGCTTGGGCCGCCAGACCACCAGCGCGCTGGTCTGCTGGACCTCCTGATAGGGGACCAGGTCCCGGCGGTAGGAGGCATGGACGGCGGCCTCGCGCTGCCGCATCGCCGCCGCGGCGCCGTCCAGCGCCCCCTGGAGCTCAGCGATCCGGGACTGGAGCGCCGCGACCTGGTTCTCCAGTTCGATGATGCGCTTGATTCCAGCCAGGTTGATGCCCTCGTCCTGCGACAACTGCTGCACCTGACGGAGCAGTTCGATGTCGCGGGCCGAGTAGCGGCGCCCTCGTCCGGCGGTACGGTCGGGGGACACCAGGCCCAGCCGGTCGTACTGACGGAGTGTCTGCGGGTGCAGTCCGGACAGCTGGGCGGCCACCGAGATGACGTACACCGGTGTGTCTTCCGTCAGTTCGTACGGGTTGCGGCGGCGGCCGTCCATCTCACTCATGCTCCCTTCGCGGCCTCGAACAGCTCGGCCCGCGGGTCCTCGCCCGCGGTGGCCTCGCGATACGCCTGAAGCGCGTCACGAGCCTTCCCCGACAGGTCCTTCGGGACACACACCTCCACGGTGACCAGCAGATCGCCGTGGCTGCCGTCCTTGCGGACCGCGCCCTTGCCGCGGGCCCGCATCGTACGCCCGTTCGGGGTGCCCGGGGGCAGCTTCAGGGTCACCGGCGGACCGCCCAGGGTGGGCACGCGGACCTCGCCGCCGAGGGCCGCCTCGGCGAACGTGACCGGCACGGTGACGGTGAGGTTGTCGCCCCGCCGCCCGAAGACCGGGTGCGCCCCGACGTGCACCACCACGTACAGGTCGCCCGCGGGTCCGCCGCGCTCGCCCGGGGCGCCCTTGCCGCGCAGCCGGATGCGCTGGCCGTCACTGACCCCGGCCGGGATGCGGACCTGCATCGTCCGGGACGACTTGGCCCGACCGGAGCCCATGCAGACCTCGCAGGGGTTCTCCGCGATGAGCCCGCGGCCCTTGCAGTCCGGGCACGGGTCCGTCAGCGAGAACCCGCCGCCGGAGCCGCGCGCCACCTGTCCGGTGCCGACGCAGGTCGGGCACACCCGCGGGGTGCCGTTCTTGTCGCCGGTGCCCGAACAGGCCTTGCACGGCTGCTGGCTGGACATGCGCAGCGGCACCGTCGCGCCCTCGATGGCCTCCGTGAAGCTCAGCGTGACCTCGGACTCGATGTCCTGGCCGCGCCGGGGCTGGGCGCGCGTGGTGCCCGCCCCGCCCCGGTTGAACAGGCCCCCGAAGACGTCACCGATTCCGCCGCCGAAGCCGCCGCTCGCCCCGCCGCCGCCCTGGGCGCCTCCGAAGAGGTCGCCCAGGTCGAAGTTGAAGGAGCCGCCGCCCGCGCCCGGTCCGGGGCGGAAGCCGCCGTTGCCGAACAGGGTGCGGGCCTCGTCGTACTCCTTGCGCTTCTTGGCGTCGCCGAGCACGTCGTTCGCCTCGGAGATCTCCTTGAAGCGCTCCTCGGCCTTGGCGTTGCCCTTGTTGGCGTCCGGGTGGAACTCGCGGGCGAGCTTCCGGTACGCCTTCTTGATCTCGGCCTCGGTGGCGTCCTTGGGGACGCCGAGGACCTTGTAGTAGTCCTTCTCGATGAAGTCCTTGGTGCTCATCCCCGACGTCCCTCCTCTCGTGCGTCGTCCGTTATTGCGTCAGCCCTCCTCCGGGCCACCGTTCTCCTTGTCCTCGCCCTGCTCGGCGGCCGGGGCCGTGCCGGACTCCTCGGCCGGCTTGACCGTCTGCGCGCCGGGCTGGGGCTCGGCCACGGCCACCCGCGCGGGGCGGATGGTGCGCTCGCCGATCCGATACCCGGGCTGCAGAATCGCCACGCACGTCGTCTCGGTGACGTCCGGTGCGTACGAGTGCATCAGGGCCTCGTGGATCGTCGGGTCGAAGGACTCGCCCTCCTTGCCGAACTGCTGCAGGCCGAGCTTGGCCACCACGGTCTCCAGCGACTCGGCGACGGACTTGAAACCGCCCACCAGTTCGCCGTGGTCCCGCGCGCGGCCGATGTCGTCGAGCACCGGCAGGAGCTCGGACACGATGTTCGCGACCGCGACCTCCCGTACCGCGATCCGGTCCCGGTCGACCCGGCGCCGGTAGTTCTGGTACTCGGCCTGGAGCCGCTGCAGGTCGGCCGTGCGCTCGCCGAGCGCCGTGCGCACCTGGTCGAGCTGCGCGGTCAGCGCGGCCGACTGGTCCGGTTCACCGGCCGGGGCCGCGCCCTTGTCCTGGGCGGCGGCCTGCGCGGCGTCGTCGGGCGTGGCGGGGGCGGAGTCGGACTGCGGCGGAGGCTGCGGCTGATGCTCCTCGAAGCCGGGGGTCTCCTCCGTCACGCCGCACCGTCCTTGCGCTCGTCGTCGACGATCTCGGCGTCCACGACGTCGTCGTCGGCCCTGGCCTGGCCGGCACCGGCGTCACCGGCACCGCCCGCGGCCTGCGCGGCCTGGGCGTCGGCGTACATGGCCTGGCCGAGCTTCTGGGAGACGGCGGCGACCTTCTCCGTGGCGGTGCGGATCTCGGCCGTGTTGTCGCCTCCGGCGGAGTCGCCCTTGAGCTGCTCCTTCAGCTCGGCGACCGCGGACTCGACCTCGGTCTTGATCTCGCCGGGGACCTTGTCCTCGTTGTCCTTGAGGAACTTCTCGGTCTGGTAGACGAGCTGCTCGCCCTGGTTGCGGGTCTCGGCGGCCTCGCGGCGCTTGTGGTCCTCCTCCGCGTAGCGCTCGGCCTCCTCGCGCATGCGGTCGACCTCGTCCTTCGGGAGCGAGGAGCCGCCGGTGACGGTCATCTTCTGCTCCTTGCCGGTGCCGAGGTCCTTCGCCGTGACGTGCATGATGCCGTTGGCGTCGATGTCGAAGGACACCTCGATCTGCGGGACGCCGCGCGGCGCCGGCGGCAGACCGGTCAGCTCGAACATGCCGAGCTTCTTGTTGTACGCGGCGATCTCGCGCTCGCCCTGGTAGACCTGGATCTGCACCGACGGCTGGTTGTCCTCGGCCGTGGTGAAGATCTCGGAGCGCTTGGTCGGGATCGTGGTGTTGCGCTCGATCAGCTTGGTCATGATGCCGCCCTTGGTCTCGATGCCGAGGGACAGCGGGGTGACGTCGAGCAGCAGGACGTCCTTGACCTCGCCCTTGAGGACACCGGCCTGGAGCGAGGCGCCGATGGCGACGACCTCGTCCGGGTTCACGCCCTTGTTGGCCTCCTTGCCGCCGGTCAGCTCCTTGACGAGCTCGGCGACCGCGGGCATACGGGTGGAACCACCGACGAGCACGACGTGGTCGATGTCGCTGACGGAGACGCCGGCGTCCTTGATCACGTTGTGGAACGGCGTCTTGCAGCGCTCCAGCAGGTCGGCCGTCAGCTGCTGGAACTGGGCGCGGGTGAGCTTCTCGTCCAGGTGCAGCGGGCCCTCGGCGGACGCCGTGATGTAGGGCAGGTTGATCGAGGTCTCGGTGGACGAGGACAGCTCGATCTTGGCCTTCTCCGCCGCCTCACGCAGACGCTGGAGGGCCATCTTGTCCTTGGACAGGTCCACGCCGTGACCGGCCTGGAACTGCTTGACCAGGTAGTCGACGACACGCTGGTCCCAGTCGTCACCACCGAGGTGGTTGTCGCCGTTGGTGGCCTTCACCTCGACCACGCCGTCGCCGATCTCCAGCAGCGAGACGTCGAACGTACCGCCACCGAGGTCGAAGACGAGGATCATCTGCTCGTCCTTGTCGAGGCCGTACGCCAGGGCGGCGGCCGTCGGCTCGTTGACGATGCGCAGCACGTTCAGACCGGCGATCTCACCGGCCTCCTTGGTGGCCTGGCGCTCGGCGTCGTTGAAGTACGCCGGGACGGTGATGACCGCGTCCGTGACCTTCTCGCCGAGGTATGCCTCCGCGTCCCGCTTCAGCTTCTGCAGCACGAAGGCGCTGATCTGCTGCGGGTTGAAGTCCTTGCCGTCGAGGTTGATCTTCCAGTCGGTGCCCATGTGGCGCTTGACCGACCGGATGGTCCTGTCGACGTTGGTGACGGCCTGGCGCTTGGCCACCTCACCGACCAGCACCTCGCCGTTCTTGGCGAAGGCGACGACGGACGGCGTGGTCCTGGCGCCTTCGGCGTTGGTGATGACGGTGGGCTCGCCGCCTTCGAGAACGCTGACGACGGAGTTAGTCGTGCCCAGGTCGATGCCGACCGCACGTGCCATGGTGAATTCCTCCAGCTGACTTGAGTGGAACGGACTCAAGTGTGCCCGAGGCTCACCGCCGGGTCAACAGACCTGAGCCACATCGACTCAAGACTTATCCATCCCTTATACGCAAGGGCGCTCTGACCTGCGGCGATGTGGATTGCCTGGGCGGAGGAGGCGGATATTCAAGTTGACGGCGAGGGGGCTGCACCCCGGATACGCCGGGTCCGCCGGCCTCCGCGTCGTACGGAACCCGGCCGCGCGGGGCTCCCGCCTCGGACTGCCCCTGGGCGCGGAGGATGCCCCAGAAGGGCTCGCCGCGGGGGCGGGCGCCGGAAGCGCCGGCACGCGCGCGTGGCGGTGCCCCGCTACCGGACGCATCCGCACGCGCGCGCGTGGCACTCCCGGCGGCGGGAAGGCCCCGGGCCGTGCGCTCCTCGGGCCGCCCGCGGGTGCCGGGCACCCGGGCCCGCCCCCGGCTCCCGGGAAGCCGGGACTGGGTGCGCGTCCCGGGCAGCCGGGACTGGGTGCGCGTACCCGGGAGCGGGGACTGCACACGGGCGCTGTTGAGTTCGGTCGGGCGACGCGGCGCGTACGCCGGTACCCGCAGCAGCCCGAGAACGGCCACCAGGGCCGCCCCGGCCACCCACGCCACGGCTCTCGGACCGATCCAGTTCGTGTGGACCAGCACCCCGACCAGGACCGCGGCGAAGGTGCCGACACCGAGCAGGACGGTCACGCCCGGCGGGGTCGGCCCGAGCCTGCGCAGCCGGTGCGCGAGATGGTCCGGGCCTCGGCGCAGCAGGGGGCGCCCGGCGAGCTTCCGCGACAGCAGGACCAGGACGGCGTCGGCGCTCGCCGTGGCGGTGAGCGCGAACAGCACCGCCACGGTGGAGACCGTGTCGTACCCGGTACGGGTGAGCAGGGCCGCGGAGGCGAGCACGAAGCCGGTGAACAGCGAGCCGCCGGACCCGAAGGCGACCCGGGCCGGATGCCAGTTGTGCATCAGGAACCCGGTGAGGGCGGCCGCCAGCACGCTCAGCAGCACCGCGAGGTCGTCCATCACCTCGGCCGCCGCGCACGCGCCCACCCCGAACGCGGTGAGCACGCCCACCGTGCCCGCGAGGCCGTCCGCGTGATCGAGTCCCCGGAAGGCGGCGGCCACACAGGCGATCCAGACGACGGCGGCGATCCCGGCCACCGGCCCGGTCTCGTCGTACGGCACCACGCAGGCCGCCGCGAGGGCCGTACCGACGAACAGGAACGGTGTCCTCAGCCGCCACACGTCCGCGGCGGTCCCGAGCAGGGCGACCGCGGCGCCCGCGGCGAGCAGCCTGCCCACCCCTTCGCCCAGCGGGGCGGTGCCGGTCCAGCCGCCGGCCGCGGCGACCAGGCAGGTGCTGAGCACCACGGCCAGGCCGCCGAGCAGCGGCAAGGGGCGCGCCCGCCTCCTGCGGTCGACGAGGCCCAGCCGAAGCGCGAGCACTCGGAGCAGCGCCGAGAGCAGGGCGGCGAGGAGGAGAGCGGTGATGGCGGTGGCGATCCCGTAGAGCACGGTTCTTAAATTAGGGGTATATGGGGCGATCGGGTGCGAATAACACGATCGGCGCGCGACCGGATCCCCGGGCGGCCCTCCGGTACCCCCGGACGGCCCCCACGAGGGCTTCCAGCGACCCAGATCACCCCGCGTCCAGCTGCATCGCGTCGGAAGATGGGGGTAGTCTCAGACGGACTACATAAGTTACCGCTCAGTAATTTCGAGGCCGCCTCAGGAGCCCCCATGCAACTCGCCGCGATCATCGTGTCGCTGGTCCTGACCGTGGTCGGCGTCGCGCTGCTCGCCCGTGCCATCGGCCAGTTCGTCCGGTACTTCAAGCTGGGCCAGCCCGTACCCGCCGGCACCCGTACCGACAACCCCTACCAGCGCAGCGTGACCCTGGTCCGGGAGTTCCTCGGCCACACCCGGATGAACCGCTGGGGCATCGTGGGCGTCGCCCACTGGTTCGTGGCCATCGGCTTCCTGACGCTGCCGCCCACCCTCGCACAGGCGTTCGGCCAGTTGTTCCGGGCCGACTGGACGCTGCCGGTCATCGGCGACTTCCTGCCGTTCGAGATGTACATCGAGTTCATCGGTGTGATGACCGTCCTCGGCATCGCCGTGCTCATGGCGATCCGGCTGCTGAGCCTGCCGTCCCGGCCCGGCCGCAAGTCCCGCTTCGCTGGTTCCAAGGCCGGCCAGGCGTACTTCGTCGAGTACGTCATCCTCACCATCGGCCTCGCGATCTACGTCCTGCGCGGGCTGGAGGGCGCGCTCCACCACGTGGGGCACTACGAGGCCGGGTACTTCGCCTCGTACCCGCTGGTGCTCGCCTTCAAGGGCCTGTCGGCCGGCACACTGCAGAACCTGGTCTACCTGACCGCGATGATCAAGATCGGCACGTCCTTCGTGTGGATGATCGTGGTCTCCCTGAACACCAACATGGGCGTGGCCTGGCACCGCTTCCTGGCCTTCCCGAACATCTGGTTCAAGCGCGAGGCCACCGGCGGCACCGCCCTCGGCGCCCTTCAGCCGATGACCTCCGGCGGCAGGCCGATCGACTTCACCGACCCCGGCGAGGACGACGTCTTCGGCGTCTCCCAGGTCGAGCAGTTCTCCTGGAAGGGCCTGCTGGACTTCTCCACCTGCACCGAGTGCGGCCGCTGCCAGTCGCAGTGCCCGGCCTGGAACACCGGCAAGCCGCTCTCCCCCAAGCTGCTGATCATGTCGCTGCGCGACCACGCGCACGCCAAGGCGCCGTACCTGCTGGCCGGCGGCGGCAAGACCATGGAGGGCGAGGAGAAGGCCTCCGAGGAGCAGCTGAAGGACGTCCCCACGTCCGCGCTCGTGGAGGCCGAGCGCCCGCTGATCGGCACGCTGGAGACCGGCGCCGACAGCGCCTTCGCGGGCGGCGTCATCGACCCGGACGTGCTGTGGTCCTGCACCACCTGCGGTGCCTGCGTCGAGCAGTGCCCGGTCGACATCGAGCACGTCGACCACATCGTCGACATGCGCCGCTACCAGGTCATGATCGAGTCCTCGTTCCCGTCCGAGGCGGGCACGATGCTCAAGAACCTGGAGAAGAAGGGCAACCCCTGGGGCCTGGCAAAGAAGCAGCGCCTGGAGTGGACCAAGGAGGTCGACTTCGAGATCCCGGTCGTCGGCAAGGACATCGAGGACCTCTCCGAGGTCGAGTACCTGTACTGGGTCGGCTGCGCCGGCGCCCTGGAGGACCGCGCCAAGAAGACCACCAAGGCCTTCGCGGAACTGCTGCACATCGCGGGCGTGAAGTTCGCGATCATGGGCGGCGACGAGAAGTGCACCGGTGACTCCGCCCGCCGCCTGGGCAACGAGCCCCTGTTCCAGGAACTCGGCATGGAGAACGTCGCCACGCTGAACATGGCCTTCGGCGAGGAGACGGACGACGACGGCAACGTCACGCCCGAGTCCAGGAAGCCGAAGTCGGCGAAGAAGATCGTCGCCACCTGCCCGCACTGCCTCAACACGCTCGGCAACGAGTACCCCCAGCTCGGCGGCGACTACGAGGTCGTCCACCACACCCAGCTGCTCCAGCACCTGGTGGACGAGGGCAGGCTGGTCCCGGTCACCCCGGTCGAGGGCATCATCACCTACCACGACCCCTGCTACCTGGGCCGCCACAACAAGATCTACACGCCTCCGCGCGAGATCATCGGCAAGGTCCCGGGCCTCAGGAACGAGGAGATGCACCGCCACAAGGAGCGCGGCTTCTGCTGCGGCGCCGGCGGCGCCCGGATGTGGATGGAGGAGCGGATCGGCAAGCGCATCAACGACGAGCGCGTCGACGAGGCTCTTTCGCTGAACCCGGACATCGTCTCGACGGCCTGCCCGTTCTGCCTGGTCATGCTCACCGACTCGGTGAACGGCAAGAAAAACGACGGCAAGGCCAAGGAGTCCGTCCAGGTCGTGGACGTCGCCCAGCTGCTCCTCGACTCCGTCAGGACGCCGGTCGACCCGGCGGGCGAGGCGGCCGACGAGACCGAGCCGGAGCCCGAGCCGGTGAAGTAGGCGGCAGGCCCGGTCGTCCGCGTCCGACGCCCCCGTGTCCGTATGGGCACGGGGGCGTCGCCATGTCTCCGGGCTCGGGTCTCCGGGCTCCGGGCTCCGGGCTCCGGGCTCCGGGCTCCGGGCTCCGGTGCTACGCGCTCTTGGGCGCGGCCTGCTGCACGACCTCGAAGGACCACAGGGTGGAACCGCTGGCCGCGGGCTTCGGCCGCTCCCCGCCCTCACCCGCGCCGGCGCCCTGGTGCGCGGACTTCATCGGCCCCTCCATCCAGGCCTGGAACGACTCCTCGTCACGCCAGCGCGTGTAGACGAGATAGGTGTCGGTGCCCTCGACCGGGCGCAGGAGCTCGAACCACTCGAACCCGTCGGAGTTCTCGACCGCGTGGGCCCGGGAGGCGAACCGCTTCTCCAGCGTCTCGCGCTGCTCGGCGGGCACGGTCAGTACGTTGATCTTGACTACGCTCATGGTCCCATCCTGCCCGGTGACCCCCGGGCCGCCACTCAGCCCCTCCGTGTACCTCCGAGCACTCCGTGAACGCCCCTGAGAAACGCCCGGAACGCCCCTTAGGGGATGTCACAGCTCGGACCCAAAGCCCTGCCGAAACACCCGGTCCCGCACGGGATCCGGCGGGCTCGGGTACGTTCGATGACGTGGCTGGATTCAGGAGCGGACGCGGCGACCGGAACGACCGGGCCCCGCAGGCGCGGACCCAACGACCTCCGTACGGGCAGCAGGCACCCCAGGCCCCCTCGTACGGCTATCCCCCGGCGCAGCAGCCGTACCCGCAGCAGCGGCCGCCGTACGGAGGCGGGGGCGCCCAGTGGCCCCAGGCCGACGGCGGTGGCTACGGCGAGCCGGAGTACTTCGGCGGCGGCCGTCCGCAGGGCGGCCCCGACCCGTACGCGGCGGACAACCCCGGCCACACCCAGGCCTTCGCGGTCGGCGAGGACCCGTACAACCAGAGCGGGACCTACCGCGCGGGCTCGGCGCCGGCCGGTCCGATCGGCCCCCGGCTGCACTGGACGGACCTGCTGCGGGGCATAGTCCTCTCCCCCAACCAGACGTTCCTCCAGATGCGCGACTACACGATGTGGGGCCCCGCCCTCATCGTGACGTTCCTCTACGGGCTGCTCGCGGTCTTCGGCTTCGACGGCGCCCGCGAGGAGGCCATCAACGCCACCCTCACCAACGCGATCC
Source organism: Streptomyces sp. NPDC088817 (assembly GCF_044750345.1). Lineage (NCBI taxonomy): Bacteria > Bacillati > Actinomycetota > Actinomycetes > Kitasatosporales > Streptomycetaceae > Streptomyces > Streptomyces sp. NPDC088817. The sequence goes on from NZ_JBIVJN010000005.1 coordinate 235,251, forward strand.
CGATCGTCCTGATCACCGCCGTGGCGCTGGTGCTCAGCGCCTTCGTCCTCGGTGTGGTCACCCACACCCTGGCCCGCCAGCTCGGCGGCGACGGGGCCTGGCAGCCCACGGTCGGCCTGTCCATGCTGGTCATGTCGGTCACGGACGCGCCGCGTCTGCTCGTCGCCATGTTCCTCGGCGGCGACGCGGGCTTCGTCCAGCTGCTCGGCTGGGCCACCTGGGTCGCGTGCGGCGCGCTGCTGACCCTCATGGTCAGCCGCTCCCACGACCTGCCCTGGCCCAAGGCCCTGGGCGCCTCGGCGATCCAGCTGATCGCGCTGCTGTCGATCGTGAAGCTCGGCACGTTCTAGGGGGTGTCCGGCCTTCCGACGGCCCACCGGCACACAAGGGGCCCGGCACTACGCCGGGCCCCTTGCTCGTCCTCGCTCGTCCTCGCTCGTCAGAGCTTGCCGCCGATCTCGCAGGCCCGGCACGGCGGCTGCCCGCAGGTGCACTGCATGACGGCCTCCACGACCCCGCGATCGTGGTAGAGGCACTGGTCCTTGCAGGTGTGGCGCGGGATGAACCCCGCCGGGATCTCGCCGGGCCACGGCTCGTGACCGTCCCGGCAGCGGGCGAACCGCTCAGGGTCGGTGGAGTGCAGCTCGTGCATGCCCGAGCGTGCGGTGTCCTCCAGCTCCCGCACCCGCTCCACCAGGCTCTTCAGCTCGGCGGCGAGGCCGGCGTACTGGTCGGTGCCGGTCCTGACGTGCGCGGCCCGCAGGGCCATCGCCGCATTGCCCAGGAACCTGCCGGCGTCCTGAAGGTCGGTCACGTGATGCAACTGAATGCCGTTCACGCCTCGTACCCACACGGCGTCCATGTTGCTCACCGATCCGCCCTCCTTGGTTTTCTGCGAGACAGTATGCGCGGCGCCAGTGCCTGCGCATAAGCAAAATGAATCTATTTACCGAAACTAAAGGTGTCGGTCGCAACCGTCCAGCGAAATCAGGCGTGAGTCGCCTCACTCCACCCCTCATAGTGGATCTTCTACTGGCTCCGCCGCCGCCCCGGCTGATCAACACCGCGCGCACGATCATGCACTGATACGCACCCCACGGACTGCCGGAACAGGAGAAGGGACGGCCACCCCTCCGCGCCCCCTCCCCCGACTTGACACGCCCATTGACGAGACGTCTCCTTGAAGAGAGGAAACAGTCGCGGCACACGTTTTTCCGGCGCCGCACACTCGGGTTCGTGAGCGTCCAGCAATTTCCGGAGCAATAATGGCCACTTACGAATATCTATGCGGCCATTGCGGCCCCTTCGATGTGAAATTGGCGATCGGAACGGCGCCCACGACATACGGCTGCCCTTCTTGTGCGGACGCCGCGAGGCGTCTGTACTCCTCGGCCGGCCTGTCGACGGCCTCGAGCGTGTCCTCCGCCCTCCGCGAACGGGAGGAGCAGACCCGTGAGGCCCCGGCAGTGGTTGCCGAAGTGCCGTCGCGCGCAAGGCCGGAGCGGCGACCGCATCCCGCGCTCCCGCGGCTGCCGCGTCCCTGACTGTCTCCACCTCACGCGGAGTCAGGAGGTGCGTCGCGGTGGGAAATGTAGGACTCCTCTTTGTCGGCGCAGTGCTCTTCATGAATGGGTTGCTGCTCCTCAACAAGGTCGATGCCCGGTCAGGAGCAATACTGAACCTGTTCGTAGGAACATTGCAGGTTCTGACGCCGACCTACCTCATCTTCACGGCCGGCGGCGACCCCAAGAAGATCCTGGCGGCATCCGGCATCTACCTGTTCGGCTTCACCTACCTTTATGTGGGTATCGGCCTGCTCGCCAACCTCGACACCACCGGGGTCGGCTATTACTCATTGTTTGTGGCAATTGCCGCACTGGGTTATTCGTTCGCCAATTTCCACATCTTGCACGATGCCCCCTTCGGGGTCATCTGGCTCTACTGGGCCTTGCTCTGGTTCCTGTTCTTCCTGCTGCTCGGCCTCAAGATGGAGCACCTCAGGGCCTATACGGGATGGATCACCGCGATCGAGGGCTGGGTCACCGGTGCCATTCCCGCGGCGCTGCTGCTCTCCGGCTACTGGAAGCACCCCACCGAGACCGCCATCGCCCTGGGAGTGTTCGGCGTGCTGATGTTCGTGGGGCTGTGGCCGCGCACCCGTGGAACGCCCCGGCCGACCCGGGCCGCTCCGCCTGCCAGTAGCACGGGTGCTCCGACGTCACCGGATCAGAAGTGAGGAGTTGTCATGCCCGAAATTCTCTTCAACGTGGACCAGAGCAAGTCGATGCGTGAGCAGGACGTTCCCGGACACAACAGGTGGCACCCCGACATCCCCAACGCCGCCATGGTGAAGCCGGGAGCGGAGTTCCGGATCGAGTGCCGCGACTGGACCGACTGCCAGATCGGCGACAACGACTCCGCCAACGACGTGCGCGACATCGACCTGACCGTCCCTCACATGCTCAGCGGGCCGATAGGCGTGGAGGGCGCCGAACCCGGCGACCTGCTCGTCGTCGACATCCTCGACCTCGGTCCCGTGCCGCAGCAGCGCGGTGACGCGGCGGGCCAGGGCTGGGGCTACACCGGCATCTTCGCCAAGACCAACGGCGGAGGCTTCCTGACCGACTACTTCCCGGACTCCTACAAGGCCATCTGGAACTTCCACGGCCAGCAGGCGGTCTCCCGCCACCTGCCCGGCATCCGCTACACCGGAATCACCCACCCCGGTCTGTTCGGAACGGCCCCGTCCCCCGAGATGCTCGCCCGCTGGAACAGCCGCGAGAAGGCGCTGATCGACACCGACCCGAACCGGGTCCCGCCCCTCGCCATACCTCCGGACGCCACCCACGCGCTCGCCGGCAAGGCCACCGGGGACGTCGCCACCCGTATCGCCCAGGAAGGCGCACGTACGGTTCCGGCCCGTGAGAACGGCGGCAACCAGGACATCAAGAACATGACCCGCGGCTCGCGGGCCTTCTTCCCCGTGTACGTCAAGGACGCCAAGCTCTCCGCGGGCGACCTGCACTTCAGCCAGGGCGACGGAGAGATCAGCTTCTGCGGGGCCATCGAGATGGGCGGCTTCATCGACTTCCACGTCGACCTGATCAAGGGCGGCATGGAGAAGTACGGCATCACCACCAACCCGGTGTTCATGCCCGGCAACGTCGAGCCGCGCTACACGGAGTTCATCAGCTTCATCGGGGTCTCCGTCGACCACGACACGGACACGAACTTCTACATGGACGCGACGCTGGCGTACCGGCGGGCCTGCCTCAACGCCGTCGAGTACTTCAAGAGGTTCGGCTACAGCGGAGAGCAGGCCTACCTGCTGCTCGGCTCCGCCCCCATCGAGGGACGCATCAGCGGCATCGTGGACATCCCCAACGCGTGCTGCTCGCTGTACGTCCCCACCGCCATGTTCGACTTCGACGTCCGGCCGTCCGCGGCCGGCCCGGTGAAGGCCGACCGCGGCCAGGCCGCGCTGACCAGCGCCTGACGGACCACGTACGGACGACGTACAGGTCCACGTACAGGTACGGCCCCGCAGCAGGCGCTGCGGGGCCGTACGACGCTCGTTGCTGACGCTGATGGGCTCTCGCTACAGGGCGTCCTTCGAGGGCGTGATCGGCGTGCCGGCCTTGCGGCACGGGGGCAGCACGGACCACGGGAAGTTGATCCACTCGTCGGTGCGCTTCCAGACGTACTCGCACTTCACGAGCGACTGGGACTTCTCGTAGATGACGGCGCTGCGCACCTCGGCGACGGTGTCCAGGCAGAAGTCGCGGACCAGCTTGAGCGTCTTGCCGGTGTCGGCGACGTCGTCCGTGATCAGGACCTTCTTGTCGGAGAAGTCGATCACGTTGGGCACGGGCGCGAGCATGACGGGCATCTCGAGCGTGGTCCCGACGCCGGTGTAGAACTCGACGTTGACCAGGTGGATGTTCTTGCAGTCGAGGGCGTAGGCGAGCCCGCCGGCGACGAAGACACCGCCGCGCGCGATGCTGAGCACGATGTCCGGCTCGTACCCGTCGTCGGCGATGGTCTGCGCGAGCTCGCGCACGGCGGTGCCGAAGGCCTCGTAGCTGAGGTTCTCTCGTATCTCGGTCATGTCGCGAGCGCCTCTCACACCTGCGTGCGGTGGAAGTTGAGGTAGGAGCGGGAGGCGGTGGGCCCGCGCTGCCCCTGGTACCGGGAGCCGTAGCGTTCACTGCCGTACGGGGCCTCGGAGGGCGAGCTGAGCCGGAACAGGCACAGCTGCCCGATCTTCATCCCGGGCCAGAGCTTGATCGGCAGAGTCGCGAGGTTCGACAGCTCCAGGGTCACGTGCCCGGAGAAACCGGGGTCGATGAACCCGGCGGTGGAGTGGGTGACCAGCCCGAGCCGCCCGAGCGAGCTCTTGCCCTCGAGCCGGGAGGCGAGGTCGTCGGGAAGCGTGATGACCTCGTACGTCGACGCGAGAACGAACTCCCCGGGGTGCAGGATGAACGGTTCGTCGCCCTCCGGCTCGACGAGCCGGGTGAGGTCCGGCTGCTCGACGGAGGGGTCGATGTGGGGGTAGCGGTGATTCTCGAACACCCGGAAGTAGCGGTCGAGCCGCACATCGATGCTCGACGGCTGCACCATGGATTCGTCGAAGGGATCGATCCGCACCCGCCCGGCGTCGATCTCGGCCCGGATGTCCTTGTCTGAGAGAAGCACGTAGCGAGGATACGCAAGGCGCGCGGAGCCCCCACAATCAGGACGACTCCACGCGCCGGTACCGCGTTGCTGCCGCTGCTGCTCCTGAGCTGCCGCTACCGCTTCTGCAGTCCCACAGGCACCACGCTGCGGAGCCTGGCACACCGTGGACACCTCATGAGCCGGCCGGGGCCGAGCCGCTCGGCCTGCTGCATCGGGAACGAAGCGGTGCTGAACACGTGCCCTTCGGCACAACGGACGACGGTGCGCTCCATCAAGTCCCTTAAGTCCCTTCCCCAGAACCGCGTCTGGCCTCTCGCCGCCTGACGACAAAAGCCACAGTACGGGATCAAAGAGACGTGCCACCAGACGGCACTCCGGCCCCACAGGACCCCAGCCGCGCACCCCCACCGTACGCCCCAACTCCGTTCCCCCGCAGCGCCACTCCCCCCTTCCGGAACGCACACCGGCCCCACGGTTCGAGCACCGGGGGCCGGGGATGGGGTACAGTGAGCGCCGGACCCGAACTTCGGTCGGCGTCTTACGCGGGTGTAGTTTAATGGTAGAACATCAGCTTCCCAAGCTGAGAGCGCGAGTTCGATTCTCGTCACCCGCTCCATATGAAACCCCCAGGTCAGTGACCCGGGGGTTCTTTGTTGTCTAGACCGGCGGGCGGCTGCCGCACCACAACCGCACCATTAGTTCTCGGACGGCTCCACCCTGTGGTGCGCGGGATCGTTCTTGTGGTCCTTCGCACGTTCGGCGCGTACAAGGTCGTCGAGCCCGGCGGCTACCTCCCGTTGCCGGTGCTCGTCTGAGTGCTGGTAGATCAGCGCCGCCTTCTCGGAGGACTGGCCGGCGCGCACCATCGTGTCCCGGAGGGTGGCGCCCGAGCGGGTCGAGAGGGTGTGCCCGGTGTGCCGGAGGTCGTAGAAGCGGAAGCCGTCCGGAAGACCGGCGACCGCGCGAGCCCGACGCCACTTCCGCCCGAACGAGGTGCGCCGGAAGGCCGCGCCCTTCTCCCCCACGAAGACCAGCCCATCGGGCCCCTTCTCGGCGAACCAGTCGAGGTGCCGCTTCACCTCCTTCTGCAGGAAGGCCGGGAGGACGACGACACGAGCGCCCGCATCGGACTTGGTCGGTCCGGGAGCCCGCTTGCCATTGGTCCGCTCAGGCTCGGCGACCCGCACGCGGATCACGAGGTTGTCGAGGTCGACGTCACGGCGACGGAGGCCGGCCAGCTCCTCGGGCCGCATCGGACCGTACGCGCCGAGGTAGACCATGAGCCGCCAGCGGATGCCGATCGCGTCGGCGAGCGCGTCGACCTGGGCGACGGTGGCGATACGACGCTCGGTGGCGGACTCCTTGCCCGCGCCCTTGATCCGGCACGGGTTGCGGGTGATCAGGTCGTCGTCGACGGCTGTCTCGAGGATGCCCTTGAGGAGGCGGTACGCCTTGGCGACGGTTGTCTTGGCTTTGGTGGTGCGGAGCCGTTCGGCTCGCCACTCGCGTACGCGAGGTGCGGTGATCTCGTCCAGGTCGAGTCCGCCGAACGTCGGGAGGATGTGCAGGCGGAGCAGGTGCCGGTACAGGTCCTCCGTCCGAACGGCCAACTCTCTCTCCTCGACCCACTTCTCGGCGTAGACGCCGAGGTTGACCGCCCCGACGTCAGGAGCACGCCAGTCCCCGCGGCTGAGGTCCGCCTCGACCTGGGACAGCCAGATCTCGGCGTCCCTCTTGGTCTGGAAGGTCTCGCCCGCGCGGATGCGCTCACCGTCGGGCCCGAGGTACGACGCCGTCCAACTCCCGGACCGGTACTGCCGTACAGCACCGAAGCGCCGGCGCCTGCCCTTCTTGTTGGCCATCAGGCAGCCCTCCGCAGGGCCGTACGGCGGAGCCTCACCGGTTCCACGGTGTGGGCGGCGATGTAGTCGCGCACGGCACTCTCGGGAACGCGGACATGACGGCCGACCTTGACGTACCGGATGCGCCGTTCCTCGATGAGCCGCCGAGGAAAGCGGACGGTCGTCCCCAGCAGCTCGGCGACCTGATCCACGGACAGATAGCGGTCGTTCATGTGGTCGGCTCTCCTTCTGTTCCGGGAGCGGGTTCGAGGGTGGCGGCGAGCCAGCTTTCAGCGGCGGAGAGGCCGGTTCCGGCGAAGACCCAGTGCGCGAGGACGAGCGTCGTGTCATGGCCGGTGTCGACGACCGGGGCGGCTTGGGCGCGGCGCCATTCGGTGCGTGCTTCGCGGAGGGCGCCGAGGGTGGTGGAGTAGCGGCGGGACTTGGTGGAGAAGTGGCCGCGGAAACCGAGCATGTGGGCCCAGGCCCGCAGGCGGAGGTCTGCCAGTTCGGGGCGTGCGCCCAGGGCCCAGGCGATGCGGATCATGTGCCGGGCGTGTTCGGTGATCCGCGCTTGCGCCAGCTCGGCGAGGAAGCGCAACGGCCGGTCGAGGGTGCCGGTCGCCGTCTCGGCGCCCTTGGTGGCGTACTTGGCGACGTAGGCCGCGACGGCCCGCTCGGTGAGCTCCTGGCCGCCGTCGAAGTCGGCGGAGCGGATCGGGCGGACGTCGAGTTGGCGGCCGAAGACGAAGGTGTGCGGCCGGCCGTCGACCTCCGGGCCGTCGACGCGGGCGGCAGCAGCGGCAGCGCGGATGGCGTCGGCCAGCAGCTCGGCCGTTGCCCAGGCCGGGGGTACGGTCTGGGCGCCTTCCGGGCCGTCGAGGCGGATGACCGCGTGGAAGTGGACAGCGCCGCGCTTCTGGTACTCGGCCACCTTCGCGAATGAAACACACGCATGGTCGCGGAAGGCCCGTTGGGTCAGGCCGGCTCGCTTGGCGACTTCCCGACGGAGGTAGATCGAGAAGCGCTGCCAGAGGGCCCCGGCGCGCGCGTTCCAGAGAACGGCCGCTTCGTAGTCGTAGGCGTCCGGATCAAGGGGTGTGCCCAGGGCCGGGTCCTGGTCGTAGTGGCGGATGCCGCAGCGGCAGGGGCGTCCGTTGGAGGGACGGTTATGGACCGGGCCGAAGCTGGGGGCGGTGAAGGTGGCGAAGACGCGCGGGTGCGTGGCGACCTGTTCCGGGGTGTCCTTGCCGCCGCGGAGACCGGCGGTGATCAGGTGGTAGGTGTCGCGGCGGTAGGTCTCGGCGCAGGCCGGGCACCGGGTGGCCCGGCGGTTGTTGCAGCGGACGAGAAGCTGGCCGGCGGGGAGGGTGGCGGAGTCGAGGTGGTGCACGGTGCGGCCGATCTCACCGGTCGTGATGTCGATCTCGTACTCGGTGCGGTGGCCGTCGAGGCGTACCGGGCGAGTACAGCCGCCCAGGCCGGACAGCTGGCGGGCCAACTCGGGCATGGTGCCCAGCGAGGCCAGCATGGAGAGTTCCGCCAGCGGGGGCGAAGTCTGCCGGGTGATGATGGGAGTTCCTTTCGGCTGTTGCGATGGTCGGGAGGGGCGGCCCCGGGGCGGCGGGATGCTTGGCGGCGCTTGCCGCCCCGGCGGCCGGTCAGCGCTTGTGCGCGCCGTTGACGAGGGAGCGCAGGACCACGGCGGCGATGGCCACGGACACGGCCGAGACGGCGAGGGCCGCCAGGAGTGCGGTGAGCACGACGCCGACGACGGTCACCGCGGCGACGGCGCCCACCCAGGGGGCGAGAGTGCGGCCGGCCGAGGGCGCCGGGACGTGGCTGTGCTGGGCGCTGACGATGTGCGACGTGGGCTGAGTCGGGATGTCGGGCAGCTTGGGGCGGAGCACGGCGTATCTCCTCGTCAGTCGTGGGTGCCGTTGACGACGTCGACGCCGGAGCGGGTGCCGGAGTCGATGGCCGGTGCGAGGAAGGTCCGGGAGAGCAGGAAGCCGAACAGCGCGATCACGACGACGATCCAGACGCGGACGCCGAGGAACTTGATCGCGCCCCACGCGATGAGGCCCAGGACCAGGACGAGCGGCAGTGAAACAGTCACGGAAGCTCCCTCAGCGGACGTTGCAGCGGTGGGTGCGGGCGGCGAGTTCGGCGGCGGTGCGGCTGTCGTAGTCGGCGGAGAAGCCGCAGCGCGGAGCGGTACAGGCCGCGGTGTGCTTCTCGCGGCCCCGGCCGTCGTAGTACGTGGCGACCTGCACGGGGCCGATGCTGACGACTCGGCGAAAGCGCGGGTTCGCGGGCATCAGGGCAGCTCCCTCGATTCCGGGTGGCTCTCGCCGGTGAAGTCGGCGACGTGGTCGAGCAGCCACCGCCGGATCTCCTCGCTCTCGTACTCGTCGGCGGTGAGGATCACGGGTTCGGCGATGAGCATTGCTTCGGTGAGGCGGTTCTGACGGGTCAGCTCGGCGGCCCGGTTGAGCGCGCGGAGCGTGGACGGACGCACGGTGGGATGTCCTCCGGGTCAGGTGAGGTGGTGGGTGGTGATGGCTTCGGCGAGCCGCAACGGGACGCCGAGGCGGACGCGCAGGGTCGAGGTGTCGATGGCTGTCCCGGTCCGGGCCCGGTGTTCGTCGGCGACCTTGCGGGCGAGAGCGACGAGTGCAGGGGGAACGGGCGCAGTAGCAGGAGCGGAGGCCGGGGCCAGCTCGGGAGCCGAGGCCGAAGCCCCGGAAGCACCGTTGTCTGCCGGAAGCGGTTCCGGTGACGGCGCGGGTGTCTGTGTGCGTGAGCCGTGGGCGAGCAGGGTTCCGCCGAGGAAGGCGACCGCGGGCCATCCGGCGACGAGGATGCGCAGCCAGGCCGGTACGTCGTCCATGTCGAGGAGGCCGGCGGTCGCGACGTTCGCACCGAGCGACGCGGTCAGAGCGACGGCGAACCAGCACCAGGCGGCCGGCTTCGATCCGCCGTTGCGGAGCCGGTGCCAGGCAGCGACGAGGAGCAGGTCGACGGAGACGGGGTAGGCCCACGCCTTCCATCCGTCCTGTCCCGCAGCGGCGGCGAGGTCGTGCAGGTGGGCGAAGGACAGGGCCCCGGCGATAACGGCTTGGACCAGGACCGCGTCCGCACGGAGAGCGGGGCGGGCCATCAGGACGACTCGCCGGGGTGGTCCGGGCCGTCTTCGGGGTCGTAGCCGGGCGGGAAGATGCCGGGTGGCGGCTCCAGAAGGGACACGGCCAGGGACTGAGCCACGGCTTCGACGAACTTCTCGTCGGCGCCCGACGTGTCGGCGTAGAGGGCGAGTTGGCCCAGTAAGAAGACGGTCCGTGTGAAGTCTTCACAGTCAGGGCACATGGCAGCGCTCTCCTTCCTTTGGGCATGGCGGGGTAGGGACTTGGTGCGTGACGGTCGCGCCGACCGTGGAGGTGGAGGTGTGGCTACTCGGTCATCGGCTGCGAACGGCTCGGTGATTCGGTGGACTTCACCGACTGCACGGGCGGTGCGGAAGGCCGGAAGGGCGAGAGGGCCGGTACGTCGGGAGCGAAGTGGGCCGCAGCGCGGCAGGTGGCCGCAGCGTCGGCGAGGGAGAGTGCGGGGTGCGGATGCGGGACCAGCCGCCCGAGGTGTCACCCACGACGGCCAGGCCGGGCCGCTCGGAGGCGATCGAGCACGCGGCCCAGACGGCTTCCGGAGCGATGTCCCCGAGTGCCATCTTGGCCGACGCCTCGTCGTTGACACGGTGGCAGACACGGCCGGTGAGCTGTGCACGGAGCATGGTCGCGCCCTTACCCAGCTCGGCGCCGAAGCGCTGGCCGCAGACCTCCAGGTAGATGCCGGCCGCGCGGCCGAGTTGGGCGAGGCGGATGAGGTGGGTCACCATCTCGTCGCGCCGTTCCTCTTCCTTCCGCGTGGCGACGAGGAAGAGTTCCGCCACCTCATCGACGAACAGCACGATGGGCGCCGGGCGTTCGGTGTCCGGCAGGCCCCAGATGTCGGAGGTGATCAGTTCGTCCGGGGTGCCCGGGGCGATGCCCTGCCGGGCCTTGATCAGGTCGTATCGGTCCTCCATTTCCTTCACGAGCACCGGCAGCAGCTCGGCCGCCAGGTCAGGGTCGGTCGCCAGCGCCGACAGCCGGGCGGCGAACGGCGCCAGTTCGACACCGCGCTTGCAGTCGATGCCGACCAGGACCACCGGCTGCGTGGCCAGTCCGGCGAGCAGGTTCCGCAGGTACATGGACTTGCCCGAGAGCGTGGCGCCGAGAACCAGCTCATGCGGTACGGCACGGTAGTCACGGACGTACGGAGTCGCGTCCTCCCGCAGGGCCACCGGCACTTGGAGCAGTCCTGGGCCCGTACGACCGCGGGGCATCCGTACCTTCCGGAGGACGTCGAAGCCGACGAGCCGCAGTTCGACGACTCCGGGCTTGATGTCCCGGACGTGCACGGCATGGACGCCCCAGGCGTGCCGAAGCCGTTCGGTCGAGGCCGCCACGTCCGCCGGCTCCTGTCCGGGAGCCAGGCGCAGCCGCATGCGCAGGCCTGTCGAGGTGGGCCGGATGAGCCCCCGGCGGGGCGGGACCGGCCGGACCTCCCGTCGGGTGGTGGCCCGGACGGCCAGGGTCCGCCAGCGCGGCGGCTCGACGGTCAGGCCGCAGGCGTCCATGGTCGAGGAGTACGAGGCCAGCAGCCGGGCCACCGACAGCGGCAGCCCGACCGTGGACCAGTACGCCGCGGGGTGAGCGTGTCGGACGTAGGCCGCGCCGCCTATCGCGGCGAGCGACCCACCCAGCTCGGCCACCGTCCCAAGGTCCGCCACGGCGATCAGCCCGCCTGAGCCATCGGGAAGGCACCGGGGGCAACGGCGGTGGCCCGGTAGGCGATGCCGTGCCGCTGCTGCCCGTTGAACACGCTTTCCCAGGGCCGGGCCACCAGCCCCGGCAGGGCGACCGGAGCACCGACGGTCAGCCCCTCCGAGACCCCGCTTTCGGGGATGGTGACCTGGATCAGCGACGACTCGCCCTCGTCGATGTAGACGACGCCGACGGTCATCAGGGCCTCACCGCTCACGGCGTCCTTGGCGATCTCGCCGGTCTGCCGGTCACGCACCTTCGGTGCCGGTGCTTCGGTGAGCAGGATCGTGGCGGTCGAGGCGTCAACGCGGATAACACGCACTGAGATGTCTCCTTCTGAGTCGATCAACTCGCACCTGACAAGTTGACTTAGCAAGTTCGAAACTAGGGATGCCAAGTTGACTTGTCAAGCCACTTGTGAGGGTGAGTTGAGGGGCCGTCAGGCGGCTTAGTTCAAGCGGTAGGTGTCTTCCAGCTCCTGCCGATCGGCAGGAAGGAGCACGTCAGAGACCTGGAGCGCCTGGCCGGAGGCATCGCAGGCGATGACGAGGACGCTCAGGACGGGGACGCCGTCCTGAAGCCCCAGCAACTCAGCTTCGGCAGCGTCGGGCAGCCGGGCGGACACCCGCTCCGTGACATGGTCGAAGCGAATCTTCTTACGCGTCTCCAGGTGCTCGCGCACGCCGGACGCCAACGCGTCACCGTCGGCCAGATCGGTTCCGTCGACCAGGCCGGCGGGGAAGTACGACGAGACGAGCTCGACCGCTTCGCCGTCCTCTTCGACCAAGAGCCGACGACGGAGCACCTTGGCACTCTTGGGCAGCCCGAGAGCCGAGGCCACACGCGGCGGGACCGCCGCTTCCCCGACATCGACCAGGCGCCCAGGGGTCTGCGACTCGTCGCGCGTCAGAGCGTCGAGCCCGCGCCGATCCTTGCTCTCGACGACCGCGGGACGTCCGCGCACGATCGTCCCGTAGCCCTGCCGGGACTCCAGCCAGCCGTCCCGCTTCAGCAGCTCCAGCGCTCGCACGACCGTGGGGCGGGACATCCCGAACGCCTGCACCAACTGGTTCTCACTGGGAACCCGTGTGCCAGGCGCGTACGTGCCGTCCTCGATGCGACGTTGGATCGTCTGCGCGAGGCGCACGTACTTGGGTGCCTCCACTTCATACGCCATGAACGCCGCCACCTGTCGAGATTGGCCAAGTCAACCAGTCAACCAGACTAGCGACTATGCCCGTGCGGCAGTAGAAGTGGGGCAGGTCTGGCTCATGAAGGCCAGGCATCGGCCATCACGAAGGAGACGACCGTTCCCCCGAATCGGCTCGGCCCGGAGTGCCAGGATTCGGCGATGGAGTCGACCAGGAGCAGACCGCGCCCGTGCGCATCGTCGGCATCCGGCCGGCGGAGACGCACGCTCGCCGGGAATCCCGGGTTGTGCACCTCCACCCGCAGCGAAGTCCCCTCCCGGAACCACTCCACCCGTACGAGCCACTCCTCGTCCGACCGTCCGTAGCGGATCGCGTTGGTCACCAGCTCCGAGATCATCAGCATGCAGTCGTCGACCGAGCAGAGCGGGTTGTACGGGGCGATGAACTTGCGGAACCAGCGCCGGGCCCGGGGTACGGACTCCGGAGTCGGATGCAAGGTCATCGCCCCGAGTCGGGGCGAGTCCTCGCAGGGGTAGCGGTCGATCAAGTAGGTCATCCGCGCTCACTCCTTGCCGCTGCCGTCGCAGTCGAGGCAGCGCCGCTTCGATGTGGCACGAGTTCGGTCATCGGCCGTGGCCAGAGCCACCGTCGTGCGCGAACCGACACGTTTCCAGCCGCGCCCCCGGCATCCCCGGCAGGCTAAGCGCGCGCCCTGATCCGGCCGCTGACTCGTCACGCCGTGCCCCCTTCTCGTAAGTGGCCTTGGCCACTTACTGGATGGTGGCATTAGCCACTTGGGCCGCGCAAGCCGTTCGCGCGAAGTGACCTGCAATCAGGTGAGGGGATAACCCTGCTCGAACGCCCAGCGGCGCGGCGGGTAAGTGGCCTCGGCGAACTCCAGCGGCCGGTCCTGGAGGTCATAGACCACGTGATGGACAACCAACACGGCCGATCCAGCGCCCAGTTGCAGGTTCAAGGCCTCTTCGTCGGTAGCGCTCCGGGCACACATGCGGTCCTCGGCGTAACTACCCTTGCGCCCTGTCATCGTCTCGACGTACATCAGGGTCCCCTCCTGGATGCGCTCAGGCTCCATGAGCTTGGGCGCACGCTGACCGATGTCAGGCGCGAACCACGAGGTGGACAGGGTGATCGGACCGTCCTGGTTGTTGGTCACCCGCCGGCGGTGCACCGCCCGACGATCCTTCGTCAGCCCCAGGGCCTCAGCGACGTGATCGGGCGCGTCCATCCAGCCGGCGGAGGTGATGACCGCGTACTCCCCGGGCGTGTAGATCTTCCCGGTCTGGCGCGCACGGCCGTACAACTCTCGTGCGCGGCGGTTCACTTCGAGACTGCGCACGTAGGTACCTGACCCCTGGCGCTTCTCGACGAGCCCCTGATGACTCAGCGCCTCCAGCGACCGGGCCGCCGTGGGCCGGGACACCTTCCAGTCGGCAGCCAGCTGCCGTTCCGAGGGAACCTCGTCCCCTGCCCGTAGGTCGCCTCGAAGGATCTGATCGCGGATGTAGTGGGCGATCTGGAGATACTTCGGTTGAGCCTCCTCGATCTGCGGCATGTGCCCTCCTCGTCCAAGTGGCTATGGCCTCTGGCCACTATAGGGTGAGTGGCCAGGCCCTCAGCCCGTAATGTTGGGCACATGACGCGGTTGATCGTCGCAGCAGGAGGAGGTGGCGACGCAGTCGCCGCCGGAATGCTTCACGCCGCCCTGTACGGCGACGAGGGCCGGGCGGTGATCCTCACCTACGCCTGGGACCGCCTGCTGGTCGACCCGATCCCGGGCCCGCGAGGAGCGGACAACTTCATGGGACTCGCGCCGGTCACTCGCTCCGTCCGGTCGGTGCCGGCCACGGCCGAGCCGATCGCCCCGGCGGGCTCCACTCTCCCCCGACTCGCGGCCGAGCTCCCGCACACCTTCGCCCTGCTCGACCCGCACCACGGCGCCGAGGGCGTCACGCGCCAGCTCGAAGAGCTGATCGACCATCTGGCTCCCGCGTCGATCGATCTGCTGGACGTGGGCGGCGACATCCTCGCCCAGGGCGACGAACCCACGCTCAAGAGCCCGCTCGCCGACGCCCTCACCCTCGCCGCGTGCTGCCAGGTCAACGCCCCGATCCGCTTGCTGGTCGCAGGCCCGGGACTGGACGGTGAAGTCTCGCCCGACGCCTTGCGCCCCCTCTTCGGCCCCCTCGTCCACAGCTTCACGGCGCAAGACGTGGAGTCGGTCGGCAGCGTCCTGGAGTGGCACCCCTCAGAGGCGACAGCGATGCTCGCGGCGACGGCCCGAGGAGCCCGCGGCATCTGCGAAATCCGGGACGCCGGCTTCGCCGTACCCCTCACCGACGAGGGGCCCACGGTCCACGAAGTCGACCTGGATGAAGCCATCAGCCGCAACAACCTGGCCCGCGCCATCATGACGACGGCCACCCTGGACGAGGCCGAGGCGTACAGCCGCGAAATCTGCGGCTTCTCAGAAATCGACTACGAGCGCAACAAGGCGGCATGGCTCACCGAGCAGCCACCGACGAGTCTCGACCCCGACGACGTACTGCTCCGGCTCGACCAGTTCCAACGTGAGGCCCGAGCCCGCGGAGTCACCCACACGACGTTCCGCCACATCACCGAGGCCCTGAACCTCAGCGGCTCTCATCGCGGTGAGCTGCGCCAACTCCTCATCAGCAGCCGCCCAGAACAGTACGCGGCGCCCTTGTGGCGCATCCCTGCCGACGACTGAGTTACAACCTTCTTTACGGGTTCAAGGGCTCGCTTCGCTCGCCGTCGCTCCCGGCCTCCTGAACTGCAAGCAGTCCGATCAGAGATCGAAGGTGCCGCGCACAGCGCGGCGGCGCCGGTCGGTCGCCGCCGCGCCGCCCCTCCTTGCCTTCGTCACCGGGGCCGCGCGCCGTCGCCCGCCCGCGCCCACAAGGGGGCGAAGGCAAGGCCGGGGCTGGACTGAGGCGACACAGCGAGGTCAGAACAGTGCCTCCGGCGGGGGATCGGCCGGCACCGGGATGGAGGGGGGCGCCGTCTCCGACTGCGGGTCCGTAGTGGCGTGCGCGGGGAGCTCCCATCTCGCCCGCCGTCGACCCAGGCAGAGCCGAGCAGACGCGGCCCCTGGCGTCCAGGTCGTTCGTACAGTGGCGCGCTCCACCTGGACGCCAGGGACCACGCCCGCTCCACGGTGTGTGGGTCGACGGCGGACGGGATGGGAGCTGGGGTGAGTGGTGGAATGAGCTTGCGCCGCACCTCAAATTCGCCAACCGTCTACCGGTCGGTCGAAGAACTGAGATACCGCTGGACAGAGCCGAGAAACTCGTTGAGCTGCAAGTTTTCCACTTCGTGAAGCCTCCGCCCCAAGACCTCCGGAACCCAAGTTCTTTTATTCCCAATCTCTGGATGCCATCGTTCAAGCACGCCGACAGGAACCACGAAAATGCCACACTCGGACAGAAATTTGAGTACTCGCTGCATAGATGCCGAAGGTTCACCTTGCGGTGCTGCTGAGATGCCGCCGGTTTTGATCTGTTCCCATCCTGAGACGTGCCTGATTGACTGAGTGATTATCCTTCTTGCCTCATCAGTCAGTGCGTCCTTCTCTCCGAGATGCGAGATACTAGAGACGGCATCGAGTAGGTCGCGCATTATGGGAGGCTTCCGTAGTTGCATGATAGCTGATTGAAGGTTGCGTAGTTCCTTTTCGATGTCAAAGGGTGCGTGACCATTTGGTGGCATGCATTCTCGCACGAGTCGCGTATCGTCCAGAAAATCGATGTCAACGATTGCAGCGCTGGGAACGCCGAACCGGCGAGCTTCCTTTAGGGCGCGCCCCATTCTCGCCTTGCCGTTAACGTGTATGAATAGAAGGTCTTGCCTTGAATTATCACGCAGGTGCCTGTCGATGTAAGCTTGATAGTAGGTGCAGTCGGAATCCCCTTCGCATATGACGATGCCTTCATGGAAGAGTCCGTTCAGGATTCCCGAATAGCGCAAAAAGGGATCAGCCCAAACTCCACGCACTTCATCGGAGTTGATTTCCTGGAGCTTATTCCCCTTCCCGTTTCTGCTGATTCTGACGATTTTGACCGGTGTGTCTCTGTTCTCAAGGATGCCCATGAGGACATCAACGCTGTGGGTTGCGATGACAATCTGGGTATCGCCAGGGCTGTGCTCGACCAGGTATCGGCCGAGGAGTCGAGCTTGCGGAGGGTGCAAAAAAGCTTCCGGCTCGTCGATAAAGATCATTGTGCCAGCTGGGGTAATGGCGTTCACGAGAAGTCCCATGAATGCGCGGACGCCGTCGCCCTGAGTCGATACCGGCTCAAATGAACGGAACTGAGTCAAAAGCTCTTCGCTGACGGGATATCCGGAGTCCTCGATCGTAGGCTTACCGGTGAGCAAATCTAGTTGCTGTTCATGTCGATTTATGCAGATCGGGAAACCGAATGCTTTTTCCGCCAGCTGCGATATGCGCGCTTCGAGCTCCAGGTCCTGAACCATCTTCTGAAGGGTTCCGCGTGGCGTGCCGTACATCAGGCTCGGCTTATTTGCGGAAAGTGGCATGCTCAAGCGTTCGCTAGTGCCGTGAAAGCTGGCAAAGAAGGGTAGTGTGGCGCCTAGTACCGGTTGCTGTTCCCAGTATCTGAACGAACCGGCGGACACGTTTCCTTCCATTTCATGGACACTGTCGGTAACGAAAACTCCTCCGTCGTTACCTCGAAGGCGTAGGCGTCGGCTGTCGAGCCATGCAACAACGTCTTCTTCCGTTCCCTTTTTGTGTATGTCGACATCGATGACGATGGCTCGGTCCTCCGACATTCCACCTTTCGCTGCTTCATGCAGTTCTCTAAGAAATCGTGACTTCCCTGAGTTGTTGGGTCCGACAATGACCGTAATGCCTCTATGGGGCAGCTCAAGCGTTTGCCCGTTCATGAGGTGAGCCCTAGAAATCGAGCACTCGACCGACACATGCACCTCCGCGAAGACTATGAAGTTCATGTTGAGCCAAGTGCTGGCTCTCTGTGATGGGTTTGACCAAACTGGGGTCTTCGCCTGATGTCGGGCGATGACCCCCGTAAGGGCGTGGCAGAGCCGTACGCGCCGGAGCACTGCAAGCCGCAGCGAGCTGACATCAACAGCAGCGAATGGGGTCGGGCGACGTGCACGGACCAGCAGGCCTACACCGCCTCCAGCCGAGCGCAAGGCGGCTACGGCAGTGCTGGAGCTTTCTCTGCCTCGGGCCGTCCCTGGGCCGTCCGAGGCCGCTCAGCAGCGACCGGTGACGACTACTAACGACAGTCGTAGTGAGCGACAGCCGCAGGTCACTCGATTGGATCTGCGACACTGGTACCACCATGCCCAAGCCCGGAGATCTGGCATTGGTCCAAGGTCGTCGGGGGCACAGCGGGTGGACCGATCCCGAAGACGCTCATGGTCGAAGTGATCGATGTGAGCCGTCATCCTCAAGCGCTGTCTTATTCGTCAGTGCCTGTTTACGCCAAACTCACGGTTGGTGAGCAGCGCGTCCGCTAGCTTCGGAGTGTGACTCTTGAGCTGCCTCATCCGACGGCACCAGTCGTCGTCCACTGCCCTGAGTGCGATAAGCCAGTAATCGCCGCTGCCGCTGGACGCGTACTGGAGCCGGACACAGACATGTGGGGGCCCGGCGATCTCGTCACTCTCGCGCAGTGCACCGAGTGCGAAAGGGCCCTGGTCGTGACCCAGGGCGATGACCTAGAAGGACGCTGGTCTGACCCCATACGAGTCTACCCACCTACGGGTGATCAGCTCAGCTTCAGCGTTCCGAGCAAGCTGCGCGACGACTGTGAAGAAGCTCGCCGTTGCTTCACCAGCAAGGCCTTCACTGCTACGGCTGTCATGGTCCGACGGGTCCTTGAAGGTCTCTGCCTTGACCAAGGAGCGACCGCGAAGCCACTGATAAATGCGCTCAAGCAACTCGCGGCCGACGGGAAGCTTGATGGTCGCCTGCTTGAGTGGGCCCAGGAGCTGCGAGGTCTCGGTAACCACGGAGCGCACCACACCGGCATACCGGTACAGAGGCAGGATGCACATGATGCTCTGCTGCTGGCAGAAGCAATCTTGAACTACGTGTACGCCCTCCCCATGCAGTTCGAGGCATTCCGGCGGCGCAGGGCAGGTGAGCCCCCGTTGCTCCCGCCGCCCCTCGCAAGCATCCGGGTGCAGCAAGCTCCCTCGGCCGCAGCGGTGTTCGCCGGCGATGAGCCGAGCGCCTGCACCACAAGCGCACCAGATACAGCGGGGAGTAGCGGGGAACCACGGTGAAAGCAGTCAGGCTCGGTTAGACGGTTCTACAGCCATCCGCCGAGGTGAGCGCCCGAATGGGCCCCGAATGACCGCAGCTTCCCAAGCTGAGAGCGCGAGTTCGATTCTCGTCACCCGCTCCATGATTCAGGCCCAGGTCAGCGACCTGGGCCTTGTTGTTGTGTGCAGGGCTGGTGGCCAGGCCTCCAGCCCGTAATGTTGGGCACATGACGCGGTTGATCGTCGCAGCAGGAGGAGGTGGCGACGCAGTCGCCGCCGCTATGCTCCACGCCGCCCTGTACGGCGACGAGGACCGGGCGGTAATCCTCACCTATGCCTGGGACCGCCTGCTGGTCGACCCGATCCCGGGCCCGCGAGGAGCGAACAACTTCACCGGACTCAAGCCAGTCACCCGTTCCGTCTGGTCGGTGCCGGCCACGGCCGAGCCGATCGCCCCGGCGGGCTCCACTCTCCCCCGACTCGCGGCCGAGCTCCCGCACACCTTCGCCCTGCTCGACCCGCACCACGGCGCCGAGGGCGTCACACGCCGGCTCGAAGAGCTGATCGACCACCTGGCCCCCGCGTCGATCGATCTGCTGGACGTGGGCGGCGACATCCTCGCCCAGGGCGACGAACCCACGCTCAAGAGCCCGCTCGCCGACGCCCTCGCCCTCACCGCGTGCTGCCAGGTCAACGCCCCGATCCGATTGCTGGTCGCAGGTCCGGGACTGGACGGTGAAGTCTCGCCCGACGCCTTGCGCCCCCTCTTCGGCCCCCTCGTCCACAGCTTCACGGCGCAAGACGTGGAGTCGGTCGGCAGCGTCCTGGAGTGGCACCCCTCAGAGGCGACAGCGATGCTCGCGGCGACGGCCCGAGGAGCCCGCGGCATCTGCGAAATGCGGGACGTCGGCTTCGCCGTACCCCTCACCGACGAGGGGCCCACGGTCCACGAAGTCGACCTGGATGAAGCCATCAGCCGCAACACCCTGGCCCGCGCCATCATGACGACGGCCACCCTGGACGAGGCCGAGGCGTACAGCCGCGAAATCTGCGGCTTCTCGGAAATCGACTACGAGCGCGACAAGGCAGCACAGCCCACCGAGCAGCCACCGACGAGTCTCGACCCCGACGACGTACTGTCCCGGCTCGACCAGTTCCAACGTGAGGCCCGAGCCCGCGGAGTCACCCACACGACGTTCCGCCACATCACCGAGGCACTGGGACTACCCGGCAGCCACCAGCGTGAACACCTGCGCGCCCTGCTCATCGAGAACAGGCCGCACCAGTACGCAGCACCTCTGTGGGAGCTGTCGCCGGCAGAGAGCGAGCAGCAAGCGCGGTGAGCGCCTTCAGAAGCGACCCCCGGCACTGGTGCGGAAATCGATGTCGCCCTGAACCTGATCACCGGCAATATAAGACCGTCGATCCTCTGGACCCAAGAGACCCAACTGTCTGCCGACGCTGCCGAGCAGGTGGCGAAGGCCCTTCTGCGGGCCGCCGCAGAGTCCCGAAGCAGGAGGAAGGCCAGAACCACCCGCCCCTGAGAGGACCGACCAAAGCCACCAGCGGCCTGAGTTGCAACCTTCATCACGAGTGCAAGCACCCGTCGTCGCTTCGCTCCTCCGGGCGGGCGCACCGTGCATGAGGTCAGAACACGTCGTTCTCGGCAACGGGTGAAATGAGGGCCACGTACGGCGGATGAAAAGTGAGCCACTCCGCGATCTCTTGATCATTCTGACTTCACTGTCTGGGGTCAGGAGGAAGCGAGGGTGATCGACGTGGAGGACTGGGCTGAGCGTGCGGCAGGAACGGCGGCTCCGCCGGAGCCGTCAGTGTCGTCTCCAGGTATGTCGCCGCGTTCTTCCCGTCGATGCCCTCGCCTGCGCGGACAAGCTCTCGGCGGCGCTCCTCCTCGGTCGGCCACTGCTGGTCGAGGTAGGTCTCCAGAGTGTCCTCGAAGACGGTGTATCGGCCGGTCGAGTCGTTGGCGGGCTGGGAGGATGGCGTCGAACCCAGGTACCGGAGAAGGTTCGCGTTCTTGGCGCGATTGGCCCGGGCCTGCCGCTCGAGTCTCAAGATCGGTCACATGCGCCCGGTAACGCTCCTCTGCAATCGGGATGTGCTTCGAATCAGACCTTCTCCGCGCTCACGCGTGGATGCTCGTCAGTGAGCAGCCCGATGTCTTCTACGTCGGAAGTAAGGATCGTCAACCGACCGGGATGTTGCAGGGCGGTCGCGCACAGTATGGCGTCGATGGCGTACTTGTGGCCGTGCAGCCCCGCTGCGCGCAGCAAAGCCGCGGCGGATTGCGCGACGGCCTGGGTCACCGGCTCGACGGTCAGGCGGGACAGGGTCCACTTCAGTGCGTCGTCGTTGATCTTCGGGTGGATCACCTCGACCAGCACCGCGGCTGAGGTGATCACTGGCATGTCCGCGTCGCGAGCCGCCGTCAGCCACTCATGGATTTCCCGATCATGCTGCACCGCCTTCGCCAGGCCCTCGCTGTCCAGGACCAGCGCACCGCTCACGCGGCCGCCCCCGCATTCGAAGCGCCGCCGGTCAGCCGGGCGCGCTTGGCCGCCACAGCCTCGGGGTCGGCCGGACCGTGCACCTTGTCGAAGTCCGCGATCAGCTCGTCGAGGTTGTCCCGCTCGATCTGCCGCTGGGCCGCCTTCTCCAGGTACGCCGAGACACCCCTCTTGCCGACCCGCTCACGGATCGCCTGCAGAGTTCCGGCGGTCAGAGTGACGGAGATACCGCTGGTGGGGCCGTCGCCGGGCAGGAAGTCCACATCGTCATCAGCCACACCCCAAGTATGCCATTGAAAATGGCATAACGGTGGGCGAGTACACCACGCCACTCCGGAGAGGCAGGCCCTAGGCTGATCTCCGTGAGGCAGGCAGGCGCTGGGAAGGATGATCGGCGATGACGCCCCTGAGCAGCGGGGACCCGGAGTCCATAGGCGGGTACACCCTTCTCGGTCGGCTCGGGGCGGGCGGCATGGGGGTCGTCTATCTGGGAGTCTCCGCCTCGGGACGGCAGGTCGCGGTCAAGCTCGTGCACGGGCCGTATGCCCAGGAGGAGGAGTTCCGGACGCGCTTCCGGCAGGAGATCGCGGCGGCGCGCAGAGTGAGCGGCGCCTTCACCGCGCCTGTCGTGGACGCCGACCCGGACGCCGAGCGGCCGTGGATGGCGACGCTCTACGTGCCGGGGCTCAACCTCGCCGAAGTCGTGGAGAAGAACGGCCCGTTGAGCCGGCGGGAGCTGCGCGCGCTGGGGCTGGGGCTCACCGAGGCGCTGCGCGACATCCACCGGGCGGGCCTGGTGCACCGGGACCTCAAACCGGGCAACGTCCTGATGACCGAGGACGGGCCGCGCGTCATCGACTTCGGCATATCGCGCGCTGCCGACAACCAGAGCCTCACCACGACCGGGCGGATGATCGGCACCCCGCCCTTCATGTCGCCGGAACAAGTGGCCTCTCCCCGGGACGTCACCCCGGCCTCGGACGTGTTCTCGCTGGGGTCGCTGCTGGTGTTCGCGGCCGTCGGCACGGGACCGTTCGACGCCGACAGCCCGTACATAACCGGCTATCAGGTGGTGCACGGGACCCCGGACCTCGGTGGGGTGCCCGAAGCGCTCCTGGACATCATCGAGCGCTGCCTGGACAAGGACCCGGCCTCGCGGCCGGAACTGACGGACATACACCGCATGCTCCAGGCGCTGCCGGAATCCGACGCCACCGGGTCCCCCGAGACCCGGCAGTCCATCCAGTCCCGGCGCCGTCCCACTTCTCGGAACGCGGCCACCAGCTCCCCGGGTCCCGCGACCGGTGCCGGCACCAGCACCGGTGCCGACACCAGCACCGGCAAGCGCCGGCGCACACGGATGCTGCTCACCGGCCTCGGCGCCGCGCTGGCCGTCACGGGGCTGTGGGTCGGGATGGGTGTCTTCGTGTTCGCTCCGGACACCACCACCGCCTCCGACGCCACCGCCACCGCCCGTGCCGCCTCGCTGCCCGACGGCTGGCGGCCGTGGCGGACGAAGCTGCGGGACGCCGTGCCAGGTGTCCCTCTCGACTACAACAGCCCCGGATGCGTGGCGCAGGGAAGCGCCCTGTTCTGCGGCGGTACGGGATTCACGGCCGCCAGGATCGACGCGGCCTCCGGCCGCACCCTGTGGCGGGCCGGCACCCGTCCTCAGGGGGCGCAGCCGATCGGCGTTCGCGACCGGCTGGTCTACATGTACGAGGAACCGGACGACGAGACCAGGCGGGTGGTGGCCCTCGACGCCGGTACCGGGCACCGGCGGTGGCAACGCGACATCAACGGGGCCGAAAAGGCGGTCCTGTACCACGGGGGACTGCTGACCCTGTCTCCCGACTCCGCGTCGTTCGTGGCCTACGGGCCTTCCGGCAAGGAACTGTGGCGGGCGCCTTCGCTGGACGAGTACTGCACTCCGACGGCGCTGGGAGGCGTCCCCTACGCCCTGTGCTCGGAGGGCACCGAGGCCGGCCAGGCCCCGGTCGATCTGATGAGGCTCGGACCCGGCAGCATGACCGAGAGCGCCACACTGCCCAAGAAGGCGGAAGCGCTCGGCGCCGTCGGCGGGGAACCGCTGTTCCTCGCCCCCCAGACCGCGAAGGACGTGTACGAAGCCGGGTACGAACGGCCGTACAACGCGCTGCTGCGGGTGGCCTCGGAAACCGGGGAGGTCAAACGGATACCGCTGGCGCGTCCGCTGACCGGCGCGGCCACCCTCGCGGACGGCGTCGTCTACTTCGTCCGGTCCGACGGGACGGTCACCGCGGTGTCGGCGGACAGCGGCAAGCAACTCTGGCAGAAGGTCACGGACGTGGAGAGTCTGTCCGCGCCCGCGGTGTCGGCGACGTACAAGCGGGTCTATTTCTCCAACCGCTTCGGCCGTCTGCTGGCACTGGACAGTCGTACCGGGGCGGAGGTCTGGCGTACCTCCGCGCTGGACGACCCCGGGGACAAGGCGCAGGGCTACCCGCCGCGCGTGCTGCTCGTCAAGGACGCGATCGTGGCACTGGCCGGCGACACGGCCTTTTCCCGGAGCCCGGACGGGCCCGCCTGACCGGCCGAGGCAGAAGCCGCGCCCGAGCCGGGAGCGCGGGTCCGGTTCTCGTCACCCGGTCCGGCGAAGAGAGCCCCAGGCCGTCGGTCCGGGGCTCCTTTGTCGTCAGCGGGTCTGCGCCCACACCACCAGCAGGCCGACCACGGCCGTGCCCGTCCCGTAGCAGGCGCCCCGGAGGAACTGGTCGGCCGCGATGCCCCGGCGCCGTGAGATCCACCGGGCGGCGTCATACGTCACTCGGCCGCAGCGCGCCCCTGTGGCGGACAGCCGGCGTCCGATGGCGCCCCGTCGGCCCGGGGGTGCCGCTCTCTCCGTGAGACGCCCTGCCCGGGCGGACCGTACTTTCATGGCGGTTGCACCTGCCTTTCCTGGCGTTGTGGTTTCTCTCCGGGCGGCCGGGCCGCCGGGCAGCCCGGCGTGCTCGCGGGGCACGCCCGGCCCAAGTGGCCGCGACCGGGGCTTCGGTGGGGGTGCGCGGGAGAGCGCGTGTCACTCTCCGGCGAGGGCCGGTGCCGGGTGGACGGCCTGTGCGGCGCGGAGCCAGCGGAAGGTGACCCGGCCGTCGGCGTCGACGCGGGCGCCGTGCACGGCGGGCTCGGGCAGGCTGTTGTAGTGGAACGGCGTGGAGAAGTAGTAGGCGCCGGTGTCCGGGACGACGACGAGGTCGCCGACGTCGAGGAGGGGCAGCGCACGGTCGCGTGCCAGCAGGTCACCCGCGAAACAGCACGGGCCCGCGATGTCCTGGTGCACGGGCAGGCCGTGCTTGGCCCGGCCGCTGGGGTCGTGGGCCTCGATCCGCAACGGCCATGCGTCGGGGGCGAACACGGTCCGTGTGGCCACCTGCGCGCCGGCGTGGGTGATCGCGATGGGACGTCCGCCGGCGGTCTTGGTGTACTCGACGTACGCGGCGGTGAACCCGTTCTTGGCCAGCACGGAACGGCCGAACTCGGTGACGATCTCGTACGCGCCCGAGAAGAGGGCCGGTGCGTGCTCGCGCAGGTGGTCAACGTAGGTGTCGAAGCCGGGCGTCGGCTCGTCGCTGTCGAAGTTGACCGGCAGTCCTCCCCCGATGTCGATGCCGGTGACCTGCCGGCGGCCGAGGTGGGCGTTGATCTCCTCGGCGAACTCCACCGCCTTCGCGACGCCCCGGGCGATCAGGTCCAGGGGACAGCCCTGCGAACCGACGTGTGCGTGCACCCAGGTGAGCCAGGGACGGTCCCGGTACGTCTGGAGCAGCCGTCCCCGGTTGCCCTCGTCCTCCAGCGGGACACCGAACTTCGAGGTCGCGGTGGCCGTGCTCATGGCGGTGATCGAGCCGGCGCCGATCTGGGGGTTGACGCGCACTCCGATACGCGAGTCGGAACGGCGGGTCGCCAGGATCTCGTCCAGCCGCGCGAGTTCCTGGAAGCTGTCCGCGTTCACCGCGACCCCCAGGCTCAGCGCCCGGACCAGTTCGGCCCGCGTCTTGGCGGGGGAGTCGAACACGATGTGCGCGGGCTCGAAGCCCGCCTCCAGCGCCTGGGCGAGTTCGCCGGCACTGGCGACCTCGCAGCCCATGCCGCTCAGGCGCACTTCCTCGAGTACGGGAACCAGGCAGTTCGCCTTGGCCGCGAACGCGTGCAGGACCCGGAGGGAGTCGGGGAACGCACTCCGCAGGGACGTGACGGTCTCGTTGACGCCGTCGAGGTCGACGAACCCGGCCAGTACGGCCGTCTCGGGCTCCAGGAGTCCCTGCTGTACGGCTGCCCGCAGAATCCGCTCACGCCGGTCGGCCTTGCCAGAACCACTCATCGTGCACCCTCCCCGGGGCCGAGGTCTGATCGCCCACGGCTGCCGTGGGGCGGACCACCAGACTCGCTTCGGAGCGGTGCGGGTGTCTTCGTCGGGAGTCCCGGTCTTCCGCCGCGCGGTTCTCACCGGAGAGCGAAACGCGGACGTGCCACGGCCGGCATGGTGCCCGGGCACGAAGAAGCGGCCCTTCCTTCGTGGCGGCGCCCGAAGGCTCACACCTCCCGGCCATCGCGTTCGAGGAGGCGCAGTTGCAGTTGGGCGAGAAGCCGGGCGTCCGGACTGCGGAGGTCGAGTCCGGACACCTCGGTGAGCCGGCTGATCCGGTGCCGCAGGCTGTTCGCGTGCACACCCAGCGCCCGGGCGGTGTCCGGCACGTGACCGAAGTGGTCGAGGTAGGCCCGCAGGGTCCGCACCATGGTGCCTCCGCCGTGCGCGGCGTCGA
This sequence comes from Streptomyces sp. NPDC088817, assembly GCF_044750345.1. NCBI lineage: Bacteria > Bacillati > Actinomycetota > Actinomycetes > Kitasatosporales > Streptomycetaceae > Streptomyces > Streptomyces sp. NPDC088817. The sequence continues at coordinate 261,412 of NZ_JBIVJN010000005.1, forward strand.
ACGCCACCAGGCGTGCCACCGGTGTCTCCGGTGCCGGGGGCGGCCCCGTCAGTGTGTCCAGCATCTGGTTCAGGGCGATCGTCTCGGCCACCTCGCTCGCGAAGGCGACGGTGCGGTGCTCTCCCGTCGAGAGCAGGGCTCGCAGTGCCAGGTCCGCCGACCGGCGGGACTCGGGCAGGTCCGCGAGGGTCCCGACCACCGTGCCCAGACCGATTCTCGCTTCCGGCCCGAACACGTCGGCCACCTGCCGGACCAGCGACTTCCCCAGACGTGCGACCTGTTCGACGGCCCGCTGCATGTCCTGGTGCAGCGCGCCCACCAGGACCAGGGCCCCCTGGCTCACCGGCACCGCCACCGGCGTGAGGTCGTTCGCGCCGCAGTACACCGCCATCAGGGCGCACAGCCTTCCGCTCTCCTCCGCCGTGCAGGAGGCTCCGGGGCGTACCGCGAGGACGGCGCAGTGCCCGTGCGCCGGGATTCCGGTGCGTTCGGTCAGCAGGTCGGCGGATCCCCGTCCGTCGAGCAGGGCACGGGCCGCGTCCTCGACCAGCCGGGCGTGCGTGCGGTGCGAGCGGTGGTGCAGCAGATGTACGGCGGCCACCCGCGCTGCCGACCGCAGGGTGTCGGCGGCGTGTGGCGGGAGGTCACCGCCCGCGGCCGCCACCCAGATCGATCCGAGGATCTCTCCGCCTGCCCGGACGGCCACCACCAGGCGTTCGGGATTCTCCCCGTGCGCCGGCCGGTGGATGACGTCCCCCGAACCCCACAACGCCCGGAAGAACCCGGCCTCCCGCATGGCGGCCACGCGCCACTCCGGCACCCGGCGGCCGAGGATCGTCAGCCGGCGTAACTCGTCCACGTCCTCCTTCGTGGACGAGTACGCCAGGACCCGGGACTCCACGTCCTCGATCGTCACCGCGCCGCTGACCAGGACCGCCACCGCGTCGGCCAGCCCGTTCAGGTCGCCCGGCGTCACTGCCGGATCGGCGGGGACGCCGGACAGGACCAGACCGGCCCGCAGCGCGCCGATCAACTCGACCCAGCCGCACCACGCCGTCCGGAAGAGCACCGCCGTACCGGCGTTCTCGGCGGCCGCCCGCAGCGCGTCCGGGGGCCGCCCCGACCTGCCCGGCCCGAAGACCAGCGCGGCCACTCCGGAGCCGGCGGCATCGCGTACGACGTCGACGGCGGCGGCCGACTGCGGATCCATGCCCACCGCCAGCAGCACCTGCCCCCGCGGCAGCCCCGACTCCAGCGGGTCCAGCACCGTGATTCCCTCGACCACGCCCCCGAGGCCGCGCGGAGCCGTGCACAGCTCCAGCGCGCCGGCTCCCATGACCGACAGCAGCCTTTCCAGCGTCGGCCCCGCTGCGGCGGAGTCCCCCTGCCCGGCCGTTCCGTTCAGCAGCATCCGGCCCCCCACGTCGATGCGCCCTGTGACGGTGAGTGTAGGAGGAGTCACGGAGATGACGCGAGGCTCACGCGGGCCTACTCGTCGTCCTCGCCCCGGCCGTCCTCGAAGACGAGGAGCGGTTTGGCGCCATGGGCGGGTGCCTCGGCGAACGAGACGGCTTCGGTGAAGCGTTCGAGCGGGAACGGCCGGCCCTCGGGGATGCTCAGCACTCCATCGGCGACGAGGCCACGGACCTCGGACAGCGCGCGCAGCACATCCGCAGGTGAGGCAGCGCCGAACCAGCGGTTCAGCCGGAAGCCGCGGACCACTTTGGTCTCGTAGATGCGCGAGCGCGCCGACAGGGGAATCGTCAGCGCCGCGGGGCAGTGAATCGGAGTCGCCTTCACACGGATCAACCACGAGCGCTGCCCTGTCATGAGCCGTTACAGCGGTAGGTCGTCGGGCAGGACGCGGAATGCCTTGTGGCGGCCCAAGGGTCGTACGGCACGGAAGTCGCGTCGGTCGAGGGTGAGGATCGCGTCGGTGTCGTAGTCCGCGGCCAGTGCCACGTTCACCACGTCCGCGAGGTCCAGATCCAGGTCGCGGTGGCGGGCACGGACGGACTGGGCCGCGCCCAGGTGGTCTTCCGTGATCTCCGGCATGACGACCCGGCCCCGGCTCATCCAGCGGCGAAGGTCGTCGACGGCACTGACGGCCGCCTCCCGCCCGAGCTCACGCGTAGCCACGTGATCGAGTTCCGCGAGGAGGAGCGGGGACATGACCAGGAGTCCGGCGGACAGGATCGCTTCGTTCGCCGCTCCGTGCTCGGGATGCGTCGAGTCGAGGGCAGCCAGGAGGCCGGACGTGTCCGCGATGACGATGATCACGCGGCAGGTCCGGAGTCCGTCTTGCGGCGGACCGCGTCGGCGACCGCGTCGCGGACCTCGGTCTTGGACGGCGTACCGCCCGGTCCCTCAAAGGTGCGCGAGAACAGCGGCTCGTCCCAGACCCGGTTCGCCATGGCGGCGAGGTGGATGCCCTGACGGATGATCTCGGCCTCACTTATGCCCCGACGCTTGGCGGCCTCCTTGATGATCGCCAGGTCCTCGGGGTCGGCATAGACGTTCGTGCGCTTCATGGACATGTACCAAGACTAGTCCATGTACCAATGTGATGTATCGCCATCGGCTTCGCGTCCGTACTCCGCGTCACCAGTCGCAGCGGAGCGTCGGAGGTCGGGCGAAGGTGGTATCAAGGCGGAATCAAATGCGCGTAAAAATTGCCGGGAGCAGGCAATGTGCTGTCACCCGATCGCATGGCACCATGCAGGCGGGGGAGATCGTCGAGTGAAAGCGCGGCCCAGATGAACTGGTTTGTGGGTCTCGGTATCGCCGGACTGGTCCTGCTGGTGCTCTCGCTGATCTTCGACGGGATCCTGGAAGGCCTGTTCGGCGGGGTGCTGGACGGGTTGTTCGACGGGCTGCTGTCGCTGCCGGTCATCGCCGGATTCGTGTCCATGCTCGGCTTCGGCGGGGCGATCGCGCTCGGCACCACCGGTCTGGGGACCACGGGGGCGATGGCGATCGGCGTGGTGGCGGGCGTCGTCACGGGCTGGTTGACGTGGAAACTCAGCCGCGTCCTGATGCGGGAGCAGGGCGCTGCCGCTCCACAGGGCGACGATCTCGTCGGCGGTTCCGGTTCCGTGGTGACCGCCATTCCGGCCGAGGGGTACGGCGAGGTGCTGGTCCATCTCGCCGGGCAGCCGCTGAAGCTGTCCGCGAAGTGTTCGGTGCCGGTGGCGCGGGGTGCCGAGGTCTGGGTGGAGTCGGTGCTGTCCGCGACCTCGGTCGCGGTCCGGCCGGTCGAAGACTGACCGTCGGAGCGGCGCACCACACCCCGAGACACGCACGCCCACTCCTTTGTCTTTCTTTCGCTGTCTTTCTTCCGCGCCCGTTCCTGATCCGTTCCAATTCGCCGTCCCCCGGGGAGGGCTGAGGGGATTGCACACATGAGCCCTGTACTGATCGCCGTGATAGGAGCCGTCGTGCTCCTGGTCCTGCTGGCCCTCGTGGTCGTCACCCGCTACAAGGTCGCGGGTCCCAGCGAGGCGTTCATCGTCACCGGACGGCGCGGCAAGAAGTCCACCGACCCCGAGACCGGCCGCGTCTCCACCGACAACAGCGGCCAGAAGGTCGTGGTCGGCGGCGGTGTCTTCGTCGTGCCCTTCGTCCAGCAGAAGTTCAGCCTCGACCTGTCCAGCCGGCACATCCCGGTGGCCGTCCGGGGCGCGGTCACGCTGCGCGGCGTGAAGGCCAACCTTGAGGGCGTCGCCATCGTCAAGGTCGGCGGCACCGAGGACTCGATCCGCGCCGCGGCCCAGCGCTTCCTCCAGCAGCAGGACGGCATCGTCGGATTCACCCAGGAGGTGCTGTCCGGCGCGCTGCGCTCCATCGTCGGGCGGATGTCCGTCGAGGACATCATCCGGGACCGGGCCGCCTTCGCCGGGCAGGTCGCGGAGGAGGCCGAGGCCAGCCTGTCCGGGCAGGGGCTGGTGCTGGACGCCTTCCAGATCCAGGACATCACCACCGAGGGCTCCTACCTGGAAGACCTCGGCCGGCCCGAGGCGGCCCGCGCCAAGCAGGAGGCCGACATCGCCGAGGCCGTCGCCCGGCGCGCTTCCGAGCAGGCCCGGCTGAAGGCGGAGGAGGAGATCGCGGTCGCCCAGCGCACCTACGCCCTGAAGCAGGCCGAGATCAAGGCCGAGACGGACGAGGCCGCCGCCCGCGCCAACGCCGCCGGCCCGCTCGCCGAGGCCGCCCGGCGCCAGGAGGTCCTGCAGGAGCAGGAGAAGGTCGCCGTCCGGCAGGCCGCGCTGACCGACCGTGAGCTGGACACCCAGGTCCGCAAGCCCGCCGACGCCGACCGTTACCGGGCCGAGCAGGAGGCGGAGGCCCACCGCATCGCCCTGGTCAAGGAGGCCGAAGCGGCCGCCGAGCGGGCACGGCTCACCGGTGAGGGCGAGAAGGCCCACCGTGCGGCGCTCGCCGAGGCCGTTCGTATCGAGGGTGACGCCGAAGCGGCCGCGATCGCCGCGAAGGGAGCGGCGGAGGCCGACGCCATGCACAAGAAGGCCGACGCCTTCGAACGGTACGGCGACGCGGCGGTGCTCCAGATGCTGGTCGAGGTGCTGCCGCAGGTCGTCGGCAAGGCGGCCGAGCCGCTGTCGGCCGTGGACAAGATGACCGTCATCTCCACGGACGGCGCGGGCCAGCTCCCGCGCACGGTCGCCGCCAACGTCGCCCAGGGCATGGAACTCCTCAGCTCCACCACCGGCGTCGACCTCGCCCAGCTCCTCCAGGGCCTCGCCGGACGCGGCACGGCGAAGACCCCGGCGCAGGTCGAGGCCTCGACCCCGGCATCGGCCGAACCGTCCAACGGCAAGATCGACATCACCGAGTAGCACACGGAACGCGGTGACACCACCGACCACGGAGCCCGGACGCCCGAGCGGCGCCCGGGCTTCGCTGCGAGTTGACGCCGCGTACCCACAGAGGCGACGGCTCCGTAGGTCGGTTATTTCTCCCCGTCCGCCTTCTTCAGGCGCAGTGCGGAGATCAGGAAGAAGACGCCTCCCAGGAACGCGTAGCCCGCGAGGCTTCCCAGAGAGGCGTTCTCCCCGCCGGCCTGGGCGATGAACGACGCGCCCGCGAGGGTGGAGATGCCTCCGCTCGCGATCATCGGCCACTGGCCTCCCAGCCGGCGGCGGACCGCCCCTACGACGAGTTGCACGAGTCCCGCGGTGATCGCCCAGAGTCCCCACACCCGCAGGACGGCCGGGATGCCGGACGCGGCGGCGACCGCCAGGCCCAGGCCCGCCAGCGTGCTGATCACGATGTTCGCGTACAGGCCGGTGGCCGCACCGCCGTTCGCCCTCGCGGTACGGACGTCGACGACCGCGGCGGCCACATCGAACAGGGGATAGATCACCAGCAGCGTCACGCTCAGTGGGCCCAGCGTCGAGGCCGACACGAACAGCAGAGCGGCCCATACGGCCGCGAAGGCGAAGCGGACGAAGTACAGCTTGCGCAGGGCCAAGGGGGCGCTGGTCGTGCGTGTTTCCAGGGTCTCCAGGGTTTTCACGTGCGGCCTTCCGTGAGGGAGAACGTTCGGTCTCTCTCCACTCAAGACGGCCGGCGACAGCGCTGTCAAGACCGAACGTTCTCCCTCATAGCCTTGGTACGCTGATCCCCATGAGCCGGAGCACAGAAGGCGGCAGCACCTCGGAAGCGCGATCGCGGCTGCTCAACAAGGCGACCGAGATCTTCTACGCGGAGGGGATCCACTCCGTCGGCATCGACCGGATCACCTCGGAGGCCCAGGTGACCCGGGCCACGCTGTACCGGCACTTCTCCGGCAAGGAAGACCTCATCCTCGCCTACCTCGACCAGGCCGACCGGGCGATCCGTGCGCAGGTGGACGCCGTCGCCCGGGCGAGCGGACGGTCGGCGGCCGACCGGGTCCGTGACGTCGGCCGGTGCATCGTGGAGGGCATCGGCTCCCCCGGGTTCCGCGGCTGCGCGTTCCTCAACGCGGTGGCCGAGTATCCCGATCCCGACCACCCCGTCCACCGGGCGGTACTCGCCCACCGGCAGTGGTTCCTGGACACCGTCACCGACCTGCTCGCACAGACCGGCGACGCGCCCGCCGACGCCGCCGGCCGGCAGTTCGTCATGCTCAGGGACGGCGCGATGGCGGCCGGCTGCCTCTTCGATCCGCGGCTGATCTCCGAGACGTTCCTGGACGGCGTCGAGGAAATCCTGCGGGCCCGCACCGCCCCCGGGTCCGCGCCGAACCCGACCGCTCCTCCCGCCACCGGGACGACCGTCTGAGGGTGTCCGAGCTCCGCTCGGACAAGGGACTTCAGGTCGGGCGGCCTCCGGAATTGAAACCGTTCAATCGACTGACGCCCATGCCGCGCGCCGGGCCGGCCCGCGTGACGCCCGCACACAGGCCGCCCACGAAAGTGCCGTCACACTGATTGACCTTCACCCCGCCCGCCCATACGTTACCCACACTCACCGGCACTGAATCGATTCATCCATTTCATCCATCCGTGGACGAGGAGTCGTAGTGATCAGTAGGAGGAGTGTTCTGGCGGGTGCGGCCGCCACCGTCGCGGCGGCGTCCTTGGACGCGATACCGGCGGCGGCCTCTACCGCGTCCGGGCGCGACGGTCTGCGTGTCACGGCGCCGAGCGTGGAGTACGTCCAGCACCCCCTCGGTCTCGACGCGCAACGCCCCCGGCTGAGCTGGCCGTTGGCTGCCGAGAAGCCGGATGTGCGGCAGAGCGCCTATCAGGTCCGCGTCGCCACCACCGCGAAGGGCCTGTCCCGTCCGGACGTCTGGGACAGCGGGAAGGTCACGTCCGGCGAGTCCGTCCTCGTGCCGTACGGCGGTCCTCGGCTCGCACCCCGGACACGCTACTTCTGGTCCGTACGCGTGTGGGACGCCGACGGCCGGACCTCCGGCTGGAGCGAGCCCTCGTGGTGGGAGACCGGCCTCATGGGGGCCGGGGAGTGGACGGCCGACTGGATCTCGGCTCCGGCGAGCCTCACGAACGTGCCCTCCCTCGAGGGGAGTTCCTGGATCTGGTTCCCCGAGGGCGACCCGGCGAGCAGCGTTCCGGCGGTCACCCGCTGGTTCCGCCGCGTCGCGAAGCTGCCCGACGGGATCACCGCGGCGACGCTCGCCATCAGCGCTGACAACGTGTACGCCGTCTCCGTGAACGGGGTCGAAGTGGCCCGCACCGACCTGGAGACCGACAACGACGGCTGGCGCCGCCCGGCCGTGATCGACGTACTGGACCGGGTGCGCGGCGGTGACAACGTTATCGCCGTCTCCGCCACCAACGCCTCCCCCGGCCCGGCGGGACTCATCGCCGTCCTCACGGTCCGTACCGCCTCCGGCGAGCAGAGGACGGTCACCGACGCCTCCTGGAAGGCCACGGACAAGGAACCTCCCGCCGACTGGCGCGTGCTCGGCTTCGAGGACGGCGGCTGGCCTGCGGCGATGGTGGCGGCGCCGTGGGGCGGCGGACCCTGGGGAAGGATCGTCCCGGTGACGTACGCCGTCACCCAGGTGCGCCACGAGTTCCGGCTCCGCGGCCGGAAGGTGTCCCGCGCGCGGCTGTACGCCACGGCGCTCGGTCTCTACGAGGCCCATCTCAACGGCAGCCGCGTGGGCCGCGACCAGCTCGCTCCCGGCTGGACGGACTACCGCACCCGCGTCCACTACCAGACGTACGACGTCACCACGCTCCTGCGGCCCGGCGCCGACAACGCCATCGGGGTGTATCTCGCGCCCGGCTGGTACGCGGGCGACGTCGGCATGTTCGGCCCTCACCAGTACGGCGAACATCCGGCGCTGCTGGCGCAGTTGGAGGTGGAGTACGCGGACGGGACGAGCGAGCGCATCACCTCGGACACCGGCTGGCGGGCCGCCTCCGGGGCGATCGTCGCCGCCGACCTCCACGGCGGCGAGACGTACGACGCCCGCAAGGAGACCCCCGGCTGGACCTCACCCGGCTTCGACGACGGGAGCTGGCCCGGCGTGCGCGGCGCCGGTGACGTCGGCCCCGGCCTGATCGTCGCGCAGGAGAACGGCCCGGTACGCGTGGCCGAGGAGCTGACGCCGAAGAAGGTGACCGAACCCAGGCCCGGTGTCTTCGTGTTCGACCTGGGGCAGAACATGGTCGGCTCGGTGCGCCTGCGCGTGAAGGGCGCCGCGGGGACGACCGTACGGCTCAGGCACGCCGAGGTGCTCAACCCCGACGGCACCCTCTACACGGCGAACCTGCGGAGCGCGTCGGCGACCGACACGTACACCCTCAAGGGCCACGGGGAGGAGAGCTACGAACCCCGTTTCACCGTGCACGGTTTCCGCTATGTCGAGGTGACCGGATTCCCCGGTACGCCCTCGGCGCGGGCCGTCACCGGGCGTGTCATGTATACGTCGGCACCGTCCACGCTCGTCTTCGAGACCGACGTGCCGATGCTCAACCAACTGCACCACAACATCGTTTGGGGGCAGCGCGGCAACTTCCTCTCCGTACCGACGGACACGCCCGCGCGCGACGAGCGGCTTGGATGGACGGGAGACATCAACGTCTTCGCACCCACGGCCGCCTACACGATGGAGTCGGCCCGCTTCCTGTCCAAGTGGCTCGTCGACCTCCGGGACGCCCAGACCGCGGAGGGCGCGTTCACGAACGTGGCACCGGACGTCGGCGGACTCGGCGGCGGCACCGCCGGCTGGGGCGACGCGGGCGTCACCGTCCCCTGGTCCGTCTACCAGGCCTACGGCGACCGTCAGGTCCTGGCGGACTCCTGGCCATCCGTCCAGGCCTGGCTGAGGTACCTGGAGAAACACAGCGACCGGCTGCTGCGCCCGGCCGAGGGATACGGCGACTGGCTGAACACCGACGACGAGACCCCCAAGGACGTCATCGCCACCGCGTACTTCGCGCACAGCGCCGACCTCGCGGCCCGGATGGCCGCGGAACTCGGCGAGGACCCCGCCTCGCACCTCGATCTCTTCGGACGGGTACGAGAGGCGTTCCGGAACGCCTATGTCACCTCCGACGGCAGGGTCAAGGGCGATACACAGACGGCCTATGTCCTCGCGCTGTCCATGGGCCTGATGCCGGACGGTTTGCGGAAGGCCGCGTCCGACCGGCTCGTCGCCCTCATCAAGGCCAGGGACTGGCACCTCTCGACGGGTTTCCTCGGCACACCCCGGCTGCTGCCCGTCCTGACGGACACGGGGCACACCGACGTCGCCCACCGTCTGCTCCAGCAGCGCTCGTTCCCCAGTTGGGGCTACCAGATCGACAGGGGCGCCACGACGATGTGGGAACGCTGGGACTCCATCAGGACCGACGGCGGTTTCCAGGACCCGGGCATGAACTCCTTCAACCACTACGCCTACGGCTCGGTGGGAGAGTGGATGTACGCCAACATCGCCGGTATCTCGGCGGGCCGGCCCGGTTACCGCGAGATCGTCGTCCGCCCCCGTCCGGGCGGTGCCGTCACCTCGTCCCGCGCCGCCTTCACCTCGGTCTACGGGCCCGTCTCCACGCAATGGCGGCTGCGGGCGGGCCGCTTCACGCTGACCTGCACGGTGCCGGCCAACACGACCGCCGAGGTGTGGATCCCCGCGTCCACTCCGAAGGCGGTCACCCGCACGCACGGGACGCTCCTGCGCCAGGAGGACGGCTGCGCGGTGTACCGGGTCGGCTCCGGCACGCACCACTTCACCACCTGACGTTGGCTACGCGGCTGCGCTGCCCTGATTGCCGTCGGCCGGGAGGCGCAGGGTGTGGTCGCCGAAGTCCGCGACCACATCCAGCCTCCCGCCGAGCGCCTCCACATAGCGGGCGATGACGTCCAAGGTGGCTCCCTCTCCGTGTTCGATCCGGGAGACCCGGGCAACGCTGACTCCCATCCGGGCCGCCACGTCCCGCTGGGCCAAAGTCTTCTTGGGCATGGCTACTCCCTCAGTCCTCGTCACTGGTGCAATCGCGGTGGAGCTGCTCGGCCAGCGGAGCGCTGTTAAATACTGGCAAGCCCCCAAGCCGCGCGCTCTGTCGTGATCAGCCGTGGAAGACCTTGCCCGGACGTTCAACCTGCCGACGGCCCAGGAGTCACGTAGCCCTTGTCGCGCCCGCGTTCGGTTCGCCATAGCCAGGGTCGGACATCGGCTGGGTCTGGTGCGGGGCGGAGGTATCCAGGCGGAGGACCAGGGCGCGCAGGGCGCGAAGTTCGGCGTCCAGGGCCTGGGCGCCGGGGCGGGTGAGGGTGATCCAGGTGCGGGGGCGGCGTCCGGCGTAGCCCTTCTCCAGGGTGATCAGACCCGAGTCCTCCAGCACCTTCAGGTGACGGGAGAGATTTCCGTCGGTGACGGCGAGTTGCTTCTTCAGGAAGCCGAACTCGACCCGGTCGGCCTCTCTGGCGATGGTGAGGATGCCGAGCCGCACGCGCTGGTGGACGGTGTCGTCCAGCGAGTGGGTCGGATGGAGTCCTTCCTGTTCGGCCCGCTCAGCGGTCGAGTCCCCGGCACTCATGGCGCAACCGTACCCGCGTCGGCTGGGCCGGTCGTGGCGCGGCGACGGGCCGCCGCCCGCTCGACCAGGCCTGCGACCAGCAGGATGGCGGCGAGCAGGAGCGCCTTGACCTGCGGTCCGTCGGTCCAGCCGGGGTGGGCGGGGTGCTGCCAGGGGAGCCACCCGGTGGCCCAGGAGGCACCGAGGTAGGCGGTGAGCAGCAGGGCATGCGCGATGCCGGCGGCCGCGGCGGTCCAGTTGCGTTCGGCCGCCCCGAGGGCGAGCAGTCCGATGCCGACCAGGTACCACGGGGAGGCGTAGCTGTTCTCCAGCAGGACGACCTCCCACGGCTGGTACCTGGCGAACAGCAGGCACAGCAGGGCGCCCGTGATCACCACGGTGGCGATGGCGGTGGTGCTGAGCCACACGCCGCGGCGAGGGACGACGCCGCGGGCCTCGCCCCGCAGGCGGTACCAGCGGGCGAAGACGAACCAGGCCAGGGGGAGAAGCGCGAACCACACGCCCCATCCCACGAAACGCAGGAAGGCGCCGTCGAACTCGCCCCTCAGACAAGGGGTTCCCGGTTCATGCTCGACGCACAGGCCGGTCAACTCGGCGTAGGCGAAGGCCGGATAGGAGCTGACACTTCGGCCGTGGGCTCCGAAGTTGAAGGCGTACCGGGCGAACGGAGCGGCCGCCAGCGCGAGAAGGCCGAAGCCGACGAGGGAGACCCACGCGCCGTTCATCTGCGCGCGGGTACTGGCCCGCAGGCCTTCCGTCGCCGCCAGCAGGCCGGCCGCGCGAGCCTTCGGTCCGGATCCCGCGCCGATCGACGACGGTGTCCCCATTCCCACTGATGTCCCCCTTGTGGTCGCGCCCGAACAGCGCTCGGAAGCGGGCCGCCGGTCCGCCGCCCGCTCATCGTCCCCATTTACTCTGCAATACAAAGTACATGGCATGCAAGAGTGAACCTTCGACTGCAGGACCTTCGCGGGGGGGCTCAACGTCCTTTGTCAGCCGTGCTGTTCGGGGGTTCGGGGCGTCGTGTGCACGGCCGCCAGTCGCAGCAGTTCGTCGACCGGCCACTGGTCGTAGGCGTGCTCGCCGTGCTTGGTGGCCAGGATTCGGCCGTCGGGGGCGATGAGGAAGTCGGCGGGGAGGCCCAGGCGGCCGCCGTGCGGGGTGGTGGAGGGCAGGTGCTCCCGGCCGTGGACGACCTCCCGCAGGCCGCTCGCCACCGCGCGGAGGATCGGCCACCAGGCGCGCGGGTCGAGCAGGGCGCGGGGGGAGCTTTCCACGCCGAACTCCCGGTACAGCCGCTTGTCCGGGTCGGCGACGACGGCGAACGGGAGATCGGCGGTGTGGGGCAGCAGTTCGTCGGCGGGCGAGTGGAAGACCACGACCTCGCGGACGCCGGCCGCCTCGATCTCCTCGTGCCGCCGCACCACCGAGCGCAGGTGCAGGTTGCAGACCGGGCAGCCGGCGAACCGCCGGAACTGGAGGTGGATCAGCCGGTCGGGATCGGGCACGGCGACCTGGTCGCCGGAGACGGCGGTGAGACGCCGCTCCTGGACGGTCGAACCGGGCCCCACCGGACTTCGGGACATGGGCACGACGAGCTCCTTTCGTAGGCGTACGGCATACGCTTACCAGCGTAGGCGTATGCCGTACGCTGTCAACTGCCATGCCACGCCCACGTTCACTCACACCGGACCAGCCGGCCGCGGCCGCCCTCACCGTCATCGACCGGGACGGGCTCACCGGACTGTCGATGCGCGCCGTCGCCAAGGAGCTCGGCATGAGCACGATGGGGCTCTACCGGTACGTGGAGGACCGCGAGGAACTGGAAGGGCTCGTCGTCGAGCTCGTACTCGCCGGTGTGGACGTCGAGCCGCCGGACCCCGGCATGCCGTGGCGCGAGCGGATCGAGGTCATGGTGCGGCGGCTGCGCGACGCCGTGGCGGCCCACCCGGCGATCGTCCCGCTCGCCATCAGCCACCGGCACCACTCCCTCGGGGTGCTGCGCTGGTCGGAGTCGGTGCTCGCCGTCCTCACCGAGGCGGGCGTCGCGGGCGAGCGGCGGGTCGTCGCCCTGCGCGGACTGCTCAGCTACGTCATCGGAGCCATCCAGCTCGAACACCTCGGCGCCCTGTCCGGTGCGGGCACCGTGGCCATCACCGAGCTGCCGGCCGCCGAGTTCCCCCACATGACGGAGACCGCCCGGCACGCCCGGAACGTCGGCGCCGACCAGGAGTTCCTGGGCGGGCTCGCACTGCTCCTCGACGGCCTCGGCGGTCCTGGCGGTCTCGGCGGTCCTGGCGGTCCTGGCGGTCTCGGCGCCTGAAGACGGGCCGAAGGCCCCCGCCCGAAAGCGGCCACCCGTCGGGGCCGCCCGAAGGCTCCCCTCGTCCTGCCCATCCCTGCCGCCCTGTCCTGCCCCCGCCCGGACCCGTCGGCCTTACCCATCCGCCGGAGCCCGGGTGTGACGGGAGAGGGCGTCCATACGCTGAGGCAGTCGGAATGAGCAGCGAGGGCGGCGGATCCGTAGAGCGAACGAGTAGCTATCGCATGGGATGGACACGGGCATGGGCGACCGACACAGCGACGGTGGGGGCGTGGACCACCGACGCGCCGGTACGGGCGGCCACGGGTCCGGCGCCGACGACGACACCCGCGCCGCCGCGCTGGAGCCCGCGCTCCGCCGTGCCCTGAGCGCCGGGGCCCTGGACACATCGGCCGAGCAGCGGGCCGTGGCCGCTTTCCGGGCCGCCCGGCAGGAAGGCGTCCACCGGCAGGCGCGGGCGCGGAGGCGCGACGACTGGCGGTCGCGGCGCGCCCTGGGGCGGCGCTCGGTGCGGGCCGCCGTCGCCGCGCTCCTCGCCGGCCTGACGTTCAGCGGCGTGGCGATCGCGGCGATCGGCTCACCGACGTCCGGCGGGAAAGTGGAGGACGACGGCCCGGTACGACGGCACCCGTCACCCACCGCGCCCCAGGCCCCGGCGCCCGCGTCGACACCGGCCCCCGCCGCCACCGCGCCGTCCGGGCCCGGCTCCCCCACGCCCGTGCCCTCCGTGACCCGGGACCGCCCGCCCACGGCCAAGGACATCCAGGCCCACTGCCGCGCGTACGCGTCGGTGAAGGGCAGGGGCAAGGCGCTGGAGTCAACGGCCTGGAAGCGGTTCATCGAGGCCGCGGGCGGCGAGGACAACGTCGACGCCTACTGCGCCGACCTGCTGTCGCAGGACCGGACAGGCAACGCGGGCAAGGACAACGGGCCACCGAACAGCCACTCGGCCGGCGAGCCAGTCGGCCTCAGCGGCCTCCGCGACCTCCGCGGCCCCGGCCGGCCCGGCGGCGCATGAACCCGTCATCGAGGCGTTTCCCGCGGACCACCTGGTCGTGGCGCCGCCCCTTCGAGTGACCTTGATCTCCTCGCGGGCAATGCGACGGCGCCTGAGGCAACCGGACCCCCAACTGCTACCGTCTACCAATCTGTAGACGTTCATCCCTCGGACGGCCCGGCTTCACGAGGGTTCCACATCTGCGTCCGCGTGTGTTCACACGCGTTCCCCGGAGCGCTCACGCACGTGGACCCATGGCCCGGAGATCCACCTGATGACGACTTCCTCCCCGCCCGCCACGGGGCTCGACGGCGCGGCCATCGACGGCGGCCTCTACACCGACGTCACCAACTTCGCTCGGGACACCCACTGGCTGAACGAGCCCGTCGCGGTCTTCTCCGACATCGGCATGGGCCTGTTCGCGCTCTTCCTGCTGGTGGCCTGGTGGCGCGCCCGGCGCCAGGGGAACACGGTCATGACCGCCGTCCTGGCCACGCCGTTCGCCGTGATCCTGGCGTACGCCTTCAACAGCGGGATCAAGAACGTCTTCCAGGAGCCGCGCCCCTGCCGGGCCCTGCCGCACGACTTCCTCATCGAGGCGTGCCCCCCGGTCGACGACTACGCCTTCCCCAGCAACCACACCACGGTCGCCTTCGCGTTCGCGGTGGCCCTGCTGCTCATCAACCGGTGGCTGGGGGCCATCGCCCTGCTCACGGCCGTGGCGATGGGCGCCTCGCGTGTCTACGTCGGCGCCCACTACCCGCATGACGTCGGCGTCGGCGCGCTGGTGGGGACCGTGGTCACCCTGGTCCTCGTCCTGCTGGCCCGGCGACTGGCCGTGCCGCTGGTGGAACGGATGAGCACGGGGCCGCTGAGCCCGCTGCTCGTCGCCAGGACCGCGAAGCGGGCCCGCCCGTCGGCCCGCGCGAGCCGCGCGGCGACGCGGGCCCGGGTGTAGCGCCCCTCGTACGGACATCAGGAGCCGACCGCCCGGCCGGCCTCGGTCCAGTGCGCGTGCAGTTCGTCGAGGTAGGACCGGGCCTGGCTGCCGGGGGTCGCCCCGCGGGCGAAGGCGAGCATGTTGCCCTGCCCGGTGTTGTAGCCGAGGGCCAGCAGGTCGTTCCTGCTGTACGGGCCCGCCCACTGGGCGGGCAGCACGGCCGCGAGGTCGTGCAGGTACCAGGCCGCGGCCTCGACGGCGAGGTCGCGGTCGTCGGGCAGTTCGTCCCACGAGCGGTTCGCGAAGTCACGGTCCTTCTTGGTGGCGTCGTAGGTCGCACGGTGCATGTTGGCGATGCCGAAGGCGGCATCCGGCTTGTACTTCTGCCAGGCCCGTTCGAGACCGGGCTCGTGGGGCTTGTACGACTCGTTGTAGAGGATCGCCATCAGCAGCCGGGCGCTGACGCCCGCCTGGCCGGCCCTCAGCCGCACCTGGGCGGCCTGGTCGGCCGGGTCGTACGGTCCCGCGGTCGCCGTCGCCGAGGGGCGTGCCGGGGCGGTGGGCGAGGCCGGGGACGGGGACGGGACCGCCGGTACGGGCCGGGGAGCGGAGCCGGAGGGCAGCCCGCCCGCCGCGCGCACGGCGCCGTAGCAGACGGCGGCCAGGAGCACCACGAGCACCACCGCCGGCCCGCGCCGCCGCGACCGGGTAACCGTCATGTCCCGCCCTCCTTGTCCTGCCCGCCCCGCTCCCCTGTTTCGCGGGAGCCGGTCACTCCTCGTAGTAGTTGTTGATCACCACGTCCGGCTCGTCGTCGTCGAAGGCCTCGTTCAGCAGGGCCCCGCCCACCAGGCCGGCCGCGCCGGCGCCGATGAGCGCGCCGGTGCCGAAGCGGCGGCCGCCCTGCTGCTGGTCTCCCTGAGCGGCCGGGTAGCCCTGCTGCGGATAGCCCTGCTGCGGATAGCCCTGCTGGGCCTGGGGATACCCCGGGCTCATCGGCTGGGGCGGGGTGTAGAACGGCGGTGCGGTGGTCTGGACGCGCTGCGCGCACTCGGCGCACGCCTGGACCGGCCGGGGCACGCCCCACTGCGGGTACCAGTTCACGCTCATCGTGCCGGGGCCGTGGCCGGGGTCGAAGAAGCAGGTCATGACGGGGCTCCTCGTGGGGTGCGGGGGTGCGGTGACGGTCGGCGGCTGCGGGGACACCAGGGTCGGTGTCGGCGTCACGGGGACGGCGGGCGCGGGCGGCACGGGAAGCGGTGGGGGCGTCGTGGGCATCGGGGCCGGTGGGGCCGGGTCGTACGCCCCCGCCTGCTCTCCCGAGGGGGCCGGGCCGGACGCGGCCGGGCTCCCGTCCGCGTCCGTGGTCTCCCGCAGGACGTCCACGCCGTAGTCGGTGGCGATGCCCGCGAGACCCGAGGCGTAGCCCTGGCCGACCGCGCGGAACTTCCACTCCGCGCCGTGCCGGTACAGCTCGCCGAAGACCAGGGCCGTCTCGCCGGACAGACCGTCGGCCGCCAGGTCGTACCGGGCGAGTTCGGCACCGCCCTCCTGGTCGAGCACGCGGATGTGGGCGCTCCGCACCTGGCCGAAGGCGTGCCCGCGCGCGGCCCCCTCGTAGAGCGAGACCGGGAAGACGACCTTGGCGACCTCGGCGGGGACGCGGGTCAGATCGACGTCGATCCGCTGGTCGTCGCCGCCGACGGGACCGCCGCCGCTGAGGCGGACCGAACCGTCGGGGCTGCGCAGGTTGTTGAAGAAGACGAAGTGCCCGTCGGACAGCACCTTTCCGGACGCGTCGCACAGCAGCGCGCTGGCGTCCAGCTCGTATCCGGCATCCGCCCGCCAGCCCAGCCCGACCGTGACCGCCGTCAGGCCGGGAGCCCGCTTGCTCAGCGAGACGTTGCCGCCCTTGGTCAAGGGCACACTCATCGAACTCCTCCGCAGCTTTTCCGGTCCCCCGTGTTCATGGGACTCAACGCGCCTGCCCTCCCCGGCAGTTCCAGGGTTGCGCAATAATGAAAATATGTGGCCGGATGCGGACCGGCCGGGCAACCACCGGCGCCGCGGCATGCGTCCTGGCCATTGCGGGCATCCGGAACCACGCGATCAGGCAACCCATACTCCTGGAGAAGAGGCGACGTGAGCATCATCGGCTGGATCATTCTCGGACTGCTGGCCGGGGCCATCGCCAAGATCCTGCTGCCGGGGCGGGACCCGGGCGGCCTGATCGGCACGACACTCATCGGCATCGCGGGCGCGTTCGTGGGCGGGTGGCTCTCCGCCAAGTTCCTCGACCGGCCCGTCGAGAACAACTTCTTCGACCTCTACACGTGGGGCGCGGCCGTCGGCGGCTCCCTCGTGCTGCTCATCGGCTACCGCCTCCTGTTCGGCAACTCCCGGAACTGATCCGGGGGCGCCGCCCGGGAGGCGCTCAGTCCTCCTCGGCCGGCGACGTGCACCGGTAGGCGTGGGCGCGGCGGCGGTCGCGGCGCACCAGGACGGTCGTACTGGCCGCCACGATCAGCCCGGCGGTGCTGAGCGGGACCAGGAAGGGCGTCATCACCGCCATCGCCGCGGTGACCGCCGTCATCGTCTGCATCGTCGTCACTCCTCCGTTCCGGGTTCGGCCGCGTGCCGGGCCCGGGAGGTGGTGCGGCCCGTGAGGGCGGCCTCGATGGCGCCCATCCGGTCGGCCAGCAGGGCAAGGGCGGCGGTCGCGCGCGTGAGGGGATCCCCGGCCGGGCCGCCGAGGCTCTGCGCGCGGACGTGGGCCGACTTCAGCTCGGCCCAGCGAGTCGCCTGTCGCGGGGTCAGGGTGCCGCGCAGCTCGGCCAGTTTGAGCAGGTTGGCCTCGGCTCCCGTGGTAAGGGTCTGTGCCTCGGCGGTGAAGTGGTCGTCGAGGACGGCGGACAGTTCGGTCGCGTTCATGACGGGCCGCAGCCGCTGGGCGATCTTGTTCATGGTGCGGTAGGAGCCCTGGAGGCGGAACGGCGGCTCGGTGCGCGTCTCGTCGGACTGGGCGGCGGAGGCGATGTAGGCGGCGTTGACCGCGAGGACCGTCTCGCGCGCGCCGAGCAGATGGCGCATCACCGACACGATCTGCTCGACCTCGGCGGGCGCGTAGGGGTGCCCGAGCCGGTCCGCGCGGGCCGCGGGGTCGTTGCCCGCGAGGCGGAGGAACAGGTCGAGGTCGCGGCGGTCGCGGCCGGCCAGCGGGGCCAGCACCGGGTTCGCGGTGAGCGCGTTCTCCAGGAAGCTGACCGCGAAGACGTCCTCCTTGCCGGTCAGGACGTCGCCGAGGTTCCAGACGTCGGCGCGGTTGGCGAGCATGTCGGGGACGCGGAAGCGTTCGCCTGACTCGGTGTAGGGGTTGCCGGTCATGCAGACGGCGAACCGCTTGCCCCGCAGGTCGTAGGTGCGCGCCTCGCCGTTCCACACGCCCTCGACCCGGCGGGTGGCGTCGCACAGCGGGATGAACTTCTGAAGCAGTTCCGGCGAGGTGTGCTGGATGTCGTCCAGGAGCAGCAGGGTGTTGTTGCCTGCCGCCAGGGCGAAGTTGATCTTCTCGATCTCCTGGCGGGCGGTGGCGTTCGGGGCCTCGGCGGGGTCGAGCGAGGTGACGGCATGGCCGAGCGCCGGACCGCTGATCTTGACGAGCATCAGGCCCAGGCGGTCGGCGACGTACTCCATCAGCGTGGTCTTGCCGTAGCCGGGCGGCGAGACGAGCAGCAGCAGGCCGCCGGTGTCGGTGCGCTTGGTCTCGCCCGCGGTGCCGAGCTGGCGGGCGAGGCTGTCGCCGACGAGGGGCAGGTAGACCTCGTCGATGAGGCGGTTGCGGACGAAGGCCGCCATGGAGCGCGGGCGGTGGTCGTCCAGGCGCAGCCGGGCGCGTTCGGCGTCGACCAGGGCGGTGCGGCGGCGCTGGTAGGCGCGGAAGGCGGGGGCGTCCCACGTCTCGAAGCGTTCGGTACGGGCCAGGAACTCGTCGATGCGCAGGGTGAGGGTGCGGTTCTCGATGCGCGGGTGGGTGCCGAGCAGGCCCTCGACCGTGGTCACCGGGGAGACCTCGGACTCGTAGCGGGGCAGGTCCGGGCACAGCTCGGCGGCGACCGCCTCGGCCAGGTCGGCGGCGGTGATCTCGGTACCGGTGGAGGTGACGTACGCCGACAGCCACGCCTCGGCGAGCTGGCGGCGCGCGGCGAGGTCGTCGAGCGCGGCCAGGTCCTCGTCGTAGGCGGAACTGCCCACGGTGTGGCGGAACTTGTCGAGCAGGGTGCGGGTGGCGACGCTGATGACGAACCCGTCGGACCCGCTCGTCAACTCCTCGAAGAGGTACGCGGCGGCGGCAGGCGCGAGCTCGCCCGCGCCGAGGGGGGCGGGCCCCCGGCGGCCCGGGGCGGCTGCCCCACGGCCGCCCACCAGGGCCGGCCCGTGGCCGCCGGCGGAGCCCGCCTGGCGGCCGCCGCCGGCCGACGCGGTCCGGTGATCGCCGGACGCCGACCCGAAGCCGCCCGCCCAGGCCGCCCCGCGGCCGGCTCCGGACCCCGGCCCATAGCCGGCCGCCCCTGCCGCGTGGCCATCCCCTGACGCCGTACCGAAGCCGCCGGCCGAGGTCGCCCCGCGGCCGGTTCCGGCCCCCGGCCCATAGCCGTTCGCCGCTGCCGCGTGGCCTTCCCCGGACGCCGGGCCGAAGCCGCCCGTCGGGGCGGGAGCGCCGGTGGGCGGCGGCCAGGTTTCCAGGGATGTCGCGAGTTCCGCGATGAGTTCGGGGATGGCGGGGGACGGGCCGAAGGTGTCGCGGGCGCGGGCCAGGGAGGCGGCGCGGCGGGTCCAGGCCGTGCGGGCCTCGGGGGTCGTGCCGTGCGCCCAGAACAGCTGGGCGGCGGCACGCGCCGCGGGCTCGTGGCGCAGGGGTCCGGCCTGCTCGTACAGGGGAAGCAGGGCGGCGAGGATCGCCGTCGCGTCGTGGTCGTGGACTCCGCGCTCGTAGCCCTCGTCGTACGCCTCCTCCGCGGCCCCCCGCACCAGGGCCGGCAGGTCGGCCAGGGCGGGCGCGGCCGCGCCGTGGCGGCGCAGCAGGCGGGCGGCGAGGTGTTCGGCGCGGTAGACCTCGGGCGACTCGGACGGCAGCCGCCGGTCCCAGTACGGGCGGGTGTCCCCGAAGGCCGGGTCGGTGACGGGGGCACGGTAGTCGGTGCCGGACAGGGCGAAGGCGAGGCCGTCGCCATGCGGGACCAGGGTGAGGTCGAGCGGCCGGGTGGTGACGGCGAAGCGGTGGGTGCCCAGGCGGAGGGTGCGGCCGCCGTCGGCGTACAGGTCGGTGCGGTCGCGCAGCGCGCGGGCCGCCTCCTGGCGGGCGGACTTCAGCCGGCCGTCCAGTTCCTCGGCCCGTACGGGGTCGCCGAGTTCGCGCAGTTCCTCGGCGGTGCGGCGGGCCTTGGCGACCAGCGGGTCGGAGGCGAAGAAGGTGCTGACGGCGTCGGTGTCGGCGAGCGTGGCCGCGCGCCGGGCGATCGTCTCCAGCACCCGCCCGGCGGAGGCGGCGAGTTGTTCGGCGCGGCGGGCGCGGGCGTCCAGGAGGCCCTGCTTGCGGCCGGAGAAGGCCTCGTAGATCTCGGTGCGCCGGTCGGCCAGTTCGCCGAGGAAGTCGTCGAACTCCGCGAAGCGGGACTCCAGGTTCTCCAGCCGCACCAGCAGGGAGGCGAGTTGCTCGTCGCAGGCGTCCGGGTCGTCCGCGGCCGCGAGCGCGCCGGTGACGGCCTGGCCGAGCAGCGCGAACTCGGCGGCGAACTCGGCGCGTCCCTCCCGGTCGCGCAGTTCGCGGCGGCGGGCGTCGAGCAGGGCGCGGGCGCGGTTGACGCCGCCGAGCACCTCGGCGATGCGTTCCAGGACGGAGGTGCGCACGGTGGCGTCGCCGATGTCGAGGCCGGCGACGACCTCGGTGACCGTGCGCAGCGTGCCGGCGAGGTCGTCGAGCCGGCCGGCGACCGGCGCCGACTCGGCGACGCTGCCGATCGCCTCGGCGTCGGCGGCGAGGGCTTCGACCTCCTCGTGGTGGTCGGCGAAGGCGTCCTCGCGGGCCAGGAAGGCGACCGCCCGCTGCCCGAACGTGACGAGGTCGGCCTCCGCCTCGGCGGCGAGTTCGTCGATACGGGCGGTGTCCGCGTACCGCATCTCCTTCAGGGTCAGCAAGTGGCCCTGGGCCTGCCGCAGTTCGCTGAGGCCACCGACCCAGGCGGCGGCGCCGCGCGGTGCCTCGCCGCGCAGCCGGCGCACCACCGCGGCGAGCCGGCCCGCGGCCGCTTCGAGCGCGTCGGCGGCCTGCCGGGTCAGCGTCTGTACGGTACGGAACTCCTCCAGCACCTGCTCGGCGGTGGCCCGTACGGCGTCCAGCGGGGTGCGCAGGTCGCCCAGTTCCTCCTCGCCCAGCCAGTGGTGGGTGTCGAGGGCGCGGACGCAGGCGGCGGCCAGCGCCTCGTACACCTCGACGGTCGGTGTGGTCTCGGCGACGGCGCGGCCGATGGACAGGCAGTCGGAGATGCCGCGTACGAGGTCGGCGTTGCCGATCCGCCCGAGGGGCCCGGTGCCCGTGGCGCCGGCGTGGGTGTCGGAGACGTAGGGGGAGCTCCACAGCTGGAGGGGGTGCACGCGGCCCGGCTCGTCGGGTCCGGCCGAGGGGTCCGTGCGCAGCGCCATCAGCGTGCCGTCGTCGAACAGCGCCCAGCCGTGGCAGGACAGCGGGGTGGCGACCTCCTCGCGGATGGTGTTGTACGACAGCAGCAGGCTGCGTCCCTCGGCGGGCGCGTGGAAGGCGTACAGCACGTCCTCGCCGTAGGGCGAACGCACCTCACGCTCGAACTCCATGCTTGAGCTGTCGAGTTCGTAGGTCTTGTGGGCGCCGGTGGCCAGGCAGTAGCCGCCGGGGAACACGATGCCCTGGTCGTCGGGCAGGCGGCGGCAGGCCTGCCCGACGCCGTCGACGCGGATCACGGTCCTCGTGAGGGTGTGGAAGACGAGGTGGCGGTGGGCCTGCTCCTTGTAGGGGCGGATCCGCAGCAGGATCAGCGGGCCCACGCTCGCGTACGCGATGTCGGCGTCGGCGAGGGCCTGCAACGGCTCGTCGACCGGCTCGCTGTGGATGCCCTCGCCGGTCTCGGTGTCGTCCTCCGTCTTGACGGTGAGGCGGCCGCCGACGGTGGAGACGAAGACCTCGCCGCGCACGGAGACGTGCGGGTGGCGGCCCAGGACGTGGTCCTCGCGGCCGGTCGCGGTCCACTCGAAGCCGTGGGAGGGCGGCGGGACGTGGTCGCGTTCGCCGCGCCCGTCCAGGAACGCCGCCCGGCCGTCGGCGGTGAGCGTCCAGCGCAGCACCCGGATGTCGGCGGCCTTCTCACCGGTCCGGAAGACGGCGAGGAGGCGGCCCTCGACGCGGCGCAGGCTCAGCAGCCGGGCCTGCCGGTAGTAGCGGTGCAGGGCCTCGAACTCCCGCACGAAGGCGGGGTCGTCGAGGAGTCCGGGCACCGCGTCCTCGGGGAGCCGGTTCAGCTCCCGGTCGTGCAGTGCGAGGACGTCGCCGACCCGGGGTTCGGGCAGGTGGCCGTTGTATCCGAACAGCAGGCGGTCGCCGACGGCCACGACGTCGCGGGGCACGCTGGGGTGCTCGGTGCGCAGCCGGCCGGTGCCGGTGAGGTCCAGGCGCGTGGCGCCGAACTCCTCGGCCCGTCGGGCGTTGAGTCGCTCGGCACCGCGGGCGAGCTCGGCGGCCTGCGCGGTCAGCCGGTCGCGCAGCACCTCGTACGTTCCGGTGTCCACGGAGTCGTACGAACCCGTCTCCAGGGCGGTGGCCATGGGTGGTGCGTCCCTTCGCGAAGAGGTGGGCCCGGGGCCGGCCCGTCCGGTGGATCAGGCCGGGCCCCGTCGGCGGGGCCGGGTTCCCGGCCCCGCGGTTGCGGCGTGAGCCGCGGGGGTGAGTCGCAGGGGTGAGCCCCAACCGCCCTTTGACGGCGTTTGCTTGGGGCCATCCCGCGAGTCGTCAGGCCCGGGCGGTGCCGTTGAGGGCGGTGCCGTTGAGGGCGGTGCCGTTGAGAGCGGTGAGCGGGATGTCGGCGAGGCCCAGCTCACCGGCGCGGTCGAGGAGTTGCTGGAGCTGACCGGCGTTCGTGCCGCCCGTCTGCATCATCTTCATCAGCAGCGCGGAGACCGTCAGGTTCTTGACGTCGGCCGAGCCCAACTGGCCGAGGATCCGCCCGAGGTCGTCGGTGAAGTTCGACGAGCCGTCCAGCCAGGGCGCGGCAAGCGCCTGCGCGGTGCGGGAGTTCTCCACGAACCCGTCGACGCCCTTGCCGAACGAGATCGCGCTCATCAGCCGGTCGAAGAAGATCGACTCACCGCCGACGATGTCGATGTCGGCGTGCTCCAGACCGGTCGCGAGGACCGTGGCCTGCGCCTCGGCGACCTGCCGCTGCGCCTCCAGGCCGGCCAGCCGGATCTCCTTCTCCGCCTGGAGCCGCAGCCGGTACTCCTCGTGCTCGCGGGAGGCCTCGTCCAGCGCGGCCATCGCCGCCGCCTTCTCGGTCAGACCCGCCGCCTCGGCCTTCAGCTTCTCGCCGATCGCGGCAGCCTCCGCCAGCGCCTTGGCCTGGGCGCCCTCGGCCTCCGCGCGCAGCCGGGCCTCGGTGCCCTGGGCCTCGGCCAGTGCCCTGGCCTGCAGCGCCTCGGCCTCGGCGCGGCCGGCCTTCTCGATGACCTCGGCCTCCTGCTCGCGGACCTTGACGGCGGCCAGGCCCTCCGCGGCGGCCTCGGCCTGGATGGCCTCCGCCAGGCGCAGCTTGGCGCGGGCGTCGAGGTCGGCGGTCTTCAACCGGGCCTCGGCGAGGGTGAGTTCCTCGGCGGCGCGGTGGGTGGCGGCCTGCTCGGCGGCCTCGGCGGCCTTGATGTCCTTGACCAGCTTCTCCTGCGCCTCCGCCTCGGCGGCGATGATCACGGCCTGGCGCTCGCGCTCCGCCTCCTCCACGGCGCGCAGCTTCTTGATGGACTCCTCCTGCTCGGCGACCGTGCGGTCCACCGCGACCCGCTCGCGGACGACCTCGGCGATCTCCCGCTTCTCCGCCTCGACCTCCTTGTCGGCGGAGATCCGGGTGAGCTGGGTCTCCCGCTCCCGGGCGATGACCTCGAGGAGGCGGTCCTTCTCGATGCGCTCGTTCTCGATGGCGATGACCCGCTCGCGGTTCTTCGCGGCGACCGCGACCTCACGGGCCTGGTTCTCGCGCTGGACACCGAGCTCCTCCTCGGTGCGCAGGAAGGCGCTCTGCGCGCGCAGCCGCTCCTCCTCCACCACGCGGGCGGTCTCGGCCTCCTCGCGGGCGCGGGAGGTGTCGATCTCCCGCCTCTGCTTGATCTCGGCGTCCGCCTGGCGGCGCTCCAGCTCCAGGATGGCCTCGCGCGCGTCCACGTTCTGCCGGGTGATCTCCTTCTGCTCGGTGCGCTGCGCCTCGTTGGTGCGCACGTGCTCCACGGCCGTCAGCTCGGTGATCTTCCGGATGCCCTGGGCGTCGAGGACGTTGCCGGGGTCGAGCTGGGTCAGCGGCGTCTGCTCCAGGTAGTCGATCGCCGCGTCCTCGAGGTGGTAGCCGTTGAGGTCGACACCGATGACCTCGATGATCTGGAACCGCAGTTCCTCACGCTTGGTGTAGAGGTCGGTGAAGTCCATCTGCTTGCCGACGGTCTTCAGCGCCTCGGAGAACTTGGCGTGGAACAGCTCCTGCAACGTGTCCCGGTCGCTGGCGCGGGCGGTGCCGACGGCCTGGGCGACCCGGACGACGTCCTCGACGGTCTTGTTGACCCGTACGAAGAACGTGATGCGGATGTCGGCGCGGATGTTGTCCCGGCAGATGAGCCCCTCGCGGCCGGTGCGCGTGATCTCGATCGCCTTCACCGAGATGTCCATGACCTCGGCCTTGTGCAGCACCGGCAGGACGACCTGGCCGGTGAAGGTCACGTCGACCTTGCGCATCTTGGAGACGATCAGGGCCTTGCCCTGCTCCACCTTGCGGAACAGCCGGGAGAAGAGGAACAGCAGGAGGAGAACGACGAGCAGGCAGCCCGCGACAAGCGCGCCGATGACATCCATGGCATACGTCCTTGACGGTAAGGAACGGTGAGTAAGGGAGAGACCGGGTGGCCGGGTGCGGCCCCCCACGCCGTCCCGGCGGCTCGGGCGCCGGAAGACGGCGGGAGGCGGGTGCGCCGCGGATTCGTGAGCCCCCTGTTCCCCCTGCGACGCACCGGGCGGCGGTACTTCCCCCCTGCCGGTTCCGGGTACCGGACATCTGCCGGTGTCCGGCACCGGAACCGTCCGCGGTGCTCCCCTCACGAGATGATGCCCGACCGGTCCGACCTCGCACATTGCCGGTTTCCGGCAGTGTTCGGGGGTGCTTCCATGCCGGGGAGCTGACAGTGCATCATCAAGATCGGCCGGGCCTGGCGGCGGCACTCCGGGAGATCACGGGGAGGGCGTCCAGCCGGGTGCGGTGCGGGCCCAGGCGCTGTCCCAGGCGGCCAGGTTGCGACGGCGGAGCAGCAGCCCGGCGGCGCCGTACAGCGCGGCGCCGGTGACCGGTACGGCCAGGGCGGCGAGGATCGCCCAGCCCTTGCTGTGGCTGCGCACCTGGGCGGTGCTCAGGGGCGGCTCGGTGATCCGTCCGTCGGTGTCGGCCCACACGTCGACGGGGCTGCCCGCCGGCAGTCCGGGCTCGACGTCGGTGCTCGCGGTGCGGGCGAGCCCGCCCGGGTCGGTGAAGCGCACCGGTACCGGGTAGCGGGTGTTCCTCGCCTCCTCGGAGCCCGGCTCGGGATGGCGGGGAGCGTCGTGCAGGAGGACCGCGGTGGTCTGCCACCGTGTCCTCTCCTGGTGCTCGGCCGCGCGCTCGTAGTGGCGCAGGGCGGTGTCCCCGACGAGGAACAGGGCCACGGGCGTGCCGGCCAGTACGGCCAGCAGTATGCCGAGGCCGATCCAGGCCTGGGCCAGGTCGCTGGGGCGGCGCATCGGATTGCGGCGCAGGCGCCAGAACGTGCGGCGGGGGAGTTCGTCGGGGAACGGGTCGTCGGGTGACAGTCCTTCGGGGGGCGGCTGTGCCCGAGGAATGCCGCCGGCCATGGCGCGGCCCTCCTTCGTGTCCTCGTCGTCCTCGTGGCGGGGTGGGGACGGGGGCGGTTTCTACGGGGCGGGTGCTCGCCCGCTTCTACGAGGCGGGGGACTCGTCCGCTTCACGATGCGGGGTGCTCGTCCGCTTCTACGGTGCGGAGGACTCCTCCGCACCTACGAGGCGGGGTGCTCGTCCGCTTCTACGGTGCGGGCGGCTCGTCCGCCGGGTCCGCGGGGTGGTCGTGCGCGGAACGCAGCAGGGTGGCGGCCCCGCGGACGGCGGCGGTGTGCGGCGCCGCCACGGCCCTGAGGGGCGCGTGCAGCCTGCCGGTGAGGTGGTAGGTGATCTCCGGGCGCAGGGCACCGCCCCCGGCCAGCAGCGCGCCCCGGCGCAGCGCGTCCACGGTGAGCGACGTGCGGTCCTGCCGCAGCATCGCGGTCACCATGGTGGCCACCGCCTCGCAGATCTGCACCGGCGAGGCCGTGTCGAGGTCGCTGGTGCCCAGCGCGGTGCGGCGCGCGTCGACGACGGCGCCCTCCGACAGCAGCACCACCTCGGTCAGATGCGCGCCGATGTCCACCACGAGCAGCGGACGGGCCAGGTCCGCGCCCGCGGCCAGGGCGACGGCCCGCGCGCTGGGAATGGTCAGCACCTCGCGCGGGCGGAGCACCTCCACCGCCGTACGGGCGTCGTTGCGGAAGGCCACCCCGTCCAGGACCGGGGCGGTGAGGACGACCAGGGGGCGGGAGAAGCGGGGCAGGCGGTTGCCGAGCAGACGGTCGAGCATCCGGGCCGTGCCCGCGGTGTCGATGATCGTGCCGCGCTGGATCGGGTACACCGCCCCGGAGCCGGGGAACGTCACCGTGGGGACGTCGAGGACGAGTCCCCGCCCGGCGACCCAGGCGCGGGTGCGGGCGCTGCCCATGTCGAGGGCGACGCCCCAGCCCTGCCTGCCCAGCGGCCACGACCGGTGCCGGGTGGCCGCGGCGGCACGCGAACGCTGGGTGACGGTCATCGCCCCGCCTCCCTGACCTGCTGGCAGCGCGCGCAGTAGCGGGCCTGCGGCACTATCTCGAGGCGTTCCCGCGCGATGGGACGCCGGCACAGGTGGCAGGTGCCGTAGCCGCCCTCGTCCATGCGCGCCAGGGCCGCCTCGACGTCGGCGAGGACCATGCGGGCCGAGGCCGCGAGTTTCACGCGGACCTCCACCTGCGAGGCGGCCTGCTGCTGGAGCAGGTCGTCCGCGCGGGAGCTCGCGGCGGCCGAGATCTGCTCCAGCTGCTCCTGGCGGAACAGGCGCTGCTCGTCGAGGTTCGCGCGCAGCGCGGCGAGGTCCTCGGCCGTCAGGTGCGTGGCGCGGTCGCCGATGATCTGGTTGTTCACCGTTTCACCCCTCGGGCAGGGCGGAGGACGAAGGCAGGGACGGACGGGCGGACGGGGTCAGGCGGTACGGCGCCGGCAGCCGACGCAGTGCCCCGTGTACGGCAGGATCTCCAGGCGCTCCGCGGGCACCGGCTTGCCGCATTCCAGGCAGGACCCGTAGGTGCCGTCCTCGACGCGGGCGAACGCCTCGTCGATCTCCTTCAGCACCCGCAGGATGGCCTCACGCTGGGAGGACATCAGGTGGTCGTCCGCCGTCTGCCCGGTCTCACCGAGGGCTTCGAGCTGGACCAGCCGGGTGCCGCGGGCGTGTTCAAGGCGCCGGCGGGCCTCCTGAGCGGACAGGCGCTCGCGGGGTTCGGTCCGGGCGGCGTCGAGCGACATCGTCAGTGCCTTTCGTAGTGCAACGGGGGACGGGGGTCGGTCACACCTCCACCCTGGTCGAACCGGACGCGCTTTCCCATCGGGTCCAGAACCCATTTGCGGCCGGTCGGGGGATCCACTCGACCCGTGCATGGGTAGGCCGCACCGGGCGAAATGGGGACCGGGCCCCATCGCTCCCGGGGCCGGCGGACGGCACACTGGCGGCAGGCCCGGTCGGGACCACAGGGGCCGCGGCTCGTCCGGGATGCGCGATGCCCGACAGTAGAAGCAGACCGCATCGCGTAAGGAGGCGTGACCCTGGTGTCCCTGTTCTGGCGGATCTTCGGGCTCAACGCCGTGGTGCTGGGCTCGGCCACCGCGCTGCTGCTGTGGGCCCCGGTGACCGTCTCGGTGCCGGTCGTGCTGACCGAGGCCGTCATCCTGGTGGGCGGCCTGGCCGTCATGCTGGTCGCCAACGCCGCCCTGCTGCGCTGGGGACTGGCCCCGCTGGACCGGGTGACGAAGCTGATGACCACCGTGGACCTGCTGCGCCCCGGCCAGCGGCTGCCCGAGCAGGGCGGCGGCGAGGTGGCGGAGCTGATCCGCACGTTCAACGCCATGCTCGACCGGCTGGAGAACGAGCGGGCCACGAGCAGCGCCCGGGTCCTGCTCGCCCAGGAGGCCGAGCGGCGCCGTATCGCGCAGGAACTGCACGACGAGGTGGGCCAGAGCATGACCGCGATCCTGCTCGCGCTCAAGCGGGCCGCGGACGAGGCGGCCCCGCCGCTGCGCGACGAGCTGCACCAGGCGCAGGAGATCACCCGGTCGAGCCTGGACGAGGTCCGCCGGCTGGTGCGCCGGCTGCGGCCCGGCGTCCTGGACGACCTCGGTCTGGTCGCCGCGCTGACCTCGCTGACCCATGACTTCGCCACCCACACCGGGCTCCAGGTGGTACGGCGCTTCGACACCGACCTGCCCGCCCTGGAGCCGGAGACCGAGCTGGTCCTCTACCGTGTCGCCCAGGAGAGCCTGACCAACGTGGCCCGGCACGCGGACGCCGAGCGGATCGAGGTCAGCCTGCGGCGCACCGACGACGCCGTGGTGCTGGCCATCACCGACGACGGCCACGGCATCAAGGCCGCGTGCGAGGGCGCCGGCATACGCGGCATGCGCGAGCGGGCCCTGCTCATCGGGGCCGGTCTCGACGTCGCCCCCGCCCCCGCGGCCGGAACCGAGGTCCGGCTCACCGCGCCCGTCGTCCCCAGGAAGCAGACCTGACCATGTCCGACCCGACCCCGATCCGCATCCTGCTCGCCGACGACCACGCGCTGGTACGCCGGGGAGTGCGGCTGATCCTCGACCAGGAACCGGACCTGGAGGTGGTCGCCGAGGCCGGTGACGGCGCGGAGGCCATCGAGATGGCCCGCACCCACGACATCGACCTGGCCGTGCTGGACATCGCGATGCCCCGCCTGACCGGGCTCCAGGCCACCCGCGAACTGGTCGCGCTCAAGCCTGACCTGCGCATCCTGATGCTCACCATGCACGACAACGAGCAGTACTTCTTCCAGGCGCTCAAGGCCGGTGCCAGCGGGTACGTGCTGAAGTCCGTCGCCGACCAGGACCTCGTGGCCGCCTGCCGGGCGGCGATGCGGGACGAGCCGTTCCTGTACCCGGGCGCGGTGACCGCGCTCATCCGCAACTACCTGGACCGGGTCCGCCACGGCGAGGAGACCCCGGACCAGGTCCTGACGCCCCGCGAGGAGGAGGTCCTGAAGCTGGTCGCGGAGGGGCACTCCTCGAAGGAGATCGGCGAGATCCTCTTCATCAGCATCAAGACCGTCCAGCGGCACCGCGCCAACCTGCTCCAGAAGCTCGGGCTGCGCGACCGCCTGGAGCTCACCCGCTACGCCATCCGGGCCGGTCTGATCGAGCCCTGACCGCCCGCCCACGACCACCCGGGGTCCCGGCTGTCCACTCCCCGGCCGGGGTCCCGGGTACGACACCCGCGTCCGTTCAGTCCGTTCACGAGTGCCACACGAAAGGGGACGGTGCATGCACCCGGCGCCGAGCACCGCCCCCGCCTCCCGTGCCCTGGCCTTCCTGACGGCCGCGCTGCTCACCCTCCTGACGGTCTTCACCACCGGCAGCCCCCCGCCACTGCCCGCCCCCACGGCGGCGACCTCGGCCACGAGCCCCGCACCCACCGGCAACGGGAACCCCGGAACATCCGCGGACCGCGACCCCGGGGGTCGTCAGCCGGATGCTCCGTACGCCGGGCAGGGGTGCACCGTCGTGTGCTCGGCGCAGGACGGGACCCGGCAGCAGTTCCACGGGGAGCGGCCCGTCGCGCACGGGCAGTTCGCCACCACCGAGGACGTCACGGACGTCCCCCTCCCCGCCCCCGGGCGGACGCGTCCGGTCCCGGTGACCGTGGCCGCCCGCACGGTGCACGTGGTGCAGGACGGCGGCCGGGCGCCGCCGCGGGCCTTCGGCATCTGACGTCCCCCGTTCGCCCCTCGACCGCCGTGACCGCGTCGGCCGCAGTCGCGGCGTGCCTGCCGGAGGCCCCCTTTGACCCCCAAGACACGCACGAAACGCACCAACCGCACATCCCGGGTGAGAGCGCTGTTCGCCCTCGCCGTGATCGCCCTGTCCGTGTACATCACCGCCACCGTTCCCGTCCGGCTCGGACTCGACCTGCGGGGCGGCACCCAGATCGTCCTGGAGACCCGCTCCACCGCGACCACCAAGGCCGACCGCGAGGCCACCGACCGCTCCCTGGAAGTGCTGCGCGGCCGGGTCGACGCGCTCGGCGTCGCCGAACCGACCCTCGTCCGCTCCGGAAACAACCGGATCATCGTCGAACTGCCCGGCGTACAGGACCCGAAGAAGGCGGCCGACGTGCTCGGCCGTACCGCCCAGATGACCTTCCACCCGGTGCTCGGCGTGGCCGACGCCACCGAGGACACCGTCAAGCCCAAGCCCGGGGAGTCGAAGGAACCCGTTCTCCCCGACGAGTCGGGGCAGAAGCTGCGCCTGCAGAAGACCGCCATGACCGGCAAGGACGTCAAGGGCGCCGACGCCCGCTTCGACCAGGAGAGGGGCGCCGGCTGGCACGTCACCATCGACTTCACCAAGGAAGGACGCAACGGCTGGGCCAAGCTGACCGGTGAGGCCGCCTGCAAGCCGGTGGGCGACCCCGCGCGCCGCGTCGCCATCGTGCTCGACGACCGGATCATCTCCTCCCCGCAGGTCGACCCGTCGGTTCCCTGCGGAACGGGCATCGACGGCGGCTCCACGCAGATCACCGGCTCCTTCGGCGACGCCGAGGCCCGCGAGCTGGCCCTGCTGATCAGCGGCGGCGCCCTGCCCGTGCCGGTCGAGACGGTCGAACAGCACACCATCGGCCCGACCCTGGGCGCCGGCGCCATCAAGGCCACCGCCCTGGCGGCGGTGATCGGCACCGCGCTGACCGCGCTGTTCATCACCTCCGTCTACCGGCTCACCGGCTTCCTCGCGATCGTGGCCCTGGTCTGCTACGGCGTGATCTCCTACGCCGCCCTGGCCGGCCTCGGCGCCACCCTGACCCTGCCGGGCCTGGCCGGTTTCGTGCTGGCGATCGGCATGGCCGTGGACGCCAACGTGCTCGTCTTCGAACGAGCCCGCGAGGAGTACGCCTCCATGCACCGGCCCAGCACCCGCTCGGCCCTCACCGCCGGCTTCCGCAACGCCTTCAGCGCGATCGCCGACTCCAACATCACTACGCTGATCGCGGCCGGCCTGCTGTTCTTCCTGTCCACCGGCCCGGTGCGCGGCTTCGCCGTCACCCTCGCCATCGGTGTGATCGCCTCCATGTTCAGCGCCCTGGTGGTCACCCGTGTGCTCGCCGAGTTCGCCGTGTCCCGGGCGTCGGTGCGCCGCCGTCCTCTGATCACCGGCCTCGCGAACACCGGCTGGATCCGCAACCTCGTCTCGCGCCGCGACCCGCAGCTGATGCGCCACCCGCGCCGCTGGCTGGCCGCCGCCGCGGTCGTGCTCGTGCTCGCCGGATCGGGCATCGTGGCCCGGGGCCTGAACTTCGGCCTGGAGTTCACCGGCGGCCGGCTGATCGAGTACAGCACCAGCACCTCCGTGGACCCCGACCGGGCCCGCACCGCCCTCGCCGACGCCGGCTTCCCCGGCGCGCTCGTGCAGGCCTCCGGCGACAACGGACTGACCGTGCGCACCGAGGACCTGACTGACGCCGAGGCGGCCAGGGTCACCGACGCCGTCAGCGGTCTCGGCGGTGAGACGGAGAAGGTCCGCGACGAGCAGATCGGCCCGAGCATGGGCGAGGAACTGCGCCGCAACGCGCTCATCGCGCTCGCCATGGCCCTGGGCGCCCAGCTGCTGTACCTCGCCGCCCGCTTCCGCTGGCTGTGGGGCAGCGCCGCGGTCATCGCACTGGCGCACGACGTCGTCATCCTCGTCGGCGTCTTCGCGTGGCTGGGCAAGCCCATCGACGGTGTGTTCCTGGCCTCCCTGCTCACCGTCATCGGCTACTCGGTCAACGACTCGGTCGTCCTCTTCGACCGCATCAGGGAACTGCTCGGACGCGACCGCAGGACGCCGCTGCCGCAGCTCGCCAACCAGGGGATCCAGCAGACGCTGCCCCGTACGATCAACACCGGCATGGGCGCCCTGCTGATCCTCGTCTCCCTGGCGGTGTTCGGCGGGGACTCGCTGACCGACTTCGCACTCGCGCTGCTCATCGGTCTCGTGGTCGGCACCTACTCCTCGGTGTTCACCGCCACCCCGCTCGCCGTCGAGATGAACCGCCGGCGGAGCCGCGCCCCGAGCCGCCCGCAGCGCCGCAAGCCGACGGCCCGCCGGCCCGCACAGGGCGCGCAGGTCTGACGCGCCGTTTCCGGTGGGCGGTGCACCCCGCCGCCCGCCGGAAATGGGTACTGCGACCGATGGCCGCTGCTTCCGCGCGCGGCCACGCTGGAGGGTCAGGAGGGGGGCCGTACGTCACCGCGGCCCCCCTTGTCACCGGCTCTTTTGCCAGAAGGGACCGTATCGCCGATGTCGTGGGAGACCACCAGCAGTGCCTCCGCGGCCGAGCGCCTGAGCGCGCACGATGCCCGGCAGCACCTCGAACACGAGCGCAACGCCCGCCTCGCCCAGCTGCGGGCCGTCGAGGAGAGCGAGGACGGCGGTCAGGAGGCCGGCGACCTCCTGACCGCGCAGAAGAACGCCCTGAAGCGGGCGCTGAAGGACATCGAGGCCGCCTTCGCGCGGCTGGACGGCGGCTCCTACGGGAACTGCGAGGACTGCGCCAAGCCCATCCCGGTGGAGCGCCTGGAGATCCTCCCGTACGCACGCTGCTGCGTGCCCTGCCAGCAGCGCGCCGGCTGATCCGTCCCCCGCGCCGCCGTCCCGCACCGGGCCCGCCGCCGCCCCTGCCGCCGCCGTGAGGCCGTCTGTGGCAACGCGGCGGCCTGGATTACGGTCCATACGGTTGTGCGCACGGGGTGGGGGAACTGCTAAGGAGCCGGACAGCGGTGCAGCAGCACAGCGGTGTGAGGGACACGAGGGAACGGACGGGACGTCCGGAGCATCCGGGACGTCCGGGGAGACCAGAGCGTCCGGGGAGACCAGAAGTTCCGGGGAGACCAGAAGGTCCGGGGGGACCGGGGGACGGCGAGCGGCGGCACCGCGCGGAGCGGAACGCCCGGCCGCCGAACCGCGCACCGGCGGTGAGCGGGCCCGCGGTCGGCGCACCGGGCGGCGGCGGACCGGTGCGGGTGCGTGATGTGGTGGCGCGGTTCGCGCGGTTCACCGTGCGGACGCTGCGCGCCGAGTGGCACGGCATCGTCGTCGACCCCGTACGGCGGCTGGCGCACCGGGGACTGTCCGGCCTTGTGCTGGCCTTCGTGGCGGCCTTCGGCGTGGTCTTCTTCCACGCGGTGGCGCAGCGGCCGGCCGGGGAGGCGGTGGTACGGATCGCCGGCGGCGTCCAGGCCGACCTGCCGCTGTGGCTGGCCCTGCTGCGCACCCCGGTGTCCCTGTACGTCCCGGCGCTCGACCTGCCGGTGTGGGCCGGCATCACCCAGCTGTTCCTGGCCTTCGCGCTGGCCGAACTCACCCTGGGCCGGCGCCGGACGCTGTTCATCTCGTACGCGACCACCCTGGCCGGCACCCTCACCGTGCGGCTGATGATCGCGATCGGGCCCGGCTGGTGGGGGCTGGGGCTGCCGCCCGAGACCGGCCGGATCCTCGACACCGGGCCGTCGGCCGCGGTGGTGGGCCTGTTCACCTACCTGTCCGTGGTGCGGCGCGCCCCGGTCGTGTTCTTCCTGACCGGCGGCTCGATGGTGGTGGAGTCGGTGGTCAAGCCCAACCTGGCCGGGCGCGAGCACCTGATCGCGGTGGCCGCGGCGGTCGTCCTCGCGCTCTTCCACGGCCGCGGCCCGGGCTGGCTGCCGCGCCGGGCTGCCGCACTGGTCCCATGGCGGCGGATCCCGGCTCCGGCGGCCGCCCCGGCGGGTGCGGGTGAGGGTGCGGGCGCGGGTGCCGCGACGGGCCCGTATCCGCTCCCCCGGCCGCCGCGTCCGCGACGCCACCCGGCCCTGCCGGGCGCGAACGTCAGGGATTCCTCCTAAAATCACGAGGAACTCCACGGGGGGAAGGGTGAGGGCCGATGGGCTGGATCTGGTGGGTGCTGATCGTCTTCTGGACCGGCGGTTTCGCCTGGCTCGGGGACAACATCCGCACCGCGCTGCGCAACCGGCACGAGCGCAAGCTCGAACTGATGGAGGCGGCGAAGGCGGAGCGGCTGGCCGTCGAGGCGGCGCACAAGCCGCCGGAGCCGGTGTGCGGGTGCACCCACCATCTGGCCAAGCACGACAAGAGCGGCCGGTGCCACGAGCGCGTCGAGGTGCCGACGGCCTGGGACGAGAACAAGAAGCCGCTGCGCTTCGAGCCGGGGCAGTGCAACTGCCAGCAGTACGTGGGTCCGCAGCCGCTGTCGCAGGTGTACGCGGACGAGCTGACCGACCGGGCCTGACGGGCCGGCCGGTCGGGGTGCCGGGAATCCGTGCAGGAGCGTCACACAGGCTGCACACAGTCCGTCGCGGGCCTTGTTAGCGTGACTGGCCGCTCGGCAGGCCTAGTCAGGAAGACCGGATGGACTACTGCTCCACGTGCCGTAGGCACCTCAACGGCGCCCTGGTGTGCCCCGGCTGCGGTGCGTACGCGCCGGACATAGCACCGGACGTCACGGCGCCCCTCACGACCGACACAGCGACCGAAACCACGGCCGGTACAGCGGCCGGTACGGCGACCGGCGCCGCGGCCTTTTCCGCGCCGGCTCCCGGAGCCGGCGTCGCGGCGGGCGGGGCCGCGGGCTCCGTTCCGGGTGCCGCGCCCGTCGGCACCCCCGCCGACGGCCCCGGCGACACGCCCGCCGGCCTTCCCGCCGACGTGCCGGACGCGCCGTCACCCCGGCAGCGGCCCGGCCGGGCGGCGCGGCGCCGCCAGCTGGCCCGCTGGAAGAAGACCCAGCGCAGGGCCCTGGTGGCCACCGCCGTGGCCCTCGTCGGGGGCGGCCTCACCGTCGCCTCGATGGACCGGCACTCCACCGACCGCACGCAGGCGGCCCCGGCACCGGAGGCCCCGCACACGGGCACTGTGGGGGACAGCCGCCCCGCGCAGCCCGGCGACCCCACCGCGACGCCCTCGGACGCCGGGCAGACCTCGCCCGCGGCCGGTGCCCGGCACCAGCGGTCGGCTCCGCGCGGCACCACGCCGCAGGACGTACGCCCGGACGCCACCGTTCCCCGTACGGCGCAGGCCCCGTCGGCGCCCTCCGACGTGCCCGCGGCGCCGGCCCGGACGGAGCAGTCCGCCCCGCAGCAGGGCACCACGGCACCGGACGCCGGCAGCTCCGCCTCCGCCGACCGGTCGGCCCAGTCGGTTCCGGAAGACGGCTCGGCCCGGTCCGGCCGGTCGGCCTCCCGTTCCTCCTCGACGGCGACCCAGCGGACGGCACCGGGCTCCAGCGCGTCCACCCCGTCCGACGGCACCGCCCAGCAGACCCCGCAGACGAGCCCCACGAACACGCCCACGTCCCCGTCCCACCTCTGCCTGCTGGTGGTCTGCCTGGGCTAGGACTCTC
This sequence comes from Streptomyces sp. NPDC088817, assembly GCF_044750345.1. Taxonomy (NCBI): domain Bacteria; kingdom Bacillati; phylum Actinomycetota; class Actinomycetes; order Kitasatosporales; family Streptomycetaceae; genus Streptomyces; species Streptomyces sp. NPDC088817. Next base: position 297,237 of record NZ_JBIVJN010000005.1, read on the forward strand.
CGGAGTCGTCGAAGCTCGCGAAGTACGCCGCGGCCATGTCCTCGTCGGCGTGGCCCCGCGCGGCGGCGCGAGCGAAGCGTTCGGCGCTCGCGGCGGCCACGTCGAGGCGGACGCCGTGGGCCTCGCCCGCCTGGACGATCAGGCGGGCGTCCTTCTCCGCGGTGGCCACCGCGAAGCTCGGGGGCAGGTACGCGTTGTCGAGGATGACGCCGGCCTTGGCGTGCAGGTAGCCCATGTCGAGCGGACCGTCGGCGATGAGGTCGAAGAAGCCCTGGGGGTCCACGCCGAGCCCCTTGGCCAGGGCGAGCGCCTCCCCGGTCGCCGTGGTCGCCGCGACGACCCAGCTGTTGGCCACCAGCTTCAGCCGGGTGGCGGTGGCCGCCGCGGCGTCCTCCCCGGTCCACACCGTGCGGGAGCCGACCGCCTCGAACACCGGCGTCACCGTCTCCCGGCCCTCGGCGGGCCCCGCCGCCAGCACGGTCAGCCGGCCCGCCTCGGCGGGCTGCCGGGTGCCGAGCACCGGGGCGTCGTAGAGGACCAGGCCGTGCTCGCGGGCGAGGGCGGCCAGCTCACCGGCCGCCTCCAGGCCGACCGTGGTCGACTGCGCCCAGACCGTGCCCCGGCCCAGCGCGGGGGCGGCCTCGCGCATGACCCGGAGCACCGTGCCGCCGTCGTAGAGCATCGTCAGGACCACGTCGGCGTCGCGGACCGCCTCGGCGGGGGTGCCGGCGACGTGCGCGCCGTCGGCGGCGAGGGGCTCGGCCTTGGCCCGGGTGCGGTTCCACACCCGGACGGTGTGTCCGGCCTTCGCGAGGTTGCGGGCCATCGCGGAGCCCATGATCCCGGTGCCCAGGACGCCCACGGTACGGGTGTCGGTCATGTCGTCCTCCTCCTGGCTCCTCCTGGTCGGCGCGGCGGGTGCCACGAAGGGGCGGGTACCCGTACCCGGCGGTTCGTTTCCGGCCACCGCCCGTACCCGTACGCCGCCGGGATCAGGCCATCCAGAAGAAGACCGCCGTCATGCGCTTGTCCTCCAGGCTCGCGCCGCAGTAGCCGGTCGCGCTGTGCACGAGGTTGGCGTGGTAGAGGAGCAGCCGGTTGGCCTTGTGCGGCACGCGGACGTCCTCCTCGAAGGCGTCCGGCGCGACGAACCGCGTGCCGAGGGCCTCGACGAGGTTCTGGTGCGGGGGCTGCACGACGTTGCCGCCGAGCCGGTCGCCGGGCAGACGCTGCCGGTAGAAGCTGGTCCCGCAGTCCTTGGGCACCGTGGGGTTGAGGTAGAGGACGGCGGCGTACCGGCACAGCGCCCGCGAGTCGGTGTGCGGCCTCGGTTCGCTCTCGCCCTCGCCCACCACCTGGACGCAGTTGTGGTTGAGGGTGCCGCCGCCCGGCGCCTGCTGCACCCACAGTTCCTTCGCCCCGGTCGCTTTCTTCACCAGCCGTTCGACGCGGGCGAGTTCGGACGGTTCGAGACCTGGCATGGTCCGCAGTCCGGGCCAGGTCTCGGAGGTGTACGGGTAGCCCTTCACCCAGTCGTCCTTGGCCAGGCAGCGCTGCCGCACGGCGTCCGCGTCGGGCAGGACGTCGTCCAGTACCCAGTAGTCACGGCCCTTGGTGGGCTTGCGGTAGGGCAGGACGGGGAGCGCGGCGGGCACACCGCGGGGCTGTGGGGGCATGCGGCCGAATGTAGGGCGGGCTTTCCCCAGGGCTCTCCCCGCAACGGGTCAACGTTTCGTCAACCTTGCGGTATGAAGGGGGCCTTGGCCACGACAGCCGTCGGTGGTGGCCGAACTGCTCACCCTCGTGAGCAGTCTCACGTCGTGTTCGATATTTTTTACCCAATCAAAAGGTTCTTCGGGCTTCCCGGCCCGTACATGTGGGTGTTCGAACCGCCCCACGGCGGGACCACGACCGGGCAGGAGGCACGGTGCGCTTTTCGCGGAACGCGACGGGAACTCTTTTCGTGGGCGGGGCGCTCAGTCTGACCCTGGTCGCGCTCGCCTACCCGAGCATGCTGGGCCTGGAGAAGGTCACCAGCGACGGCACCCGGGTCATCTCCCAGACCCAGTGGGGTCCGCTGACGGAGGCGGACCGGGACTTCGTGGTCAAGGTGCGCGCGGCCGGGCTGTGGGAGTACCCCGTCGGCGAGATGGCGGTGAAGAAGGGGACCACCAAGGAGGTCGTCAGGGCCGGCGAGCACCTGATCGACGGGCACGCGGCGCTGGACGTGAGCTGCCGCAGGATCGCGCCCCTGCTCAACATCACGCTGCCGAACGTGGCCAGCCCCCAGCAGCAGGGCTTCGTCACCCAGCTCGCCGGGGACGACGGCAAGCAGTTCGACTCCGACATGGCCAACATCCTGCGCGTGACGCACGGCGCGATCTTCAACACCATCGCGAAGATCCGCTCCACCACCAAGAACGACCTGGTCCGCGAGCTCGCCAACCAGGCCAACGCCACCGTCCTGGACCACATCACGGTCATGGAGGACACCGGCCTGGTCAACTTCGACCAGGTGCTCTTCATGCAGACGACCCCGCCCAAGCTGCCCAACTCGGACCTGACCCCGCCGCCCCCCTCCGGCGGACAGCCCGAGGTCGTGCTCACCCCGCCGCCGAACGCCACGTCGAGCCCGCTCGTGCTGCCCGGCGACCCGAGCCCCAGCCCGGCGGCGGGCTGAGCCGGAACCCGCGCGTGGGTGGAAGCCCGCGCGCGGGGACCTACGCGAGCCACACGGTGGTGTCCGGGTCCAGCCGGCGGCCCGTCAGGGGCGAACTGCTCAGCAGCACCTCCCCCGGCGGCAGCGGCACGGCCCGCTCCGACAGGTTGGTGACGCACCGCCGGCCGCCGGTACGGGCGAACGCCAGCACCCCGGCCGGGCCGTCCTCCACCCAGGTCAGCGACTCGCCCTCCAGCAGCTTGCGGCGCAGCCGCAGCGCCGAGCGGTACAGCTCCAGGGTCGAGCCCTCCACTCCGTCCTGCGCCTCGGCGGCGTACGCGGCGAACCCCGGCGGCTGCGGCAGCCAGGCGGCGCCGGGACCGAAACCGTACGACTGTCCGGTGCTGGTCCACGGCAGCGGCACCCGGCAGCCGTCGCGGCCCTTGCGGGCGTGGCCGGTCTGCTCCCACACCGGGTCCTGGAGGACCCCGGCGGGCAGGTCGGCGACCTCCGGCAGCCCCAGTTCCTCGCCCTGGTAGAGGTAGGCGGAGCCGGGCAGCGCCAGCATCAGCAGCGTCGCCGCGCGGGCGCGCCGCAGCCCCGCGGCCTCGTCGACGGCCGGGACGCGGCCGCCGGACAGCAGCCAGGCGTTCTCGTCGGTGCCGGGCGGGAGCATCAGGCGCGAGGTGTGCCGTACGACGTCGTGGTTGGACAGCACCCAGGTGGCCGAGGCCCCCGCGGCCCGCGCGGCGGCCAGGGACTCGGTGATGACCTGCCGCAGCTGCCCGGCGTCCCAGCCGGCTTGCAGGTACTCGAAGTTGAAGGCCTGGCCCAGTTCGTCGGGCCGGGCGTACAGCACGCGCCGGGCGCCCGGCACCCAGGCCTCGGCGACCGCCGTGCGCGGCGGGGAGTAGGAGTCGAGGATCCGCCGCCAGTCGCGGTAGATCTCGTGCACCTCGTCCCGGTCGTAGTACGGATGGCTGCCGGGCGGTACGAGCAGCAGCGCGTCCTCGCCGGTGGCGCCGATGTCCCCGACGTCCCGCAGCGGCTCGTCGAGGTCCTTGGCCAGGGCGTGCGCCACGTCGACGCGGAAGCCGTCGACGCCGCGGTCGGCCCAGAACCGCAGCGTGGCGCGGAAGTCGGCGCGCACCTCCTCCCTGCCCCAGTTCAGGTCCGGCTGCTCGGGCGCGAACAGATGCAGGTACCACTGGCCGTCCGGCACCCGCCGCCAGGCGCTGCCGCCGAAGACGGACGGCCAGTCGGTGGGCGGGAGTTCGCCGTGCGCGCCGCGGCCGTCGCGGAACACGTAGCGGTCGCGGGCCGGGGATCCCGGGCCGGACCGCAGCGCCTCCCGGAACCAGGGGTGCAGGTGGGAGGTGTGGTTGGGGACGAGGTCCACGATCACCTTCAGGCCCAGGCGGTGCGCCTCGGCGGTCAGGGCGGCGAAGTCGTCCAGGGTGCCCAGGCGCGGGTCGACGTCGCGGTGGTCGGCGATGTCGTAGCCCCCGTCGGCCAGTTCGGAGGGGTAGAAGGGGCTGAGCCAGACGGCGTCCACGCCGAGGGCGGCGAGGTGCGACAGCCGCCCGGTGATGCCGCGGAGGTCGCCCAGCCCGTCCCCGTCGGAGTCGGCGAAGCTGCGGGGGTAGACCTGGTGGACGACGGCCTGCCGCCACCAGTCCGGGTTCCTGGACGACAGGTCGGACGCGGTGTCCTGCGGGTTGTCCTGCGGGGAGTCGTGCGTGGTGGGGTGATCGGTCACGCGGTCTCCTCTTCGGTGCGTACGCGGACGTACGGACGACTGCGGGCGGACGAGAACTCTGTCCACAACTCTGCAAGTCTGTCCACATCACCCGAAAAGCGAACCCCCGGCCGCGCGACGGAACGAGTCGCCCCCTATGTGACACAAGCGTGATGAAGGCGTGAAGTCCCTTTGTGGAACCGGCAGATTGACAGGCTCAGTCGCACACACGAGCATGACCTCACACTGTGGCGCATGTGACCGATGGGCCCGCTGTCCTCTTCGGCCTTCCGTCGGCCCGTCCTGGTCCGTGCCGTTGCCCCGCGACCAGCCACCTCGCGCACGAGCAAGATGGGATCCGTATGTCCATAGCCAGTCGTGTCTCCGCCGCCCGCCTGCTGGGAACGGGCGTCGCGACGCTCGCCCTGTGCGCCGCCTCCGTCGCCGCCGCCTCCGGTGCCTGGGCCCACAGCGCGCCCGGCGGCGAGGGCTGGAAGGACGGCGGCCGCTACCAGCCCGGCACCGGCGCCGGCACGGTCACCGAGAGCGACCGCTGCCAGTTCTCGCTGGACGGCAAGAACTTCTTCGACGCCGTCAAGGTCGACGACCAGAACCTGCGGCCCACCGAGGACGGCAAGGTCCACATCAAGGTCCGCACCGCCCACGACGCCACGACCTGCACCGCCTCCCTGGCCTCCTACCTCGCCCACGGCGCGACCTTCGCCGGCTCCGGCGAGCAGGTGTTCGTCGACTTCGACACGGTGACGGTCAAGCGGGGCCAGACCGACTCCCTCGACATCGCCGTCCCGGACGCGGGCTGCTTCGCCCAGGTCGACCTGTACCGCGGCGCGGTCAAGTTCGACGGCAAGAAGGACGCGAACGACGGCTTCGAGCACGGCGACCTGCCCAAGGGCCCGGACCGCCCGGTCATCAAGGACAAGCTGATCGCGGCCTGGAACGGCGGCACCAAGGACTGCACGGCCGCCGAGGAGCAGCCCACGTCCACGCCGTCCACGCCGGCCCCGTCCGACACCGAGTCCGCCGAGCCGTCGTCCCCGGCCGAGGAGCCGACGACTCCGGCCACCGAGAGCCCCGCCGAGACGGAGAGCCCGTCGTCGGCCCCGGCGACGCCGTCGGACGAGGCCCCGGCCCCGTCGGCCTCCGAGTCCACCACCGCGCCGGCCCCGGCCCCGAACGGCGGCAGCGGCGACCTCGCCGAGACCGGCGGCGGCAGCGGCACCGGCCTCATCGCGGCGGGTGCGGCCGTGCTGCTGGCGGGCGGCGCGGCGCTCGTCGTCGTCACCCGGCGCCGGGCGGCGAAGCAGGCCTCCTGACCCCCGCACGACGGCTCGCCCGAGGCCGGCCACCATCGCTCGCCGACGGTGGCCGGCGTCAGGGCAGTCGATGACCTAGGCACCGTCCCCGGTGCCCTCGACGGTGGCCAGGTACAGCCGGACGTACCGCTCGGCGTCGATGTCCAACGCCACGTCCACCAGGGTCTGTTCGCGGGCCTCACCGTGCAGTTCCGCCTCGCCCGGACGCGGGCGGCGGTCGACGACCGTCTGTCCGCGGGCCGGGCCCGGCGCGAGGTTCACCTCCACCGGCAGCCGGTGCGTGGTCAGGCCCTCCGGGTCGGCCACCGCGCACACGGTGCCCGCGTCGCCGAGCCCGCCGAACGGGACGTCGTCGCCGGTGACCGGGTAGCGGTGGGACAGCAGCCGTCCGGCCAGCCGGGCGCCGGGCTCCTCGCGCCCGCACAGCCGCCGTACGTCCGCCTCCGGCACGAGCACCCGCTCGAACACGTCGAGCCCGTACATCGTGATCGGCACCCGCGCGGTGAGCAGGACGGCGGCGGCCTCCGGATCGTGCCAGACGTTGAACTCCGCGACGGGCGTGGCGTTTCCGGTGCCCACCGCGCCGCCCATGAACACGATCCGCTCGATGTTGCGGGTGACCTCCGGGTGGATGCGCAGCAGCAGGGCGATGTTCGTCAGCGGTGCCGTCGGGACCAGGGTGACCGGGCGGTCGCAGGCCAGGATCTCGCGGTGGAGCAGCGTCACGGCGTCCACGTCGACGGCCCGGCGGGTCGGCGCGGGCAGCCCGAGGTCGCCCATGCCGTCCTCGCCGTGAACATGGTGGGCGGTGCGCAGCGGTTCGAGCAGCGGCCGCTCGGCGCCCCGCGCGACCGGCACGTCGGGAGCGCCCGCCTGCTCCAGGACGGTCAGCGTGTTCCGCACCACCTGGTCGACGTCCGTGTTCCCGGCCACGCAGGAGACCGCGCGCAGGTCGAGACCCGGGTGGCGGACGGCGAACAGCAGGGCGAGCGCGTCGTCGACGCCGGTGTCGCAGTCGATGATCACGGGCACGGGCCGCGGGGTCACAGCGCGCTCCTTCCGTCGTACGGGCTGCGTCGTACGGGCTGCGTCGTACGGGCTGCGTCGCGCGGACTGCGTCGCACGTTCCCTCGCAACGGTCGGCCGTACGGGGCTTTCACCATCGTCACGTCTCCGGCCCGCCCCCGCGCGCCCGCCCCCGGTGACGCCGCTCACCCGGACGGACCGGCGCGCTGGTGGCCGGGGCCGCCCGGTGGTGCCGTGGGAGGAGCGCCGCCGCCCGGACGCCAGGTCCGCAGTGCGGGTCCCGTCCGTCTGGAGGCCTCCCCATGTCCCGTACCCCGGCCCGTGTCCTGGCCGCCTCCGCGCTCTGCGCGGCCGCCCTGCTGACCGGGGCCGCCTGCACCGCCGGGCAGTCCGGCCGGACCGTCCGCGTCCCCGCGCCGATGGCCACCCGTCAGCCCGGCGCCGCCGCGGCACCGGCCGCGGCGCTCACACCGGACCAGGCGCACACCGCGCTGCTGACCGAGGCCGACCTCGGAGCGGGCTGGGCGCCGACCCAGGGCGCGGCCACCTGGCGGGACGGCATGCTCAAGGCGCAGGCCGACAGCTCCGAGTGCGGGCGGCTCCTCGACGCCCTCTACACCGAGGAACCCCTCGGCGCCCCCTCGGGCGCGCACGCGGTGGCCGCCTACGACGACGGCGAGGCCAGGGCCCAGCTGCGCCACCAGGTGCTCGCGCTGCACGCCCCGGACGTGGACCGCGTCCTCGCCTGGCTCCGGACGATGCCGCAGACCTGCGCGGCCTTCTCCGCCACGACCGCCAACTCCGGCGTCCTGGACGTACGGGTCACGAACCTCGCCCTGCCGGACACCGGCGACGCCCGCCAGGGCCTGCGCGTCACCGTCACCGACGAGTCGCCCGACACGCTCACCCTGGACCTCGCCACGGTACGCGTCGGCGACGACGCGATCGTCCTCACCAACGGCACCCTCGGCATGCCCGTGCGGAACGCCACCGAACAGGCGGTCCAGCATGCCGTGGACCGCCTGACGGCGGTGCAGCGCAAGGCCCGGGCCCAGGCCTGAACCGCGGTCCCAAGCCCTTCTAGTCCTGGTCGAATCTCATCCGGTGCGTGATCACCTCGTGTGCCGCGTCGAGTGCCGTGCGGCCCTGCGCGAAGGCGTGGGCGCGCAGCAGCGCGAGCGCCTCGTCGGCGCCGACGCCGAGCTGGGCCATGATCATGCCGATGGCCTGGTAGACCTCGTCCTGCTCGGCGGCGACCACGCTCAGCCAGGACGCCTCCATGGCGGCGTCGGCGTCCTCGGCGTCCTCGTCGTCCGCGTCCAGGGGCAGGGACATCAGGGCCAGCGTCATCACACCGGCCACCAGCCGCGCGGTGTGCAGTTCCCGCCCGCTGAGCTCGTGCGGGGCGTCGCCGTACAGGTCGAGCGTGCCCACGCAGACGGCGTCGTCGCCCAGCGGAACGGAGTACACGGCCCGGACGCCGGCCTCGGCCGCCTGCTGGGCGAACACCGGCCAGCGCCGGGCGTCGCGGCCCGCGGTCAGGTCGGAGGCCAGCACGGGCGCACCGGCCCGGGCCGCGTACAGCGAGGGGCCGTCGCCCAGGGTGGCCTGGATCTCGGCCAGGCGGGCGGCCGCCGGGTCGCTGGCGCCCATCCGCACGGGCATGCCGTTGCCGCGCAGCGAGACGCTCGCGCCGGTCACCGGCAGCAGTTCCACCGCGACCGCGCACAGCCGGCGCGGGATCTCGACGGCCGGTACGCCCCGCACGCCCTCGGCGATCACGTCGGCGACATCCAGGGGGCCGCCCGTACGGTCCTGTTCGCGTGGCGTCCCGCCGGCGCGTTCCGGGTGGCCCTCGTCCCGGCCGGGTTCCTCGTCCGGGACGCCGAGGCCGTCGTCCCTGGACCGCACGGCCACCGCCTCCTCACGTCATCGGCGCGGCCGTAGACGTCCGTCCGCGCACCTCGCCAGGACCGGACGCACCCGCACGCGCCGAACGGGGAGAACCGCGCATACGCCGCGTCCCCGGCCCGGGCACGCGGCGGGTACCCCCGGCCCATACCGGGAAACCGCCCCGGAGTGCGCCCCCGGAAAGCACGCGTTCCTCCCGGCCAAGGCCGTCACAGCGGCGGCTGCGCCGGGGCCGGGCCCAGGGTCGTGGTGCCGGGAGCGGTGCGGTGGCCGAGGCCGGTGCGGTAGGCGTCCAGGGCCGCCTCCACACGGCCGGTGCGGCGCAGCAGGTCGCCGAGGAGGCGGCACAGGTCGGCCAGGTCTCCGGCGGCGCCCGCCCGCTCCAGCAGGCTCAGCGCCCGTACGTAGTGCTCCTCGGCGGCCTCGGTGTCGCGGGCGTCCTCGGCGATGATGCCGAGCAGCCGGTGCGCGGCGGCGGCGTGCACGGCGCCCCGCTCGGGGGAGAGGTCGCCCAGCACGTTCCGCAGGAGTTCGGCCGCCTCCTCCGACTTGCCGCGCCGGTGCAGCACGTCGGCCAGCTCGACCGCGACCTGGCTGGTGTAGAGCGCGGCCCGCTTGGCGGACAGCATGGCCTGGGCGGCTCTCAACTCCTGCTCGGCCCGCTCCAGTTCGCCGTTCTGGGCGCAGACGTAGCCGCGCATCCAGTGGCAGTTGGCGAGTTCCGTGCGCAGCTGGAGGGTCCGGTACATCTCGGCGGCCTTGGCGAGCGAGGCGTCGGCCTCGGCTATGCGGCCCTCGGCGAGCAGGGTGCGGGCCACCGACCGGTGCATCCGGGCCACCAGCGCGGGATCGCCGGCCTGCGGGGCCAGCGCGAGCGCGAACTCCGCGGCCTGGGCCGCCCGCGCGTGCGCCCCCATGTCCATGTACGGCCCGATGACACCGGCGTAGAGCAGCAGCAGGGCGTCCGGGTCGTGCAGTCCGCCCCGGTTGAGTTCGTCGAGGGCGGACTCCATCAGGTAGACGGCGTACCGCAGCTCCCCCGCCAGGTAGTGGGAGACGGCGCGGCCGCGCAGGGCGGGGACGCGGGCGGGCAGCGGCGCGTCGGCGAGGGCCTGCTCGGAGCGTTCGAAGAACTGGCGGCCGCTCTCCAGCTCGCCGGTCTCCAGGGCGCATTCGCCGAGCCCGAGCAGCGCCTCGGCCTGGACGTCGACGAGTTCGTGCTCCTCGGCCTCCCCCAGCAGCAGGGTGTACTGCTCGGCCGCCTTCTCGGACTCCCCGGTGGCCAGCGTGCGCCGGGCCTCGGTCAGCCTCAGACGCAGGTCGGTGGCGAGATGGGCGGGGCGTCCGGTGGCGAGCTCGTCGAAGGCGATCCCGAGCCGCTCGGCGACGTGCTTGAGCGCCTCGTCGGAGGGCCGGACCCGGCCCGCCTCAAGCGTGGAGATGTACGCGGGGGTGTACGCCGGCTCCGCCAACTGCCGCTGGGTCAGTCCCTGTTCTCGCCGTAGCCGCTGCACCCTGCGCCCGATGGTCTCCGGGTCGTCCCGCTTCGCCATGCGCTTCATCATGCCAGTAAGCGGCCTGATGACGAGCCGTGTCGGACTGACCCGGGGTCAGCACCGGACCTTACGCCCAGCGGCCCCCAACTCACCCTGACGGCCTTTTCGTTCGGCCTTCTCACCCCCTACGTTGGAGACAGCGTTAAACGCGCTTAATCCATCACTGTCGTTGCGAGGTCGGTTGCCGTGCTCGGACGCACTGTCGCGCGCCAAGGACACTTCTCCGCACGTTGCGCCAGGGGATTCGGCGCGGCCCTCATCGCGGTGGCCGCCCTGATCGCGGCGGCCAACGCCGGACCGGTGGCCTCGACGACCGACCCGGTCCCGGCCCCGCAGGCCGTGCAGAGCCGCTAGTGCCCCAGGCGGGCGGTTTGCTCGCGCTCAGCCCGGCAGCGCCCGGCGCAAGGCCTCGTCCAGCCGGCCGGCCAGCACCGCGTCACTGGGCGGATCGTCGGTGAACAGGGCGCCCAGCTCGGCCGTGAAGGTCTGCGTGAACGCCCCGTAGAGCGGGGTGCGCGGGCGGGAGACCGCCCGCTGGAGGGCGGGCAGCAGGATGCCGCGGGCGTAGCCGGGACGGCCGGCCGTGTCGCGGGGCACGCGGTCGGTGCTCTCACCGGTGGGCGAAGCCGACGGCGCACCGCCCGAGCCCGAGGAGGCCTCGCAGCGGACGCGGTCGTCGGTGTACGCCGAGGTACGGGTCGCGGCGAAGCCCGCGTCCAGCAGGCAGCGTTCGCTCTGGGGGCTGGTGAGGAACGTGATCAGCTCGGCCGCCTTCCCGGCCCGCTGCGAGGACCGGGTCACCGCCAGGTTCTGCCCGCCGAGCACCGCCCGGCCGGGCAGCCGGGCCACGCCGAGCTGCGCCTCGGTGAAACTCTGGTGCAGCGTGCCGTAGGCGTACGGCCACTGCCGCAGGAAGGCGGTGCGGCCGTCCTCGAAGTCGCTGAGCGAGGACGCCTCGTCGGAGCTCAGGGCGCTGTCCAGGGTGTACGGCTTGTCGGTGCGCCGGCGCAGCTCCGCGATGCCGTCGGTCAGCTCCCGCAGATCGCCGGTGTAGCGGCCGGAGCCGTCGGTGAGCGCGAAGTCGTCGGTCGCCGAGGCGAACGCCTCCACGGCGTTGACCGTACGGCCCTCGTAGGGGGCCAGTTGCGTGGTCCAGAGCTTCTCGTACCCCTTGGGCGGGCGCGCGTCGAGGGTGTCGCCGAGCCCGAGCAGGTCGTGCCAGGTGCGGATCGCGTCCGGGCCGGTGCGCTGGACGCCCGCCCCGCTCAGATAGTCGCGCCGGTAGTAGAGCAGCCCGACGTCGCTGTTGAACGGCACCGCGTACACCTTGTCCTTCCAGCGGGCGGTGCCGGCCACGGACGCGATGACGTCGCCGTCGACGGCCTCGTCGGGCAACTGCCTGACCAACTCCGCCTCGGCGAACTCCGGCACCCAGGTGACGTCCAGGTTGACCACGTCGTAATGGGCGCTGCCCGACTGGAGCGCGCCCAGCAGCTGGCTGCGCTGCTGGTCGGCGGAGCCCGGCAGTTCCACGAGGCGGGCGTGGTAGCCGGAGTCCTGCTGCTCCTGCTGCCGGTTCCAGGCGTCGATGAGCTGCTGGCGGACGCCGTTCTTGCCGGTCACGTCCCGCCCGCTGGCCACCACGATGTCCCCGGGCACGTCGGCGGCCGGCGTCTGCCCGTCCCGTGGCCCGCCCCCGGTGCAGGCGGTGGCCGCGAGCAGCGGCGGCACCAGCAGCCGGGCGAGCGTCACGGCCGGTCGTCGTGCCATCAGTGCTCCCCCGTCCCCACTCGGGCGACCTCGTCGCGCAGGCCCCGGCCGGGATCGTCGCCCGCGTCCAGGCAGCGGCCGCCGCTCGCCTCGGCGATCCGGGCGTCCGCCCGGTCCGCGTCGCAGGAGCCGCTGATCAGGGACACCATGTCCACCGGCACCTTCGTCTTCCGCGCCCGGGCCAGCACCTCGTCCAGGTTCTTGCCGGTCAGCCGGTTGTTGTCCTCGTCGTCGGTGATGTAGACGATCAGCTGCGGCCGCTGGTCGTCGGCGCCGCGCCCGGCCATGTGGTCCAGCGCGTCGAGCAGCGCCGCGTGCGGGTCGGCCTCGGCGTCGCGCACCCGCGCCCCGGCGTCGACGACGTGCTCGGCATCGGCGCGGCGGTGGTGCCCGTAGGGAAGCAGCTCCTGGTGGGACCCGTCGCCGTCGGTGCCGTAGACCGCCCACACCCCGTAGTCGTCCTGGGCGCCGAGCCCGCCCAGCGACTGCTTCAGGATGCCGGGGCCGCCGCTGGGCCCCAGCCACCGCGTGTTCATCGAACCGGAGCTGTCGAGGAGGTAGAGGACCCGGCCGGGGCCGTGGGCGCTGCGGTACCGCGTGAGGGCCTCCTCCATCGCCGTCCGGCGGGCCGCGCCGGGCAGCGGGCTGGGGCCCCGCAGCACGCCCGTGCCGACATGGTCCGTGTCGAGCAGCCGGTGGCCGGATTCCGTCGCCGACCGGAAGCCGGCGGCGGCGAACGCGGCCAGGCCCTCCTCTCCGCCGAGCCAGGCGCGGAAGCGGCCGACGGCGTCGTCCCGCGCCGCCGCGTCCCGGTCGCCGCCCTCCCAGCGGACCCGCACGAAGGTGGGCGTCAGCGCCGGTACGTCGACGGGGTACTCGGCGGTCCGCGGCACACGGGTCGTCCGCGCGCAGCCCACCCCGCTCCTGAGCAGGAACTCCGGGACGAGCACGGCGATGCGGTCGTCCGCGGCGCGGTCGGCCGGCAGCGCGCACAGCAGCGCGGCGGCGGTCGGCGAGGGCGGTCCCGCGGGGCGTACGCGCTGCTCGGCGGCGCGCGAGTCGGTGGAGGAGCCGTACAGGCCGATGGTCGCCAGCAGCGCGGAGTCGGTGAACTCCGGGTCGGGCCGCAGCACTCCGGCGTTCCGGTCCTGCTCCGTCAGGTTCTCGGTCAGCCGGGACAGCGGCAGCCCGACCCGCTCGTCCAGTCCGGCCCCGGCGAGGTTCTGCGGAACGGCCAGCACGACGGGCGAGTAGACGAACGGCGCGCCGTCCGGCTGGAGTTCGACGTAGCTGCGGGTGGTCCAGTCGGTGGTGACCCGGGCCGCGTCGGTGCCCGAGGCGGGGATCCACATGTCCGGCTGCGGCCCGACGTCCCGCTGCGGGTTGGTGTCCTCCACGCGCGGCTCCTGCCAGGCGTCGCTCTGCCGGCGCAGCGCGGTGACCGCGGCGGTGGCGCCCGCGCTGTAGACGGTGATGCCGCTGCGGCGGCAGCCGTGCCCGGTGGTGTTGGCCCCCGAGGTCAGATAGGCGTCCGCGGCGGCCCGGACCGTCGGCTCCAGGTCGGGGTCGGTCAGCAGGCGCAGTTCGAGCGGCGGCGCGCAGGCGTGACCGCCGCCGGGGCCCGCGAGTTCGTAGCCGCCGGCGCCGAGCCCTGAGAGCGCGAGCGCCAGCAGCGCGCACACCAGGATCCGGGCCCTGACGCGCAGCCCGAGGAACCAGTCGATCACGGCACGCGCCCGGGCGCGCAGCGCGGCGAGCAGGGCCACCAGGAAGCGGACCGGGCTCCCCGCACCGTCCGCCGGCCCGGAGCCGGACCGCCCGCCCGGCGGCTCGGTGCGCGGCGGCTGTTCGGAGGACTGCGCCGACGGCGCGGGCTGCTCGGACGACTGCGCCGGGTCCGATGGGAGCGGGGACGGCTCCTCCGGCCCGTCCTCCTGTTCCCGCTCGCCCTTCTGCCCGTCCTCCCGCGCCGTCAGCAGCACGTCCGCACCCGGCTCGGCGGCGGACTGCGGCTCCCACAGGTCCCCGAGCGGGGTCCTGCGGCCCGCTTCGGCCATCTGCCCGCGCAGCTGGTCGAACAGCTCCACAAAAGACAACTCCTCGTCGATGTCGAGGAGTTGCACGAGCTCTTCGGTGAACGGGGTGGCTCTCGTGCCGTCGCCGGAGTCGACGAGCCGGTTGGCCTGCACGCTCATCAGCAGCAGGATCCGGTGCCGGCGGTCGGCGAAGTCGTGCCACACCTTGGCGGCGTTACCCGCGTAGCAGCAGTCGAGGATCACCACGATCCGCTCGGCCTGGCTCCCGGCGAGCACGGTGAGCACCCCGGTGAACGCGTCCGCGCCCGGGAACACGGCCCGGCCGCCGGCGACCACGCGCGCGTTGCGCATCTGGAGGAACAGCTCGTTGCCCGCGCTCGGCACGGCGCCGTGCCCGGCGAAGTAGCACAGCAGCAGCCCCTCGGCGTCCTGGGCGGCGGTGCGCAGCGCCTCGCTGAACTGGTCCAGGGACGGCGAGCGCAGGACGGTGATCTCCTCGCGCCCGTCGGCGTCCTGCTGCCCGCCGCCGCACTGCCCGTCGCCGTCGCCGCCGCCGTTCCGCGTGCCGAAGATCCCGCCCCGGCGCAGCACGTCCTCCAGCCGTCTCAAGTTGTGCCGGACGGCGGGCAGCTGGCCGGGCACGCCCTCCGGATCGTCCGGCTGCGTGTGCTCGTACTCCTCCACACCGACCAGCAGCGCCCGGTTCACCCGCCCCCGCGGGTCGAAACGGTCCACGGGGCTACCCCTCGTCGTGGTGCACCGGATCGACGTGGGTCTCGGGTGGGTCGCCGGACTCCACCCGGCGGCGGTTCTCCAGCCAGGCCGCCACGGCCCGCCTGGTCTGCGCCACCAGCTCGTCGAACACGGCTTCGGCGCCCGCGCCGAGCAGGAACAGCAGGATCTCCATGCCGGCGCCCATGCGCCCGGGCGGCACGTCCGAGCGCGGCCGCTCGTCGATCCGCAGCCGCCCCTGCCGGACCAGCTCCTCCAGCGGTTTCTCCCGCTCCAGCCACGCCTTCAGCGCGCCGACGTCCTTGCTGCTCGCACTACCGTCCAGCCGGACCCGTACACCTCGGCCGGCCACGCCATCCCCCTCAGCCATAGCTCACTATTCTGACACCGGGGCACAACTCCCCGGGAGGGCGCATTTCGGCCACACCGGACCCGCCCCCTCCACGGCGGGTCCGGGGCCGGGACCGGACCGCGTCGCCCCGGGTACGAGAGCCGCCTCAGGCCTGCGTCTGCAACTGGCTGAGCTGACGGCGCACATGGTCGAGCGCGCCCTGCCGCCGGCCCGGCACCCGGCCGCGCAACTCGGCCAGCACCGAACCGAGTTCGCGGGCACGTCCGGGGTCGTGGATCAGCCCCCACTGGTGGTGGGCGCGGTCGACGGCAGTCTCGACCGCCACGGCGTCGGCGGCCTGGCCCATGTCCAGGCGGGTGGCGGCCACCGTCAGCCAGGCCCGGCAGCTGCGGGCGGCGTCGCCCGCGAACATCGCCAGGTCCGCGCGGACCTCGGCCCAGTGCAGCGCGTCCTCGGAGGCCGCTCCGTGCGCGAGGGCGGCGGCCCGCTCCCAGCGGGCGGCGAGCGCGTCGGCGTCGCCGTGCCGGCCGGACTGCACGCAGGCCGCGATGGCCGTGTGCGGGTCGGCCGGCGCCGGGCCGGGCGCGGTGATTACGAGGCCGGGGCGGCCGTCCTCCTCGGTGAGCCGCGACAGCGCCTGCTCGTGCAGCTCCGCAGGCGGCGGCCGGTGCCCGCTGCGCAGGATCGTCGCCACCGCCCTCATGTACGCCGGTGCCGCCACCGTGCGCCGGGCCGGCGGCGGTGCGACCCGGCCGTACAGGGCGATGTTGCGCCCGCAGTCCAGGGGGTGCCCGCGCAGCAGCGCCCAGCTCTCCGCGTCCGCGTGCAGATCGGCCACGACCGTGGTCGTGCCGTCCGGGCGCAGCCGCAGTTCCTCGCGCAGCCAGTGCCAGGGCAGGGCCGTGTAGCGGACGGTCGCCGGCGCGGTGCGGGCGAGCGCCAGATGGAGCAGGTGCTGGCGGCGGTCGAGCTGGAGCTGTCCTGCGAGGAACACGGTCAGCGGGCCGGGCGCCGCCGCGGCCGCGCGCAGCCGGGTGAGCACGGCCTGTGGCTCCAGCGGATCGGCGAGCTCCACCACGGTCGCGGTGTCCGTGCCGGACAGCACGGAGGGCGCCACGGCGGCCAGCACCGGCAGCACGGACGCGGCGTCCACCAGACGCCCCCGGCCCACGGGCGCGGCCGCGAGCAGCAGCACGGTTCCGGGCATCGTCCCCCCGTGTCGTGATCCGGTCGGTCGCTTACGCCAGCACGGTAACGGCTCCACCGACTTGCCAGGGCCCCTTCCCCGGTGTGCTCTGGTATGCGGGGGCGAGGAGAGAGAGGAGCGCTCTCATGGCTCACATGGCACCCGCGTCCGGCATCACCACCCGCACCACCCGCCCGCCCAACCTGTTCAGCGCCCGCGCCCATGCCGTCGGCCGGCTGGCGGGACCGCTCGCGCTGGGGCTCGTCTACGGCTACTGGACCGCGGCGGACCGTCGCCACGGCGGGCCGATCACGGGCTGGAACGTGCTGTTCGGCTTCGTGACCACGATCGTGTTCACGGTGCTCCTGGCGGCCGTCCTCATGGTGGGCCCCCGGTTGCGGCGGGAGCAGCACGCCGCACTGTGGTTCGCCTTCATCGGCGCGGCGTTCGGCTTTCTCTACAGCCAGAGCGGCCACGCGATCGTGTCGGTGGTCGGCCTGTCCCTGGGGATCGGCATCGTCGCGGGCCTCTTCTGCTTCTACTGGTTCTACACGCACGAGGACGCGGTGGGCCGTCGCGTCAGTTGACCCGCTGACCCGCTGACGCACGCCGGCCGGCGCCCGGCCGCCCGGCCCCGCCCTCCCTCCCGCTCACCCGAATGCCGCCCGTCCGCTCGCGGAGGCGCGGGCGACGGCCTTGGCTGAGAACGTGTCCCGACGTATGCGAAGCGGCCTGTCGGCCGTGCTCATCGCGCTCTCGTGCCTGCTCGTGCCGTTCGGCGCGCTGTCGGCCTGGGCGGCGTACGGGCTCTCCGACACCGGCCGCTACGTCACCACGATGGCGCCGCTCGCCGACGACCCGGACGTGCGCGACGCCGTCGCGGACACCGTCGGGAACGGGATCGTCCAGGAGTACGGACACCAACTGGACGCCTACGTGCGCCGCGGCACCATCACCCCCTTCGTGCACGACGCGGTGCGCTCGTTCACCCGGACCGAGGCCTTCCGCACGGCGTGGAACGAGGGCAACCGGGCCGCCCACGACGCCGTCCTGCGGGCCCTGCGCGACGAACGCGACCGACGCGAACGCCCGGTCACCGTCGATCTCGCGCCCGTCACCGCCCAGGTCAAGGCCCAGCTCGCCCAGGACCACGTACCGCTCGCGAACCGCATCCCCGTTCAGCACACCGAGGTCGACCTGCTTCCGGCCCAGCAACTGGGCCGCCTCCGGAAGGGGTTCCACGTGCTCGAAGTCGCCGGTTTCTGGCTGCCGATCGCGGCCGTCGCGTTCGCCGTGGCGGGCCTCGCCCTGGCCGCCCGCCGCCGTCGTGCGCTGACCGCCACCGCGCTCGGCACCGCCCTGGGCGGGGCGATGCTCGCCCTCGCTGTCGCCGTCGGGCGCAGCCTGACCCTCGCCGACCTGCCCGCCGAGGTCTCCCAGCCGGCCGTCGGCGCCGTCTACGACGCCCTCACCTCCACCCTGCGCACCGCCTCGTGGATCCTCGTCGCCCTCGGTCTGACGGTGGCCGCCCTGACCTGGCTCACCCGCCGCCCGCGCCTGCCCTTCCGCCGCCGGACGCCCACGCCCCCCACTACCCAGAGCCGCCCCGAGCAGCCGCCGCCGCGCGTACGCGTCTGACCCGGCGGACGGGCCCGCGAGCGGGACGCCCGGGGCCCGTGCCGACCCCGTAGGCTCGTCGTCGTGACCAAGCAGGGGGGACGGTTCGCGAGCTGGTGCGCCGGGCTGTTGTTCGCCGGGGTGAGCGTCGTCGTCGGGTGCCGGATCGCCGACAGCGACGGCATCACGCCCGTACCGCAGCTCCTCGCCTTCCTGCCGTGGCTGCTCGTGCCGACCGGACTCGGCCTGGCGTTCACGCTGCGCGGCCGCTGGTGGACGGGGGCGGTGTGGGGCGTGGCCCTGCTCGGGCTGCTGGCCTGGTACATCGAGCCGTACGGCAGGGTCTCCGCACCGGCCGGCCGGGCCGTGGCCGGGATTCGGGTGCTGACCTCGAACGTGCAGTTCGGGCGCGGTGCCCCGGCCCTCGTCACGGTCATCCGCCGCGAGCGGCCCGACATCGTCTTCGTCGAGGAGTGCGAGTACACCTGCCAGTCGACGCTGGAGCGGGAGGCCGGCGGCGACTACCCCTACCGGCAGGCGGTCCGGGCGGGCGGTTCGGAGGGGTCCCTGATCCTCAGCCGCTACGCCCTGCGCGGCACCGCCGGGGTGCGCGGCACGATGGGCATGCCGGGCGCGGTCGCCGACGTGCGCGGGCACGCGGTGCGCCTCCAGCTCGCCCACCCCATGCCGCCGCTGCCCGGTCAGGTCGCGCTCTGGCACCGGGAACTCGCCCGGCTGCGGGCCTTCGCGGCGGCGGACCGTACGACGCCGACCGTGCTGGCCGGCGACTTCAACGCCTCCCAGGACCACGCGGCCTTCCGCCGCGTCATCGACACCGGTCTGCGGGACGCGGCCCGGCTGTCCGGCGCGGAACGCGACCCGAGCTGGCCGTCTCGGACGACGCCCGTCCTCGGCGCGCAGATCGACCATGTGCTGGTCTCACCGGACTTCTCCGCGACCGGCGCCCGCTTCCTCGCCGTGGCCGGCACCGACCACCGCGCGCTGCTCGTCGACGTCACGCTGCACGACGGCCGAGGAGCGCATTGACAGAAGCCGCCCGCGGGTGCTTGCCCCTGCCCAAGATCACTACAGAGGGCCGCTAACCTTACGTGTCCGTCCTGGCCAGGGATTGACGGGCATCAACTCACGAAGGGTTGCGCACATGGGCATTCTCACTCTCCTGCGGAACGCGTTCGGCCGACCACGCAAGGGGCCCAAGGCCGAGGCAGAGGGTGCGGAACAGGCTCCCGCCCAGGAGCCGACACCCACCGCTGCCCAGCAGCCGGAACCGAAGGTCCCGGCCCAGCCGTCCGCGGACGACGAACACGAACTGGTCTCGGCCGCCTTCGACAACATCACGGTCCCCAAACCGGCGACCCCCGCGGAAGCCGAGCCGACCGCCGCGGAGCGGGAGTCGGAGCCCGAGGCGGCACCCGCCCCCGAGCCCACCCCGGAACCGGCGTCCGAGGAACCGACCCCGGAACCCGAACCGACGGCCGCCGCACCGGAGCCTGAGGCCGACCCGGCCAAGGAACCGGCAGCACAGGAGCCGACGCCGGAGCCGGAGACCGAGGCGGAGGCCAAGCCCGAAGCCGAGCCGGAGACCGAGGCCGAGACGGAGGCCGAGGCGGCCGAAGCGGAGCCCGAGGCCGAGGCCGAGACGCAGACCGAGGCCGAGGCCGAGACGACCAAGGTCGAGGCGGAGCCGGAGGCCGTGCCTCAGGCCGAGGCCGAGGTGGAGCCTGAGACCGAGGTGACCGAGGTGACCGAGGCGGCCAAGACGGCCGAGGCGGAGCCTGAGGCGGACGCTCCGCAAGCCGCCGATGGCGAGGAAGCCCCGCAGGGGCCACCGGCACCCGACAACGAGACCCGCACGGGTGGTGCGGGTGGGAACACCCCGGCCGAAGGCGAAGCCGAGGCCGAACATCCGACGACGGAACCGGAACCGGAACCGGAGCCCGCGGCACAGGAGCCGACCCCTGAGGCGGAGCCTCAGACCGAGGCGGAGCCTCAGACCGAGGCGGAGCCGGCCACCGAACCCGAGCCGGCCGCCGAGGCCGACACCGGCACCGCCGCAGACCCCGCCGCACCCGCCACCCCCCTCACCCAGCTCAACGACCACGCCCCCACCCTCACCACCGCCTACCACGCCGCCGCATCCGCCCTCGCGAAGTACGACCTCACCGGCACCCGCGCCAAGGTCTACCTCGTCCTCGACCGCTCCGCCTCCATGCGCCCGTACTACAAGGACGGCTCCGCGCAGGCCCTCGGCGAGCAGACCCTCGCCCTCGCGGCCCACCTCGACCCCGAGGCGACGGTCCGGATCGTGTTCTTCTCCACGGAGGTGGACGGCACCGGCGAGCTGACCCTCGCCGAGCACGAGGACCGCGTAGACGACCTGCACGGCTCCCTCGGCCGCATGGGCCGCACGAGCTACCACGCCGCCGTGGACGCCGTACTGGCCCACCGCGCGGAGTCCGGCGACCCGGCGGCCCCCGCCCTGGTGATCTTCCAGACGGACGGCGCGCCGGACGCCAAGACCCCCGCCACCCAGTCCCTCACCGACGCCGCCGAGAAGCACCCCTCCGTCTTCTTCTCCTTCGTCGCCTTCGGTGAGCACGACAACAAGGCCTTCGACTACCTCCGCAAGCTGAAGACCGACACCTCGTCCTTCTTCCACGCCGGTCCCACCCCCCGCGAGCTGACCGACCAGGAGCTCTACGAGGGCGTACTGGCCAACTGGCGCCCGTAACCCACGGGACCCGCACACGCACCAGGGCCGCCCCTTCCCACCCCTCAAAACGGGAAGCGGGCGGCCCACCCGTGTCGGCTACGATTTCAAGGTTCCGTAGACGACCCGCACCCCACGAGATCGTCACCCCACGTAGCGACTTGGGAGCAGCCCGCGATGGCTCGACACCTCATCACCAGCGCCCTTCCGTACATCAACGGGATCAAGCACCTGGGCAACATGGTGGGGTCCATGCTCCCGGCGGACGTGTACTCCCGCTATCTGCGCCAGCGCGGCCACGACGTGCTGTACATCTGCGCGACGGACGAGCACGGCACCCCGGCGGAGCTCGCGGCCAAGGAGCAGGGCCTCCCGGTCGACGAGTTCTGCGCGCAGGCGCACGACGCGCAGAAGGCGGTCTACGACGGCTTCTCGCTCGCGTTCGACTACTTCGGCCGCAGCTCGTCCCCGCAGAACCGCGAGATCACGCAGGAGATCGCCCGCGAGCTCAAGGCGAATGGGTTCATCGAGGAGCGGGCCATCCGCCAGGTGTACTCCAACACCGACGGCCGCTTCCTGCCCGACCGGTACATCATCGGCACCTGCCCGCACTGCGGCTACGACAAGGCGCGCGGCGACCAGTGCGAGAACTGCACCCGGGTCCTGGACCCGACCGACCTGATCGAGCCGCGCTCCGCCATCAGCGGCAGCAGCGACCTGGAGGTCCGCGAGACCAAGCACCTCTTCCTCCTCCAGTCCGTACTGGCCGGCGAGGTCGAGGCATGGGTCGACGAGCGCGCCGACAACTGGCCGGTGCTGGCCTCCTCGATCGCCCGCAAGTGGCTCACCGAGGGCCTGCACGACCGGGCGATCACCCGTGACCTGGACTGGGGCGTCCCGGTCCCGGCCGACACCTGGCCGGAGCTGGCCGCCGAGGGCAAGGTCTTCTACGTCTGGTTCGACGCCCCGATCGAGTACATCGGCGCCACGAAGGAGTGGGCCGACCAGGACCCGGAGAACCGGGACTGGCGCTCGTGGTGGTGGGAGTCGGACGCGGACGTCCACTACACGCAGTTCATGGGCAAGGACAACGTGCCCTTCCACAGCGTGATGTTCCCGGCGACCCAGCTGGGCACCCGCGCGCCGTGGAAGAAGGTCGATGTCATCAAGGCCTTCAACTGGCTCAACTACTACGGCGGCAAGTTCTCCACCTCGCAGCGGCGCGGTGTCTTCACGCACGACGCGCTGGAGATCCTCCCGGCCGACTACTGGCGCTACTTCATGATGGCGAACGCGCCGGAGTCCGACGACTCGTCCTTCACCTGGGAGCACTTCACGGCCACGGTGAACAAGGACCTGGCGGACACGCTGGGCAACTTCGTCAACCGGGTGCTGTCCTTCTCCCGCAAGCGCTTCGGCGACGCGGTCCCGGAGGGCGGCGAGCCGGGCGAGGCCGAGGCGCGGCTCGGTGAGGAGATCGCCCGCCTCCTCGCGGAGTACGAGGAGCACATGGAGGCCATCCAGTTCCGCAAGGCGGCGGCCGCCCTGCGCGCCCTGTGGTCGGCGGGCAACTCCTACCTGGAGGAGAAGTCCCCCTGGCTGGAGATCAAGACCGACAAGGACGGCGCAGCCCTCACCCTGCGCACGGCGATGAACCTGATCCACCTCTACTCGGTGGTCTCGGAGCCGTTCATCCCCACCTCGTCGGCGGCCATGCGCGCGGCGTTCTCCCTGGACGGCGACACGGCGACCTGGGTGACCCCCGCCGAGGCGGCCTCCCTGACCACCGTCCCCGCCGGCACCCCGTTCACGGTCCCCCCGGTCCTCTTCGCCAAGCTCACGGACGACGACCTGGAGACGTACAAGGAGCGCTTCGGCGGCGAGCCCGCGTAAAGCGGAAGAGCACCGAGCACCACGACTCCCCGCGACGGACGCCCGGTCGCGGGGAGTCGCTTCTCATGCTCCGGGACCGTGAAAAGAGATGGAAAATTCCTGGTAAAGTCCGCCCACTTGAGCGAGGGCAGGGGACCCTCGCCGGGAGGGAACCTCACGTGGGCAGACATGCCCTAAGACGGGGCGGACTGGCCGCCACCGTCACCACACTCGCGGTCGCCGTCGCGGCCGCGTCCGTCACCGTCCTCGCCGGGGGCGGTGACCCCGCCCAGGCCGCGGGCGCGCAGAGCGCGGCCGGCACCACCGAGATCACACTCACCGCCCCGGCCTCGACCCAGCCACGCAGCGAACGACTGTTCGCGGCTGGCCCCAACGGCTTCCTGCACCGGCAGTCGGAAGTCCCCGGACTGCTGTGGACGAGCCACGCCGACGGCACCACCGTCGGGGTGCGGACCCCGGACGGCGTCTACACGCAGACGGCGCCGTGCAAAGACCTCGGCTCGACGTGCCGGGAGGCCTGGTACGGCTCGGGCGGCGACCTAGTCGCCCTGCCGTCGAGCACGTCCGACACCACCGTCACCCTGTGGGATCCGGCCACAGATAAGACGTCGACCGTGGCGTCCCAGTACCCCTACCGGGCGCTGGCCGGGAACACCGTCGTCACCAGCCACACCCTCATCGACACCGTGGACGGCGAGCGCCGTGAACGCCGCTTCACGCCGGCCGGGGTGACCGTCAACAACGGCTACGTCATGGCCGCCGACTCGGCCGGAGTGCTGCTCAAGTGGGGCACCAGCCTGTACTACATCGACATCGAGTCGGCCACCGTCACCGAGGCGTTCAGCCGCGTCTCCGCCACCGCCACCGCAGTCCTGAGCCAGGGCCGGATCGGCTGGTACGACAGCAACAGCCTGCACTTCAAGCCGCGCACCGACCCTGGCGGCGACGAGCAGTTCGTCGACCTGCCCTTCTTCGGCTTCGGCGTCTACTCGGACTACAAGCCGGTTCTGACCGGTGACTGGCTGCTGCTGCCCCTGCACACGGGCACCGGCACCAGCAGGCTGACGGCTGTCTCTCTCACCGACGGCTCGTCCCGCACCCTGCTGGAGAAGGCCGACAAGTTCACGGTCCACGGACCCGGCGACACGGCTCTCGTCACCGGCGGCGGGGGCGCCACCGACTGGTGGGTGCAGCGTGTGAGCCTGAGCGCGGACGGCACGCCGAAGCTGACGAAGCTGTACCAGGTGCCCGCAAAGGAGAACGACAAGACGGGCATCGCCCTCAGCCGTGGCAGCCTGCGGGTCGCGGAGCGCAACCCCAAGGACACCAGCGGCTTCAGCGCCACCTCCGTACGGACCCTGACGACCAACGGCGGTACGGCGCTCACAGCGTCCGCCGTCACCGAGAGCGTCAGGATCCTCCCGAAATGCCCCTCCCCGGACACCCCGTGCCCGGCGCTGTGGGGCAACATGGTCACCTCGCCCCGAGACGTCTTCCTGGAGGAGCCCTGGAGCGGCAACGCGCCGCCCGACTCGGACCAGTTGGCCTCGATCGGCCACCAACCCCTGTGGTTCAAGACCACGGGCGGCAGCATCGTCGACGTCTCCGACGACTACGCGGTCTACAACTCCGGCGGTGCCGCCCCGGCCCAGTACGTCGGCCGGTTCGGCTACGGCCAGTTGCTGAAGCGCCCGGTCCAGACGGCCGCCCTCAACGGCCCAGTGCTGTGGAGCGCCACCACCACCGCCGGCCGGATCACCTCCTACAGCCTGACGGAGAAGAAGACCCTCAGCACGGTCACCGTCCCGGGCGCGCGCTGCGTCCCGAGCGAGCTGCAGGCGGCGGGCCGCTGGTTGTACTGGGCCTGCGGCACCGCCTCGGCGGGCGTGTACGACACCAAGGCCGGCACCTCCCGCGCCGTCACCCCGGGTGACGTACTGCTCGGCGACGGCTTCACGGTCCGCCACGACCACGCGGCCGACACCCTCGTCCTGACCGACGCGGCCACCGGCGCCACCCGCGTACTGGCCTCCGAGGTGCCGGACACCGGCCTGGCCGCCGACCGCCGCCACCGCTGGGCCGTGGACAAGTACACGGGCCTGGTCGCCTGGTTCGACCTCCATGAGCGCACCCGCGTCGCCACGACCGGCTTCACACCGTCGGCCCCGACCGCGTTCGAAACGGACACCGACACCTGGACCGACCTGACCACCTCGACGCCCTGGACCGGCACCTGGCTGCTGTCCCGCCCCGTCACCTCCTGGTCGCTGACGTTCACGTCGGTGGAGAGCGGCGAGACCGGCAAGGCCACCCGCACCCTCACCGGCGGCGCGGCCATCGCACAGGTGGCGGCGAAATGGGACCGCAAAACAGCGGGTGGCGTGCGCTTCCCCAACGGGCAGTACAAGTGGACCCTCAAGGCGACCGGCCTCGGCACCTCCACGGCCGTGACCGTCGGCAGCGGCTCCGGCTCGCTGACCGGAGGCTCGCCCGTACGCCACGACTACGGCTCTCCGGACGGCGTCGACGGCGTCGGCGACCTGCTCACCATGAACTCCACGGGCTCCCTGACCATCCACCGGGGCACGGGCAAGGGCACCCTCTCGTCCAAGGTGAGCGGCACCGGCTGGCCGAAGGGGACCACGGTCGTGCCGTTCGGCGACCTGAGCGGCAACCGCTGCAACGATCTCGTCGTTCGGCCGGGCAACGGCTCGCTGCGGCTGTACAAGCCGAAGTGCGGGGCCGCGCTGAAGGCGTCGACGCCGTACACCACGCTCGGCAAGAGCGGCTGGAACCAGTACGACGTCATGGTCTCGACCGGTGACATCACCGGGGACGGACGCCCGGACCTGATCGCCCGCCAGGCGTCCACCGGGGACTTGTACCTCTTCAAGGCCACCAGTGCGGGCAAGCTCTCCGCCCGCGTGAAGATCGCGAGCAACTGGAAGAAGTACAAGAAGATCGTCGCCGTCGGCGACATCACCGGTGACGGCATCGGCGACCTGATCGCCCAGGACAAGTCCAACAACCTCTACCGCTACGACGGCAAGCGCACCGGCGCCTTCAAGGCCGGCGTCAAGATCGCCACCAAGTGGGGGGCCTCGTACAACGCCTGCGTCGGCGTGGGCGACCTCAACCGCGACGGCATCGGCGACCTGATCTGCCGGGACACCTCCGGCAAGCTGTTCCGCCTCTACGGCAACGGCAAGGGCGGCTTCGGCGCGCGGACGCAGATCGGCACCGGCTGGGGCGGCTACAAGGCCCTGTACTGACCCTGCCCGAACAGAAGGAAGCGGCTCGGAACCGGACACCGGTCCCGAGCCGCTTCCCTGCGCGTGCGGTTGGGTCAGCGTTCCGAGGCGTAGCTCACGAAGCCCGTCCAGGCGTCGCGCGTGAGCGCGAGCTGGGGGCCTTCGGTGTTCTTGGAGTCGCGGACGTGGACGACGCCGAGGCTCGTGGCGATCTCGACGCATGACTCGCCATCGGTGCCGTCGCTGTAGCTGCTCTTGAACCACGCCAGTTCGGAGGCGTCACCGGCGGAGGCCTTGCGAATCATTTTTCTCCCAGCAGTAGTTGCTCGATGGAGGTCAGCGACTCCCGGGGCGTGAGAGCCTGCGCCCGGATGGTGCTGTACCGCAGCTCAAGGATGCGCAGTTGCTTGGGGTCGGAAGTCGGCCGACCGTTGAACGCGCCGTCGGAGTGTCCCACCGCCTTCCCGTCCGCGAATTTCAGCACCTCAATCCTGCCGTCCACCCCGGGGTGAGCATCGGTCTTCGTCGGCATCACCTGAAGTGTGACGTGGTGCAACCGCCCCACCTCCAGCAGACGTTCGAGCTGTTGACGCCACACCATTGTGCCTCCGACCTCCCGTCGCAGCGTTGCCTCTTCCAGCACGAAGCTGACAGAGGGGGCCGGGTCCCGTTCGAAGATCGACCGCCGCGCCATGCGAGCAGCCACCATGCGCTCCACATCATCCGGCGAGTAAGGCGGCTGCGCGGCCTGGAAGAGCGACCGCGCATGATCCGGCGTCTGCAACAACGCTGATGCTGTTGCACACGTACAGCCCGATCTCGACCGCCTGCGCCTCCAGCTTCGCGATGTCCCGAACCGTCTTCGGATACCGGACCTTCTTCACGTCCTCCCAGGTCGCCGCGATGAGCCCACCCGCACGCAACACCTCGTCGGCCTTGTCCAGGTACTCCTGCCGGGGAATCCTCTTCCCACCCTCGATCTTGTAGACCAGGTCCTCCCCGTACCCCATCGCCATCCCGAACTCGGCGGCCCGCATCCCGACTGCCTCCCGCCGCAGCCGCAACTGACGCCCCACGGTGGTGATGACGGCGACTCCCCACTCGTCGTCCGGGTCCACCTCCCACCCCGGCTCGTCCGCCTCTTCCCCGAGCCGTACCGCCTCGCCGTTGACCGACATGCCGCACCCCTCCGTAGTCCCGCGCCGTACCGCGACGCCCTACAACGCCGGGTGGACACCCTTCTGCGCCTCGACAGCGCGGAACACGGCGCCTTCCTGCTCGCCATCGAGGCCCAGGGCAAGAAGGACCCGGCCAAGCCCGCGAGCTGGGCGTACTACACCGCTTACCTGTGGACCAAATACCGACTGCCCACGGCTCTCATGGTCGTGGTCCAGGACCGTTCCACCGCCGAGTGGGCCCAGCGACCGGTGGCCGGCGGGCCGCCCCAGATGCCGACACTCGTCCTCAGGCCCGTCGTGGCGGGCCCGCACAACATGCCCGTCATCACCGACCCGGCCGAGGCCCGCGACGACCTCGTGCTGGCCGCCCTCGCCGCCATCACGCACGCGGGTGAACCGGACATCGATGCCATACTGAAAGCCCTGTCCACCGCTCTGCGGGGTGTTCCCGAAGACATCGCCGACCCGATCATCGAATTCACCGCACAGGGCCTGGCCAAGCGCCCGGCCAGCGGAAGACATCTTTACGGACGAGTAGCCCCACGGACCGGTAGAGAGGCCGGCTCAGGTGAACAGCGCAGATCCGTGCACCCAGTTGAGGCCAGAGCAGGGCTCAGAAGCCATTCCCCACCCCGCTAAAGCGGGGCGTCCCCTGGCTAGGTACTGATGGAGAGGACTGCAGAAGATGGTCGCTACTTACTTCCCCGGCCGGGGAACCCTCTTCGAGGAGACGTACTTGAAGGGGAAGGCGGAAGGCGAGGCCAAGGGCGTCCTGCGCGTCCTCGAAGTGCGCGGTCTCCCCGTCTCCGACGACATCCGCGAGCGCATCACCTCCTGCACCGATCTCGACCGCCTGGCCGACTGGCTGGACCGGTCCGGCACGGTCGAGCGCACGGAAGACCTGTTCGTCGGGAATCCGGAGATCTCCGAGGGCGGCCCCGGCAATGCCTGAGCCCCCGCACATCCCACTTCCGCGACGGTGACCTCATACAGACGGAGCGGCCCGGAACCTGTCCGGATCCGGGCCGCTCCGTCTCCATAGGTCCTTGCGTCAGCTCGCCGTGCCCGACGGTGACTGCGACGCGGTCGGCCTCGGGCCTTCCTGGCCGTCGTTGGTCGCGCTCGGGTCGACGCCCAGGGTCAGTTGGGCGCGGACGCCGCGGGCGATGTGCTTCGTGTCGTACCGGAGGTGGAGCAGGCCGGCCTCAGGGCCGTTGCCCGGGTAGATCCCGTCCTCGTCGAGGGTCGTACGGGTCACGGTATTGGTGGAGTACGGCTCCACCGACTCCGTGAGCGACACCGAACCCTCGTCGAAGAACAACTGACCGGTGTGGCAGGTACGGCCACCCTCGTAGCCGGAGTCCGTCCACTTGCCGTCCACGTGGACCTTGACGTGGATGTGCACGCAGCGGCCCTGGTACCAGCCGGGGAAGACCGTGCGGAAGGTGACCTGGCCGTTCCCGTCCGTGTGCCAGGTGCCGCGCAGGAAGCGCTCGTCGTCCGTCGGCTCCTGGTGCCCGCCGCCCTGGCCAGGACCGTCGGTCGGCGGCTCGCCGGTGGGCATGCCCGAAGGCGGCGGGCCCGTGGGGGCCGGACCCCCGCCGCCGTTGCCGCTGTCCCCGTAACCCGAGTAGACGCCCACCGCGTTGCAGTGCCAGATGTCGACGGCCGCGTTCCGCAGGGGCTTGCAGCTCTCGGCGTCGATCACCTTGAGCGTGAGGGTCAGCGGGATGCCGTCCTGGTCCTCGGTGATGTCCCGTCGGAGCTTGTCGGCGTCGATGTAGTAGGGGCCCTCGACCAGCTCCGAGGTGAGCATGTAGCAGCTCTCGACCGTGGTGGCCTTGGTGGCCGCAGCCGCCTCGCCCGCTGCGGCGTTCAGTGCCGACGAGCCGGCCAGGCCCACCGCGGTCACCGCCGCACCGCCCGCCAGAAGCACCTTGCGGCGCGTCAGGTCCGAATGGGATGAGGGAACTTTGCTGTCCGTCATGGCCCGCGAAGCTAGGCAGGAATCCTGTCAGCCGGATGAGAAAACGGCACTTGCCCGCCAAGCACGAACGAGAAGGCTCGAAACCGACGCCGGTTTCGAGCCTTCCCGCCCGCTGAGGACTACTTCGGCTGCGGCTTGCGTACCGACAGGTGGAGTTCCCTCAGACGCGACTCGTCCAGCTCGGTCGGGGCGCCCATCATCAGGTCCTGGGCGTTGCCGTTGAGCGGGAAGGCGATGGTCTCGCGGATGTTGGGCTCGTCCGCGAGGAGCATCACGATGCGGTCGACGCCCGGCGCGATGCCGCCGTGCGGCGGGGCGCCGAAGCGGAACGCGCGGAGCATGCCGGCGAACTTGTCCTCGACGGTCTCACGGTCGTAGCCCGCGATCTCGAAGGCCTTGAGCATGATGTCCGGCTCGTGGTTCCGGATGGCGCCGGAGGACAGCTCGACACCGTTGCAGACGATGTCGTACTGCCAGCCCAGGATGTCCAGCGGGTCCTGCGTCTCCAGGGCCTCAAGACCGCCCTGCGGCATGGAGAACGGGTTGTGGGAGAAGTCGATCCCGCCCGTCTCCTCGTCCTTCTCGTACATCGGGAAGTCGACGATCCAGCAGAAGCGGAAGACGTTCTCCTCGAACTGGCCGGCACGCCTGGCGGTCTCCACCCGCACCGCGCCCATGATCTTCGAGACCTCGTCGAACTCGCCCGCGCCGAAGAACACCGCGTGGCCGGGGGCCAGCGAGAGCCGCTTGGTCAGCTCCGCGACGTTCTCCTCGGTGAGGAACTTCGCGATCGGGCCGGTCAGCGCGCCGTCCTCGCCGACCCGCACCCAGGCCAGGCCCTTCGCGCCCTGCTCCACCGCGTACTCGCCGAGCTGGTCGAAGAACTTCCGCGGCTGACCCGCGGTGTCCGGCACCGCCAGCGCGCGCACGTGCTTGCCCGCGAACGCCTTGAACTCCGAGCCCTCGAAGATGTCGGTGATGTCGACGAGCTCCAGCTTGGCGCGCAGGTCCGGCTTGTCGGAGCCGTACTTCAGCATCGCCTCGCGGAATGGGATCCGCGGGAAGGGCGAGGTGACGTGGCGGCCGCCGCCGAACTCCTCGAAGAGCTCCGTCATGAGCTTCTCGATCGGCTGGAAGACGTCCTCCTGCTCGACAAAGCTCATCTCGACGTCGAGCTGGTAGAACTCGCCCGGCGAACGGTCCGCGCGGGCGTCCTCGTCACGGAAGCAGGGCGCGATCTGGAAGTAGCGGTCGAAGCCCGAGATCATCAGCAGCTGCTTGAACTGCTGGGGCGCCTGCGGGAGGGCGTAGAAGCGGCCCGGGTGGACCCGCGAGGGGACCACGTAGTCGCGCGCGCCCTCGGGGGAGGTGGCGGACAGGATCGGCGTCGCCATCTCGTTGAAGTTCATCGCCGACATCTTCTGGCGGATGGCGGAGATGACCGCCGTGCGCAGCAGGATGTTGCGGTGCATGCGCTCACGGCGCAGGTCCAGGAAGCGGTACTCCAGGCGCCGCTCCTCGTTGACCCCGTCCTCGGTGTTGATCGTGAAGGGGAGGGGCTGAGCCGCGCCGAGCAGCTCGACCTCGGTCACCTCGACCTCGATCTCGCCGGTCGGCAGGTCCGGGTTCACGTTCTCTGTTCCACGTGAAACAACGGCGCCGTCGACGCGGACCGTGGACTCCTTGGAGAGCTTGTCCAGGGCCTCGTACGCAGGCGTGCCCGGGCGGGCCACGAGCTGCGTGATGCCGTAGTGGTCGCGCAGATCGATGAAGAGGATGCCGCCCAGGTCGCGCCGATTGTGCAGCCAGCCACTCAGCCGGACGTCGGTGCCGACGTCAGAGGCGCGGAGCTCGCCGCAGGTGTGGGACCTGTACCGATGCATCGTCGTTCATCCAGTCTTCGCGGATCGGGGATCACCGGGCGGGCACGGCCCGGACCTACCAAGCGTACCGGGCGGCTCAAGATCGGCTCCCCCCAATAAGGATGCGGTCCCGGGCGGCTACGGGAGCGTAAGGCCGTACGCCATCGGTGGCAGTGTCCGATCGCCTCTTCTTACAGTGGGGCAATGCGCACTGGTCAGCCCCTGCCCGCCGTGGGGGAGGTACTCGCCTCCCTCGCGACCGGGACGTGGCACTGGGACACGGCCACGGGCCTGGTCTCGGTCGACGCCGAGGCGGCCCGGCTGCTCGGGCTGCCTCCCGAGAAGACCACGCTCACGGAAGCCCAGGTGCGCGCCCGCCTCCACCCGGTCGACTGGAACGAGATCACCGGCGTCGTGCGGCTCGCCGCAGCCGAGGACAGCCTCGCCGAGGTGCGCATCCGCGTCATGGACGAGCACAACCGGATCATCCGCGTCGTGCGCAGCCGCTCCAAGCCGGCCTTCGACGCCCGCAAGAGGGCGTACAGGCTGATCGGCACCCTTCAGGAGGTCGCCGAGCCGGCACCGGGCTCCCCCGCGGGGCGGCGGGCGGTCACCGGCGACTGGCGGCGCTCCCGGGAGGCCTTCCTGCTGGACGCCGGCCGGGCGCTGGCCGAGGCCCGCTCCACGGCCGAGGTACTGCGGGTGGCGGCCGCCCTGTCGATGCCGGGGTTCTCGCCGGACGGCCTGGCGGTCTTCGGCGTCCAGGGCGACCGGCTGACGATCATCGGCCACCACGGGCAGCGGCCCGGCGACGAGGCTCCGTTCCTGAACATGGCGCTGGAGACGGACTACCCGGCCGCCGAGGTGGTCCGCAGCGGGCGGGCCGTCTACCTCTCGTCCCCGGGGCAGTACCAGTCCCGGTATCCGCTCACCTGGCCGCTCGCCGAGCGCTTCCACCGCCACTCCTGGGCGTTCCTGCCGCTGACCGTCGCCGGCCGCACGATGGGCGCCTGGCTGGCCGCCTTCACCTACCCGGTGGCCTTCACCCCCGACGAGCGCTCGGTGCTGACCACGGTGGCCCGCATGCTCGCCCAGGCCCTGTCCCGGGCCGAGACCGCCGAGAGCGAGCGGGAGCTGAGCCAGGGCCTGCAGCGCGCGATGATGCCCACGCTGGGCCCGGAGGTCCCCGGCATGGACATAGCCGCCCGCTACGTGCCCACCGGCGGGGGCCTCCAGGTCGGCGGCGACTGGTACGACATGATCCCGCTGCCCGGCGCCACCTCACGGTCGCGCACGTCCTCCGGATCGGGGCGCTTCGCCCTGGTCATGGGCGACGTCCAGGGTCACGACGTGCGTGCCGCGGGGCTGATGGGCCAGTTGCGCATCGCCCTGCGCGCCTACGCCTCCGAGGGGCACCGCCCGGACGCGGTGCTCTCGCGCGCCTCCCGCTTCCTGCACGGCATGCTCACCGGCGGCGACGGCGACGGCCGCGACGACGGTGACGGCAGCGACGACAGGGTGCCCGACCTGCGCTTCGCGACCTGTCTGTACGCCGAGGTCGACCCGCGGACCGGGGTCCTGGAGGTGGCCCGCGCGGGACACCCGGACCCGGTGATCCGGATGGCGGACGGCACGGTGCTGCAACGGCTGACGGCGGGCGGGCTGCCGCTGGGGATCGACCCGGACTCCGACTACCCGACGACCCGGTTCACGCTGGAGCCGGGCGAGACGATGATGATCTGCACGGACGGCCTGATCGAGACCGGCGGCCACGACCTGGACACCGGCTGGCAGCGGATCCGCACGATCCTGGAGCGGCACGGCGGCGACGCCGAGGAACTCGCCGACGCGCTGGTGCAGGCCGTGCACGGGCCGTCCTCGCACCACACCACCGGGCCCCTGGCCGACCGCCGGGAGGACGACATCGCCGTGCTGCTGCTCGGCCGGCACCGCGACGGCCGCGCGGCCCGCCCCAGAGTGCGGCACACCCTGATGACGGTCGCCCAGGCCGAACCCGAGCGGGTCTCCGTGGCCCGCAGGCAACTGCGGGAGCTGCTGCACGACTGGCCGGACGAGGAGCATGTGGACTCGGCGGTGCTGCTGCTGTCGGAGACCCTCGCGAACGTCCTGCTGCACACCGACGTCGACGCGCTGGTGCTGGCCGAGGTCAGTGGGGAGAAGGGGGAGCGGCGGCTGCGGGTGGAGGTCACCGACGCCGGTGACGACCTGCCGCACAAGCGCCGGCCCGGTGAGCTCGCCTCCTCCGGGCGCGGGCTGGTGCTGATCGAACTGCTCGCGGACGCCTGGGGCGTCGTGCCGCGCGGCAAGGGCAAGAGCATCTGGTTCGAGCTGTACGAGTCCTCGGCGGCCAGGTGAGCCGCTCCGCCGAGTGAGCCCTACGGCGCGGTCGCGTACCGTTCCCGCAGTTCGTGGGCGGTCCCGAAGGCCGCCGCCGTCAGCGGCACCGCCAGCAGCATCCCCACGATCCCGGCGACCGACGCGCCCCCGGTGATCGCCAGCAGCACCGCGGCCGGGTGCATCTGCACGGTCCGGCTCTGGATCACCGGCTGGAGCACGTGCCCCTCCAGCACCTGGACCGCAAGCACCACCCCGAGCGCCCACAGCCCGACGACGAGGCCGCGGTCGGCGAGGGCGACCAGCACGGACACCGTGCCGGAGAGGAAGGCGCCCAGGTAGGGGAGGTAGCCGCCGACGAAGACCAGCGCGCCGAGCCCGAGCGCGCCGGGCACCCTCAGCAGGAGCAGGCCGACGGTGATGCACGTGGCGTCGATCAGCGCGATGAGCGTCGTACCGCGCATGAAGCCCTCCACGGCCGCGAAGGCCCGCCGTGCCATGGCCTCCGCGGTGTCACCGCTCCCGCGCGGGGCGAGCGTGCGCAGCACGGCGGCGGCCTTGTGCGAGTCGCGCAGGAAGAAGAACACGAGCAGCAGGGCCAGTACGGCCATGGCGATCGACTCGCCGACCACGCTGACCCCGCTGATGACGTTGGAGGCGGCCGTCCCGGCGAACTTCTCCAGCAGCCGCCTGCCGTTGGAGGCGAGGTCGTCCAGCGAGGTCCCGGCCGCCCCGAAGTGGGTGGCGAGCCACTGCGCGGCCTTCCTGAGCGAGGCGACGATCTGGTCCCCGCTGTCGATCAGGGCGGCCACCACGATGTACACCACCCCGCCGACGACCACGACGACCGCCGCACAGGTGATCCCGGCGGCGAGCGACCGGTTCATCCCCGTGACCGCGAGCCGCCGGAAGAGCGGCCGCAGCAGCGCCGTGCCGAGCAGCGCCAGCAGCACGGGGATCACCGCGGTCCGGAAGACCACGCACAGCTCGACCCCGATCCACACCACCCCGGACACCAGCAGAAAGACGGCGCACCAGGCGGCGAGACGCCGGACGGGCTCGGGCAGCAGCGGGGCGGGGGCCTGCACGCCTCCAGGCGACCACACCCCGGACGGGCTGTCCTGCACGGACGGCCCATCCGGGTGACACGGCGTCAGTTACGGACGCCACGCGGGCCGCCCGGCGCGGGGGCCGGGCGACCCGTCAGCCGGGAGAGACCTACAGCCCGCCGTCGCTCATCCCGTGAACTGCCGGGATCGTGCCGAGGCGGCCCTTCTTGAAGTCCTCGAAGGCCTCCATGAGCTCGTCCCGGGTGTTCATGACGAAGGGGCCGTAGTGGGCCATCGGCTCCCGGATCGGCTGCCCGCCGAGGAGGACGACCTCCAGGTCGGGCGTGTGGGAGTCCTGCCGCTCGTCCGCGCGGACGGTCAGCGAGGAACCGGCGCCGAAGACCGCGGTCTGGCCAAGGTGGATCGGCCGGCGCTCGGCGCCCACGGTGCCGCGTCCCGCCATCACGTACGCCAGGCCGTTGAAGTCCTCCCGCCAGGGCAGGGTGACCTCAGCGCCGGGCGCCACCGTCGCGTGGATCATCGTGATCGGCGTGTGCGTGATGCCGGGGCCCGCGTGGCCGTCCAGCTCACCGGCGATGACCCGCAGCAGCGCGCCACCGTCGGGGGAGGTGAGGAGCTGGACGCTGCCGCCGCGGATGTCCTGGTAGCGCGGCGCCATCATCTTGTCCCTGGCCGGCAGGTTCACCCACAGCTGGAGGCCGTGGAAGAGGCCGCCGGACACCACCAGCGACTCCGGCGGGGCCTCGATGTGCAGCAGTCCGCTGCCCGCCGTCATCCACTGGGTGTCACCGTTGGTGATGGTGCCGCCACCGCCGTTGGAGTCCTGGTGGTCGAAGGTCCCGTCGATGATGTAGGTGACGGTCTCGAAGCCCCGGTGCGGGTGCCAGGGGGTGCCCTTGGGCTCGCCCGGCGCGTACTCCACCTCACCCATCTGGTCCATCATGATGAACGGGTCGAGGTGGCGGTAGTTGATCCCCGCGAACGCCCGGCGCACCGGGAAGCCCTCGCCCTCGAAGCCGCTCGGCGCGGTCGTGACGGTGAGCACGGGACGTGCCACGGCGTCCGCGGCCGCTGCCACACGGGGCAGCGTCAGCGGGTTCTCGACGGTCACTGCAGGCATGTCGGTTCCTCCTTGTGCGACCACTTTAGTTGAGCGTTGAACTTTCTGCCAGCCCCAACAGAAGAAGCCCGGAGGGCATTCCCTCCGGGCTTCTGCGCGGCGGCACCCACGCACCGGCTCCTAGCCGTACATCCGGCGCATCGCGAAGTCGACCATCTGCTCGACCGCCTTGGCGTCGAACACCATCCGGTGCTCGCCCTCCATGTCGACCACGAAGCCGTAGCCGGTCGGCAGCAGGTCGATCACCTCGGCGCCGGTGATCACGAAG
This sequence comes from Streptomyces sp. NPDC088817, assembly GCF_044750345.1. NCBI lineage: Bacteria > Bacillati > Actinomycetota > Actinomycetes > Kitasatosporales > Streptomycetaceae > Streptomyces > Streptomyces sp. NPDC088817. The sequence continues at coordinate 332,869 of NZ_JBIVJN010000005.1, forward strand.
TACTTGGACTCCTTGCCCGCGTACCGGCGCAGCTCCTTGAGCGAGCTGAACATCGGGATCACCGGCTGCTGGGTGTTGTGCAGCGCCAGGAACCCGGGGTTGTCACCGCGCGGGCAGTACACCTTGGAGGTCGCGAAGATCTGCTGGAAGTCCTCGGCGGCCATCTGCCCCGTGGTGAAGGCGCGCACCGCCTCCGCGAGCGAGGGCGGCGAGGGTTCCGGGTAGGCCGGTGCCTGCTGGCCGTACCCGCCGACACCGCCGGGCATCTGCTGCTGCGGAGGGACGTACCCCTGCTGTGCCGCCCCACTGTCCATCGGCTGGCCGTATCCGTACATGAGCCACAGCGTACTGACCCGCACGAGGGCTCGGTCACACATGGCGGGATCGGGGTTGCGTCTTATTACCGACGGGTAGCATCATCGGAGCTACTAGTTGGTACGTGAACAAGTTGCGAGGAGCCAGTGCCTCGCCGAGTCCTCGACGGGAGCCGTGGCCATGGGGCACTACAAGCCGAACCTCCGCGACATCGAGTTCAACCTCTTCGAAGTGCTCGGACGCGACAAGCTGTACGGCACCGGTCCGTTCGAGGAGATGGACGCCGACACCGCCAGGAGCGTCCTGGAGGAGCTGACCCGCCTGGCGGAGAACGAGCTGGCGGAGTCCTTCGTCGACGCCGACCGCAACCCGCCGGTGTTCGACCCCGAGACGAACACCGCGCCGGTTCCGGCGTCCTTCAAGAAGAGCTACAAGGCCTTCATGGACTCCGAGTACTGGCGGCTCGGCCTGCCCGAGGAGATCGGCGGCACCACCGCTCCGCCGTCCCTGATCTGGGCCTACGCGGAGCTGATCCTCGGCGCCAACCCGGCGATCTGGATGTACTCCTCCGGCCCGGCGTTCGCCCGCATCCTCTTCGAGGAGGGCACCGAGGAGCAGAAGAAGGCCGCCTCGATCGCAGTCGAGAAGACCTGGGGCTCCACCATGGTGCTCACCGAGCCCGACGCCGGCTCGGACGTCGGCGCCGGCCGCACCAGGGCGGTCCGGCAGGAGGACGGCTCCTGGCACATCGAGGGCGTGAAGCGCTTCATCACCTCGGGTGAGCACGACATGGAGGAGAACATCCTCCACTACGTCCTCGCCCGCCCCGAGGGCGCGGGACCCGGCACCAAGGGCCTGTCCCTCTTCCTCGTCCCGAAGTACCTCTTCGACTTCGAGACCGGCGAACTCGGCGAGCGCAACGGCGTCTACGCCACCAACGTCGAGCACAAGATGGGCCTGAAGGCCTCCAACACCTGCGAGATGACCTTCGGCGACCGCCACCCCGCCAAGGGCTGGCTGATCGGCGACAAGCACGACGGCATCCGCCAGATGTTCCGCATCATCGAGTTCGCCCGCATGATGGTCGGCACGAAGGCGATCTCCACGCTGTCCACCGGCTACCTCAACGCGCTGGAGTACGCCAAGGAGCGCGTCCAGGGCCCCGACCTGGCGAACTTCATGGACAAGTCCGCGCCCAAGGTCACCATCACCCACCACCCCGACGTGCGCCGCTCGCTGATGACGCAGAAGGCGTACGCGGAGGGCATGCGCGCCCTCGTGCTGCACACCGCCGCCGTCCAGGACACCATCGCGGTCAAGGAGGCGAACGGCGAGGACGCCTCGGCCGAGCACGCGCTCAACGACCTGCTCCTGCCGATCGTCAAGGGCTACGGCTCCGAGAAGGGCTACGAGCAGCTCGCCCAGTCGCTCCAGACCTTCGGCGGCTCCGGCTTCCTCCAGGAGTACCCGGTCGAGCAGTACATCCGGGACGCCAAGATCGACACCCTGTACGAGGGCACCACGGCCATCCAGGGCCAGGACTTCTTCTTCCGGAAGATCGTCCGCAACCAGGGAGCCGCGCTGAACTCGATCGCCGAGGACATCAAGGAGTTCCTGGCCCTCGGCACCGGCGGCGAGGAACTGGCCGGCGCCCGCGAGCACCTCGCCAGGGCCGCCTCCGAGCTGGAGGGCCTCGTCGGCCTGATGCTGACCGACCTCGCGGCGACCGAGAAGGACGTCAAGAGCATCTACAAGGTGGGCCTGAACACCACCCGCCTGCTGCTCGCCTCCGGTGACGTGATCGTCGGCCACCTGCTGCTCAAGGGCGCCGCGATCGCCGCGGAGAAGCTCGAGACGGCCTCCACGAAGGACAGGGCGTTCTACCAGGGCAAGATCGCGGCGGCGAAGTTCTTCGCGGCCAACGTCCTGCCGGGCGTCACCCTGGCCCGCAAGGTCGCCCAGAACGTCGACCTGGACCTGATGGAGCTGGACGAGGCCGCCTTCTAGGACGGGCCCGGCCCCGGCGCGGCTCCCCACCCCGGCCGCGCCGGCCCCCGCCTCCACCTGCGCCGGCCCCCACCCCCCACCTGCGTCAGCTCCCACCCCCCACCTGCACCGCGGCCCCCACCCCCCCACCTGCACCGGCCCCCACCCCCCACCCAACGAGGGTCCGCTCCCGACACCGGGAGCGGACCCTCGTGACGTCGTTAAGGTGAACCCATGAGTACAAGCCAGCGCTTCGACCGCGGCCACACCGACGACCTGATGTCCTTCCTGGCGGCAAGCCCGTCGCCGTACCACGCCGTGGCGAACACGGCCGAGCGGCTGGAGAAGGCCGGCTTCCGCCAGGTCTCGGAGACGGACGCGTGGGACGGCACGGCGGGCGGAAAGTACGTGCTGCGCGGCGGGGCGATCGTGGCCTGGTACGTCCCCGAGGGCGCGGCGCCGCACACCCCCTTCCGCATCGTCGGCGCGCACACCGACTCCCCCAACCTGCGCGTGAAGCCGCTGCCCGACACCGGGGCGCACGGCTGGCGCCAGGTCGCCGTGGAGATCTACGGCGGCCCGCTGATGAACTCCTGGCTCGACCGCGACCTGGGCCTGGCCGGCCGGCTCACCCTGCGCGACGGCTCCACCCGCCTGGTCAACGTCGACCGTCCGCTGCTGCGCGTCCCCCAGCTCGCGATCCACCTGGACCGCCAGGTCTCGGCGGAGGGCCTCAAGCTGGACAAGCAGCGGCATCTGCAGCCGGTGTGGGGCCTGGGCGACGACGTCCGCGACGGCGATCTGATCGCCTTCCTGGAGGCGGAGGCGGGGCTCGCCGCGGGCGAGGTGGCCGGCTGGGACCTGATGACGCACTCCGTGGAGCCCCCCGCCTACCTGGGCCGGGACCGGGAGCTGATGGCCGGGCCCCGGATGGACAACCTGCTGTCGGTGCACGCCGGCGCCGCTGCGCTCGCGGCCGTCGCGACGGGGGCGCCGGAGCTGCCGTACATCCCGGTGCTGGCCGCCTTCGACCACGAGGAAAACGGCTCCCAGTCGGACACCGGCGCGGACGGCCCGCTGCTCGGAGGTGTGCTGGAGCGCTCGGTGTTCGCGCGCGGAGGGTCGTACGAGGACCGGGCGCGCGCCTTCGCCGGCACGGTCTGCCTGTCCTCCGACACCGGCCACGCCGTCCACCCCAACTACGCCGAGCGGCACGACCCGACCCACCACCCGCGCGCGGGCGGCGGCCCCATTCTCAAGGTCAACGTCAACAACCGCTACGCGACGGACGGTTCGGGGCGCGCGGTGTGGGTGGCGGCCTGCGAGAAGGCCGGTGTCCCCTTCCAGTCCTTCGTCTCCAACAACTCCATGCCGTGCGGCACGACCATCGGCCCGATCACCGCGGCCCGGCACGGCATCCGCACCGTCGACATCGGCGTGGCCATCCTGTCGATGCACAGCGCCCGCGAACTGTGCGCCGCCGACGACCCGTTCCTGCTGGCGAACGCGCTGGTGGCGTTCCTGGAGGGCTGAGCGGCACGGCCTCCCCGCCCCATGAGGCGCCGCCTCCGCATGGTCACCCGGCTTGCGGGTACCCGGAGTTGACCGGAAGGGTCCGGCACGGCCCGGACCCGCCGGATCCGACACCGGACAGGGAGGCGACACTCATGGGCCTCGGCGGCTGCATCATCCTCATCGCCGTGGGAGCCATCCTCACATTCGCGACCGACTGGCACATGCAGGGCGTCAACCTGCACATGGTCGGCGTGATCCTGATGATCGTCGGCCTGATCGGCGTCACGACGTTCAGCAGCATCTACCGCCGCCGCCGCGTCATGGTGCCCCCCACCACGGTCGTCGAAGAGGATCGCCACCACCACGCACGCGACGGCTACAGCGACGGCTACGGCCTCTGAGCCGCGTACCGGGCAGCTCCCGCGACCACGGCACATGACGGACAGTCGGTGACAGGCCCCAACATTCCCCTCCGCCCGCCCCCTCGTCGTGTTGTGTGAACATCGTGAAGACTTTCCGCCGTCGAAGTCGTCACGACGGGACACGACGGGGGGGGTGGCACGGCGGCGCCAGGGCCCTTCGGCGGTCAGCCCGCCGCGTGCTCGTCCATCCCGGCCAGGACGAGCGGCAGCCGGTCCGTCGCGCCCTCGGCGAGGCGGACCGGAACGCCCCAGTCCTGCTGGTGCACATGGCAGGCGGGGTACTCGTTCGCGGGGTCGTCGTCGCACGAGGCCGCCATCGCGGAGACGTGCAGGACACCCTCCGCGACGGCGGGGTTCAGCTCCAGCTCGCGGCACAGGTCGGTGTCCGCGCCCTCGCCCTTCAGCAGCAGCTCGGGCGGGGTCGAGGAGACCAGCAGCCGGGTCGAGGGCCCGTACCGGGTGTCGAGCTTCTGACCCGCCGGGGCCTGGAAGATCACGTCGAGGCGGAGGCTGCCGGGGGCGACCTCCGTGGCGGAGCGCTGGGTCCGGTGGGCGACCGCCTCGACCCGCACCGCCTCCTCCGGAAGACGCAGCCGGGTCAGCCGGTGCCGCGCCGACTCCACCACCACGATGTCGTCGCCGACGAGCACCGCGTCGCTGGGCTCGCGCAGATCGGTGGCGAGCGTCGTGACCTCGCCGGTCGCCGGGTCGTAGCGGCGCAGGGCGTGGTTGTAGGTGTCGCTGACGGCGACCGAGCCGTCGGGGAGCGCCGTGACACCCAACGGGTGCTGGAGAAGCGCCTGTTCGGCAGAGCCGTCCCGGTGCCCGAAGTCGAACAGACCCGTGCCTACGGCGGTGTGGACGTGCCCTTCGAGGTCCACCCAGCGCAGGGCGGACGTCTCGGAGTCGGCGAGCCACAGCCGGTCGGGCGTGGCCGCGAGACCGGAGGGCTGCGCGAACCAGGCCTCGGCGCCGGGCCCGTCGACGAGCCCCTCGTTCGTGGTCCCGGCCGTGACGGCGACGGTCCTGTCCTCCGGGTCGTAGGCCCAGAGCTGGTGCACGCCGGCCATGGCGATCCACACCTTGCCGTCCCACCAGGCCACGTCCCAGGGCGAGGACAGCTTCACGTCCAGGGCGGGGCCGGACGTGGTCTCGCCCTGCATCCACTGCTGTCCGGTGCCGGCCAGCGTCGTGGTCACGCCCGTCTCCGGGTCGAAGCGCCGCAGGGCGTGGTTGACCGTGTCGGCGACCACGACGGTGCCGTCCGGCAGGAGCGCGAGCCCCTGCGGCTCCTGGAACCGGGCCCGGTCCGGGCCGCCGTCGGTCATGCCCCGGCCGCCCTGGCCGATCCGCCGCACCACGGTCTCGCCGTCCTCCGCCAGCTCCACCAGCTGGTGCCGGGTGGTGTCGCTGACCAGGAAGTTCCCGGAGGGCAGCAGTAGCGCCTTGCCCGGGAAGCGCAGGGTGGTGGGCTCGGGCTCCGGCGGCACGTACGGCCCTCCCCCATTGCTTGAAGAGCATGGGAGGTACCCCCAGCCGCGGCGCAGGGTGCCCTTCGCCTCGTGCTCGGCCTCCAGCTCTTCCACCAGCCGCTCGATCGCGTGCGCGTGCCCCTCGCCGGCGTGCTGCGCGACGACGTAGCCCTCCGGGTCGATGACGACGAGCGTCGGCCAGGCCCGTACCGCGTACTGCTTCCAGGTGGCGAGCTCCGGGTCGTCGAGCACCGGGTGCTCCACCCCGTACCGCTCCACCGCGTCGACCACCGCCTGGTGCTCCGCCTCGTGCACGAACTTCGGCGAGTGCACCCCGACGACCACGACCGTGTCCCGGTGCCTCTCCTCCAGCTCGCGCAGCTCGTCCAGGACGTGCAGGCAGTTCACGCAGCAAAACGTCCAGAAATCCACAACGACGCACTTGCCGCGCAGGTCGGCGAGCGTGAGGTTCTTCCCGCCCGTGTTGAGCCAGCCGCCCTTGCCGATCAGTTCGGGGGCGCGTACGCGGGCGCGTCGGGGTGCCGTGTCGTTCATGGGACCAAGGGTGCCACCCGGCGGCGGTGGCCCACGCGGCACGGTGCCGTACGGGGCTTGTCGGACCGCCGGCGGCGTCGCGGGGGCGGAGCCGGGGAAGCGGTGAGGACATGAGATTCCTCGTACGCGACCGGATTTTCGGCATCGGTGACGACTACTGGATCGAGGACGAACACGGCCGCAAGGTCTTCCTCGTCGACGGCAAGGCGATGCGGCTGCGGGACACCTTCGAGCTGAAGGACAGCCATGGCCGGGTCCTGATCAACATCCACCAGAAGATGCTCGCGCTGCGGGACACGATGGTGATCGAGCGGGGCGGGGAGGCCCTGGCGAAGATCAGGCGCAAGCGGCTGTCGCTGCTGCGCAACCACTACCGGGTGTCCATGGTCGACGGCACCGAGCTCGACGTCAGCGGCAAGATCCTCGACCGGGAGTTCGCCGTGGAGTACGACGGCGACCTGCTCGCGGTGATCTCCCGGCGCTGGCTGAGCGTCGTGGAGACCTACGGCGTGGACATCGTGCGCGAGGACGCCGACCCCACGCTGCTGATCGCGGTGGCGGTATGCGTGATCCACCTGGCGGAAAAGGAACGCGAGGAACACTAGACGCCGAGGAGGCCGCCGAACGCCAGGACCTGTCCCGGCACCGAGGAGAACCCCGGGCGCCGGGATCCGTCCCGGCGCCGCGGAGAGTCCCAGGCGCCAGGTTCCGTCCCGGCGCCGCGGAAAAGTCCCGCCGCTAGACGTCGTCCTGGCGCCGAGGCGGTTTCAGGCCGAGGACGCGGTCCTTCAGGGCCGGGAACTGGTCGCGGGTGGACTGCACCCTCGTCGGGTCGAGGTCGACCGTGAGGATCTCCTCGTCGGGGCCGGCCTCGGCCAGTACCTCGCCCCAGGGATCCACCACGATCGAGTGACCTGCCTGTGGAACTCCGGCGTGCGTCCCGGCCGTTCCACAGGCGAGCACGAACGCCTGGTCCTCCACCGCCCGCGCCCGGGCCAGCAGCGTCCAGTGCGCACGCCGGCGCTCGGGCCAGCCCGCCGGGACCACCAGGGTCTGCGCACCCGCGTCGACGAGCCCTCGGAAGAGTTCGGGGAAACGGAGGTCGTAACAGGTCGCGAGACCCAGCGTGGTGTCCGGCAGAGGGACCGTCACCAGTTCCCGCCCCGCGCTCATCAGCACGGCCTCGCCCTTGTCGAAGCCGAAGCGGTGGATCTTGCGGTAGACGGCGGCCAGCTCGCCGGAGGGGGAGAAGACCAGGGAGGTGTTGTAGAGAGCGTCCGCGCCCGAGGCCGGGTCACCGTCGGACGCGCCGCGTTCGGGGATGGAGCCGGCGTGCAGCCACACACCCGCGTCGCTCGCCGCCTTGGCCATCGCCTCGTAGGTGGGACCCTCCAGCGGTTCGGCCTCGCGTTCGAACTCCTCGAAGGAGAAGGCCCCGGTGGTCCACAGCTCCGGGAGGACCACGAGGTCGGCCCCGGCCTGCTCGCACACCAGTGCGGCCACCCGCCGACGCCGCGAATCGACCGATTCGCCCTCATCCACGGCAATCTGGATCAGCGAAGCGCGCACACTACCACCGTCCTGGCACTCGAGTCGTCCCGACGGGCCTACGATCGTCACACGAAAGCACTGCCGGGCTGCCTCACAGCAGCGTAACTTGGGGGTACCCCCTGCTCGTAGCGGAGCGAGGACCTGGGGGAGTTCCAAGACAGCCGCCGACCGCAGCCACCTCCCACTGGCAATGCCACCACATCCTGCCCGTGTACCGACCGCCGAGGGGTCCCGTTCCGTGAGTCTGCATCCCACCCTCCAGCCCTACGCCGATGCCTGGACCCACTCCGTCGAGGCGATATCGGAGCTGATGCAGCCCCTGGTGGAAGCCGATTGGAACCGGCGCACCCCGTGCCCCGGCTGGTCGGTACGCGACGTGGTCTCGCACATCATCGGCATGGACTGCGAGATGCTGGGCGACCCGCGGCCCATCCACGCCCTGCCGCGCGACCTGTTCCACGTCACCAACGAGCACCAGCGCTACATGGAGATGCAGGTCGACGTCCGCCGCCACCACACGTCGCCGGAGATGACCTCCGAGCTGGAGTACACGATCATCCGCCGCAACCGCCAGCTGCGGAACGAGTCCCGCGACCCCGGCACCAAGGTGCGCGGCCCGCTCAGCGCGGAGATCACCCTCGAAGACGCCATGCGCTACCGGGCCTTCGACATCTGGGTGCACGAGCAGGATCTGCGCGTGGCCCTCGGCCGCCCCGGCAACCTCGACTCGCCGGGCGCCCTCGTCGCCCGGGACCATCTGCTGGCCGCCCTCCCGGACGTGGTCGCGGTCAAGGCGGACGCCCCGCGCAGCTCGGCGATCGTCTTCGACGTGCACGGCCCGGTGGAGTTCCTGCGCACGATCCGCGTCGACATCCAGGGCCGCGGCACCCTGGAGACGTCCCCCGCCCTCGGCCCGGCGGCGACCCTGGCGCTCGACTGGGAGACCTACGTACGCCTGGCCTGCGGCCGGACCACCCCGGAGGCGGTGGCGGACCGAGTGAAGACGGAGGGCGACCTGGACCTGGCGGAGGCGATCCTGCGGAACTTCGTGGTGACCGCCTAGGACCCGGTCGTGGCCGCACGGACGTGCGTCCCCGGGGCCGGCCCGGATCCCCCCTGCTCCAGGAGAGCCGGGGGGAGGCGCCCTTCGGGCTCCCACGCCCAGCCCGCCTCGCGGCGGCTCGACGCACCGTCACGCCGGCACGTGCACCGTCTCCACCCGGCTGGCGACCAGCCGCTCCCGCTCCCGGCGGGCCGCCTTCCTGCGCAGCCGCAGGATCTGGCTCACGCCCAGCGCCTGGAGCACGAACACCACCGAGAAGGCGATCCGGTAGTCGTCCCCGGTCGCGTCCAGCAGCACCCCGACCGCGAACAGCGTCGTCATCGAGGCCACGAAGCCACCCATGTTGGTGATGCCCGACGCCGTCCCCTGTCGCTCCGCCGGATTCGCCGGGCGCGCGAAGTCGAACCCGATCATCGAGGCCGGCCCGCACGCGCCGAGCACCAGGCACAGCACGACCAGCAGCCACACCGGCGCCCGTCCGCCGGGATACGCCAGCGTCACGGCCCACATGACCGAGGTCGCCGCCACCGTGCCGAGCGCGAGCGGCAGCCGTGCCGCGTGGTGCCGGGCGACGATCTGCCCGTAGACGAGTCCGACGGCCATGTTGGACACCACGACGAGCGTGAGCAGTTCCCCGGCGTCCGCCCGCGACATGCCCTGCGCCTCGACCAGGAACGGCAGCCCCCACAGCAGCAGGAACACCATCGCCGGGAACTGCGTGGTGAAGTGCACCCACAGTCCGAGCCGCGTCCCGGGCTCCCGCCAGGCCGCGGCGATCTGCCGGCGTACGTAGGCGGCGCCCTGGTGGGGCAGCGGCTCCGGTTCGTGGCCCTCGGGGTGGTCCTTGAGGAACAGCACCAGCAGGACCAGCACCACCGCTCCGGCCAGCGCGCTGCCCGCGAAGGCCGCGGTCCAGCCCACCCCGTGCAGCAGCCGGGCCAGCACCAGCGTGGACACCAGGTTGCCGGCCATGCCGACCAGTCCGGCCAGCTGGGCGACGAGCGGACCGCGCCGGACGGGGAACCACCGGGTGCCCAGCCGCAGCACGCTGATGAACGTCATGGCGTCCCCGCAGCCGAGCAGCGCCCGCGAGGCGAGCGCGGTGCCGTACGACGGGGAGAACGCGAAGCCGAGCTGGCCGGCCGTGAAGAGCACCGCGCCGATGGCCAGCACCTTCTTGGTGCCGAGCCGGTCGACGAGCAGGCCGACCGGTATCTGCATGCCCGCGTAGACGAGGAGCTGGAGGATGGAGAACGTCGACAGCGCCGATGCGCCCACGTGGAAGCGGTCGGCCGCGTCGAGGCCGGCGACGCCCAGGGACGTGCGGAAGATGACGGCGACGAAGTAGACGGCGACGCCGATGCCCCACACGGCGACCGCGCGCCGGCCGCCGGGCGGATCGCCGGGCAGCGCGGCAGGCGAGGAGACCGACGAGGACGAGGCGCTCACCGGACCTCACCCCGGGCGAGGTGGGAGAACCAGTTGACGTGCCGGTGCACGACGGCGACGGCCGCCTCCGCGTCCCCCGAGCGCAGCGCGTCCAGGATCTGCTCGTGCTCGGCGAGCGTCTTGGCGAGCCGGTCGGGGTGGGAGTGCATGACGGCGACGCCCATGCGCAGCTGCCGGTCGCGCAACTGGTCGTAGAGCCGGGACAGGATCTCGTTGCCGCCGCTGCGGACGATCTCGGCGTGGAAGCAGCGGTCGGTGACGGCGGCCGCGGCGAAGTCACCGGCGGCGGCCTCCTCCTTCTGCTTCAGCAGCAGTTCCTCGAGCCGCTCGATGAGCCCCGGCGGCGCGGGTACGGCCTTCCTGGCCGCGTGCTCCTCGACCAGTTGCCGGGTCTCGACCACGTCGGCGATCTCCTGTGCGGAGACCGGCAGGACGAGGGCGCCCTTCTTCGGGTAGAGCCTGATGAGCCCCTCGACCTCGAGCCGCAGCAGGGCCTCGCGCACGGGCGTGCGCGACACCCCGACGGCCTCGGCCAGCTCACCCTCGGTCAGCAGGGTGCCGCCCTGGTAACTGCGGTCCAGGACGGCTTGTTTGACATGCGTGTACACGCGGTCGGCGGCGGGGGGCTGTTTCACGGCCATGCTCATGCCCACAGCATAGATACAACACGTACGCAAGGTCCGGCCCATCCAGCATGCGGACCATACGGGCCCGACGGGAAATCCACCCCGGAAACCGCACAACCTTCCGCGGCACCTGCGAGTCAGACTGGTGCGGCCCCACCTTGTGGGCTCTCAACTCTGCCGCACCGCAGAGGAATTCGACATAATCGGGGTACCTCACTTGAAAACCGGCATCCAGGGCATCCGTATCCGCAGAGCCGCCGCAGTCGCCGTGACCGCGAGCGCCGTGCTCGCCGCCGGGGCCCTCACCGCGGCACCCGCGCAGGCCGTCGCCACGCCGTCGATCGTGGCCAAGGGCGGCTTCGTGATGGACGACGCGACCGGCAAGACCCTCTACGGCAAGACCGCGGACACCAAGCGCTCCACCGGCTCCACCACGAAGATCATGACCGCCAAGGTCGTGCTGGCCCAGCCGAACCTGAACCTCGACGCCAAGGTCACCATCCAGAAGGCGTACAGCGACTACGTCGTCAAGAACAACGCCTCCCAGGCCCACCTGATCGTCGGCGACAAGGTGACCGTCCGCCAGCTGCTGTACGGCCTGATGCTGCCCTCGGGCTGCGACGCCGCCTACGCGCTGGCCGACAAGTACGGTTCGGGCTCGACGCGCGACGCGCGCGTGAAGTCGTTCATCGGCAAGATGAACAGCACCGCCAAGAGCCTCGGCATGACGAACACGCACTTCGACTCGTTCGACGGCATCGGCAAGGGCAACAACTACTCGACGCCGCGCGACCTGACGAAGCTGGCGCGCAACGCGATGAAGAGCGCCAACTTCCGCGCGGTCGTGAAGACGAAGTCGTACACGGCCAAGACCGTCACCAAGACGGGCAGCATCCGCACGATGGGCACGTGGACGAACACGAACACGCTGCTCAGCAGCTACAGCGGGGCGATCGGCGTGAAGACGGGCTCCGGCCCGCAGGCCGGCGCCTGCCTCGTCTTCGCCGCCACCAGGAACGGCAGGACCGTCATCGGCACCGTCCTGGCCTCGTCCACGTACGCCCAGCGCGCCACGGACGCGACGAAGCTCCTGAACTACGGCTTCGCCCAGAAGGCCTGACCGCCGCTCACCGTCCTCACCGCCGAAAGGGCCCGCCGCTGAGACCAGCGGCGGGCCCTTCTCCTGTGCCGTGAGCCGTCAGGCCCAGGTGATCAGCTTCTTCGGCTGTTCCAGGACGGCGGCCACGTCGGCCAGGAACTTGGAGCCGAGTTCGCCGTCGACCAGGCGGTGGTCGAAGCTCAGGGCCAGCGTGGTGACCTGGCGGGGCTTGACCTTGCCCTTGTGGACCCACGGCTGGAGCTTGATCGCGCCGACCGCGAGGATCGCCGACTCGCCGGGGTTGAGGATCGGCGTGCCGGTGTCGACGCCGAAGACGCCGACGTTGGTGATCGTCACCGTGCCGCCCTGCATGGCCGCCGGGGACGTCTTGCCCTCGCGGGCCGTGGCCACCAGCTCGCCGAGGCCCTGCGCGAGTTCGGGCAGCGTCTTGGCGTGGGCGTCCTTGATGTTCGGCACGATCAGGCCGCGCGGGGTCGCCGCCGCGATGCCCAGGTTGACGTAGTGCTTCAGGACGATCTCCTGAGCCGCCTCGTCCCAGGACGCGTTGATCTCCGGGTTGCGCCTGATGGCGACCAGCAGGGCCTTGGCGATCAGCAGCAGCGGGTTGACCCGCAGCCCCTGCATGTCCTTGTCCTGCTTGAGCTCGTCGACCAGCCTCATCGTGCGCGTCACGTCCACCGTCACGAACTCCGTGACGTGCGGGGCCGTGAACGCCGAGCCGACCATCGCCGCCGCCGTCGCCTTGCGGACGCCCTTGACGGGGACACGGGTCTCGCGCGCCCCGTCGTACCCCACGGCGGGGGCCGGAGCCGCGGCCACCGGCGCGGGTGCCGCCGCCGGTTCGGGGGCCGTGGGTGCGGCCGGTGCCGCCACCGCCGCGTGCACGTCCTCGCGGGTGATGATGCCGTCCGGGCCGGACGGCACGACCGTGGCGAGGTCCACGCCCAGGTCCTTGGCCAGCTTGCGCACCGGGGGCTTGGCCAGCGGGCGGGGTCCGGCGGGCGCCGCGGCGGCCGCGGTGCCGTGCCCGTTCAGCTCCGCCCTGGGTGCCGTCGCCGCCGGGGCGGCCGCGGCCTCCGGGCCCTTGCGCGGGCGGCGCTTGGTGGAGGACACCGAGACGCCGTAGCCCACGAGCACCGGCTGGCGGGCCTGCGGCTTCTCCTCCCCGTCCGTGCCCGGCTCGGGCTTCGGCTCGGCCGCCGGAGCGGCCTGCGCCGGGACCTCGGCCGGAGCCGCGCCCGCGACCTGCACCGCGATGATGGACGTGCCCACGTCCACCGTGGTGCCCTCGGCGAAGTGCAGCTCGCGCACCACCCCGTCGTAGGGGATGGGCAGTTCGACGGCCGCCTTGGCGGTCTCGACCTCGCAGACCACCTGTCCGTCGGTGACCGTGTCACCGGGCTGGACGTACCACTTGAGGATCTCCGCCTCGGTCAGACCCTCGCCGACATCCGGCATCTTGAACTCGCGCACGGACGCATCGGTCATCGTCGTCACGAACCTCTCCCTCAGTACGCCAGCGAGCGGTCGACGGCGTCGAGCACGCGGTCCAGGTCCGGCAGGTAGGACTCCTCCAGGCGGGCCGGCGGGTACGGCGCGTGATAGCCGCCGACCCGGAGCACCGGAGCCTCCAGGTGGTAGAAGCAGCGCTCGGTGATCCGGGCGGCGATCTCCGCGCCGGAGCCGAAGAACACCGGCGCCTCGTGGACCACGACCAGACGGCGCGTCCGCTCGACCGAGGCCTGGATGGCGTCGAAGTCGATCGGGGAGACCGAACGCAGGTCCAGGACCTCCAGGGACTTGCCCTCCTCGGCGGCCGCGGCGGCGACCTCCTGGCAGAGCTTCACCATCGGGCCGTAGGCCGCCAGGGTCAGGTCGGTGCCCTCGCGGACGACCTGCGCCTTGTGCAGCGGGGCGGGGATGGCCTCGGTGTCGACCTCGGCCTTGTCCCAGTAGCGCCGCTTGGGCTCGAAGTAGATCACCGGGTCGTCGCTCTGGATGGCCTGCTGCATCATCCAGTAGGCGTCCGACGCGTTGGAGGGGCTGACGATCTTCAGGCCCGCCACATGCGCGAACAGCGCCTCGGGGGACTCCGAGTGGTGCTCGACCGCGCCGATGCCGCCGCCGTAGGGGATGCGGACGACGACCGGCAGCTTGACCTTGCCCAGCGAGCGCGCGTGCATCTTCGCGAGCTGCGTGACGATCTGGTCGTACGCCGGGAAGACGAAGCCGTCGAACTGGATCTCGACCACCGGGCGGTAGCCGCGCAGGGCGAGGCCGATCGCGGTGCCGACGATGCCGGACTCGGCGAGCGGGGTGTCGATGACGCGGCTCTCGCCGAAGTCCTTCTGCAGGCCGTCCGTCACCCGGAACACGCCGCCGAGCTTGCCGACGTCCTCGCCCATGATGAGGACCTTGGGGTCGTTGTCCAGGGCACGGCGCAGCGACTCGTTGATCGCCTTGGCCAGGGCCATATTTTTGAAAGTCACGGTCTCCGCAGCCATGTTCAGACCCCCTCTGCGTCCGTGAACGACGCCTGGTAGGCGGCGAACTGGGCGCGCTCCTCGTCGACGAGCGCATGCCCGTCCGCGTACACGTTCTCGAAGATGGCGAAGAGGTCCGGGTCGGGCATGGCACGGACCGCTTCGCGCACTCGCCTGCCCAACGCCTCGCTCTCGGTCTCGAGTTCCGCGAAAAATCCCTCGTCCGCGTGGTTTGCGGCCTCCAGGTGGCGGCGAAGGCGCAGGATCGGGTCCTTCGCCTCCCAGGCCAGGCGCTCCTCGTCGCCCCGGTACCGGGTGGGGTCGTCGGAGGTGGTGTGGGCGCCCATGCGGTAGGTGTACGCCTCGACCAGGGTGGGGCCCTCGCCGTTGCGGGCGCGCTCCAGCGCCCACTTGGTGACCGCGAGGCAGGCCAGCACGTCGTTGCCGTCGACGCGGACGCCGGGGAAGCCGAAGCCGGCCGCCCGCTGGTAGAGCGGGACCCGCATCTGCTTCTCGGTCGGCTCGGAGATCGCCCACTGGTTGTTCTGGCAGAAGAACACCACGGGGGCGTTGTAGACCGCGGAGAAGGTGAACGCCTCGGCCACGTCGCCCTGGCTGGAGGCGCCGTCGCCGAAGTAGGCGATGACCGCGGAGTCGGCGCCGTCCTTGGCCACGCCCATCGCGTAGCCGGTGGCGTGCAGCGCCTGGGAGCCGATGACGATCGTGTAGAGGTGGAAGTTGTTGCCGTTGGGGTCCCAGCCGCCGTTGTTCACCCCGCGGAACATGCCGAGCAGGTTGGTCGGGTCCACCCCGCGGCACCAGGCGACGCCGTGCTCGCGGTAGGTCGGGAAGACGTAGTCGTCCTCGCGGGTGGCGCGGCCGGAGCCGATCTGGGCGGCCTCCTGGCCGAGCAGCGAGGCCCACAACCCCAGTTCGCCCTGGCGCTGCAGGGCGGTGGCCTCGGCGTCGAAGCGGCGGGTGAGCACCATGTCGCGGTACAGGCCGCGAAGCTCGTCGGCGGTGATGCCGGCGACGTACTTGTCGTACTCGGCGTTCTTGACGCGCTCGCCTTCGGGCGTCAGCAACTGCACGAGTTCGGGGTCGGCGCCCTTCTTGGCGCCGGTACGGCGCCTGGTGCCGGCGGCTTTCGTGCCGGTCGCGCCGGCCTTGCTTCCGGCGCTGCGTCGCGATGTGCGCGCGGCAGTGCTCTCCACGGTCACGTGTGCTCCTCCGTCGGTCCGGCCCCGGGGTTGCCGGTAGCCAGTGCGGCTCACCTGTTCCGGACCACCGGGCACGGGGTGGGTGCCACTCGGCCGGGAACAGGCGTGACAGGTGCCCCGGCGAGCGCCCTGCAGCAGTCACGTTACCCAGTGCTCCACATTTCTGTGAAACCCCTCCTGACCTGGGCGTTTCCTTGGATTTCCAAGTATTTGCGCTTGGACGTCCAAGTACTTCGCCGGGCAGTCGGGGCAGCCGCTGGTCACAGCCGTGCAAGGGGGCCGGAACACCGGCACGTTATCCCGGTCACCCCCGAGTCGGGAAGGGTCGGCGAATGGCCGGAACTGCTCTTGATGGATGACCCCGCCCGGGGGACGGCGGAAGGCGACCCGGCGGGGGCCGAACGGGACCCGCTCCCCGGCGACGAGGGGGGACTCCGGCGGGGGCGCATCGGCGCGCGACAGGCGGTCGCGGGGCGGCATCGCGACCTCATGTGACCGAAAGCGACTACTGACGACTGTCTGTGACAAGCCCCAGCTCACGGCCTCCGGCGGTGCCCTAGCATCTGGCGCGTGCCGCGCCCATGTGTACCACCCCCCGTGTCTCACGCGCCCCCTCTGAGCGCCCTGATGCGCCAGTACGCCGCCGGTTCGCCGCTCACCTGTGAGCCGGTCGACCAGGGCCTGCTCAACCGCGGCTACCGGCTGCGCACGACCCGCGGCCGATATTTCCTCAAGCACCACTTCGATCCGGACACAGCCGATCCCGCCGCCATCGCACGCCAGCACCGGGCGACCCAGCGGCTGGCCGACCTCGGCGTCCCGGTGGCGCCGCCGCTCAGCGGCCGCGACGGGCGCACGGTCGCCGTCGTGGGCGGCCACGCCTACGCCCTGCACCCCTGGATCGACGGCGGGCACCGGCACGGCGGCCAGCTCACCACCCAGCAGTGCACCCGCCTCGGAGCGCTGCTGGGAGCCGTGCACGCGTGCCTGGAACGCGTGATGCCGCCCAAGGGCCGCACCCGCCCCGCCGAGAGTCCCCATCCCGTGCGGAGCGCCGACCCCTCCGACACCTTCGCCCTGATCGACGACCTGCTCGCACACGTCCGCCGCCACCGGCCCGCGGACGCCTTCGACGAACTGGCCCGGCACCGGCTCCTGGAGCGCCGCGCGCTCCTGGAACGGCACGCGGACCGGCGTCCGCCCCCGGGCGGGCCCGTGGGCTGGGTGCACGGTGACTTCCACCCGTTCAACCTGCTCTACCAGGGGGACGCCCCCGCCGCGATCGTCGACTGGGACCGGCTCGGCGTACAGCCCCGGGCGGAGGAGGCGGTGCGCGCCGCCGCGATCTTCTTCGTCCGGCCCGCCGGCACCCTGGACCTGCCGAAGGTCAGGGCGTACGCGCGCGCGTACCGGCGGGCGGCCGGCGCCACCCCGTCCGAGCTGGCGGCGGCCGTGCGCCGCGTGTGGTGGGAGCGCCTGAACGACTTCTGGATGCTGCGCTGGCACTACGAGCGCGGCGACACCCGCGCCGACCCGCAGTTCCCGGCCGCCTCGGCGCTCGCGGTGTGGTGGACGCGGGAGTACGGCGCGGTGTGCGGCGCGTTCGCGGAGTGACGCGCGGAGCGGCCCGTGGACGACGTGCAGGGTGGCGTACGGGGTGGCGTGCGGGATGACATCGGGAGAACCGGAGAAACACCGCGCGCGTGGAGCCCGTACGGCCCCACGCGCGCGTGAAGGATGATCGGTCCCGGCGGGACTCAGGCGCCTCCGCCGACGTTCCCCGCGGTCCCCGCGGAGGTACCGGCGGCGTCGCCGCCACCGCCGTCCCCGGTGCCGTCGCCCGGAGCGCCGCCGCTCGTGTCCGGGGGCGGCGACACGGACCCGGGATCGGCCGGTTCGCTGGAGGGCTGCGGGTCGGGCTGCTGGTTGGAGGTCTGCTCGCCGGACGGTTCGGACGGGGTCCACGACGGCCGGGACGACGGCGTGTACCTGCCCCAGCCGCCCCCGCCCGAACCGTAGCCCCGGCCCGTCGACGTGTCCGACGGCTGCTCGTTCGACGTGTCCGTCGGGGAGGCGGAGGGCTGCTCGTCGTCGGTGGACTGCGTGTTCGACGGCGACTTGGTGGTGTCGACGTCGCCGCTGGTGTCGCCACCGGTGGTCTGCAGTGCCAGTGCCACGCCCGCGGCGATGGCGATCACCGCGAGGACGGCCAGGATCCACAGCTTGCCGCGGCCGCTGCCCTTGTTGCCGTGCCCCTCGAAGCCGCCGTCGTCGCCGTTGCCGTACCCGGCGGGCAGGATCGTCTGGGGGATCTGCGTGGTACCGGAGCCGAGGTCGGTCGGGTGCGGCATCACGGTCGTGCCCGCGAAGCCCGCCGCCGGGGTGTTCCGGCCTTCGTGCGCCTCGACCGGGCCGGTGTTCCAGGTGCCGGTGTGGCCGCCCTGGTCGTACAGCATCTGCAGGCCGTACTGGACCAGCCCGCTCATCTCCTCGGCCGTCTGGAAACGGTCGTCGGGCTCCTTGGCCAGCGAGCGCATGACCAGACCGTCGAGTTCCGGCGGGCAGGTGCCGCCGACGACCTGCGAGGGCGGCACCGGCATGTCCTGGACGTGCTGGTAGACCACCGACAGCGGGGTCTCGCCGGTGAACGGGGGCCGCAGCGCGAGGAGTTCGTACAGCAGGCAGCCCGTGGCGTACAGGTCGGAGCGGTAGTCGACGGCCTTGCCGAGGGCCTGCTCCGGGGAGAGGTACTGCGGAGTGCCCATGACCATGCCGGTCTGCGTCATCGTGGTGGACGCGCCGTGCAGGGCGCGGGCGATGCCGAAGTCCATCACCTTCACCGCGCCGTTGTCGGTGATGATGACGTTGGCCGGCTTGATGTCGCGGTGCACGATGCCGTGCTGGTGCGAGTAGGCCAGCGCCTCCAGGACGCCGGAGACGATGATCAGCGCCTGTTCCGGGCCGGGCGCCTCCGCGTTGAGCAGCAGATCGCGGATGGTGCGGCCCTCGACCAGCTCCATCACGATGTACGGGACGGCCTGGCCGTTCGCCTGGTCCTCGCCGGAGTCGTACACGGCGACGATCGAGTGGTGGTTGAGTCCGGCGACCGACTGGGCCTCACGTGTGAACCGGGCCTTGGAGACGGGGTCCTCGGCCAGGTCGGCGCGGAGCAGCTTGACCGCCACCGTCCGCCCGAGGCGCACGTCCTCGGCGGCGAACACCTCGGCCATACCGCCCCGGCCGAGTCTGTGCGTCAGCCGGTACCGGCCGTCGCCGACCACGCCGTCGTTTCCCCACATCTCCGGCGCGTCCGACATACCGCCGCCACTAGCCTCGGGGTCGGACGGGCCCTGGGCGCGATGCTGCTGTGCCATCAGTCCTCGCCGTCGTTTCTGCCCGCGGTGCGCGCGGTGTTGTCACGGTCTCCGTCGGCCACGCTACAGGCTCCGCGGGGGCCGCCGGTCCAGGATCGTCGCGGTGAGCACCGCCGGAACCGGCCCGAGACGGACCGGCCATGAAACCCCCTGCGGGTGCCGTGGTGCAAATTCCGTGCACCAGCGGTACGCCCGCTGTAACGCTTCCGCGACGCTTCTTTCGCGTACGGTCACGGAACGGGCACTGAGCTTGACGTGTCAGTGCCCTGGGGCAGACTTGGCCGGGAATGACTCATTCGATCAACGAGGGCGCCCGACGGCCTAGTGGGGGACGGGGAGACATGAGCCAGGACGGCGCACACGGCCAGTATCCGGGACGGGCACTGGCCGGCGGCCGCTACCAGCTGCGCGACCTGCTCGGCGAGGGTGGCATGGCCTCGGTGCACCTCGCCTACGACTCCGTGCTCGACCGTCAGGTCGCGGTCAAGACCCTCCACACCGAACTCGGCCGCGAACAGGCCTTCCGCGAGCGGTTCCGCCGCGAGGCCCAGGCAGTGGCGAAGCTCACGCACACCAACATCGTCTCGGTCTTCGACACCGGCGAGGACGATGTGGACGGCATGACGACGCCGTACATCGTCATGGAGTACGTCGAGGGCCGTCCCCTCAGCTCCGTGCTGGAGGAGGACATCCGGCAGTACGGCGCGATGCCCGCCGACAAGGCGCTGAAGATCACCGCGGACGTGCTCGCCGCGCTGGAGATCAGCCACGAGATGGGTCTGGTCCACCGCGACATCAAGCCGGGCAACGTGATGATGACCAAGCGCGGCGTGGTCAAGGTCATGGACTTCGGCATCGCCCGCGCCATGCAGTCCGGCGTGACCTCGATGACGCAGACCGGCATGGTCGTCGGCACCCCGCAGTACCTCTCGCCGGAACAGGCGCTCGGCCGGGGCGTGGACGCGCGGTCCGACCTGTACTCGGTCGGCATCATGCTGTTCCAACTGACCACCGGGCGGCTGCCGTTCGACGCGGACTCGCCCCTGGCCATCGCGTACGCGCATGTCCAGGAGGAGCCGGTGGCGCCCTCCTCCGTCAACCGCTCGCTCCCTCCGGCGGTGGACGCGCTGGTCGCCCGCGCGCTGCGGAAGAACCCCAACGAGCGCTTCCCCAGCGCGGAGTCCATGCGCGCCGAGTGCCTGCGCGTGGCGGCCTCCTTCCAGGCGGCCGCGCCCAGCATCGTCCCCGGCGCCCCGACGGCGAACGGCGCGGGCGTCGGCTCGGCCGTCTTCCCGCCCGTCGACCAGACCGGCCCGGTGCCCCACGGCCAGGTGCAGACGCCGTACCAGCCGGCCCCGACGCCCAATCCCTACAGCTCCGGCACCCCCGGCTACGGCTACCCGCAGCAGCCCGGCTACCAGACGCCCGTCTCCTCGCCGTACGCGCAGCAGGCGCCGACCCCGCCTCCCTACGGCGTCCCGACCCAGCACACGCCCCCGCCGGGCGGTGCCAGTAACACCAGGCCCGTGGTCATCGGATCGGTCGCCGTCGCCGCCATGGCGGTGCTCGGCCTGGTCGTCGCCCTGATCATGGACAGCGGCAGCGGCAGCGGTGGCGGAGGCGACGAGGCCAAGGGCGGGGGCGGCGCGAGCGCGTCCACCTCGGTGGTCGAGGGCCACCGCGGGCCGGACACCTCGAAGACGATCAAGGCCGACGAGTGCAAGGAGCCTCGGAAGTCGTACCAGGACGAGAACAAGATCAGGCTGCCGGACTTCCGGTACAAGAACCTCAGGTCGGTCAAGGAGTGCCTCCAGGCCGCGGGCTGGAAGCTGAAGACGGTCGCCGTCGACGAGAACACGTACGGCCAGGACACGGTCCTCAACCAGTTCCCCTCGGCCGACACGGACGTCGACCCGGAGAACATGCCGGTGATCCAGCTCGACGTCTCGACCGGCAACCCTCCGTCGTCCTGACCGGATCCCGCCGAGCACGGCGGGCGGTCCCACACGTCGAAGGCCCCGGCAGTCCTGTCCTGCTGCCGGGGCCTTTCCACGTCCGTGTCACCAGGACGAGTGCGGGTGCGGGTGGGTGCCTACAGGTACGGTCCGCCCGAGCGGCCGCCGGTACGGGGGTCGTCGCCGACCTCGGCTCCGATACCCGGCGGGAGGGCACGGCGCATCTGCTCCAGCTGGGCGCGGGCGGCCATCTGCTGCGCGAACAGGGTCGTCTGGATCCCGTGGAAGAGCCCTTCCAGCCAGCCCACCAACTGCGCCTGCGCGATGCGCAGTTCGGCGTCGCTGGGGGTTCCCTCGTCGGTGAACGGCAGGGAGAGCCGCTCCAGCTCCTCGACGAGTTCCGGCGCCAGGCCGTCCTCCAGCTCCTTGACCGAGCTCGCGTGGATCTCCTTCAGCCGGACCCGGCTGGCCTCGTCCAGAGGAGCCACGCGCACCTCTTCGAGAAGCTGCTTGATCATGCTGCCGATCCGCATGACCTTCGCGGGCTGCTCGACCTGCTCCGTCACCGGGGTCTCACGGGAGTCGTCGTCCCCGCCGCCGAGCGCCATGCCGTCCTGGCCCACGACCAGGATCTGCGGATTCTCCGGCGACCGTTCGTTCCTCGGCATCTCCATGACCCCATTGTCTCGCATCCGCACCCTCGACTTCTGTGGCGCCCCCCACGGAAAGCGGTCCACCGCGTGGCCGAACCCGGAATGCCGGATTGATCCACTGATGTGACCGTGGTCGCAGGAACGATCCGATTCGCCGGTCAGGCATCGTGAGGGGGTCCCCGACGTGACTCCAGGGCTGCGCGCTCCGCTGCGCGCGACGGTACTGCTGATCACGCTGGCCGCGGCCGTCCCGGCCGGTGGCTCCGCCCGGGCGACGGCCGCCGCGCCCGAAGTGACCGTCGGCTTTCCGTTCTCGTCGGTCCACGGGACCTCACCGTCCGCCGCGCCGCCGTCCCCGTCCTCACCCCATTCCGCCTCCGCCTCCGCTTCTCCGCCCTCGCCGTCCCCGCCGTCCTCGGACCCGTCGCGGGCCGGGAGCCGTCCGGGTGAGGGGCGGCTGCGACCGGGGCGGCCACATGATCGGCCGCCGGAGCACGAGGACGACGACACGGACGGACCGGGAGAGCACGACCACCGCGACGAGGACGTCGGGAGCGACAGCGCGACTCCGGAGGCGCCGAGCGTTTCGCCGTCGGGTCAGGAGGCCGCTCCCCTGCCGTCCGGAACGGAAAGCCCTGGCGACCTGCCCGTCGCGCAGGACGAGATCGACACCGGGCCCGTTCTGCGGTATCTGCCGCTGGGCAGCGGGCTGGTCCTGATCGGCCTCGGTCTCGGCCTGGCGTTCATCGCCCTGCGTATGCGCCGGAGCTAGTGCGCCACCAGGAGCACCTTGCCGATGTGGCCGCTCTCCTCCACGATCCGCTGGGCGGCCGCGGCGTCGCTCATCGGGAGCTCCTGGTCGATCACCGGCCGGACATGCCCGTCGGCGAACAGCGGCCAGACGTGTTCGCGCACGGCGGCGACGATGGCCGCCTTCTCGCCGAGCGGGCGGGCGCGCAGCGAGGTCGCGCTGATCGCGGCCCGCTTGCTGAGCAGGGTGCCGAGGTTCAGCTCGCCCTTGCTTCCGCCCTGCATACCGATGATCGCGAGCCGGCCGTTCACGGCGAGCGCCTGGACGTTGCGGTCCAGGTACTTGGCGCCCATGTTGTCGAGGATCACGTCGGCGCCGTCGCCGTCCGTGGCCCGCCGGATCTCCTCGACGAAGTCCTGCTCGCGGTAGTTGATCAGGATCTCGGCGCCCAGTTCGGCGCAGCGTTCGAGCTTCGCCCGGGTGCCTGCGGTCACGGCGACCCTCGCGTCCACGGCGCGGGCGAGCTGGATCGCCATGGTGCCGATGCCGCTGGAGCCGCCGTGCACGAGCAGGGTCTCGCCGGGGCGCAGCTGGGCGACCATGAAGACGTTGGACCAGACGGTGCAGACGACCTCCGGCAGCGCCGCGGCCTGCGAGAGACCGACGCCGTCGGGCACGGGCAGCAGCTGACCGGCCGGAACGGCGACCTTCTCGGCGTAGCCGCCGCCCGCGAGCAGCGCGCACACCTCGTCGCCGACGGCCCAGCCGGACACTCCGGAGCCGAGCGCCGCGATCCGCCCGGAGCACTCCAGGCCGGGGTAGGGGGAGGCACCGGGCGGCGGGTTGTAGGAGCCCTGCCGCTGGAGGATGTCGGCCCGGTTGACGGCGCTCGCCGCCACTTCGACCAGCACCTCGCCCTCGCCGGGCACGGGATCCGGTACCTCGTCCCACACCAACGCCTCGGGCCCACCGGGTTCGGGAATCGTGATCGCATGCATGAGCCCGACGCTACTGCTTCGCCCGTGATGCCGCCGTCAGTCAGTCCTGGGGAAGCGGCCGGGTGTCCGGGGTGACCTTCGTTCCCGGTGTGGCCCGGACGATGGTGATCAGACGGTCGGTCAGCTCCAGCGCCCGTACGGACGGGTCGTCGAAGCCCAGCACCCGGTGCCCGCGCAGCACGCTGACCACCAGGTCGTCCATGTCCCGCGGGTCCTGGCCCACCTCGGCCTTTATGACGGGCCGTTCGACGATGTCCAGGCCGCTGCCCTGCTGGATGAGGTCCTCCAGGACCATGCTCGCGGCCGGGCTGAGCACGGACAGCCCGAGCAGCCGCCCCGCCGCGCTCGCGCTGGTGACGACGGCGTCGGCCCCGGACTGCTTGAGCAGCGGCGCGTTCTCCTCCTCGCGCACCGCCGCGACGATCTTCGCCGCCCGGTTGATCTGCCGGGCGGTCAGCGTGACCAGCACGGCGGTGTCGTCCCGCTGGGTGGCGATGATGATCTGGCGTGCCCGCTGCACCTCGGCCCGCAGGAGCACCTCGCTGCGGGTGGCGTCCCCGACCACGCCCGCGTAGCCCTCCGCCGTGGCCGCGTCGACCACCTTGGCGCTGGGGTCGACCACGACGACCTGCTGCTTCTTCAGCCCGGCCGCACAGACGGTCTGGAGCGCCGACCTTCCCTTCGTGCCGAATCCGACGACGACGGTGTGATCGCGCAAAGTGGACCTCCAGCGATTCAGACGCCATTCCTCACGGGTTCGCTCGGTGAGGACTTCGAGCGTGGTGCCGACCAGGATGATCAGGAAGATCACACGCAGCGGGGTGATGACGAAGATATTGGTGAGGCGCGCGCTGTCGCTGACGGGGGTGATGTCCCCGTATCCGGTGGTGGAGAGGGTCACCGTCGCGTAGTACGCCGCGGCAATGAGATCCATCGGGGCTTCTTTGGCACTGTCCTGGTATCCCTCGCGGTCGACGTAGACGATCACGACCGTCAGGAGCAGCACCAGGACCGCCAGGGACAGCCGTTTGCCGACCTGACGTATCGGGCGCTCCACCACTTTTCGGGGGAGCTTCACCCGATGGGTCACGAGATGCTCGTCCGCCTGGCGGGCGATCGCGTCATGGCCCGGAAGTTTCACGTGAAACACACCCCGATTCCGGCGGCGGCCCAGGGCAGGTCGAGGAGTTCGGCCTCCACGCCCGGCCGGGCACCACCCGGTGGTACGACTGCGAGGGCATCGGCCGCCGCGACACCGCGCAGCATGGCGGGGCCGTTGTAGTGCAGCGGAACGGCGCGGTCGCCGCGCAGCACCACGGGCACGAGCCGGGTGTCGTCCGGATGCCCGTGCACCACGTCCGTCAGCGGCAGCGTGTACGGCTCCGGCGCCGGTCGCGCGGCCAGCGTGCGCAGCAGTGGCTCGGCGAGCGTCAGCAGACCCGAGACGGCCGCGAGCGGGTTGCCGGGCAGGCCGACGAGGTGCTGGTTCTCCTTGGTGCGGGCCAGAAGCATGGGATGGCCGGGTCGCACCCGGACGCCGTCCACCAGCAGTTCGGCGTCGATGCGGCGCAGGGTGGGGTGGATGTGGTCGACCGGTCCGGCGGCGGTTCCCCCGGTGGTGACGATCACGTCGGCCTTCGACCCGGTGATCGCCCTGTGCAGGGCCTTGGCGTCGTCACCGATCCGGCGTATGCCCGTGACCTCGGCGCCCAGCGCCCGCAGCCACGGCGGCAGCATCGGGCCGAGCGCGTCCCGGATCCGTCCGTCGTGCGGCAGGCCCCCGGTGAGCAGTTCGTCGCCGAGCACGAGGACGTCGACGCGGGGAAGGGGGACCGTGGTGAGGGTGTCGTACCCGGCGGCCGCGGCCAGCCCGAGCACCACCGGGGTCACCAAGGTGCCGACGGGCAGCAGCTGGTCCCCGCTGCGGCACTCCTGGCCGCGCGGGCGGATGTCCTTGCCGTGCCCGGACTCCTCGGTGGCGTAGAGCCGGCCCTTGGCGTCGATGTGGCCGTGTTCGCTGCGCAGCACGGCCGTGCTGTCCTGCGGGACGCGGGCACCGGTCGCGACGCGTACCGCCTCGCCGTCGGTCAGCGGCTCGGGCTCGTCGTGCCCGGCCAGGACGCCCTCGTCGCGTACGTCCCAGGGGCCGGGGCCGGCGACCGCCCAGCCGTCCATGGCGGAGGTGTCGAAGGAGGGCAGGTCGCACAGGGCGGTCAGGGGCGCGGCCAGGACCAGTCCCAGGGCGGCGTCGAGGGGCACCGGGACGGGAGCGCGACGGGCGCCTGCGCGGGCCGCTCGGGCGGCCGCCTCGCGGGCCCGCGGCCAGGCGATGGCCCGGTCGTGGACTTCCTGGGAGTGCGGGTGACCGGCCTCGGCGCTTCCGTGCTCCCCGCGGGAGGAGGAGACGGGGGTGCCGCCTCGGCTCGCCCGGCCCCGGGCGGGCTCAGGAGCACGCCGGCTGCTGCCTTCGTTCACCAGGGCGAGCGCCTCCTCCACGTCGAAATCCTCGGCGGCGTCGGTGTCCTCGGCGTGGCTGCCGACCCGCGCGCCACGGGCGGGCATCAGACGTCCGGGCGGGTGTCGGGCGTGGCGTCGGGCGCCACGTCGGGCTCGCCGGTGCCGCCGGTGGTCTCCTCCGCCCAGCGCAGGGCGAGGGCGGCGGCCTTGCGGGAGGCCTCGGCGACGGCCTCGGGGCCACCCTTGCCCTGCGCGGCCGCGTATCCGACGAGGAAGGTGGTCAGGGGTGCCGCGGGGCGGGCCACGCCGTGGGCGGCGTCGCGGGCGAGGTCGAGCAGGGCGCGGGTGTCGACGTCCAGCTCGATGCCCAACTCGTCCTTGACTGCGGAAATCCATTCATCCAACACGTGCCCATGCTCCCTGATGCGTGCCCTGGCGATGGCGATGTCGTCCCAGGTGTCGCAGTCGAAGGACGCGACGTCGTCGGGGACGCGGGTGAGGTCGAGCGCGGCGGTCAGCCGGCGCAGTGGCAGCCCGGTGAGGTCCCCGCCCCCGGCGGGGCCGTCGGACGCGGTGCGGGCGAGCGCGGCCAGCGCGCGGCGCAGCGCCTGCGCGCGGTACGCGGCCACGAGGGGCTGGTCGCGGCCGTCGGCGTCGGTGACCAGCACGCCGTCGGACCGGTCGGCCCGCAGGGCCGTCAGCAGCCGCCGTACCGTGTCGCGTTCGAGGAACGGCAGGTCGGCGGAGAGGACGACGACGTGGTCCGCTGTGGTGTGGCGCAGCCCGGCGTCGAGCGCGGCGAGCGGTCCGGCGCCTGCCGGTTCCTCGCGTGCCCAGCGCACCGGCCGCGCGGTGGGGCGGGGGTCGGCGACCACCACCGTCGTGTCCGCGTCGGAGCAGGCGTCGAGCACACGGTCGAGCAGGGCGCGGCCGCCGACGCGCAGGCCGGGTTTGTCCGCGCCGCCGAGCCGCCGGGCGGCTCCCCCGGCGAGCACGACGGCGTCGTGGGCGAGGGGCTCGTAGGAGGTCACCCCCCGAGTATGCGTCCCGCCCGCGATCAAGGGGAACGCGGGCGGGACACTGTCGTCACAGCGTGCGCAGGAGCACCGCCGGCTGTTCCACGCAGTCGGCCACATACCGCAGGAAACCGCCCGCCGTACCGCCGTCGCACACCCGGTGGTCGAAGGTCAGCGAGAGCTGCACGACCTGCCGCACCGCCAGCTCGCCCTCGTGCACCCACGGCTTGGGGACGATGCGGCCGACGCCGAGCATGGCGGCCTCCGGGTGGTTGATGATCGGCGTGGAGCCGTCGACGCCGAACACGCCGTAGTTGTTCAGCGTGAAGGTCCCGCCGGTGAGTTCGGCCGGGGTGAGGCCGCCGGCGCGGGCCACCTCGGTCAGCCGGGCGAACTCGGCGGTCAGCGACTCCGCGTCACGCGTGTGCGCGTCCCGCACGACCGGGACGACGAGTCCGCGTTCGGTCTGCGCGGCGAAGCCCAGGTGCACGGCGTCCAGCCGGACGATCTCCTTGGCCTCCAGGTCCACCCGCGAGTTGAGCTCGGGGTAGCGGGCGAGGGCGGCCGTGCAGATCCGGGCCAGCAGCGCGAGCAGGGAGATCTTCTGTCCCCCGGCGGCGTTCATGGCGGTCCGGGCGCGCATCAGCTCCGTCGCGTCGGCGTCCACCCAGCAGGTCGCGTCCGGGATCTCGCGACGGCTGCGGGAGAGCTTGTCGGCGACGGCGCCGCGCACTCCCTTGAGCGGAACACGGGTGCCGGAACCCTGCGCCGGCCCGGTCGCGGGCGCGGGAGCAGTCGCCGCGTCGGCGGTCCTGCCGCCTGCCGCGCCGGCCCTGAGCACGTCCTCGACGTCGGCGCGCAGGATCAGCCCCTCGGGCCCGGAGCCCGACAACTGCCGCAGGTCCACGCCGTTCTCCCGCGCCAGGCGGCGCACGAGCGGCGAGATCACGGGGACCGGACCGTCGGCGGGCCGCTCCGCCACCACGGCGGCCCGAGCCACCGGGGTCGCCGGGGCGCCCGTCGTACGCGCCGTCCCGTTGGCGGCCGGTGCCGCGGGCGCCGAAGGCGCCGCGGCGCCGCTCGTACCCGGGCGCGAGCCCTGCGTCATCGGTGCAGGGCGCACCCTGCGGCGGCGCGCCGGAGGCGCACCCGTGCCGTACCCGACCAGGACGTTGCCGGAGCCCTCGGTGTCGCCACCGGTCTCAGCGGCGTCCTGCTCCCCGACCGCGACCGTCAGCAGGGGCGCGCCCACGGGCAGTTCCGCGCCCTCCTCGCCGAAGCGGGCGGTGACCACGCCGGCGTAGGGGCAGGGCACCTCGACCATCGCCTTGGCCGTCTCGACCTCCACGACCGGCTGGTCGATGGCGACCACGTCGCCCACCTCGACCAGCCAGCGGACGACCTCCGCCTCGGTGAGCCCCTCGCCGAGGTCGGGGAGCCTGAACTCCAGCACCTGTGCCATCAGCTCTCCGCCTCCCACTGCAGACGCGCCACGGCGTCCAGGATCCGGTCGACGCCGGGCAGGTGGTGCCGCTCCAGCATCGGCGGCGGGTAGGGGAGGTCGAATCCGGCCACACGCAGCACCGGCGCCTCCAGGTGGTGGAAGCAGCGCTCCGTGACCCGGGCCGCGATCTCCCCGCCCGGGCCGCCGAACCCGCCCGACTCGTGCACGACGACCGCGCGTCCGGTGCGCCGCACCGACGCGCACACCGTCTCGTCGTCGAACGGCACCAGCGAGCGCAGGTCGACGACCTCAAGATCCCAGCCCTCGGCCCGCGCCGCCTCGGCGGCTTCGAGGCAGACGGGCACGGAGGGGCCGTACGTGATCAGCGTGGCGCTCCTGCCGGTGCGCCGCACCACCGCGCGGCCCACCGGCTCGACGGTCTGCGGGTCGTCCGGGTTCCAGTTGTCCTTCGACCAGTACAGCCGCTTGGGCTCCAGGAAGACGACCGGGTCGTCGGACGCGATGGAGGCCCGCAGCAGCCCGTAGGCGTCGGCGACGGTCGCGGGCATGACGACATGGAGCCCCGGAGTCGCCATGTAGTACGCCTCGGAGGAGTCGCTGTGGTGCTCCACCCCGCCGATGCCGCCGCCGTAGGGGATGCGGATGGTGATCGGCAGGGGCATCCGGCCGCGGGTGCGGTTGCGCATCTTGGCGACATGGCTGGCCAGTTGCTCGAACGCCGGGTAGGCGAAGGCGTCGAACTGCATCTCGACCACCGGGCGCAGCCCGTACATGGCCATGCCGACGGCGGCGCCGAGGATGCCGGCCTCGGCCAGCGGGGTGTCCGTGCAGCGGTCCTCGCCGAACTCCTTGGCGAGGCCGTCGGTGATGCGGAAGACACCGCCGAGGGTGCCGACGTCCTCACCCATGACGTGCACGGAGGGGTCGGCGGCCATCGCGTCGCGCAGCGCGCGCGTGAGGGCCTGGGCCATGGTGGCCGGCTTGAGCGCGACGGTGGTCATCGGGCCGTACCTTCCTGCGATTCGGCCTGGAGCTCGGCGACCAGCTGGTCGCGCTGCTCGCGCAGCTGCGGGGTCGGCTCCGCGTACACGTGGGCGAACAGGTCCATGGGGTCGAGCGGCGCGTCCTGGTTCATGCGCTCACGCAGCCGCGCGGCCATCGCCTCGGCGTCCTCGCGGGCGGCGCTGACACCGTCCTCGTCGAGCAGGCCGCGCCCGGTCAGCTCCCGCTCGAGGAGCTGGACCGGGTCGTGCTCGCGCCAGGCCTCGACCTCGGCGTCGCCGCGGTAGCGGGTGGCGTCGTCGGCGTTGGTGTGGGCGTCGATGCGGTAGGTCACCGCCTCGATCAGGGTGGGTCCGCCTCCCGCGCGCGCGTTCCGCACGGCGTCGGCGAGCACCTCGTGCACGGCCGCGGCGTCGTTGCCGTCGACCAGGCGGCCCGGCATGCCGTACCCGACGGCCTTGTGGGCCAGGGACGGTGCCGCGGTCTGCTTGGCGAGCGGGACGGAGATCGCGAAGCCGTTGTTCTGCACGAGGAAGATGACGGGTGCCTGCCAGACGGCGGCGAAGTTCAACGCCTCGTGGAAGTCGCCCTCGCTGGTGCCGCCGTCGCCGATCATCGCCAGCGCGACCACGTCGTCGCCCTTGAGACGGGCGGCGTGGGCGAGGCCGACGGCGTGCGGAAGCTGGGTGGCGAGCGGCGTGGACAGCGGGGCCACCCGGTGCTCGTAGGGGTCGTAGCCGGTGTGCCAGTCGCCGCGCAGCAGCGTCAGGGCCTCGACGGGGTCCACACCGCGGGCCACGACGGCGAGCGTGTCGCGGTAGCTCGGGAAGAGCCAGTCGCGCTCCTCCAGGGCGAGCGCGGCGGCGACCTCGCAGGCCTCCTGGCCGGTGCTGGAGGGGTAGACCGCCAGGCGGCCCTGCTTGGTCAGGGCGGTGGCCTGCGTGTTGTAACGGCGACCCAGGACCAGCTGCGCGTACAGCCGCCGCAGCAGCTCCGGATCGGCCTTCGCGGCCGCCTCCGTCCCCAGGACGCGGTAGGGCTCCGCGTCGGGCAGCAGCGGCGCGGGGTCGGTACGGGGCTGCCAGGCGGGCGGCGGCGAAGGCCGGTACGCGCCCCGCTGCTCCATGACCGTCATGACGGCACCTCCTCGTGGGAGCGGCTACGAAGGGCGCGTCGGGTGTGACACGCCCCACCTACCGATTGTTCGGTCGCCGGCACATTTTGGCTACAGGCGGGCCCAGGCTGTGGACAATCGGTTCTCCACAGCCTGAGATGTACGCACTACGTCCACAACGGAAAGGCGGGGGGACATGGCACCTGAACAAATGGCCGAGAACGCCGAGACCGCCGAGAACAGGAACGGCGCCGTACCGCCGCCGCGCCCGCTGGACGCGATCGACCAGGACATCCTGCGCATGCTCCAGACGGACGGGCGCGCGTCCATACGGTCCGTCGCCGAACGGGTCCACGTCTCGCGCGCCAACGCCTACGCCCGGATCAACCGGCTCATCGAGGACGGCGTCATCCGCGGCTTCGGCGCCCGCGTCGACCACGAACGCGCGGGACACGGCACGTCCGCGTACATCACGCTGAAGATCGTCCAGAACACCTGGCGCACCGTGCGCGAGCAGCTCAGGCAGCTCCCCGGCGCCCACCACATCGCACTGGTCGGCGGCGACTTCGACGTGCTGCTGCTCGTGCACACCCCGGACAACCGGGCGCTGCGGGAACTGGTCCTCACCCGGCTCCAGGCCATCCCCGAGGTGCTGAGCACGCGCACGCTGCTGGTGTTCGAGGAGGAGGACCTGGAGCCTCAGGGGTGAGGCCGGCGCGGGATCAGTCCTTGCGCAGCCCCGAGAACACCAGCCGCGTCACCGCGTCGGCGACCTCGCGCTCCGACATGCCACGCCCGTCGGGCCGGTACCACTCCACGATCGAGTTGATCATCCCGAAGACGAGCCGGGTCGCCAGCCGCACCTCCACGTCGGCGCGCACGTCCCCCTCCTCGGCCGCCGCCCTCAGCAGATCGGCCACCCGGTGGTCGAAGTCGCGGCGCCGCTCCAGCGCCCAGCGCTCGGTCTCGGTGTTGCCGCGCACGCGCAGCAGCAGCGTCACGTAGGGCAGTTCGCCGATGAGCACCTCGACCATGCGCCGCACCACGTACTCCAGGCGCTCGGCGGCGCGCCCCGCGCACGCGTGCTCCTCGTCGAGGATGCCGAACAGCTCGTCCAGCGCCCGGCTGACCGCCCGGCGCAGCAGTTCCTCCTTGCCGGCGACGTGGTGGTAGATCGACGACTTGGAGATGCCGGCCGCCCTGGACAGGTGCTCCATGGAGGTGCCGTCGTAGCCGCGCTCGTTGAAGACCCGGACGGCCACGGACAGCAGTGTCTCCGGGGTGTACGTGTCGCGCCTGGCGGTGGTCATGGGGTGCCCTCCCGCTTGTCGGTGGCGTAGGCGTGGCGATACAGCGCGAGCGACGGCGCGTAGCGGCCGGACGGCTCGCACTCCTGCAGGTTGTCCAGCACGGAGCAGGCCCAGGTGCCGCCGAGTCTGCGGCTCCACTCGAAGGGTCCGAGCGGGTAGTTGACGCCCAGGCGCATCGCGGTGTCGACGTCCTCCTCGGTGGCCACGCCCTTGGCGACGGCGTCGTGCGCCAGGTCGACGATCCGGGCGACCGTGCGGGCGACGATCATGCCGGGGACGTCCCCGATGACGCTGACCTTCTTGCCGAGCGCCTGGAACAGGCCGATGGCCTCGGCGACGGTCCTCGGGGAGGTGTCCTGGGAGGCGGACAGGGCGATCCGGGTGGCCCTGCGGTAGTCGAGGGCGAGGTCGAAGTAGACGACGTCCTTGAACTCCACGGAGGTCTGCCCGTCGGCGAGCACGAGCTGGCCGCCGCCCGGCAGCACCAGGCGGGTGCCGTGGTCCTCGTCCTCCTCGCGGACCTGGATGCCCGCCTCCCGGATCATCGCGAGCAGCTCCGAGGCGGGCCCGAGGTCCCCCTCGGCGACCACGTGGGCGGGCGCCGCCTCCGGCTCCGCGGTGTGCGGCTCGGGGCGCTCGGCGCCGTCGCGGTGGTCGTACCAGCCCCGGCCGCTCTTCCTGCCGAGCCGGCCGGACTCGACCAGGCGGCGCTGGGCGAGCGACGGCGTGAAGCGCACGTCCTGGAAGAACGACCGCCACACCGAGTGGGTGACGGACTCGTTGACGTCCTGCCCGATGAGGTCGGTCAGTTCGAAGGCGCCCATCCGGAAGCCGCCCGACTCGCGCAGGACGGCGTCGATGGTGGCGGGGTCGGCGCCCTGGGACTCGTACACCGCGAAGGCCTCGGCGTAGAAGGGCCGGGCGATCCGGTTGACGATGAAGCCGGGGGTGTCCGCGCAGGCCACGGGGGTCTTGCCCCAGGCGCGGGCCGTCTCGTACGCGCGCGTGGCCGACGTGACGTCGGTGGCGTACCCGGAGACCACCTCGACCAGCGGCATCAGCGGGGCCGGGTTGAAGAAGTGCAGGCCCACGAGGCGGCCCGGGACGCGCAGCGCGCCGCCGACGGCCGTCACCGACAGGGAGGAGGTGTTGGTGGCGAGCAGGCAGTCGTCGCCGACGACGCCCTCCAGCTCCTTCAGCAGCTCCTGCTTGACGTCGAGCCGCTCCAGGACGGCCTCGACGACCAGCGCGCAGTCGGCGAGTTCCGTGAGATCGTCGGCGGCCAGGAGCCGGGCGCGGGCGGCATCCCGTTCGGCCCCGGTCAGCCGGTCCTTCTCGACGAGCCGGTCGAGCCGGGTGCCGATCGCGGCGGCCGCCTCCCTGGCCCGCCCGGGCACGGCGTCGTACAGGCGTACGGTGTGGCCCGCGACCAGCGCGACCTGGGCTATGCCCTGGCCCATGGTGCCGGTGCCGACGACGGCCACGGGACTGCTGAGGTCGAGTGCTGTCATGTGCGCGATCCTCCCGCACGGCGCCGTTCACGGATGCGGCGGACCCCTTGTACCGACCGATCGTTCGGTTACTCTAACTCTGACCGCCTGTCCCTGCCCATGGCCGTGACCATGGAGATGCCAGATCACGGGCTCGACGACGAGCTCTTGAGACGAGGAGTTGGTCCCGCATGGCCGCCGAACTGACCGCACACGACCTGATCGCCAGGCATCGGCCCACCCTGGACCAGGCGCTGGAGGCGATCCGCACCCGCGCGTACTGGTCGCCCCACCCCGAGCACCCCAAGGCCTACGGGGACAACGGCAGCCTCGACGCGGCCGCCGGCAAGGCCGCCTTCGACGCCGTCCTGAACACCCGCCTCGACCTCGGCCAGCCCGGCACGGACGACTGGGTGGGCGGAGAGGTCTCGCCGTACGGCATCGAGCTGGGCGTGAGCTACCCGCACGCGGACATCGACGTGCTGCTGCCCGCCATGAAGGCCGGCCAGCGGGCATGGCGGGACGCGGGCGCGGAGGCGCGCGCCATGGTGTGCCTGGAGATCCTCAAGCGGATCAGCGACCGGACGCACGAGTTCGCGCACGCGGTCATGCACACCTCCGGCCAGGCCTTCATGATGGCGCTCCAGGCGGGCGGCCCGCACGCCCAGGACCGCGGCCTGGAGGCGGTGGCCTACGCGTACGTGGAGCAGGTGCGCACCCCCGACACCGCCGAGTGGACCAAGCCGCAGGGCAAGCGCGACCCGCTCGCCCTCACCAAGCAGTTCACCGCCGTCCCGCGCGGCATCGCGCTGGTCATCGGCTGCAACACCTTCCCCACCTGGAACGGCTTCCCGGGCCTGTTCGCCTCCCTCGCCACCGGCAACGCGGTCCTGGTCAAGCCGCACCCGCGCGCGGTGCTGCCGCTCGCGCTGACGGTGAAGACCGCCCGCGAGGTGCTCGCCGAGGCCGGCTTCGACCCGAACCTGATCGCGCTGACCGCCGAGCGGCCCGGCGAGGGCATCGCCAAGACGCTCGCCACCCGCCCCGAGATCAGGATCATCGACTACACGGGCTCGACGTCCTTCGGCGACTGGCTGGAGGCCAACGCCCGCCAGGCGCAGGTCTACACCGAGAAGGCCGGCGTCAACACGGTGCTCGTGGAGTCCGCCGGCGACTACAAGGGGATGCTCGCCAACCTGGCCTTCTCGCTGTCCCTGTACAGCGGCCAGATGTGCACCACCCCGCAGAACCTGCTGATCCCCCGAGAGGGCATCCGCACCGACCAGGGCCACAAGACCTTCGACGAGGTGACCGCCGACCTCGCCAAGGCGGTGGACGGCCTCCTCGGCGACGACGCACGCGCCAACGCGCTGCTCGGCGCGATCGTCAACCCGGACGTCAAGGCCCGTCTGGAGGCCGCCGCGGGCCTCGGCGAGGTCGCCCTCGCCTCCCGCGAGATCACCAACCCGGACTTCCCCGGCGCGGTCGTCCGCTCGCCGGTGATCGTGAAGCTGGACGGCTCCAAGCCGGACGCCGAGGCCGCCTACATGAACGAGTGCTTCGGCCCCGTCTCCTTCGCCGTCGCCGTCGACTCGGCCGCCGACGCGGTGGAGCTGCTGCGCCGCACGATCCGCGACAAGGGCGCGATGACGGTGGGCGCGTACACGACCGACGAGGAGGTCGAGGAGGCGGTGCGGGAGGTGTGCCTGGAGGAGGCCGCCCAGCTGTCGCTGAACCTCACCGGCGGGGTGTACGTCAACCAGACCGCCGCCTTCTCCGACTTCCACGGCTCCGGCGGCAACCCGGCGGCCAACGCGGCCCTCACGGACGGCGCGTTCGTCGCCAACCGCTTCCGCGTGGTGGAGGTCCGTCGGGAGGCGTAGAGAGGCCAGGCCCCGGTCCCGCTCAGGACGCGGGTGCGCCCCCGGTGGCGCTCCAGTGGTACAGCGTCATCGCCACACTGGTGGCGAGGTTGTAGCTGGAGACCTGGGGGCGCATCGGCAGCGCCAGCAGGTGGTCGGTGCGCGAGCGCAGTGCGGCGGACAGTCCGCTGCGCTCGGAGCCGAAGGCGAGCACGGCGTCGTCGGGCAGCTTCACACCCCGGATGTCCTCGCCCTCCGGGTCGAGCGCGAACAGCGGCCCGCGCGGGAGCTCGTCGACGTCCAGCCGCTCCACCGCGGTCGCGAAGTGCAGCCCCGCCCCGCCGCGCACCACGGTCGGGTGCCAGGGGTCCAGGATGCCCGTGGTGACCACTCCGGTCGCCCCGAAACCGGCGGCCAGACGGATCACCGCCCCCGCGTTGCCCAGGTTGCGCGGCTGGTCCAGGACGACGACCGGCGCGCTGCGCGGCGCGTGCGCCAGCGTGCGCAGGTTGGCCTCGCGCGACGGCCGTACCGCGAGGGCCGCCACGGCGGTGGGATGCGGGCGCGGCACCAGGGAGGCGTACGTCTCCCGCGGCACCTCGCTCAGCAGGCCGTCCAGCGTGTCCCGCACGTCCGGCGCCAGCTCGGCGGCGAGGGCGAGCGCCGCACTCCGGTCGGCGGTGACGGCCACCGGCACCTCGGCCCCGAAGCGCAGGGCGTGCTTGAGGGCGTGGAAGCCGTCGAGCAGCACGGAGCCGCCGGCCAGCCGGTGCCAGGCGCGTACGGGATCGCTCATGCCGGGAAGCCTACGCGGGCGGGCCCGGCCTCCTCCGGGGAGCGCGGGTCCGGCACCGGGGGCCGGTCCCCGTCCCGCCGCGGTCGCGTACGCGCGCGTGCCGCCAGTGCGCCCAGGCGGCGCAGGAACGGCGTCGGCAGGAACACCGCGTCCGCCGCGATCATCGCCAGCGAGAAGAACGGCAGCCCCAGCACCACCGCGATCGCGGCGTGCTCGGTCATCATGACCGCCAGCAGGACGTTCTTCACCCGTCGGTTGAACAGCGTGAACGGGAAGGCGACCTGCGCCATCACCGTCCCGTAGGTCACCAGCATCACCAGTGTGCCGCTGGCGGACAGCAGACCGGCCAGGGCCGGCCAGGGCGAGAAGTAGTCCAGGTGGAGCGGGTAGTAGACGGCGGTGCCGTCCTGCCAGCGCGAGCCCTGGATCTTGTACCAGCCGGCCGTGGCGTAGATCAGGCAGGCCTCCGCCATGATCACGAGCAGGGCGCCGTTGTGGACGACGCGGGCGACGACGTCGAGCAGCATCCGCGGCTGCGCCGAGCGCGCCCACCGCCCTGCCGCCCACCACAGGGCCAGGCCCAGCCACACCGTCCAGAGCACGACGGGCACGAACGCCTCGCCCTGTACCCGGCCCGCCGCGGTGACCACGGCGAGGAACAGCCCCAGCACACCCCACAGGACGGGGCCGGTCCGGTCGGGCACCCGCTCCCCGCGCGCGTGTGCCTCCCGTACCCGCTCGGCCCGGCGGGCGTCCAGCGACCAGACCTGGCCGCAGCGGGTGAACACCAGGTACAGCGACATCAGGTGCAGCACGTTGTCGCCGCCGTCGCCCACGAAGACGCTGCGGTTCTGCAGGGAGAGCACGCCGACCATGAAGACCACGGAGGTCGTTCGGGTGCGCCAGCCCAGGGCGAACAGCAGGCTCGCCAGCACGGCCAGCGCGTAGCAGGTCTCGAACCAGAGGTTCCCGCGGAACCACAGCAGGGCCGTGAAAGCGCCGTTGTCCGAGGCCAGTTGCTGCGCCAGGTTCCAGCTCCACGGGCCGTCGGGGCCGTAGAGCTGATGGCGGTGGGGGAACTCCCGCAGCAGGAACAGCAGCCAGGTCAGTGCGAAGCCGATGCGTATGACGGCGCTCTGGTAGGGGCCGAGGGCCGCCTCGGTGACCCGGGCGATCCCGCGCGAGAACGCGAGCGTGAGACGGTTCACCGCACGCCTCCCCGGGCCTCGCCGGCCGGCACCGTCCACCAGGGCAGCGTGCGGTAGGCCGGCTTGCCCGTCGTCTTCTCGCTGCTCCACGGGGGCGGGGGCACGTTGCTGGTACGGCTGCGGACCTGGACGCGTTCGAGGACGCCGCCCGCGTCGGCCGCGCCACCGCGTTCCAGGCGCAGCACCACGATGCGGCGCAGGTACTGCTCGGCCAGGGCGCCGCGCAGGCCCACCGGCCGGTTGTCGGCGTCGTGGGCGGCGCCGTAGAAGTCCCAGGCGCGGCGCAGCTGGTTCTGCTGGGTGTGGCTGGGCAGCAGGTTGCCGTCGATGGCCCGGCCGTCCTCGGCCGACAGGTCGTACCAGCCGGTGGTACGGGTACCGCCGTCCGCCGT
Source organism: Streptomyces sp. NPDC088817 (assembly GCF_044750345.1). Lineage (NCBI taxonomy): Bacteria > Bacillati > Actinomycetota > Actinomycetes > Kitasatosporales > Streptomycetaceae > Streptomyces > Streptomyces sp. NPDC088817. The sequence goes on from NZ_JBIVJN010000005.1 coordinate 370,489, forward strand.
TCCGACCTCGGCGCGCACCTGGACGGCGACGTTCTGCTGCAGCGGGTTCGGCGCGAACAGCTTCCAGTTCTGCTCGAACTCCGGGTAGATCCACCCGTCGACGGCCTCGGCGTGCTGCCTGTTCACCGTGTTCGACGGCGTGACGTGCAGAAACACCATCCCGAGATGCACGCACACCGCGACAGCGACCACCACGAGCGCCACCACCGCACCCACCTGATACGGCACAGCCAACGCGGCCACCCCGGAGGGAGGCGCCGCCGGGCCGCCGGGGGCGGGATCGGCAACCGGGGGTATGGGCCCGGCAGCCGGCGCGCTCCCGGCCTGACCGACGACACCCACGACGCCCTCGCCCGGCCCGTTGGCGGCTTGGCCGCCCCGATCGCTGCCGTCCGACCCGTCAGCGGCCGGTGGGCCGCCGGTTGGGTTGTCGGCGAGCCCGTCCGTGGACCGAGAGGCCGTGTCCGTACGAGGTTGGCCGTCGGCGGCCGTCAGGCCGTCCGTTGGGTCGTCGGCGGGGCCTGCAGCGGGCCGGGAGGCCTCGTCCGGGCAAGGTGGACCGTCGGGGGCCGTCAGGCCATCCGCTGGCTCGTCGATGGGCCCGTCCGTGGGCCGGGAGGCCTCGTCCGAGCAAGGTGCGCGGTCGGTGGCCGTCAGGCCATCCATTGAGTCGGCGCCGGAGCCGGCTGCAGGCCGGGAAGCCTCGTCCGCGCGAGGTCGGCCGTCGGTGGCCGTCAGGCCGCCGGTTGGGTCGTCGACGGGGCCGCCCGTGGACCGGGAGCCCTCGCGCGGGCGAGGCAGGCCCTCGGGGGCCAGCGGACCGTCCCTTGAGTCGTCGACGGAGCCGGCCGCCGACCGGGAGGCCTCGTCCGGGTGGGGGGCGTCCAGGTCGCTGGGGGCGCGTGAGGCGGTCGAGTCGTCGTCGTGCGCGTTCATCCCGCCCCGTTTCCGCTCCCGGTCCGTCCCGCGGCCGCCGCCCGGCCGCGGGGCGCCGTACCGCCGCGCGCACCGCTTCCCGGCGCCGTAGCGGAACGGTACTCAGGGCCGCCCTCCGGGCACACCCCCGGGGCGTACCGGGCTCTCACGCACGTCCGCCCGTCCCCCGGTGTCCGACGCTCCGTCAGGCACCCCTGGATTCATCGGGCTCGCGGGCCCCGGGTGGTCAAGGGGTCACACCACCTGGCCGGGCTGCCCCTCGTCGGTCACCACGGGACGGCCCGAGGCGGCCCACACCTGCATGCCGCCGTCGACGTTCACCGCGTCAACTCCCTGCTGGACGAGGTACATCGCGACCTGCGCCGACCGCCCGCCGGAGCGGCAGATCACATTGACCCGCCCGTCCTGGGGCGCCGCCTCGGTCAGTTCGCCGTACCGGGCCACGAACTCGCTCAGAGGGATGTGCAGCGCCCCCTCGGCGTGACCCGCCCGCCACTCGTCGTCCTCGCGGACGTCCAGCAGGAAGTCGCCGTCCTCGAGGTCCTGAACGCCGACCGTGGGCACACCAGCTCCGAAATGCATACCGCGACGCTACCCGAAGCCCGCCGGAGGGATCCGGCACGGACCCGGCACCCGGTCACGCACGAGTGACACGGGTCACTCCTGGCCCATCAGCCCGGCGAGCTCCGCCTCCCGCTCCGCGATCTCCTTGCGCAGCTGCTCGGCGACCTCGTCGAGGAGACGGTCCGGGTCGTCGGGGGCCAGCCGGAGCATCCCGGCGATCGCGCCGTCCTCCAGGCCCTTGGCGACCAGCGTGAGCACTTCCTTGCGCTGGGCGAGCCATTCGAGGCGGGCGTAGAGCTCCTCGCTGCGGCTCGGCGGCCGCTCCTTGGGCTTCGGCCCGGCCTCCCACTCCGCGCCCAGCTCCCGCAGCTCGTCCTCGGCGCCACGCGCGTAGGCGGCGTTGACCCGGGTGAGGAAGTCCTCGCGCCGCTGGCGCTCGCCGTCGTCCTGCACCAGGTCCGGGTGGGCCTTGCGGGCCAGTTCGCGGTACAGCCGGCGGGCCTCCTCGCTGGGGCGCACCTTCTGCGGGGGCCGCACGGGCAGATCGGTGAGCATCGCGACGCCCTCCGGATACAGCCCGTCGGAGTCCATCCAGCCGTTCAGCAGCTCGTCCACCCCGGGGATCGGCTGCAGATCGGCCCGCGCCTCCTGCGCCTTGCGCAGGTCCTCGGGGTCACCGCTGCGCGCGGCCCTGGCCTCGGCCGCGAGTACCTTCAGCTCCTCCAGCCGGGCGTAGAGCGGTCCGAGTCTCTGCTCGTGCAGCCGGGCGAAGTTCTCGACCTCCACTCGGAAGGTCTCCACCGCGATCTCGAACTCGATGAGCGCCTGTTCGGCGGCCCGCACGGCCCGCTCCAACCGCTCCTCGGGCCGCGCCGAAGCGCCCTCGGACGTCGCCCGGTCCGCCCCGGCGACGTCACCCTGCTCAGCTTCCGGGGTCGTCACCCGACCAGACTAGTGCCCCGCGCGCCGCGCCCGGGCCCACCGCCACGACGGCCGCGCCGCCCGACCCTCGCACACCCCTGGTCCATCACGTGAGATACCTCACGCGCCGGGACCCGGTCGACGTGTGCGCTCCCTCACATCCGTCGGCACAACGAAAAACGGGCCCCACCGTGACTTCCGTCACTGGCGGAGACCCGTTCATCGGTATCTCATGGTGCGCGAGGGGGGAGTTGAACCCCCACGCCCTTGCGGGCACTGGAACCTGAATCCAGCGCGTCTGCCTATTCCGCCACCCGCGCATTGGGTGTGTCCTCCGGCTCCGTTCCCCTGGGGGCCCGGCGCCTTCCGACATGCAGAACATTAGCACGCCCCGGACGGCGGATTCACATCCCTTTCCCCAGGGCAGGCGCACGGCAACGGCCGTGGCCGGCCCGCCCGCCACGCGGCCCGCCGGCCCCGGACGGCGCCACCCGGACAGAGTCCCGTTCCGTATCGAGGGACGCGCGTTCACGTATCAACCTCGTACCGGTCACACCCGTCTGCCCAGGAGCCGGGCAAGGTCGGCCGCCGGGTGCGGGACACTGGTCTGCGACCCCCTCTACGATCCTGGGCAGAAGTACCGAGCGACACCGGGCACGCGACAGGCGTCGACACCCGCCGACAGGGCCGACAGGGGGAACCAGCCGATTCACCGGCGCGTGGATACGATCAGTAAGCAGTACCAGGCAAGCAATACGCAGCACGACCGCAAGACCCGCAGCGACGGCAACTACGGAGGAGGTGCCCCATGGGAGTCCTGAAGAAGTTCGAGCAGCGTCTCGAAGGTCTGGTCAACGGCACCTTCGCCAAGGTCTTCAAGTCCGAGGTCCAGCCCGTGGAGATCGCGGGTGCGCTCCAGCGCGAGTGCGACAACAACGCGACGATCTGGAACCGCGACCGCACCGTCGTACCCAATGACTTCATCGTGGAGCTCAGCGCCCCCGACTTCGAGCGTCTGAGCCCCTACTCCGGCCAGCTCGGCGACGAGCTCGCCGGCATGGTGCGCGACTACGCCAAGCAGCAGCGCTACACCTTCATGGGGCCGATCAAGGTCCACCTGGAGAAGGCCGAGGACCTGGACACCGGTCTGTACCGGGTGCGCAGCCGCACGCTCGCCTCCTCCAGCAGCCAGCAGGCGCCCCAGGCCCCCTCGGCCGGCCCGGCCGGCCGTCCCGCCGCCCCCGGCGGATACGGCTACCCGCCCGCCGCGGGCCCCTCGGCGGCGCCCCCCATGCCGGCCGCGCCGCCGCCCGGCGCCCGCCCCGGCGGCTACGGCTACCCGCCGGCCGCCCAGCGCCCCGCGCCCGCCCCGGCGGCCGGCGGCCACACCCGCTACTGGATCGAGATCAACGGCAGCCGCCACCAGATCTCCCGCCCGACACTCGTGCTCGGCCGCAGCACCGAGGCCGACGTGCGGATCGACGACCCCGGCGTCTCCCGCCGGCACTGCGAGATCCGGACCGGAACGCCCTCGACGATCCAGGATCTCGGGTCCACCAACGGCATCGTGGTGGACGGGCAGCACACCACCCGCGCTACGCTCCGCGACGGCTCGCGGATCGTCGTGGGCAGCACCACCATCATTTACCGGCAAGCCGAAGGGTGAAGCGGGGGCAATGTCAGAGCTGACCCTCACGGTCATGCGGCTGGGTTTCCTGGCCGTACTGTGGCTGTTCGTGATCGTGGCCGTGCAGGTCATCCGCAGCGACCTGTTCGGTACGCGCGTCACCCAGCGGGGGTCCCGCAGGGAGACCGCCCGGCCGCAGCAGGCCGCGCGCCAGGCCGCGGCGCCGCCGCAGCAGCGCGGTCAGCAGGGCGGTGGCCGCCAGCGTCGCAACGCCCCCAGCAAACTCGTGGTGACCGAGGGCATCCTCACCGGCACCACCGTCGCGCTGCAGGGCCAGACCATCAGCCTGGGCCGCGCGCACGACTCCACGATCGTGCTGGACGACGACTACGCCTCCAGCCGCCATGCCAGGATCTACCCGGACCAGGGCGGCCAGTGGATCGTCGAGGACCTCGGATCCACCAACGGCACATACCTGGACCGGACCCGGCTGACGACCCCCACACCGATCCCGCTGGGCGCGCCGATCCGCATCGGCAAGACCGTCATCGAGCTGCGGAAGTAATACGACTAATGAGCGAGCGGAGCGAGCACGCAACGGCGGCCGGCACCCCGGGCCCCGGCGCGCTCCCGACCGGAGGGTGGGCACCGTGCGGATGTACCCGGAGCCGACGGGCGAGGTGCGCATGAGTCTGTCACTGCGCTTCGCCGCCGGATCGCACAAAGGCATGATCCGCGAGGGCAACGAGGATTCCGGCTACGCCGGACCGCGGCTGCTCGCGATCGCCGACGGAATGGGCGGCCAGGCCGCCGGCGAGGTCGCCTCCTCCGAGGTGATCTCCACCATCGTCGCCCTCGACGACGACATCCCCGGCTCCGACATCCTCACCTCGCTCGGCACCGCCGTGCGGCGCGCCAACGACCAGCTGCGCGCCATGGTCGAGGAGGACCCGCAGCTGGAGGGCATGGGCACCACGCTCACCGCCCTGCTGTGGACCGGTCAGCGCCTCGGCCTGGTGCACGTGGGCGACTCGCGCGCCTACCTCCTGCGCGACGGCGTGCTGACCCAGATCACGCAGGACCACACCTGGGTGCAGCGCCTCGTCGACGAGGGACGCATCACCGAGGAGGAGGCCACCACTCACCCGCAGCGCGCGCTGCTCATGCGCGCCCTCGGCAGCGGCGAACACGTCGAACCCGACCTGTCCATCCGCGAGGTGCGCGCCGGTGACCGCTACCTGATCTGCTCCGACGGCCTCAGCGGCGTCGTCTCCCACCAGACGATGGAGGAGACCCTCGCCGGCTACCAGGGCCCGCAGGAGACCGTGCAGGAACTGATCCAGTTCGCGTTGCGCGGCGGCGGCCCCGACAACATCACCGTGATCGTCGCCGACGTCCTCGACCTGGACACCGGCGACACCCTCGCCGGGCAGCTCTCCGACACCCCGGTCGTGGTCGGCGCGGTCGCCGAGAACCAGAACCACCTGCACGACAACGGCATCATGCAGACCCCCGCCGGACGCGCCTCGGGCCTCGGCCGCCAGGTGCCCGGACAGGGCGGCGGTGGCGGCGAGTTCGGCCCGCCCGGATCCGGCGGCGACACCGCCGGCTACGCCCCCGCGGGCGACTACGGCGAGGACGACTTCGTCAAGCCGCGCAAGAGCCGCAGATGGCTCAAGCGCTCCTTCTACAGCGTGCTCACGCTCGCGGTCCTCGGCGGCGGCCTCTACGGCGGTTACCGCTGGACGCAGACGCAGTACTTCGTCGGCGCCAACGAGGAGCACGTCGCCCTGTACCGGGGCATCAGCCAGGACCTGGCGTGGCTGAAGCTGTCGAAGATCCACACCGACCACCCCGAGATCGAACTCAAGTACCTGCCGCCCTACCAGCAGCAGCAGGTCAGAGCGACGATCACCGCGGGCGGTCTGGCCAACGCCCAGAAGAAGGTCGACGAGCTGTCCGTGCAGGCCTCCGCGTGCAAGAAGCAGGCCCAGCGCCGCACCGCCGAGGACAAGAACGGCGCCAAGGCGGAGGAGGGCCAGGCGGGCGGCACCACGGGAACCACCCGCACCGCCTTCACGTCCAAGGCGACGCCGGCGCCGAACCCGTCGACGACCAAGTCCCCGTCCTCCCCGTCCACGTCCGCCACCGCGTCCACTCCCAGCCCCGGCCCCACTCTCTCGGAGGAAGAGCAGAAGGTCGTCTCGCTGTGCGGTAAGCAGTAGGCAAGCCGTGAGAGGCCCTGTCACACGATGAGCAGCACTACCAACCCGTCGACGCACCACACGTCCACGATCGGCGCGATCGGCGCGCCCAGCCGCCGCAACACCGAGCTCGCGCTGCTGGTCTTCGCCGTCGTCATCCCGGTGTTCGCCTACGCCAACGTGGGCCTGGCCATCAACAGCCAGGTGCCCGCGGGCCTGCTCAGCTACGGCCTGGGCCTCGGTCTGCTGGCCGGTGTCGCGCACCTCGTCGTCCGCAAGTTCGCCCCGTACGCGGACCCGCTGCTGCTGCCGCTGGCCACGCTGCTGAACGGGCTCGGACTGGTCGTCATCTGGCGCCTGGACCAGTCGAAACTGCTCCAGGCCATCGACCAGGCGGGAACGGCCGCGCCGCGGCAGCTGCTGTACACGGCGCTGGGCATCGCCCTGTTCGTGGTCGTGATGATCTTCCTCAAGGACCACCGCGCCCTTCAGCGCTACACCTACATCTCCATGGTCGGCGCGCTGATCCTGCTGCTGCTGCCGCTCGTACCGGGCCTCGGCGCCAACATCTACGGCGCCAAGATCTGGATCTCGGTCGCCGGATTCTCCATCCAGCCCGGTGAGTTCGCCAAGATCGTGCTCGCCATCTTCTTCGCCGGTTACCTGATGGTGAAGCGGGACGCGCTCGCCCTGGCCAGCCGCCGTTTCATGGGCCTGTACCTGCCCCGCGGCCGTGACCTCGGACCCATCCTGGTCGTCTGGGTGATGTCGATCCTCATCCTGGTCTTCGAGACCGACCTCGGCACCTCGCTGCTGTTCTTCGGCATGTTCGTCGTCATGCTGTACGTCGCCACCGAGCGGACCAGCTGGATCGTCTTCGGTCTGCTGATGTCCGCCGTCGGCGCCGTCGGCGTGGCCAGCTTCGAACCGCACGTCCAGCAGCGCGTCCAGGCCTGGCTCAACCCGATGAAGGAGTACGCGCTCAGCCAGAAGGGCGTCGGCGGCCACTCCGAGCAGTCCATGGAAGCGCTCTGGGCGTTCGGTTCCGGCGGCACCCTCGGCTCCGGCCTCGGCCAGGGCCACTCCGACCTCATCAAGTTCGCCGCCAACTCCGACTTCATCCTCGCCACCTTCGGCGAGGAGCTGGGCCTGGCCGGCCTCATGGCCATCCTGCTGATCTACGCCCTGATCGTGGAACGCGGCGTGCGCACCGCGCTGGCCGCCCGCGACCCCTTCGGCAAGCTGCTCGCCGTCGGCCTGTCCGGCGCCTTCGCGCTCCAGGTCTTCGTCGTGGCCGGCGGTGTGATGGGCCTCATCCCGCTGACCGGTATGACGATGCCCTTCCTGGCGTACGGCGGTTCCTCCGTCCTCGCCAACTGGGCCCTGATCGGCATCCTGATCCGGATCAGCGACACCGCCCGCAGACCGGCACCCGCGCCCGCCTCCAACCCCGACGCCGAGATGACCCAGGTGGTCCGCCCGTGAACAAGCCCCTGCGCCGAATCGCGATCTTCTGCGGTCTCCTCGTCCTCACCCTGCTCATCCGTGACAACTGGATCCAGTACGTCAAGGCGGACACCCTCAAGAACGACAAGCACAACCGCCGCGTCACCATCGCCCGTTACGCCACCCCGCGCGGGGACATCATCGTCGGCGGCAACCCGATCACCGGGTCGGTCGAGACCAAGAGCAACGGGCTCAACGACCTCAAGTACAAGCGCACGTACAAGAACGGCCCCATGTGGGCGCCCGTCACCGGCTTCGCCTCGCAGTCCTACGGCGCCGACAAGCTGGAGAGCGTCGAGGACGGCATCCTCACCGGCAACGACGACCGGCTGTTCTTCCGCAACACCCTGGACATGATCACCGGCAAGCCCAAACAGGGCGGCAACGTGGTCACCACGCTCAACGCGGCCGCGCAGAAGGCCGCCTACGACGGCCTGAAGAAGGTCGGCGGCAAGGGCGCCGCGGTGGCCCTGGACCCCGCCACCGGCAAGATCCTCGCCCTGGCGTCCTACCCGTCCTACGACCCGTCGTCGTTCGCCGGCAGCTCCAACAAGGACGCCGAGGCCTGGAACAAGCTCCAGAAGACGGCCGACCCCAACGACCCGATGCTGAACCGGGCACTGCGCGAGACCTACCCGCCGGGCTCCACCTTCAAGGTGGTCACCGCGGCCGCCGCGCTGGAGAACGGCCTGTACAAGTCGGCGGACGAGGCCACCAACTCGCCGCTGCCGTGGATCATGCCGGGCACGACGACGCCGCTGCAGAACGAGGGCAACATCCCCTGCGAGAACGCCACCATGCGCACGGCGCTGCGGGTGTCCTGCAACACCGTCTTCGGCAAGATCGGCGCGGACCTCGGCAACGACAAGATGCTCGAGGAGGCGAAGAAGTTCGGCTTCGACAGCGAGCAGTTCACGCCGGTGCGCAGCAACGCCTCGGTGTTCTCCGACGACATGAACGCGTCGCAGACGGCCCTGTCCTCCATCGGCCAGTTCAACACCGCCGCCACCCCGCTCCAGATGGCCATGGTCGCCTCCGCCGTCGCCAACGACGGCAAGCTGATGAAGCCGTACATGGTCGACAAGCTGCAGTCGCCCAACGTGGACACCCTGGAGCAGACGGAGCCGCAGGAACTGAGCCGGCCGCTCAGCTCGCAGAACGCCCAGATCCTCCAGTCGATGATGGAGACCGTCGTCAAGGACGGCACGGGCCAGAACGCGAAGATCAACGGCGTCACGGTGGGCGGCAAGACCGGTACCGCCCAGCACGGCGTCGACAACAGCGAGAAGCCGTACGCCTGGTTCATCTCCTACGCCAAGCTCGCCGACGGCAGCTCGCCGGTCGCCGTGGCCGTGGTGGTCGAGGACAACAACGCCAACCGCGACGACATCTCCGGTGGCGGCCTTGCGGCGCCCATCGCGAAGGACGTCATGGAGGCGGTCATCAGCGCCAGGCAGTGAGCCCTGTCACGTCCCCTTCACATCGGTGCACGTTGCGATACCGGTCCTGTATCGGGTGACGGGCTTGGCCAGGTCACACAGAGCGAGCCGGGTACGGTAGGCCCGGACAGCAGCCTCCGGCGGCACAAGGGTGCCGGTCGGGACCGACGGAGAGGGCTGGTAGGTAGCTATGGAAGAGCCGCGTCGCCTCGGCGGCCGGTACGAGCTGGGCCATGTGCTCGGCCGTGGTGGCATGGCGGAGGTGTACCTCGCGCATGACACCCGGCTGGGACGCACCGTGGCGGTGAAGACGCTCCGCGCCGACCTGGCGCGCGACCCTTCCTTCCAGGCCCGGTTCCGCCGGGAGGCCCAGTCGGCCGCCTCGCTCAACCATCCCGCGATCGTCGCGGTCTACGACACGGGCGAGGACTACATCGACGGGGTCTCGATCCCGTACATCGTGATGGAGTACGTCGACGGCTCCACGCTCCGTGAACTGCTGCACAGCGGCCGCAAGCTGCTGCCGGAGCGGTCCATGGAGATGACCATCGGCATCCTCCAGGGCCTGGAGTACGCCCACCGCAGCGGCATCGTCCACCGCGACATCAAGCCGGCCAACGTCATGCTGACCCGCAACGGTCAGGTCAAGGTCATGGACTTCGGCATCGCCCGCGCCATGGGCGACTCCGGCATGACCATGACCCAGACCGCGGCCGTCATCGGCACCGCCCAGTACCTCTCTCCCGAGCAGGCCAAAGGCGAGCAGGTCGACGCGCGCTCGGACCTTTACTCGACGGGTTGCCTGCTCTACGAGCTGCTGACGGTCCGCCCGCCCTTCGTGGGCGACTCCCCGGTCGCGGTGGCCTACCAGCACGTCCGCGAGGAGCCGCAGCCGCCGAGCGTCTTCGACCCCGAGATCACGCCCGAGATGGACGCGATCGTGATGCGGGCGCTGGTCAAGGACCCCGACTACCGCTACCAGTCCGCCGACGAGATGCGCGCCGACATCGAGGCCTGCCTCGACGGCCAGCCGGTCGCGGCCACGGCCGCCATGGGCGCGGTCGGCTACGGCGGCTACCCCGACGACCAGCCGACCACCGCCCTGCGCTCCGACGCCGGAGCCGCGGGCGCGACGACGATGCTGCCGCCCATGAACCCGGACGACGGCGGCTACGGCTACGACGACCGCCCCGACCGGCGCCGTCAGAAGAAGTCCAACACCTCGACGATCATGCTGATCGTCGCCGGCCTCCTGGTCCTCGTCGGCGCGATCTTCATCGGCATGTACGCCTTCAGTGGCAACAACGCCAGCAACGACAAGGTGCCGGTGCCCAACTTCGTCGGCCAGACGAAGAACGAGGCCCGGGAGTCGGCCAGGAACGCCAGCATCGAAGTGGCCTTCACCCAGGACACCTGCGACGACCAGCCCAAGGGCAAGGTCTGCTCGCAGGACCTCAAGTCCGGTGAGGACATGAAGAAGGGCGAAACGGTCAAACTGGTGCTGTCGACCGGGGCACCGAAGGTGACGGTTCCCAGTGTCCGCGGCCTGAGCTTCGAGGCGGCGCAGTCCCAGTTGGAGGATCTGGGCCTCAAGGTCGACAAGAAGACCCAGGAGTCGGACCAGGATCCCGATGTCGTCATCGACCAGGACGTCAAGGGCGACACGAAGGTGGAGAAGGGCTCCACCGTCACGCTCACGGTCGCCACGGAGAAGAGGCAGGTCGCGGTTCCGGACGTCTCGGGCAAGACCTGCCAGGAGGCCCAGCAGCTGCTTCAGGGCAGCAACCTGAACAGCACATGCAGTGAGGTGCCGACCGAGGACCCCAACCAGGACGGCAAGGTCGTCCAGACGGTCCCGCCCATCGGCCAGCAGGTCGACAAGGGATCGAGCGTCAACATCCAGATCGGCAGGCTTCAGCAGCAGAAGAAGCGGGTGCCCAACGTCCGCGGCCGTACGGTGGCGGAAGCCAGGCAGATGCTCGCGGCAGAGGGCTTCACCAACGTCCAGTTCGCCGATGGCAGCAACCAGGACGACAACGCGGTGGTCTTCAAACAGGATCCGGGCGAAGGCCAAGAGGTCGACGACCCCGGCAACACCCAGATCACGCTGACCACCTTCGGTAACGGAGGCAACAACAGAGGCAACGGCGGCTTCTTCGGCGGCTGATCACCGACGCTCAGAGCCCCGGCTCCCCTCCGACAAGGGGGGCCGGGGCTCCGTCGTACCCGGGTCGGCTCAGCGCAGTTCCGCCGGCGGGGTCCGCTGGGCGTCGACCTTCTCCGTGCGGACCAGCTCGCCCCAGACCACGTAGCGGTAGCGGGAGGTGTACACCGGCGTGCAGGTCGTCAGGGTGATGTAGTGGCCGGGCTTCTTGACGCCCGACTCCTCGGGGACCGAGGACAGGACCCGGACGTTGTACTTGGAGGTCTCCGGGAGGATGTCGTAGACCTTGTAGACGTACCACTCGTCCTTGGTCTCGAAGACGACCGGATCGCCCACCCGCACCTTGTCGATGTTGTGGAACTTCGCGCCGTGACCGTCCCGGTGCGCGGCGAGGGTGAAGTTGCCGGCCCTGCCGGACGTCGGAAGGGTCGCCTTGACGGGGTCCACGTAGTAGCCGGCCACCCCGTCGTTGAGCACCTCCGTCGACGTGCCCTTCTCGACCAGGACCTCTCCGTTGTGCATGGACGGCACGTGCAGGAAGCCGATCCCGTCCTTGGTGTCCAGCGCTCCGGGCCCGCCGGGCGCGGACTGGGCCCACTCGTCGCGGACCTTGCCGCCCTCCCGGTCGGCCTTGCGGTCCGCCAGGACGTTCGTCCACCACAGGGAGTAGACGACGAACAGGCCGAGGACCAGCCCCGCCGTGATCAGGAGCTCACCGAAGACGCTGACGGCGAAGGCCAGCGGGCCGGTCCCCCGGCGGCGCCCGCGGCCGGCGCCCGACCCGTCACCGTGCCCTTCGCGGCCGTCGGTGTGCCCTGCCGTGTCGTCCGTGGTCGCTGCCACTGTTCATCCGCCCTTTAACTGACGAGCGCATCCGGCTTGCCCTTGCTGCGCGGCCGTTCCTCGACCATCTTGCCCCAGACGATCATCCGGTACTTGCTGGTGAACTCCGGGGTGCAGGTGGTCAGCGTGATGTAACGGCCGGGCCCGGTGAAGCCCGACCCCTGCGGAACGGGATCGAGGACGCTGATGTTGGCCGGGGAGGTCACCGGCAGGATCGACGCCATCTTGTAGACGAAGTACGTGTCCTGCGTCTCCACGACGATCGCGTCGCCCGGCGAGAGCTTGTTGATGTACCGGAACGGCTCACCGTGCGTGTTGCGGTGGCCCGCCAGCCCGAAGTTGCCCGTCTTCGCGTCCGGCATCGCCGTGTTGAGATCGCCCTTGCCGTAGTGCCCGACCATGCCCTTGTCCAGCACGTTCGCCTTGCTGGTCCCCTCCGCGACGGGCACCACCACGTCCAGCTTCGGGATGTGCAGGAGGGCGAAGCCCTGCCCCGGCTCGAACGTCCCGGGGCTGCGCTTGCCGCTCGCCCAGTCGTCCTGGAGCTGGTGCGCCTCGCTGCCCGCCTGCGCGTGCGCCCGGACGTTCGTCCACCACAACTGGTAGGTGACGAAGAGGAGCATCACGACGCCGGTGCTGATGAACAGCTCGCCGACGACCCGGCTGGCGATCACGGCCGGGCTCGCCCTGCGCGCCCTCGCCTGCCGCCGCGCCTCCATCCGGGACAGCGGCGCCGACGAGTCCGGCGGGCTCTCCTCCTCCGGCTGCGGTCCGCCCGTCGCCCCACGACGGCCGTGACGGCGCCTGGAGGCCTTTCTGCGGGCCGCGCGCCCGCCCGGTGAGGGCGAGGGGGCCTGAGTGGCGGAAGACGCGCCAGGCGGCGGTTCCGGGATCCGCAGCGCCATTGTCTCGTCGTCGGCGGGAGGCGGATACGCCGTAGCGTGGCCCGAGGACCCGTACGGCACCTCCGCCGCGCCCTGCGGGGCCGTGTTCCGCGCGTTCTGCTGGGGCGCCGCCCCCGGCTGCCCGTAGGACGCGGCATAGGGGTCCTGGGGCGCGCCCTGCGCCCCGACGCCGTACCACTCCTCGAACGCGTCCGGCGCCCCGTACGACTGCTGCCCGTACGAGGTGTCCGTCTCGCGCTCGGGGCGCAGCGCGGTCACGCCGTGGCCCTGCCCACCACCGGGGCGAGCCCCGCCGACCTCGCCACGGCCTCCTCGTCGCCGCACTCCGCCAGCCAGTTGGCCAGCATCCGGTGCCCGTGCTCGGTCAGCACCGACTCGGGATGGAACTGCACGCCCTCGACGGGGAGTTCACGGTGCCGCAGGCCCATGATGATGCCGTCGTGCGTGCGCGCCGTGACCACCAGCTCGTCGGGCACGGTCGCCGGCTCGGCGGCCAGGGAGTGGTAGCGGGTCGCCGTGAAGGGGGAGGGCAGTCCCGCGAAGACGCCCGTGCCCTCGTGCTCCACCAGCGAGGTCTTGCCGTGCAGCAGCTCGGGCGCTCGGTCCACCACGCCGCCGTAGGCCACCTGCATCGACTGCATCCCCAGGCACACACCGAAGACGGGGACACCGGTCGCGGCGCAGTGCCGGACCATCTCCACGCAGACGCCGGCCTGCTCGGGCGTGCCCGGACCCGGCGAGAGCAGCACGCCGTCGAAGCCTCCCCCGCTCTCGGCTGCGCTCGAGCGGGAGGTGCCCCCATGCGCGTACGCCGTCGACACCTCGTCGTTGCGCAGCACCTCGCACTCGGCCCCCAGCTGGTACAGGTACTGGACCAGGTTGAAGACGAAGCTGTCGTAGTTGTCGACGACGAGAATCCGCGCACTCACTGGTTGTCCACCGTCACATCGTTGAAGGGAAGCAGCGGTTCGGCCCACGGGAAGACGTACTGGAACAGGGCGTAGACCACGGCCAGGACGAGCACCAGTGAGATCAGCGCCTTCACCCACGCGTTCCCCGGCAGATGCCGCCAGATCCAGCCGTACATGCCGTCCCTTCCGTCTCCCACGGCACCAGACTCACGCCGTACGCCACCAGACTAACGGCGCGGCGCCCGAGGTTTCCCGGCCTCCGTGAGCCGTGCGGAAACCGCCTGTGCCCGGACGTACGTGGCAACAGCGTCGATCACCTCAACGAGCGCGGACACGGTTTTGCACGGCCCTTTGTCGATCCGATACGCGAACCGGGCCGTTCCGTTCACCAGTACGACTACTGCACGGGCTTCGCGTAGTGCAGGTCCACCGTGCCCGAGTAGCCGGGCAGGGTCGCCGTTCCGTCGTCGGTGACCTTCCAGCCCAGGCCGTAGACGTTGACGTACACCATGTAGTTCTGGATCGCCGGGGAGTCCGCGAGCGCCTTCTGGAGCTTCGCCGGGTCGCCGACGGCCGTGATGCTGTACGGCGGCGAGTAGACGCGGCCCTGGAGGATCAGCGTGTTGCCCACGCAGCGCACCGCGCTGGTGGAGATCAGCCGCTGGTCCATCACCTTGATGCCCTGGGCGCCGCCGTTCCACAGCGCGTTGACCACGGCCTGGAGGTCCTGCTGGTGGATCACCAGGTAGTCGGGCTGCGGCTCGGGGTAGCCGGGGAGCTTCGCGGTGGCGTCGGGCGGGGCGTCGTTGAGCGTGACCGTGATCGCCCTGCCCGTGAGCTTCCGCGTGCCCGCGCTGCTCTCCAGGCCGGTCAGCCTGCCGTCCTGGGGCTTGCCGCCGTCGTCGCGCGCGGCGAGGGACTCGATGTCGTCGCGCAGGGCGGCGTTGGACTCGTCGAGCTCCTTGTTCTTCCGGCTGCGTTCCTGGACGAGGTCGGACAGCTTCAGCAGGGACGTGTCCGTGCGGATGTTGGTGCCCTTGGCCGTGTTGAAGCTGGTGAAGAAGATCAGCCCGGCGAGGGCGAAGACGGCCACGGTCATGATCCGCACGGGTCTCGGGCGGCGCGTGCGGGCCGGGCCGGCACCCGTCCCCGAGAAGTCGGCGGAATTGGTCAACGTACCCTTATCTCCTTCGGCGCCGCGGAAGCACTACGCTAACGGACGTCCGGGGGAGTGCTCAGTGTGCCCTTGTACGCTGCTCCGGAGCCAGCCCAGTTCCCTGCGCGGCCACCAGCGCATCGACAGGAGAGACCCTCGTGCCGAAGTCACGTATCCGCAAGAAGGCCGACTACACGCCGCCGCCCGCCAAGCAGGCGGCGACCATCAAGCTGGAGGGCCGCGGCTGGGTCGCGCCCGTCATGCTGGCGCTGTTCCTCGTCGGACTGGCCTGGATCGTCGTCTTCTACGTGACCGACGGCTCACTGCCCATCGAGGCCCTCGGCAACGTGAACATCGTCGTGGGCTTCGGTTTCATCGCCGCCGGGTTCGCCGTCTCCACGCAGTGGAAGTGACGTCGTCCTCCCGGTGAACGCAGCTCTGCCCACGACTATCCGCTGAGTTATCCACAGGCCAGGGAAAATTTCCACATGCAGCCTGGGGAAAACGCTGATGATCTGTGGATAACCCGTCTGCCGTTGACACCGGTACGACTGTCACACCGCTCCTCCAGAGCGCGCACGCCCCCTGCCTGACCTGCAACAACACAGGTCATCGGCAGGGGGCGCACCCATTCCCGCACGCTATGCACAAGATCCGACACCGGCTGTGGACAACGGGCGCTCTCAGGTGAGCTGAATCGTTCTGAGCACCGTCAACACGACGACGACCGCCAGCACCAGCGCGCACGTGCCGTACTGCACCAGGTCCCGCCGCTCGCGCGGGGCGTGCACCATCGCGTACCCGACCGCCACACCGGCGACCAGACCGCCGATGTGCGCCTGCCAGGCGATGCCGCTCCAGCTGAAGGTGAAGATCAGGTTGATCACCAGCAGGGCGATGATCGGCCGCATGTCGTAGTTGAGCCGGCGCATCAGCACCGCGGTGGCGCCGAACAGGCCGAAGATGGCCCCCGAGGCGCCGAGCGAGGCCTGGCTGGGCGAGGCGAGCAGGTAGGTCAGCGCTCCGCCCGCGAGCCCGGAGACGAAGTACAGCGCCAGATAGCGCAGCCGGCCCAGGGCCGCCTCCAGGGGGCCGCCCAGCCACCACAGGCTCAGCATGTTGAAGCCGATGTGCCAGATCTCCTGGTGCGTGAACATCGAGGTCACCAGGCGGTACCACTCGCCGTCCGCGACACCCGAGGTGGCGGTGAAGGGCGCCGGCGGCCAGGCGCCGATCAGGACCAGGTCCCCCAGGAGCGAGGAGTCGACGTTGACCGCGACGAACACCGCGACGTTGATCCCGATGAGGATCTTGGTGAGCAGCCGGGGGTCGGCGGTCATGGTGCCGCCGGCCAGCGTGCGGGGCCGCGACGCGGCGGGCGGGTGGCCGGTGCCGGAGCCGCCTCGGACGCAGTCCGGGCACTGGAAGCCCACGGCGGCGTCGACCATGCACTCGGGGCAGATCGCCCGGTCGCAGCGGACGCAGCGAATGCCGGTCTCGCGACCCGGATGGCGGTAGCAGGCCGGCAGGCTGTGGGCGTCCGGCGGCCCCTGGTCCGCCGGGTCCTGGCCCGCCGGGCCCGTCGGGCTGCCTGGTGCCTGGTCCATGGGGCTCCCCTCGATTCGTCCTGCTCGTCCTGCTGTCCTGCTGCCCGGCTCGTCCTCCGCGAAGCACGGCCGCGGCTGCTCGTGGGCAACGCACCGCCCCGCCCATCCTTACGGACAAGCGGGGCGTTTGGTTCCCTCGCGGGGCTGTCGGGACGAGCCCTTGACTCAGCCTTCGCGGGTCTCGACGACGACCGACTCGATGACGACGTCCTTGAGCGGGCGGTCGGTGCGCGGGTTGGTCTGCGCGGAGGCGACGGAGTCGATGACCTTCTGGCTGGCCGGGTCGGTGACCTCGCCGAAGATGGTGTGCTTGCGGTTCAGCCACGACGTCGGGGCGACCGTGATGAAGAACTGCGAGCCGTTGGTGCCCGGACCCGCGTTGGCCATGGCCAGCAGGTAGGGCTTGTCGAAGGCGAGGTCCGGGTGGAACTCGTCCTTGAACTGGTATCCGGGACCGCCGGTGCCGTTGCCCAGCGGGTCACCGCCCTGGATCATGAAACCGCTGATCACCCGGTGGAAGACCGTGCCGTCGTAGAGCTTCGCCCTGGACTTCTCGCCGGTGGCGGGGTGGGTCCACTCACGCTCGCCCGTGGCGAGTTCGACAAAGTTCCGGACCGTCTCGGGAGCGTGGTTCGGCAGGAGCCGGACCTCGATGTCGCCGTGGTTGGTCTTCAGGGTGGCGTAGAGCTGCTCAGCCACGATCTGCCTTCCGTTGTCTTCCTGTGACTCCCCGATCCTCGCACGGCCCGCGCCCTGCGTCGCCCGGCGCCCTGTTCCGGGGGGAGATCCGTCGATTCGGTTGCGGAGAACCGGGCGAGTCCTTCCGGGCGGGAGCGCGGCGCGCCGATCCGTGGCATTGTCGACGACAAGCTCCTTTTGCGCCGCATTCATCCCTGTCGATTTCGTCCCCTGTCGATTCGGCCCCTGCCGCACGTGCCCGCCTTCCCGGCGGACTTCCGGCCGGCGGGGCCGGCGCGGCGCCCACGGGCGTCACCCGTGACCCGGATGCCCGGTCGCACATGCCACCGGGCCCGTCGGCAGGCATGATCCGTAAAAGGGTGGAAAGTCGAATTACCGTACGCCACCGAGGAGGAGGAACCCGTGACCCGCATCGACAGCGTGCGCGCCGCGACCGGCTCGGCGAAGGACAGCGTGCTGCACGCCGCGGAAGTGGTGGCGCCCTACGCCGACACAGCCAGGGAAAGGGCCGCGCACTACGCGCACGAGGCACGCGTACGGCTCGCGCCGAAGGTGACGCTGGCCGCCGACCAGGCCCGCGTCCAGTACGGCGCCCATGTCGCACCCCGGATGGAGCAGGCCCGCACCCAGGCCATGGCCCATGTGCCGCCGAAGGTCGACCAGGCCGCCCAGGAAGCCGCCGAGCGGACGCGCCGGGCCGCCCGTCAGGCCGCCGAGTACTCCCGGCCGCGGATCGAGCAGGCGATGGCCGCTGCGGCGCCGGTCGCGGACGAGGCCGCCGCGCGCGGAGCCGCCGCACTGGTGGCGCTGCGCGGTCAGGTCCCGGCCCGGAAGATCCAGAAGCTGGCCCGCACGCAGCAGCGGCGTGCGCGGGCCGGGCGCGTGGTGAAGCTGCTGGCGCTGGCGGGCGCGCTCGCCGGCGGTGCCTTCGCCGCCTGGAAGTGGTGGGACAAGCAGGCCAACCCCGACTGGCTGGTGGAACCGCCCGCCGCTACGGAGGTGCCCGAGTCGGGCCGGCTGACGTCCGTGGACGGCACCGGCCAGTCCGTGCTGGACCCCGAGGTCCAGGCGAAGGAGGACGAGGA
This sequence comes from Streptomyces sp. NPDC088817, assembly GCF_044750345.1. Classification (NCBI taxonomy): domain Bacteria; kingdom Bacillati; phylum Actinomycetota; class Actinomycetes; order Kitasatosporales; family Streptomycetaceae; genus Streptomyces; species Streptomyces sp. NPDC088817. The sequence continues at coordinate 389,056 of NZ_JBIVJN010000005.1, forward strand.
GACGTCGGACCGCGACGAGTAGGGCCGGGCCGCCCCCGGAGACGAAAGAGCCCGCCTGACCGGTGTCTCCGCTGGTCGGGCGGGCTTTTTGACGCGTTCACACGGTTCCCGGTCCTACGAGCGGGTAGGTTGAGGTCGTCCGGGCACCGACAAGGTTCGAGGGGGGCACATGCTCGACGGAATCACCGGAACCGTCGCCATCGGCGTCACGGTGGCGTTGGCGGTCGCCGGCGAGCGGGCCTCGAAGAAGCGCGAGAAGGCCTTCTGGGAGCGCTACGGCTCCTTCGAGGGATTCCGGGGCCAGGTCGACGAGGAGAAGATCCAGCGGGTGCGCGAGGAGCAGGGCTACGTCGCCGCCATCAAGGCGGTACGGCGGACCTACCCGTACGTCTCGCTCCTCTTCGCGAAGCGCTACGTGGAGGAACTCCCGGCGTAGCCGTCGCCGCGCGCGGGCCCCGCGCACGCATGAAGAATGCCCCCTGATACCGCGTTTCCGCAGATCAGAGGGCATTTCACTGGTGGAGCCTAGGGGAGTCGAACCCCTGACATCTGCCATGCAAAGACAGCGCTCTACCAACTGAGCTAAGGCCCCGGAAGACAGCATCCGGCCGGAGGATCCGTCCACCGGTCGGGTGCCGCAGACCAGAGTACCGGGTCACCCCCCGGATCTCGCAAAAAGATTGGGGCTCCCCGCGGCCGACCACTCTCCGTAAGATGCTCCGCGTGGTTCGCTACAGCGAACCGCGGTACTTGGGGAAGCGATGGGGAGACGCAATGGACGCCGCACAGCAGGAAGCCACCGCAAAAGCGCGGGAACTGCAGCGGAACTGGTACGGGGAGCCGTTGGGGGCGCTCTTCCGCAAGCTGATAGACGACCTCGGGCTCAACCAGGCCCGGCTGGCGGGGGTCCTGGGACTGTCCGCCCCGATGCTGTCGCAGCTGATGAGCGGCCAGCGCGCCAAGATCGGCAATCCCGCGGTCGTCCAACGCGTTCAACTTCTCCAGGAACTGGCGGCCCAGGTGGCGGACGGCAGCGTCAGCGCGGCCGAGGCGACCGAGCGCATGGAGGAGATCAAGCGGTCGCAGGGCGGCTCGGTGCTCAGCAACACCACGCACACGTCGAACACTTCGGGGGCACCGACGGTCAAGCGGGTGGTCCGCGAGATCCAGTCGCTGCTCCGCTCGGTCGCGGCGGCCGGTGACATCATCGACGCCGCGAACACCCTCGCCCCCAGCCACCCCGAACTGGCGGAGTTCCTCCGCGTGTACGGCGCCGGCCGCACCTCGGACGCGGTCACGCACTACCAGTCCCACCAGAACTGACACCGCGGGGGCCGTATCGCGCGTCGGGTCGCGTGCCGAGGGGGATGCGAGGGGGGACAGCCTCAGGGGGAGGAGCGACGCACAGCCATGGGTGAGGTCTTCGCCGGCCGGTACGAACTGGCCGACCCGGTCGGGCGCGGTGGAGTCGGCGCGGTGTGGCGGGCCTGGGACCACCGCCGTCGCCGGTACGTGGCCGCCAAGGTCCTCCAACAGCGCGACGCGCACTCCCTGCTGCGCTTCGTACGGGAGCAGGCGCTGCGGATCGACCACCCCCACGTGCTCGCGCCGGCCAGCTGGGCCGCCGACGACGACCAGGTCCTGTTCACCATGGACCTGGTGGCCGGCGGCTCCCTGGTCCACCTGGTCGGGGACTACGGCCCACTGCCCCCGGCATTCGTCCGCACCCTGCTCGACCAGTTGCTGTCGGGCCTCGCGGCGGTGCACGCGGAAGGTGTCGTGCACCGTGACATCAAGCCCGCCAACATCCTGCTGGAAGCCACCGGTACCGGCCGTCCCAGGCTGCGGCTGTCGGACTTCGGCATCGCGATGCGGCTGGGCGAACCGCGGCTGACGGAGACCAACCTGGTGGTGGGGACACCGGGTTACCTCGCTCCCGAGCAGATGATGGGCGCCGAACCCGACTTCCCCGCCGACCTGTTCGCCACCGGTCTGGTCGCCCTCTACCTGCTCCAGGGCGCCAAGCCGGACGCCAGAGCACTCGTGGAGTATTTCGCCGAGCACGGAACTCCCGGTGCGCCCAAGGGTGTTCCCGAGCCGCTGTGGCAGGTCGTGGCGACCCTGCTGCAACCCGATCCGCAGGCCAGGTTCCGTACCGCGACGGGTGCGCGCAAGGCTCTCGCCGCGTGCGCCGAGCTTCTGCCGGAGCCGGGCCCCGACGACGAGCTGATCGAGATCTTCGACCAACTCGGCACCCTGCCACCGGGATTCGGCCCCGAGGGCCCGCTCACCCGGAGCCCTGGGGTGACGGTCGGTCGGACGGGGGCGTCCGGTGGGGCTGGCTCGGCCGGTGTGGCCGGTGTGGCCAATCCCACCCGTTCAGCCGGTCCCGCCGGTTCAGCCGGTTCAGCCGGTCCCGCCGGTTCCGCTGGTGCGGCCGGTGCCGTCGGTTCAGCCGGCGCGGTCGGCGGTTCCACCGGTTCCGGCGCGGTCGGCGGTTCCGGCGGTTCCGGCGCGGTCGGCGCGGTCGGCGGTTCCGGGATTCCCGGTGCCGGGGCCGGCGCTTCCGGCAACGGCGGTTCCGTGGCATCCGGTGCCGGCACCGCTTCCGGTACCGGGAGCGTGCCGGACCCGCGTCTCGATCCCCGGGAGGGGACCGGGCCGGCGCCGAGCACGGACGGCGGCGGTTCGCCGTCGGAGCCGCCCCAGCCCTCCACCATGTCCGACACCGGCAGCTTCCACCTGCCACCGCCCCTGACCGCCACCCCGTCGGCTGAGGTCCCACCGCCTATGGGCGCTCCCCCGCAGGCTGTTCCCTCCCACGCCGCGCCCCCGCGAACCATGCCCCCGCAGACCGTCCCCCCGGCACCGGCCGCCCCGCCCTCGTCCGACCCCTCGTCCGGCGACGTGCCCCTCGAACCCGCGGCCCGACCCCCGTTCCAGTCCGCGCCCCGACCCGCGGCCCACGTCTCCCCTCACGACCCCACCCACGCGCTGCCCTCCCCCGATCCGCGGCAGCGCGCCGATGCCTCCACCGCTTCCTACACCGCCCAGTCCCCGCAGGTTCCCGCTCCGGCGCGGGGGGTCTCACGCCACCGCGCCGGACGGCCCCGCCGCCCCGGCCCGCCCGCGACGGTGGCGGTCCCGCTGCTGCTCCTCGCGCTGGCCTGCTACACCGTCGGCTTCTGGGCCCTGAGCCGTCTGTAGGGCGCGCCACGAGCCGATCCCAGCCCGCCCCCGGCGATCGCGGCCCCCGCGCCCCTCCCGCCGCCCTACAGGACTTCGGCCCTGCGCCGGGCGACCACGGTCCACACCCCGAGGACGGTCAGCAGGACCGTTCCCGCGCCGATCCCGCCGACGGCGAGCGCCCGGAGCGCCGCGGAGTCGTCCGCCGCCCCGGCCGGGGTCGCCGCGACCCGGTCGTGGGCGGTGACCTCGAAGAGCTGCCCGGGTTCGGACCGGCCCGCGTAGTCCGGACCCGGCTGCGCCGTGCCGTCCACCCGTACACGCAGGAGCAGGCCGTAGGGCCCCTCTCCGAAGGAGTCGGCGGTCTGGGCGGCGAGGTGCACGACCAGGTAGTGGAGTCCGGCGAACCGCATCCCCTTGACCTGGGCGGCGAAGCCGCGGCGGTTGGCGTGGGTGACGGGCGGCACGGGTGCGAGGGCGGCGGACGCCTGCCGGCCGCTGTAACCGGCGTACGCCTCCTCGACGTATCCGCGCACCGGGTTGTAGAGCGACAGGGTCAGCGCGCCGTTCACATAGCCGCTGCCGCCGCTGGAACTGCCCAGCTCGACGCCGGCGTTCAACTGCTGTCCCCAGTCGACGGGGACCTTGTAGAAGAGGGTCTGGCCGGGGCGGATCCGGGTGCGCCACACGCCCTGCCCGACCGTGCTCGCCGCGGCGAACCCGGCGCCGCCGGCCCGTTCGGCCGCCTGGCCGGTGACCGGCTCGGGCGAGGCGGAGTTCCAGGACTCGGGCGCGCTCGTGGCCCCGGCGTCTTTCAACGGCGGCTCCGAGGCGACAGCGAGCTCCAGGGGCCAGGTGTCGGACGAGGATCCCTTGGCGCCTAGGCGTTCGACGAGGACGTAGTACGACCCGGCACCCTGGCACAGGGGGCGCCCGGAGGAGACCTCACGCGCGCCCCACGCGGCGACGGGATGCGGGCTGCGGCTCGGGCCGAAGCGGGCGGTCTGCGCGGAGCAGGAGGCGCCGCGGTCGTCCTGCACCGAGATCCTGAGGCCGTCGGTGGCCGCGACCGCGGTGCCGGCTCCGGGCACCGCCGTGGCGGAGACGTAGGCGGTGGAGGTGGCGTCCAGGTCGAGGCGGTAGTAGAGCCTGCCGCTGCCCGGCAGGGAACTCCTGTAGGTGCGGCCCGGCTCAAGGCGTACGGCGTCCGTGGTGCTCGTGGCTCCGGCCACGGACCGGGCACCGTCGGTGAAGGCGTACGGGTCCGGCTCACCGGCCGCGAGGGCGCTCGGCCCGGGGCCGGCCGCCGCGAGGCACAGGGCCGCCACGGTCACGGCCAGGCGCGCGGCGAGGTTGTGCGAGAGGCGTCGGCCGCGCCGATCACGCCGTGAGCGCCCTGCCGTCGCCTGCCGTCCCGCCCCACGCCGAACCATCCCGCGCCACCCCTCGCGTTCCGTCCCTCCGGACGTCGCCCATCATTCCCCGGGGGCCGCTGCGCCATCCGTGCGTTCCCCGGGCGCACACGCGACAACGGTCCCAGGAAGCGACGCCTACCTCACCCTCCGCGACCCCGCAACACGAGAGCGCACCCACCCGAACCGGGGCCCCACAACACAAAACCCCGACCGCTACGGCGGTCGGGGCCTGCTCAGTCCGGGATGTCGGTGCTCACGAACCCGTGGGCACGGAGTCAGTCGCCTCCGTCCACAGATCCTGCTCGGCGCGATCCGCCTGGATCTGGCGGTACACGAGGAGCCCGCCGATGGCGGCCAGTGCGACCAGGAGAAGCTTCTTCACCGCGCGACCTCGTCTTTCCTTGACGTAGGGGACCTCTGGCGCCCGACTATACACACCGGCCGATACCGATCGGTGACCTGCGTCGGCTGTCAACTGCCGTGCGCGCGAGCGCAGTAGGTGCGGACGAAACCGCTCCGACCGGAGGGTGATCGCACCCGCACGGACGGTTACTTTGGGTGCGCTCATCCCACCTTCGCACCTTTTCGCCGCTCATGCGCCCATCCGAGTGGTGTTCATCCGAAGATCGCCGCGCCACGGGCGTCGGTCCACCACTTCGCGGGGCTCATACACATGATGAGCAAAGTACGCAAATCGCCCAACCCGAAAGTGAGGGGCCATGGACCAGCACAAAGTCATCAAGCTGTGGACCGCCATCGTCACCGCCTTCCTCGCGCTCTGCACGGCGCTCGGACTCATCACCACGACGGCCGCCTCCGCGGCCGCGGCCGCGCCGAAGCCCGAGACGGCGCCCAAGAGAACCGCACCGGTTCCGGCACAGACGACGACGTCCTTGTCCAAGCCCCACACCCCGTCCTTGCCACCGACGATGAAACAGCGCATCCGCGCCGAGGCCCACGGAAGGACCCCGGGCTGCCGTCACCGCCCGCCGGCCGACGCCTTCTCCCTCGCCGCCGAACCCCGATGCCTCCCGGACGAACCACCGGCCCGGCCGACCATCCCCCTCCAGCGCTGACAGGACCGCACCGGCCCGGCCGGCGCCTCCACCCGCACCCTTGACGTAACGGCGATTCGCGTACAGCACCAGCCGCAGAACGCGAAGCTCCCCGGCCACCACGGCCGGGGAGCTTCACCTGCGTCCGCGCCCCGGCCCCTCAGGCCTCGGACTCCCCGCCGGCATCCCGTTCACGGGACCGGCGCCGCTTCGGCCGGGGGTTGACGCGCTCGAACAGGGCGCCCGCAGTGGTCACCGCTCCGATCACCAGCATGAGGATGGAGACGATCCGCTGGATTCCCTGTCCGTACAGGGCCTGGTGGCCGAACCACACCAGTGCGACGCCGGTCACCAGACGGTCGCCGATCTTCCTGAGGCGCGGCCCCATGCACACTCCCGAGTCAGGTACACCAAAAGACCCCCGAGTCCTACTGGACCGGGGGTCTTCGTGCTGGTGGGGCTAACAGGATTTGAACCTGTGGCCTCATCCTTATCAGGGATGCGCTCTAACCAACTGAGCTATAGCCCCGCCGCGCTCTGCGGTGTGTGTCCCGCGCGCTGACTCCTGAAGATTAGCGCACGAGGGGGGCAGTCCCAAAATCGGTTGTCGGAGGAGCGTCAGCGGACGTTTCGCGACACCGCCGCAGGCGCCGTGGAGGGCACAGCCGGCCGGTTACTCGTCCTCCGCCAGCGTCAGCTCGACGCCGCCGACGAAGCCCGCGGAGAGGTTGTAGATGAACGCTCCGAGGGTCGCGAGGGCCGTCGCCAGGACCACGTCGATCACGGCGATGATCGACGTGAACATCAGCACGTGGGGGAGGGACAGGAAGGACTGGAGGTCGAAGCCGTTGGACTCGTTCGAGCCCGTGGCCTCGGAGATCGTCCCGCCGACCGTGGAGAACACACCCATCGCGTTCATGACCATCCACAGCACGGCGGCCGCCACGATCGTGCAGATGCCCAGGGCGATGGAGAGCAGGAAGCTGACCTTCATCACCGACCACGGATCGGCCTTGGCCACGCGCAGCCGGGCCTTGCGGGTGCGCGGCGCGGTACGCGCGCCCGTACGCGGCCGGCGCACCGCCTGGGAGGCGGACTCGGCCGCCGGGTAGGCCTGCGGCGGGTGGTACGGCCCGGAGGGCTGCTGCTGCTGACGCTCACCCGGCAGCGGAGAGCCCGCCGCCTGCTGACCGGCCGCGGCGTTCGCCTGCTGGGCCTGCGGACCTCGGGTGTCCGACACCGTTCCCCCCTGGGATCCGTGGGTGTGGGGCGTGTGCGCATCGGCCGCCGGCGACTTGATCGCCTGCAGGTTGGTCGTATGCGTGTCCGTCGCAGGCGCGGCGGAGCCACGGCCGCCGCCGTCCGCTCCCGTACCAGTGGAGGTACCGGCCGATCCGGCGCCCGTGGCTCCGCTCACGATGACTCTCTCCTCGTGCTACTCGGCCGAGGACACCTCGCCCTCGTCCGTGCCGCTGGTCGCGGCCCCCTCGGCGGTCTCGTCCACGGCCACGTCGCCGTCGACTTCCTCCGCCTCGCGCCCCGCCTCGGCGTTACGTGCGATACCGACGACGGCATCGCGCTTCCCCAGATTGATCAGTTGGACGCCCATGGTGTCACGGCCCGTCTCCCTGACCTCGTTGACTCGCGTACGAATCACACCGCCCGAGAGCGTGATGGCGAGGATCTCGTCGGTCTCCTCGACAATCAGCGCTCCCACGAGCGAACCGCGGTCCTCCACGATCTTGGCGGCCTTGATGCCGAGGCCGCCGCGGCCCTGGACGCGGTACTCGTCGACACGGGTCCGCTTGGCGTACCCGCCATCGGTGGCAGTGAACACGAACGTACCGGTTCGAACAACATTCATCGAGAGCAGTTCGTCGCCACCGCGGAAACTCATGCCCTTGACACCCGAGGTGGCACGGCCCATCGGACGCAGAGTGTCGTCTGAGGCGGTGAACCTGATCGATTGCGCCTTCTTGCTGATCAGAAGCAGATCATCATCGGCGGAGACCAGCTCGGCCCCGATCAGTTCGTCATCGGAACCGTCCTCCTGCTCACGCAGGTTGATCGCGATGACACCGCCGGAGCGAGGAGAATCGTAATCCTTCAGAGGCGTCTTCTTGACCAGGCCCGCCTTGGTGCCGAGCACCAGGTACGGCGCCGCCTCGTAGTCGCGGATCGCGAGGATCTGGGCGATCGCCTCGTCCGGCTGGAAGGCCAGCAGGTTCGCCACGTGCTGACCGCGCGCGTCCCGGCCGGCGTCCGGCAGCTCGTAGGCCTTCGCCCGGTAGACCCGGCCCTTGTTGGTGAAGAACAGCAGCCAGTGGTGCGTGGTGGAGACGAAGAAGTGGTCGACGATGTCGTCTTCCTTCAGCTTCGTGCCGCGCACGCCCTTGCCGCCGCGCTTCTGGGCGCGGTAGTCGTCGGTCTTGGTCCGCTTGATGTAGCCGCCGCGGCTGACCGTGACGACGATGTCCTCCTCGGCGATCAGGTCCTCGATGGACATGTCGCCCTCGTAGGGGATCAGCTTCGTCTTGCGGTCGTCGCCGAACTTCTCGACGATCGCCGCCAGCTCCTCGCTGACGATCCCGCGCTGGCGGACCGGGGAGGCGAGGATCCGGTTGTACTCGTTGATCTTGGCCTGGAGCTCGTCGTGCTCCTGGACGATCTTCTGCCGCTCCAGGGCGGCCAGTCGCCTCAGCTGCATCTCCAGGATGGCGTTGGCCTGGATCTCGTCGATCTCCAGCAGGCTCATCAGGCCCTCACGCGCGACGTCGACGGTCGCACTGCGCCGGATCAGCGCGATGACCTCGTCGATGGCGTCCAGGGCCTTCAGCAGACCGCGCAGGATGTGCGCCCGCTCCTCCGCCTTGCGCAGCCGGAACCGCGTACGGCGGACGACGACCTCGACCTGGTGCGTCACCCAGTGGCGGATGAACGCGTCCAGCGACAGCGTGCGCGGCACGCCGTCGACCAGCGCCAGCATGTTGGCGCCGAAGTTCGTCTGCAGGTCGGTGTGCTTGTAGAGGTTGTTCAGGACGACCTTGGCGACCGCGTCCCGCTTGAGGACGATCACCAGGCGCTGGCCGGTGCGCGAGCTGGTCTCGTCGCGGACGTCCGCGATACCGCCGATCTTGCCGTCCTTCACCAGGTCGGCGATCTTCTGCGCGAGGTTGTCCGGGTTGACCTGGTACGGCAGCTCCGTGACCACCAGGCACTGGCGGTTCTGGATCTCCTCGACCTCGACCACGGCGCGCATGGTGATCGAGCCGCGGCCGGTGCGGTACGCCTCCTCGATGCCCTTGCGGCCGACGACGAGCGCGCCGGTGGGGAAGTCCGGGCCCTTGATCCGCTCGATCAGCGCGTCGAGGAGCTCCTCGTGGGAGGCCTCCGGGTTCTCCAGGTACCACTGGGCACCGGAGGCGACCTCGCGCAGGTTGTGCGACGGGATGTTCGTCGCCATGCCCACCGCGATACCGGCCGAGCCGTTGATCAGCAGGTTCGGGAAGCGGGCGGGCAGGACGGTCGGCTCCTGGGAGCGGCCGTCGTAGTTGTCCGTGAAGTCGACGGTCTCCTCGTCGATGTCGCGGACCATCTCCATCGACAGCGGCGCCATCTTGCACTCGGTGTAGCGCATGGCCGCCGCCGGGTCGTTGCCCGGCGAACCGAAGTTGCCGTTGGAGTCCACCAGCGGCATCCGCATCGCCCACGGCTGCGCGAGGCGGACCAGCGCGTCGTAGATCGAGGAGTCGCCGTGCGGGTGGTAGTTGCCCATGACGTCGCCGACGACGCGGGCGCACTTGTAGAAGCCGCGGTCGGGGCGGTAGCCGCCGTCGTACATCGCGTACAGCACGCGGCGGTGGACGGGCTTGAGACCGTCCCGGACGTCCGGCAGCGCACGCGAGACGATGACGGACATCGCGTAGTCGAGGTACGAGCGCTGCATCTCCGTCTCGAGCCCGACGGGCTCGACGCGCATAACGAGGTCGCCGCCCTCTTCAGGGGTGACTGGAGTGTTCTCGTCGGCCATTGCTGGTGAGGATCCTTCCTGATGCGGTCAGCTGAGACCGACTCAGATGTCGAGGAAGCGGACGTCCTTGGCGTTGCGCTGGATGAACTGGCGGCGGGCCTCGACGTCCTCGCCCATGAGGACCGAGAACAGGTCGTCGGCCTGCGCGGCGTCGTCGAGGGTGACCTGGCCGAGCACGCGGTGCTCCTGGTCCATGGTGGTCACGCGCAGTTCCTCGGCGTTCATCTCGCCGAGACCCTTGAAGCGCTGGATCGAGTCCTCACGGACCCGCTTGCCGCGCTGGCGGCCCATCTCGAGGAGCGCGTCGCGCTCACGGTCGGAGTACGCGTACTCGACGTCCTCGCGGCCCCACTTGATCTTGTACAGCGGGGGGCGCGACAGGAACACGTGCCCGGCCTCGACCAGCGGCCGCATGAAGCGGAACAGGAAGGTCAGCAGCAGGGTGTTGATGTGCTGGCCGTCGACGTCGGCGTCCGCCATCAGGATGATCTTGTGATAGCGGAGCTTCTCGATGTCGAAGTCCTCGTGCACACCCGTGCCGAACGCGGAGATCAGCGCCTGGATCTCCTGGTTCTGCAGGATCTTGTCGATCCGCGCCTTCTCGACGTTGAGGATCTTGCCGCGGATCGGGAGGATCGCCTGGTACTCCGGGTTGCGGCCGGACTTGGCCGAGCCGCCGGCGGAGTCGCCCTCGACGATGAAGATCTCGCACTTGGTCGGGTCGTTCGACTGGCAGTCGGAGAGCTTGCCCGGCAGCGAGGCCGACTCCAGCAGGCCCTTGCGGCGGGTGAGGTCGCGGGCCTTGCGGGCCGCCACACGCGCGGTGGCCGCCTGGATGCCCTTGCGGATGATGTCCGCCGCCTCGACCGGGTTGCGGTCCAGCCAGTCGTTGAGGTGCTCGTAGACGGCCCTCTGGACGAAGGTCTTCGCCTCCGTGTTGCCCAGCTTGGTCTTGGTCTGGCCCTCGAACTGCGGCTCGCTCAGCTTGACCGAGATGATCGCCGTCAGACCCTCGCGGATGTCGTCGCCCGTGAGGTTGTCGTCCTTCTCGCGCAGCAGCTTCTTGTCGCGCGCGTACTTGTTGATCAGGCTCGTGAGGGCCGCGCGGAAGCCCTCCTCGTGCGTACCGCCCTCGTGGGTGTGGATGATGTTCGCGAAGGAGTACACGCCCTCGCTGTAGCCGCCGTTCCACTGCATGGCGACCTCGAGGGACAGGCTCTTGTCCTTGTCCTCGGCCTCCAGGTCGATGACGGTGGGGTGCACCACTTCGCCCTTGCGGGAGTTGAGGTACTTCACGAAGTCGACGATGCCGCCCTCGTAGTGGTACGTGACGGACTTGACCTCGTCCTTCTCGTCGGCGCCCGCCTCGTCCGCCCCGGAGGTCGCCTTCGCCGACTCGCGCTCGTCGGTGAGCCTGATCGTCAGGCCCTTGTTGAGGAACGCCATCTCCTGGAAGCGCCGCGACAGCGTCTCGAAGGAGTACTCGGTGGTCTCGAAGATGTCGGGGTCGGCCCAGAACGTGACCGACGTGCCGGTCCGCTCGATGGCCTCGTGCTTGGCCAGCGGGGCGGTCGGAACGCCCATCTTGTAGTCCTGGGTCCAGCGGTGGCCGTCGGTCCTGACCTCGACGGAGACCTTCGAGGACAGGGCGTTGACCACGGAGACGCCGACGCCGTGCAGACCACCGGAGACCGCGTAACCGCCGCCTCCGAACTTGCCGCCCGCGTGCAGGACGGTCAGCACGACCTCCAGGGCCGGCTTGTTCTCGGAGGGGACGATGCCCACCGGGATGCCGCGGCCGTTGTCGACCACGCGCACGCCGCCGTCGGCCAGGATCGTCACGTCGATGGTGTCCGCGTGTCCGGCCAGCGCCTCGTCGACGGAGTTGTCGACCACCTCGTACACGAGGTGGTGCAGGCCGCGCTCACCGGTGGAACCGATGTACATGCCGGGTCGCTTGCGGACCGCGTCCAGACCCTCGAGGACGGTGATCGCGCTGGCGTCGTAGGAGGCCGTGACCTCACCGTTCGAGGATGCGGCCCCGTTCACGCCGGCGTCGGTGGACGGGATGTTCTCGTTGGGGTTGCCGGAATCGGCCACGAAGCGCCCTTTCTGGCACAGCACGAGCCGGGCTCCTGGGGGTGCCCCCTCGGGGAGGGTTGCCGGAGCGGCTGCGGCATGTTGCGTTGGTAAGCCTTGATCAGCGTTGCTCAGCTTTTCCCGGACGGTCCCCACGATTGGGGCGGGATCGCTTCCAGTCTACCGGTAGCGCCGACAGTGATGGGGGTTTGCCGGTACCTGAGTACGCATGTGGCGCCCTCAACCGGTCTTGGCCGGGTCCCGATATGCACAAGGGGGCTCCAAGAGGCTCACAGCGGCACTCAGCGCTTCCGGGCGTCAACACTTCGCTACTCCCGGGTCAGGTAGGGAATCGCAAGGGCGTGCGGGTGCGCGAAGGACCCCCGTCACGCATCCCGAAAGGGCCGTCGGGGCCTCGTTGTGTGACGTCTGTCACCCATAGGTGTCGCCGGGTCCCGTACTGCCCGGAACCCGCAGCGGACCGTACCGGCGGCCACCGCCGCCCGGCCCGAACACCTTGATCGTCCGGACCGCGCCGTGCCCCAGGTCCTCGTTGAGCCGGGCCACCAGCGTCGGGGCCAGCAGCCGCAGATTCGTCGCCCACGCCGTCGAGTCGCAGCGCACGGACAGCACCCGCTCGTCCTCGTCGTAGCGATCCGGCACACAGTGCTTGGCCACGTCCGCACCGACGATCTGCGGCCAGCGCCCCATCACACCGCCCACCGCGGCCGGCGCCTCCCAGCCGCGCTCGGTGATCAGCCGGTTGATCGCCGCTCCGAGAGCCATCGGATCACGGCCGTCCGCCCGCGCCCCGGAACGCAGACCACCCCGCCTCGCCTGCCTCCGCTGCTGCGTCGCGTCCCCACGCGCGCGTGCGGCCTCCTTCGCCGCACGCAATGCCACGCGCGCGAGGTCCACGCCCGACGGCTCGGGCGCCTTCCCCCGGCCCGTGTCATGCTCGCCGCTCATACGCGCTCCACCGTCCCGTCCGACACGGCGAACCGCGTACCCGTCAGCACGTGCGGTACGTCGTCGTCGACCGCGGCGGTCACCAGCACCTGCTCACCGGGCGCCACCAGCTCCGCCAGCCGCTCACGGCGGCGGCTGTCCAGCTCCGCGAAGACGTCGTCGAGGATCAGCACGGGCTCATTGCCCTCCGCGCGCAGCAGGTCGTACGACGCCAGGCGCAGCGCCAGCGCGAACGACCAGGACTCCCCGTGCGAGGCGTACCCCTTCGCCGGCAGCTGTCCGAGCCTGAGCACCACGTCGTCCCGGTGCGGCCCCACGAGCGTCACGCCCCGCTCGATCTCCTGCTTGCGGACCTCCGCGAGCGCGGCCATCAGCTGCGTGTAGAGATCCTCACGCGTGTGCGCCTCGCCCGGCGCCGACGGCTTGTACTCCAGCACCACAGGACCGCCGCCGGGCGCCAGCTGCTCGTACGCCTTGTCCGCCAGCGGCTCCAGCGCGGCGACCAGGTCGAGACGCTGGGCGAGCAGCTCGGCGCCGGCCCGCGCCAGGTGCTGGTCCCACACGTCCAGCGTGGACAGGTCCATGGAACGGCCGCCGTGGCGACGCGCCAGCGCGGCCGACTTGAGCAGTGTGTTGCGCTGCTTGAGCACCCGTTCGTAGTCCGAGCGCACCCCCGCCATGCGCGGGGAACGCGCCGTCACCAGCTCGTCGAGGAACCGCCGCCGCTCCCCGGGATCGCCCTTGACCAGTGCCAGGTCCTCGGGCGCGAACAGCACGGTCCGCACGATGCCCAGCACGTCCCGCGGCCTGACCTGCGAGGAGCGGTTGATACGGGCGCGGTTGGCCCGGCCGGGGTTCAGCTCCAGCTCCACCAGCTGCTGCCGCTCGCCCTGTCGCACCTGCGCCCGGACCACGGCACGCTCGGCGCCCACGCGGACCAGCGGAGCGTCGGAGGTGACCCGGTGACTGCCGAGGGTGGCCAGGTAGCCGATCGCCTCGACGAGGTTCGTCTTCCCCTCGCCGTTGGGGCCGACGAACGCCGTGACACCCCGGTCGAGCGGCACCTCGGCCCGGACGTACGAGCGGAAGTCGGCCAGCGACAGGTGCGTGACGTGCATGGTCGTTCGCCGACCTCCCCCGGCGTTGCGGACCGCCGAGACGGTCCGGTGAACTACTTCTTCTCCACGGCGTGACCGCCGAACTGGTTGCGCAGCGCGGCGATCATCTTCATCTGCGGCGAGTCGTCCTGACGCGAGGAGAACCGCGCGAACAGCGAGGCCGTTATCGCGGGCAGCGGCACGGCGTTGTCGATGGCCGCCTCCACGGTCCACCGGCCCTCGCCGGAGTCCTGCGCGTAGCCCCTCAGCTGCTCCAGGTGCTCGTCCTCGCCGAGGGCGTTCACCGCCAGGTCGAGCAGCCAGGAGCGGATGACGGTGCCCTCCTGCCAGGAACGGAAGACCTCGCGGACGTTCTCCACTGAGTCGACCTTCTCCAGCAGCTCCCAGCCCTCGGCGTAGGCCTGCATCATCGCGTACTCGATGCCGTTGTGGACCATCTTGGCGAAGTGGCCCGCCCCGACCTTGCCGGCGTGCACCGCGCCGAGGTCGCCCTCCGGCTTGAGCGCGTCGAAGACCGGCTGCACCTTGGCGACGTTGTCCGCGTCGCCGCCGTACATCAGCGCGTAGCCGTTCTCCAGGCCCCACACGCCGCCGGAGACGCCGCAGTCGACGAATCCGATGCCCTTGGCGGCCAGCTCCTCGGCGTGCCTCTCGTCGTCCGTCCAGCGGGAGTTCCCGCCGTCCACGACCACGTCGCCGGGCTCCAGCAGCTCGGCGAGGGCGTCGATCGTGCCCTGGGTGGGCTCGCCGGCCGGGACCATCACCCAGACCACGCGCGGGCCCTGCAACTTGCCCACAAGTTCTTCCAGGCTGTGGACATCGGCGAGGTCCGGGTTGCGGTCGTATCCGATGACGGTGTGGCCGGCGCGGCGGATCCGCTCGCGCATATTGCCGCCCATCTTGCCGAGGCCGACGAGACCGAGCTCCATCAGTTGCGTTCCTTAGGTTTCACGACGTGGCGTTGCGGCACTTTCGTACCCGCGTCCGAGCCTAGACCCGGACGCTCGCGCACATCCGTGGGCATACCCGCTCATTCGTATGCCCCGACCTGAGGCCGCCACCTGCGGAAACGCGCCCGGCAGGCAGCCGGCTCAGCCGCTCAGGCGCACCGGCATGATCAGGTACTTGTAGGCCTCGTCCGCCTCGGCGTCCAGCGCGGGCTTGCCGCTGAGCAGCGCCGGCTTGGTGGACGTCGTGAAGGACAGCTGCGCCACCGGGGAGTCGATCGCGCTGAGGCCGTCCAGCAGGAACGTCGGGTTGAAGGCGATCGAGATGTCGTCGCCCTCCAGCTGCGCGTCGACCCTCTCCACAGCCTGTGCGTCGTCGCTGGAGCCGGCCTCCAGGATCAGCACGCCCTGCTCGAAGCTCAGGCGCACCGGGGTGTTGCGCTCGGCGACCAGGGCCACGCGCTTGACGGCCTCCACGAAGGGGGCGGTCTCGATGACGGCCACGGAGTTGAACTCGGTCGGGAACAGAGTGCGGTACTTCGGGAGGTCGCCCTCCAGCAGCCGCGTGGTCGTACGCCGTCCGGCACCCTCGAAGCCGATCAGGCCCTCACCGGCGCCCGAGCCGGACAGCGCCAGGATCACACTGTCGCCGCTGGTGAGCGCCTTGGCGGTGTCCAGCAGGGTCTTGGCGGGCACCAGGGCGACCGCGGAGGCGTCCGGGTTCTCCGGCTTCCACAGGAACTCGCGGACCGCGAAGCGGTAGCGGTCGGTGGACGCCAGCGTGACGGTGTCGCCCTCGATCTCGATGCGGACACCGGTCAGCACGGGCAGCGTGTCGTCGCGGCCGGCCGCGATCGCCACCTGCTGCACGGCGGAGGCGAAGACCTCGCCGGGGACCGTGCCCGTCGCGTTCGGCATCTGCGGGAGCGCCGGGTACTCCTCCACAGGCAGGGTGTGGAGGGTGAAGCGCGAGGAGCCGCAGACCACCGTCGCCCGTACACCGTCTGTGGAAATCTCCACCGGCCGGTTGGGCAGGGCGCGCGAGATGTCGGCGAGCAGGCGGCCGGAGACGAGGACCGTGCCCTCCTCCTCGACCTCGGCCTCCACGGACACCCGCGCCGAGACCTCGTAGTCGAAGCTGGACAGGCTCAGCTGGCCGTCCTCCGCCTTGAGCAGCAGGCCGGCGAGAACAGGCGCCGGCGGACGGGCCGGGAGGCTGCGTGCCGCCCACGCCACTGCCTCCGCGAGTACGTCGCGTTCCACCCGGATCTTCACCGTAAGCCGCCTCCTGCTGTTGCTACTGAGTCCTCCGACTCGGTGTCACCGCCCACTGGGACGGGAAGGACACCGGGGACCAGTCTGACGCACGGCACTGACAGTAGGTGCCCGTCGGGGTCAAGTCGCTGCGAGGCGCGGTCGGGCTCGAGAGCTCGAGTTGTGCACAGGACCCGCTTCGAAACGGATTCCGCTCTCTCTCTGGTTGGGAGTAGTAGTAGGGCCTGTGGATACCGTGGATAACCACGTTTGCCCAGCTCAGCGCGGAAATTTTGTCCACGGGCCCTGTGGGTGGGACCGGTGGACAACTCACCGTCTCTGTGGAGAACGGGAAGTTCTGCACACCCCGCCCACAGGCTGAGGGCAGTTCTCCCCAGCTGCGTCCCCAGCTTTACCCGGGTTTCCCACATGCCAACCGCACGGCTCGGTGTGACGGCTTTCACTCGACGCGGTGACCGGGGGCGTCGCGTTGCCGAACAGTGGACAGGGGTGTGGAGAAGCGGCCGATCCTTGGGGACAACAGCCCCCGGCCTGTGGGTTGCCGGTGGACAACTCCGGTCGCCGCCTGTGGACATCCGCTTCATCCACAGTCTGTGGAGATCGTTCGTCCACCATTCCACAGGCCTCTGAGCTGGGCGGATGATGGGGCGGCCGCACAGCCTGTGGAAGCAGTCTGGACAACTTCCCGGTCCCCAGGATGTGGACGGAAAAAAGTCGGCGAATCTGTGGAGGACGGCCGTAACCCGCCGCGGATTCGAACAGCGGTGGACGGCCAACGGCTCGGAGCAGAACGCCGCAACGGCTCGGGCAGGACGCCACGGCGCCTCAGGGCAGGGCGCCACAACGACTCAGGGCGCCTCCGGGAGTGGATCCCGGAGGCGCCCTGAGCGCCGCTGTGGGTGTTCTCAGCCGTTCTTGATGCGGTTGGTCAGCTCCGTGACCTGGTTGTAGATGGAGCGCCGCTCGGCCATCAGCGCGCGGATCTTGCGGTCCGCGTGCATCACGGTGGTGTGGTCGCGGCCGCCGAACTGCGCGCCGATCTTCGGCAGGGACAGGTCGGTCAGCTCGCGGCACAGGTACATGGCGATCTGGCGGGCCGTGACCAGCTGGCGGCCGCGCGAGGTGCCGCACAGGTCCTCGACCGTGAGACCGAAGTAGTCCGCGGTCGACCCCATGATGGCCGTCGCGGTGATCTCGGGGGTCGAGTCCTCGCCGCCGGGGATGAGGTCCTTCAGGACGATCTCCGTCAGGCCCAGGTCCACCGGCTGCCGGTTGAGCGAGGCGAACGCCGTCACCCGGATCAGCGCGCCCTCCAGCTCGCGGATGTTGCGCGAGATCCGGGAGGCGATGAACTCCAGCACCTCGGGCGGGGCGTTCAGCTGCTCCTGCACCGCCTTCTTGCGCAGGATCGCGATGCGGGTCTCCAGCTCGGGCGGCTGGACGTCGGTGATCAGGCCCCACTCGAACCGGTTGCGCAGCCGGTCCTCCAGCGTCACGAGCTGCTTGGGCGGCCGGTCGCTGGAGAGCACGATCTGCTTGTTGGCGTTGTGGAGGGTGTTGAACGTGTGGAAGAACTCCTCCTGCGTCGACTCCTTGTCCGCGAGGAACTGGATGTCGTCGACGAGCAGGATGTCCATCTCGCGGTACCGCTTGCGGAAGCTGTCGCCCTTGCCGTCGCGGATGGAGTTGATGAACTCGTTGGTGAACTCCTCGGAGCTCACGTAGCGCACGCGCGTGCCCGGGTACAGGCTGCGCGCGTAGTGGCCGATCGCGTGCAGCAGGTGCGTCTTGCCGAGCCCGGACTCCCCGTAGATGAACAGGGGGTTGTACGCCTTGGCGGGTGCCTCGGCGACGGCGACCGCGGCCGCGTGCGCGAAGCGGTTGGACGCGCCGATGACGAACGTGTCGAAGAGGTACTTGGGGTTCAGACGCGCGGTCGGCTCGCCGGGGCCGGCCGCAGGCGCGGGCTGCGCGGCCAGCGGGCCGGGGGCGCCGGTGGCGGGCAGGTTCGGGCCGACCGGGCCGCCGCGGTGCACATGACCGGGGCCGGCCGGCTCCGGCGGCTCGCGGCGGCCGGTGTCGCGCTGGTCGTAGTCGCGCTGGTCGTAGTCACGGGCGTCGTACTCGCCGCGGGACGGGTCGTAGTCGGAGCGCGGCTGGTCGTACGGAGGGCGCTCCATCGACGGGGAGCGGTAGTCCTGCGTGTAGGAGTCCTTGGCGGGCCCGTACGCGTCCTGGTGGCCGTACCCGGTCTCCTGCGGGCCGTAGGCGTCCTGGGACGGCGAGGCGTAGGGGTCACGCTCCGGGAAGCCGAGCCGTTGCTGCTGCCACCCGTAGTCGTCCTGGTGGTGGCGCGGCCAGGCGCCGGGCTCGGGACGCTGGTACTCGGCGTACTCCGAGGGATAGGCGGGGCGGGCGGTCGGGAGGTGGTCGCCGCCGTCCAACGGCTGGGGGCCCGTGCGATGGGGGGGCAGCTGGTCGCTCTGGGCGCCCGGGTACTGGTCGGGGCGGACGGGACGGTGGGCGTCCGGCCGGCGCCTGCCGTAGCCCTCGTAGCCGCCGCCCTGGCCCGTGGGCAGCTCCTGGTCCTCGTAGCGCGGCGCCGGGGCGGGCGCGGGGGCCTGGGACTCGCCGACGGAGCTGTCGACGGTGATCGCGATACGGATCGGGCGGCCGCACTCGCGGCTCAGCGACTCGCTGACGGCCGGGGCGAGGCGCCCTTCTAGTACGCCCTTGGCGAATTCGTTCGGCACGGCGAGCAGCGCGGTGTCCGCGACCAGCGCGAGCGGCTGGCAACGGCGGATCCAGTGTTCGTCCTTCGTCTCGACGCCCTGTCCGCGTCCTTCGCCGAGAAGCTGCTCGAGAACTCGTGGCCACACTGCGGCAAGATCGGCAGGTACGTCAGCCACAGGGCACGCTCTCTCACAGGTCCCACGAACGTGTGGTGCGGGACGGGTCGGTATCTAAAACGGGTGGGGCGGGGGACATGGGAACGAATCGGAGTCCAGTCACGGTAGTCAGCGCGACGGCTGCGGTTCAAGTCGTTGTCCCCAGGCTGTGGACAGTGTCCCTCGCGGGCGGCGGGTTTGACCGGATGGCGCAGCCGCGCGTACCGTACCCAGGTCGAGTTGTCGATGGCTGCTGCCGCCTGCCTCCGAAGGGCACAGATCACGTCAAGGGTGATCGGACAGCGGTGCACTTGGGCGTTACTGCGAGCTACTCGTGGGCGCACGGTGACAGCCAGGACGGCACCCCGCCACTACTGATTCTTTCTGGAGCCCCCGAGTGAGCAAGCGCACCTTCCAGCCGAACAACCGTCGTCGCGCCAAGACCCACGGCTTCCGGCTGCGTATGCGCACCCGTGCCGGCCGCGCGATTCTCGCGTCTCGCCGTAGCAAGGGTCGCGCCCGTCTGTCCGCCTGATTCCGGTCAGGTCATGACATCGTGCTGCCCACCGAGAACCGGCTGAGGCGGCGCGAGGACTTCGCGACCGCGGTACGACGAGGGCGTCGAGCCGGACGCCCGCTTCTCGTCGTCCATCTACGCAGCGGTGCCACGGACCCGCACGCGCCAGGGGAGAGCGCTCCCCCGTCGCGTGCGGGTTTCGTCGTGAGCAAGGCGGTGGGCGGCGCGGTCGTCCGCAACGCGGTGAAGCGCAGGCTTCGCCATCTGATGCGCGACCGAGTCGCCTTGCTGCCCCCCGGTAGCCTGGTAGTCGTACGAGCGCTGCCCGGTGCGGGCGACGCCGACCACGCACAGCTGGCCCGAGACCTGGATGCCGCCTTGCGACGGCTGCTGGGAGGGGGCACGCGATGAAGTACCCGCTGCTGGCTTTGATCAAGCTGTACCAGTGGACCAT
Source organism: Streptomyces sp. NPDC088817 (assembly GCF_044750345.1). Taxonomy (NCBI): domain Bacteria; kingdom Bacillati; phylum Actinomycetota; class Actinomycetes; order Kitasatosporales; family Streptomycetaceae; genus Streptomyces; species Streptomyces sp. NPDC088817. The sequence goes on from NZ_JBIVJN010000005.1 coordinate 408,989, forward strand.
CAGCCCGTTGCTCGGGCCGGTGTGCAAGTACTACCCGTCGTGTTCCCACTACGGCTACACGGCCATCGACCGGCACGGTGCGATCAAGGGAACGGCGCTCACAGCGTGGCGCATCCTACGGTGCAATCCGTGGTCGCTCGGCGGTGTGGACCATGTTCCGCCGCGCAAGCGTCCGCGGTGGCACGAAATGCTGCGTGACGCCTGGCGTGCGCGCAGGGGCGGGTCCTCCGCCGCCGAAACGGCCACCGACGGGAAGATGCCGGCGGTCCCGGCCGCAGAGACCTCGTCCCATGCCCAAGGAGCATGATTAGTGGACACGATTGCCAGCCTCTTCAGCTTCATCACGACACCCGTTTCCTGGGTCATCGTCCAGTTCCACACGGTGTACGGCACGATCTTCGGCCCTGACACCGGGTGGGCCTGGGGCCTGTCCATCGTGTCCCTGGTGATCCTGATCCGCATCTGCCTGATCCCGCTCTTCGTGAAGCAGATCAAGGCGACCCGGGCCATGCAGACGCTCCAGCCCGAGATGAAGAAGATCCAGGAGCGCTACAAGAACGACAAGCAGCGCCAGTCCGAAGAGATGATGAAGCTGTACAAGGAGTCGGGTACCAACCCGCTCTCCTCGTGCCTTCCCATCCTGGCGCAGTCGCCGTTCTTCTTCGCCCTGTACCACGTGCTCAACGGCATCGCGACGGGCAAGACGATCGGCGTCATCGACGATCAGCTGCTCGCCAGTGCCCGTAAGGCGCACATCGTGGGGGCGCCGCTCGCCGCGAAGTTCATGGACAGCAGCGACAAGGTCGCCGCGCTCGGCGCCTCGCTGACCGACGTCCGCGTAGTGACCGCGGTCATGATCATCCTGATGTCGGCGTCGCAGTTCTACACGCAGCGCCAGCTGATGACGAAGAACGTCGACACGACGGTGAAGACGCCGTTCATGCAGCAGCAGAAGATGCTGATGTACGTCTTCCCGGTCATGTTCGCCATCTTCGGCATCAACTTCCCGGTCGGTGTCCTCGTCTACTGGCTGACCACCAACGTGTGGACCATGGGCCAGCAGATGTACGTCATCCACAACAACCCGACCCCGGGTTCCAAGGCCCAGGCCGCCTACCTGGAGCGGCTCTTCAAGCACGTCTCGCACCACGGCAAGACCCGCAACCGGCGGGAGAAGGCCATCGTCAAGGCGATCGTCGTCAAGGGCCGTGACCGCAACGAGTTCGAGCGCAAGTTCATCAACGGTCTGAACAAGGCGGGTCTCGCGGCCCAGACCGACGGTTCCGTGATGAAGAGCGACAGCGCCGCCGTCGCGCAGGCCGAGGACGGTACGACCGCCACCGCGACCGCCGCCGCTCCCCGGCGTCAGCAGCCCAAGCGGCAGACCAAGGCGCAGCGTCAGTCGGGCGGCACGAAGCCGGCCGAGGAGGAGACGGAGTCCCTGTCGCTGACCAAGTCCGACGAGCCGGAGGACGCTCCGGCCGCCGTCGGCAAGAAGGCCGCCTCCAAGCCCGGCAACGGCACCCGCAGCAAGGCCCAGTCAGGACAGCGCAAGGGTCCGCAGCGGCCCAAGTCCCCGTCCAAGAAGTAAGAAGGAGCCCATCCCGTGACGGAAGGCACCACCTCCGCCGCTGCCGAGGGCGCGGACGCCCTGACCCGCCTGGAGCAGGAGGGCGAGATCGCGGCGGACTACCTCGAGGGTCTACTGGACATCGCCGACCTCGACGGTGACATCGACATGGATGTCGAGGCCGACCGCGCCTCTGTCTCGATCATCAGTGACAGCAGCGGTCGCGACCTGCAGAAGCTGGTCGGCCGGGACGGCGAGGTGCTGGAGGCACTGCAGGAGCTCACGCGCCTGGCCGTGCACCGGGAGACCGGCGACCGCAGCCGTCTGATGCTGGACATCGCGGGTTACCGCGCCAAGAAGCGGACCGAGCTGTCCGAGCTGGGTGCGAAGGCCGCCGCCGAGGCCAAGAGCAGTGGCGAGCCCGTGAAGATGAAGCCGATGACTCCGTTCGAGCGCAAGGTCGTGCACGATGCGGTCAAGGCTGCCGGCCTGCGCAGCGAGTCGGAGGGCGAGGAGCCGCAGCGCTTCGTCGTCGTGCTTCCCGCCTGAGCGGTCCCACGTTCCACCGGCCCCGTCTGTTGCGCAGGCGGGGCCGTACTTTGTCAGCCTGGTAGTTCTGATGGTCGGCGCCGAGAGCGCCGATGCGGTACGGAAGGACGGTCCCCGTGACGGCGGAAGCGGAGCTCCCCCCTGCGCCCGAGCAGGCACGTGACGTATTTGGTGATCGCTTCACGGATGCGGTCCGGTACGCCGAGCTGCTGGCCGAGGCAGGAGTGCAGCGAGGGCTGATCGGCCCGCGTGAGGTACCCCGTCTGTGGGAGCGGCACCTGCTGAACTGTGCGGTGCTCTCGGAAGTGGTTCCCGAGGGCGTGACGGTGTGCGACGTGGGCTCGGGTGCGGGTCTGCCGGGCATTCCCCTGGCCCTGGTCCGGGAGGACCTGAAGATCACGCTGCTGGAGCCGCTGCTGCGGCGCACCAACTTCCTCACCGAGGTCGTGGAGCTGCTGGGTCTCGACCACGTCACCGTTGTCCGGGGGCGTGCCGAGGAAGTGATGGGCCAGCTTCCGCCGGTCCATGTGGTCACCGCTCGCGCGGTGGCGCCGCTGGACCGCCTGGCGACGTGGGGCATCCCACTGCTGCGTCCCTACGGGGAGATGCTGGCCCTCAAGGGGGACACCGCCGAGGAGGAGCTGAAGAGTGCGGCCACCGCCCTGAGCAAGCTCGGCGCGGTGGAGACGTCCATCCTGCATGTGGGTGAGGGCGTCGTGGATCCGTGCTCCACCGTGGTGCGGGTCGAGGTCGGCGAGAGCCCGGGTGGCGTGCGTTTCGCGGCCAAGCGAGCGAAGGCGGCGCGGACGGGGCGGACGCGACGGCGCCGATAGCCGACCGTACTCCACACAAGCTGCCAAACCTCCGCATGCCGGAGTGTCGCGACAGTCCGGCCACGGCCGCTGTGCATCGTGTTTCACGTGAAACGTCGCTCACTGCTGCACGGCATCATCGACCGTGGTCGCGCCGCGGCCAAACCCCGCGACCGCAAGCCTCTCGGTTCACTCGGACAGGGATCAGGGTTGTCCACAGAGGTGGATTTCTCCACAGAACGTCAGGCCTCACTGGTTCACGACCCCGAAGGCATGGGAGGCTCTGTGCACTGCGAGCCTGAAGTCGAGGAGAGTGAATCCTTGCGGTCCGACGCCAACATTGCGGGACCGATGACCGATCCGGTCCCCGGTCCCCGTACCGAATCGATGGGGGAGGAAGTTTCACGTGAAACGCCGCCCCCGATGGACGACACTCCCATCGGTCGTGCTGCCCAACTGGCGGTCGAGGCTCTGGGCCGCGCCGGCGAGGGTCTGCCCCAGCCCGAACAGACCCGCGTCATGGTGGTCGCCAACCAGAAGGGCGGCGTGGGCAAGACGACGACGACCGTCAACCTTGCCGCCTCGTTGGCCCTGCACGGTGCCCGTGTCCTGGTGATCGACCTCGACCCGCAGGGCAATGCCTCCACGGCGCTGGGCATCGACCATCACGCCGAGGTCCCCTCCATCTACGACGTCCTGGTGGAGAGCAGGCCGCTGTCCGAGGTCGTCCAGCCCGTCCCCGATGTCGAGGGTCTCTTCTGCGCCCCTGCCACGATCGATCTCGCCGGTGCGGAGATCGAGCTGGTGTCCCTGGTGGCGCGGGAAAGCCGGCTCGAGCGGGCGATCCAGGCCTACGAGCAGCCGCTGGACTACATCCTCATCGACTGTCCGCCCTCGCTCGGCCTGCTGACGGTCAACGCGCTCGTCGCCGGCCAGGAGGTCCTCATCCCGATTCAGTGCGAGTACTACGCACTGGAGGGCCTGGGCCAGTTGCTCCGCAACGTCGACCTGGTCCGGGGGCACCTCAACCCCGCCCTGCATGTGTCGACCATCCTGCTCACCATGTACGACGGGCGGACGCGCCTGGCGTCCCAGGTCGCGGAAGAGGTGCGTAGCCACTTCGGTGAGGAGGTGCTGCGGACGAGCATTCCTCGCTCGGTCCGTATCTCCGAGGCGCCGAGCTATGGGCAGACGGTGCTGACTTACGATCCAGGGTCAAGCGGTGCCCTCTCCTATCTGGAGGCGGCACGAGAAATCGCGCTGAGGGGCGTCGGTGTGAGCTACGACGCCACACACGCCCACGTCGGCGCACAGGGTGATCCGAACATGGTGGAGGGGATTCAGTGAGTGAGCGACGGAGGGGGTTGGGTCGCGGTCTCGGCGCGCTGATCCCCGCTGCCCCGACCGGGGAGAAGCCGCCGGCTCCGGCGACGGCGGGAGGCGCGGGCTCCGCGTCGTCCACGGCCGTTCCGGTGCTGACCGGTGACCGCGGTGACCGCGGTGACCGGGGGGTGGCGGCGGCGAAGGTGACCACGCTGCCGTCTGTTTCACGTGAAACATCGCAGCCGCAGTCGAGCGGCCCGGCTGAGGTCGCCGCATCGGTGATGGGCGCCCACTTCGCCGAGATCCCCCTCGACGCCATCACGCCCAACCCGCGCCAGCCGCGTGACGTCTTCGATGAGGACGCGCTGGCCGAGCTCGTCACCTCCATCCAGGAGGTCGGGCTCCTCCAGCCCGTCGTCGTACGGCAGCTCGGGCCGGCGCGCTATGAGCTCATCATGGGTGAGCGGCGCTGGCGGGCCTGCCGTGAGGCGGGGCTCGCGGCCATCCCGGCGATCGTGCGGGCAACGGATGACGAGAAGCTTCTCCTGGACGCCCTGCTGGAGAACCTGCACCGGGCCCAGCTGAATCCGCTGGAGGAGGCAGCCGCCTACGACCAGCTGCTGAGGGACTTCAACTGCACGCACGACCAGCTGGCGGACCGGATCGGCCGGTCCCGCCCGCAGGTCTCCAACACCCTGCGTCTGCTGAAGCTCTCGCCGGCCGTGCAGCGCCGGGTCGCCGCCGGAGTTCTTTCGGCGGGACATGCGCGGGCGCTGCTCTCCGTCGAGGACTCGGAGGAGCAGGACCGGCTGGCCCATCGGATTGTCGCCGAGGGGCTGTCGGTGCGAGCGGTCGAGGAGATCGTGACCTTGATGGGGTCACGGCCGGCGGTGGCCCCTCGGTCCAAGGGCCCGCGTGCCGGAGGCCGGGTCTCTCCCGCCCTGTCGGATCTCGCGACGCGTCTGTCCGACCGTTTCGAGACGCGGGTGAAGGTCGACCTGGGCCAGAAGAAGGGCAAGATCACCGTCGAGTTCGCCTCCATGGAGGACCTGCAGCGCATCCTCGGCACGCTGGCTCCGGGCGAGGGACCGGTCATACAGCAGAGTCTTCTGGACGGCGAAGAGCCGGAGGAGGAGAGGGAGGGCTGAGTCCGTCCGATGGACGGTTTCGACTCGACCGCTCGGCACAGGCGGGTTGTGTCCGGTGTGTACCGGAACACGGCCCGCTCTTTGCTTTCAGGCGGTATCGATGCAATCGCATCGTCGATACGATGCGATCAGGTATGACGCATCCACCCGGCGGTACCTCTAGAGGGAGGCAGGGCATGCGAACGGTGAGCCGCACCGGAATGTTCGGCGCGGTCCTGGGGCTGGGTGCGGTCGGCGGATTCGTCGGCAGCCTCCTCAAGGAACGCAGCGCTCTGACAGCCGCGCGTGGCGCCGCGGGCGAAGGAAGCGAGGAACAGCCTTCATGGGCCGTCGGCTCGTACCGCTCACGCTGGACAACCTTCAAGACCTCCCCCAGCGCTGCCGTGCGTGCGTCTTCTGGGAACTTGACCCCGTCAGTGGTGAAGCAGCGCTGAGGGCCGGCACGGCCACGGCGGAAAAGGAAGCGTGGATCTCCGCCGTCCTGCTGGACTGGGGATCCTGCGGCCGGGTCGTCTACGTCGACGACATGCCCGTGGGCTTTGTGCTCTACGCTCCTCCCGCCTACGTCCCTCGTTCCACGGCCTTCCCCACGAGCCCTGTCTCTCCGGACGCCGTGCAGCTGATGACCGCGTTCATCATGCCGGGCTACCAGGGCCAGGGGCTGGGCCGCGTGATGGTGCAGACGGTCGCGAAGGATCTGCTGCGGCGGGGCTTCAAGGCCATTGAGGCATTCGGGGACGCCCGCTGGAAGGAGCCCGCATGTGTGCTCCCCGCCGACCATCTGCTGGCCGTGGGGTTCAAGACGGTCCGGCATCATCCGGCCCACCCGCGACTCCGGCTGGAGCTGCGCTCGACGCTGTCCTGGAAGGAAGACGTGGAGATGGCGATCGACCGGCTGCTGGGAGCGGTGCAGAAGGAACCGGCGCTGAGGCCGCTGTAAGCCAGCTGTCAGTCACACCAGTGACATGCGGACTGCGACATGCGAACGGGCCAACCCCTCGGGGTTGGCCCATTCGTGTTTCACGTGAAACATCGCCGCCGTCCCGGCGGCCCCGCCGTGGTTACTCGGCGACGAAGTCCTCGAGGTCGCGGACGATCGCGGCCTTCGGCTTCGCCCCCACGATGGTCTTGGCGACCTCGCCGTTCTGGTAGACGTTCAGGGTCGGAATGGACATGACCCCGTACTTGGCGGCGGTGTTCGGGTTCTCGTCGATGTTGAGCTTGACGACCTCGATCTTGTCGCCGTACTCGGCGGCGATCGCCTCGAGGGACGGAGCGATCTGGCGGCAGGGACCGCACCAGGCGGCCCAGAAGTCCACCAGGACGGGCTTGTCGCTCTTCAGGACGTCCTGCTCGAAGGAGTCGTCGGTCACGTTCTTCAGGGTGCCGGCCACAGCGGGCTCCTTAACTGGTCGTGCGGTGGGGTGGTGGGGGCTCAGAGGGTGGACTTCTCGGGCTCGGCCTTCTGTTCGTTGTCCGCGAGAGCCGCCAGGAAGCGCTCGGCGTCGAGGGCGGCGGAGCAGCCGGTGCCGGCCGCGGTGATCGCCTGACGGTAGGTGTGGTCGACCACGTCGCCGGCGCCGAAGACACCGGTCAGGTTGGTGCGGGTGGACGGCGAGTCCACCTTCAGGTAGCCCTCCTCGTCCAGGTCCAGCTGGCCCTTGAAGAGCTCCGTGCGCGGGTCGTGGCCGATCGCGATGAACAGGCCGGTCACCGGCAGGTCCGACAGCTCGCCGGTCTTGATGTTGCGCAGCTTCAGTCCGGAGAGCTTCTGGTCGCCCTGGATCTCCGCGACCTCGCTGTCCCAGACGAACTTGATCTTCGGGTCGGCGAAGGCACGCTCCTGCATCGCCTTGGAGGCGCGCAGGGTGTCCCGGCGGTGGACGACGGTGACGGACTTGGCGAACCGGGAGAGGAAGGTGGCCTCCTCCATGGCGGTGTCACCGCCACCGATCACGGCGATGTCCTGCTCCCTGAAGAAGAACCCGTCGCAGGTGGCACACCAGGAGACGCCGCGGCCGGAGAGCGTGTCCTCGTTCGGCAGGCCGAGCTTGCGGTGCTGCGAGCCGGTGGTGACGATGACGGCCTTCGCCTGGTGCACCGTGCCCGCGGTGTCCGTGACGGTCTTGATCTCACCGCTCAGGTCGACGGAGACCACGTCGTCCGGGATGAGCTCGGCGCCGAAACGCTCGGCCTGCGCACGCATGTTGTCCATGAGCTCGGGGCCCATGATGCCGTCGCGGAAGCCGGGGAAGTTCTCCACGTCGGTGGTGTTCATCAGGGCACCACCCGCGGTGACCGCACCCTCGAAAACCAGCGGCTTCAGCGACGCGCGCGCGGTGTAGAGCGCCGCCGTGTATCCGGCGGGCCCGGAGCCGATGATGATCACGTTACGGACATCGCTCACGGCTTGATTCCTCGTCTCTGGACTGTGTCCTACGGCCGGGGGGAGCCTCTCTCGCAGCTCTCACCCCACCCAACGGATCCTAAGGGGCATGCATTCCCACTGTGCCGGGGCACACGGGGGCGTGACAGCGCACGGGATGCCATGCGGTGCCATGCGGTGCGAGGACCGAGCGTGCGCGTTCAGGAACGCGCGTAGGAGCGCGACAGCAGCACCTTGGCCGTGACCCCTTGATGGCGGACACAGGTCGCGTCGACCAGGTAGGCCGTGGCACGGCTGCTGTCGCCGGAGGCATCGGGCAGCACGACGAGATAGGCGTCCTTGCCGTCATAGGTGCCCGCCCGGGCCGCGAGCGGGACGCTGCTGTCGTTGATGCCCTGCCGTACGCACGAGGGGACCGTCGGGGGCCGGCTTTTCAGCAGCTTCGGCCGGTCGGTGCCAGCAGCGGATTCCACCCCGAAGTCGTGCGGCGTGTGACTGTCCCTGTGCGGTCGCTGCTCCTGGGCGAGGAGATCGGCGACCTCACTTTTGAGGGTGCTCGCGGAGAAGGTGTCCGCGGACGCGCTCGGACGATCGTGCGCCGTGGTGTCGGACCGCTTGTCGTCGTGGAGCGTTGCCAGAACCGCGGATGTCACCCCCAGCGCGGCGAGGGCGACTACGGAGCCGAGAACGGCGACCCTGCGGCGTCCCCGCCGGGTTCCTGTCCTGCGACCCGGTCCGGTGCTGGCGGCGCGAGGATGGCCGGAGGGACGGTCCGCAGCCGATGTTTCACGTGAAACACGCGCGCCACTTGCGAGTGGAGGCCCCGCGACGGGGGCCTCGGCTGCGAGGGCCGCGTCGATGCGGTCCGCCACGTCGACCGGCATGGCGGGCACATCAGGCAGGGCGCCGAGCAGACCGCGGATCTCCGTCAGCGACGCGTGGACGTCGGCGCACAACTCGCAGTCGTCCAGATGCCGCTGGAGGTCGTCGGCCCGGGCGGGGGCGAGAAGGCCTTCGGTGAGGTCGGAGATCTCCGTGACGTCCGGGTGCCCGGCCGCGTCTGTCGTGGATGTCACGCTCGCCCACCTCCGCCCTTCACAGCAGCTGCATCGCCTGATCCCGTGTTCTGCGCGTGTCTGCCCTCGGGGCGCGTTCCTTCGGGATCCGTCTCCGGTGGGACGGATGTCCCCTGCGCCCGGTTCCGTCCCGCGCCCGGTTTCTTCTCCTCACGGGTGCGTCCCGGGCGCAGATGGGTGAGCAGTGGCAGGAGTCTCGCTCTGCCCCGGGCGCAACGGCTCTTCACCGTTCCGGTCGGCACATCGAGGATGGCGGCGGCCTCGGCCACCGGGTAGCCCTGCATGTCCACGAGCACCAGGGCGGCCCGCTGATCCGGCGGGAGAGTGTCCAGCGCCTCGACGAGCTGCCGCTGTACGTCGTTTCTCTCGGCGGGCGCCGAGGCCGACTCGTGCGGCTCCAGCAACTGCTCCAGGCGCTCGGTGTCGTTCACGGGCGAGGTCTTGCGGGAGGCGGCCTTGCGGACCCGGTCCAGGCAGGCGTTCACCGTGATCCGGTGCAGCCAGGTCGTGACGGCCGACTGGCCGCGGAAGGTGCCCGCGGCCCGGTAGGCGGAGACGAAGGCGTCCTGCACGGCGTCAGCGGCCTCCTCGCGGTCGCCCAGCGTGCGCAGGGCGACCGCCCAGAGCCGGTCACGGTGACGGCGCACCAGCTCACCGAAGGCTTCGGGGTCGCCCGCCACGTGACGGGTGAGCAGCTCCTGATCGCTCACTCCGCCGTATCCGGCGCCGTCCGCCATCTGGCCCCTTCCCCCTCGGTGAGACGTCAGCTCGTGAACTTCACGTCCGTGATGGCCTGTTTGTAGCCGGCTGCGCTGTAGCCGTCACTGGGCGCCATGGGCACGTCCGTGAGCCACAGAAGCACGTACTGCGTCTTGATCGACTTGGTCGCCTTCACCGTGAGAGAGGACCCGCTGGTGACCGCGGTTCCGATCTCCTTCATCCCGTCGACCCCGGTCGAGGGGCTCAGGGAGTCGGTGGCATAAAGGTGGACCGTCGTGTGGTCACCGGTGTAGCGCAGCCCTATCGACGCCGTCGAGATCTCCTTGTCCGAGCCGAGGTCGTAGACGATGCCCACGCCTGGCTTGTAGGGAGCGAGTCGTGGGCCGGCGTTGTAGCGCTTGGTCCGCCAGTACGTGGCTCCGTCACCGTCATACGTCTTTTCGACGTCTCCGGGAGCTTGGGCCTCACCGCTGGCGACGTACTCCCGTGCCCCCTGGATCTGGATCGGCTTGGCCGGCTTCGGCTGCTTCTCGTCCTGGTCGCTGCCGTCCTGGGTCTGCGTCTGGGTGTCGTCGGACTTGCCGCCCTTGCCCAGCAGGGCGTCCGCGAGCTGCCAGCTGCCGAGGCCCAGGGCGGCGATGAGGAGGGCCGAGACGGCCCACTTCAGGGCCTTGCCGGTGCGGCTCTGCAGCGGGGGCGGCGGGGTCGGGACCGGCTGGGTGACCCCGGGGCGCGGCGCCGGACGGCCGTACGAGCCCTGCTGGTAGGAGGTGCCCTGGTACTCCGGCGGCGCGGTGAACGTCGGCTCCGGCGGCCGGACGCGCGGCATCTCGCCGATCGCCTTGACCAGTTCCTCCGGGGTGGTGCACGCCGACTCGTGACGGGAGGCGGTGGCGCCGTCGTTGACGAGGGCGCGCATGGCGAGTTCGGACAGGCCGCGGTGGACGCCCGCGCGCACCTGGTCGGGGGCGATGAGGCCGATGTCCTTGGGCAGCCCGGACATGCCGTAGGCGTCGCTCTCGTACGGCCAGCGCTGGGTGAGCGCCGCGTACAGCAGTGCGCCGATCGCCTCGGTGTCCGTGCGCTGCGGGGTGTCGGAACTGATGCCGCGCAGCGCGGCGTTCACGGCGAGACCGCGGACCCGCCACTGACCGGTGGAGGTGCGCAGTACGGCGTTGGGGTTCAGACGCAGATGCGCCAGGCCCTCGCGGTGCGCCGCGGCCATGGCGGAGGCGATCTGGCTGACCAACTGGTAGGCGTCGTGCGGCTCCAGAGGGCCCGAGGCCAGAAGCGTGGTCAGCTCCGTCGCGTCGGGCAGCCACTCGTGGACGACGTAGACGAGGTCGTTCTCCTCGACGGCGTCGAGCACCTGCACGAAGCGGGGATCGCCGAGCAGTGCGGAGGAGCGGGCCGCGGCGAGCACGGACCGCGCTCGCGTGTGGTCCGCGGGCAGGATGTGCACCCCGACGGCGCGACGGAGTTTCTCGTCGACGGCTCGCCAACTGCTGAATCCGTCCAGACGGGTGACGCACTCCTCGAGGCGGTACCGTCCGGCCAGCTTGTGGCCGCTGTGAAGATCGGGTGGTGAGGCCTTCCTCCCGGGACCTTCCGTCCCGTCGCTCCCGTGTGCCTCGTCGTTTTCCGTGGCCCGCTCCCGGTGCTGGGCCACCCCGTCGGACGTGGACTGGTCCGCCTTGGCGGTCAGCGGCTGTTCGCCGCTGTTGTCTGCCACGTCGACGGCAGCCGTGATCCGTTCCGCCACCGTCGCTCCTGCCTCCCCATCCATCGCGCGCTGTCCGACGCCGAATCCAATTGTGCCCACAGTCCGGCGCTATGCACGACACACAGCTGCGGACGATGGTTGTGCGCCTACCCCCGACTCAACGCCCCAGGCGCCCGCGGACCATACCCACGAGCCCGTTGATTTCCTCGATGCGCATCCGGCGGGCGGCGACGAAGAAGACCCCGAGCAGCAGCACGCCACCGGCCACCAGCGCGGCGAGCGACCCGAAGACGCCCTGGCCCAGCGTGTGGCCGATGCCGTAGCAGGCCGCGCCGCTGATCAGTGCGGCCGGCACCGAGGCGATGCCCAGCCGCGCGTACGTCCGCAGGACACGGGAACCGTCGAGGTCGCCGCCCAGCCGATGGCGCAGCCGGCGCCAGGCGACGCCGACGCCGATCGCGTATGCGAGACCGTACACGGCCGCCATGCCGACCACGGACCAGCGGGCCGGAAGCAGGAAGTAACACAGGAGCGAGGCAACCGCGTTGACCGCGGCCACGATCACCGTGTTGTAGAAGGGCGTGCGGGTGTCCTCGTAGGCGTAGAAGGCGCGCAGGACGACGTACTGCACGGAGTACGGGATCAGGCCGAGTCCGAAGGCCATCAGCATGTAGCCCATGTTGGTGGCCGGCGCGGTGCCCTGGGAGCCGAAGATCAGGGTGCACATGGGGATGCCCAGGGCGAGGAATCCGAAGGAGATGGGCACGATGGCGACCGCCGTCGTGCGCAGACCCTGCGAGATGTCGTCGCGGACCGCGCCGGTGTCGTTCTCGGCGGCCGAGCGCGAGAGGCGGGGCAGCAGGGCCGCCATCAGCGAGACCGTGATGATGGCCTGGGGCAGGCCCCAGATCAGCTGGGCGTTGGCGTAGGCGCTGAATCCGGTGCCGTCGATGTGCGTACGCGCGACCTCGGCGGTGGCCAGCTGGGTGACCACCAGGGCGCCCGCCTGGTTGGCGAGGACGAAGAGGACGGTCCACTTGGCCAGCATGGCGGCCTTGCCGAGGCCGTGCCCCTTCCAGTCGAAGCGCAGGCGGAGCCGGAACCCGGTCTCGCGCAGGTACGGGATCATCGCGAGTGCCTGCACGACGAGGCCGAGGAGCACGCCGATGCCCAGCAGGCGCTGGCCCTCCGGCGGGATGTTCGTGACGGTCATGTGGGAGTTCGCGGCGGTGCCGTAGACCCACAGGAACGTGCCGAGCGTGAAGATGATGACGATGTTGTTCAGGACCGGCGTCCACATCATCGCGCCGAACTTGCCCCGGGCGTTGAGGATCTGCCCCATCACCACGTGGACGCCCATGAAGAAGATCGAGGGCAGGAAGTACCGGGTGAAGGTGACGCCGACGTCGTTGGCCGCCGGATTACTGGCGACCGGGTTGGAGAGCATGCGGACCAGCAGCGGCGCCCCGAACATCGTGAGAGCGGTGAGCGCGCCGAGCGCGACCATCACCAGGGTGAGCAGCCGGTTGGCGAACGCCTCGCCCCCGTCGTCGTCCTCCTTCATGGCGCGGACGAGCTGCGGGACGAACACGGAGTTCAGACCGCCACCGACGGTCAGGATGTAGATCATCGTCGGCAGCTGGTAGGCCACCTGGAAGGTGTCGCCCAGCAGGGACGTGCCCAGCGCGGCCACGATCATCGCCGAGCGGACGAACCCGGTGAGCCGGGAGACCATCGTGCCGGCCGCCATGAGGGCGCTCGACTGCAGCAGTCCCGAGGCCTTCCCGCCCCTCTTCGCCACCGGAGCGGGCGTGGGCTCGGCCGTCGCCCGGGCAGGAGCCTCGGCGACGGCCGGTGCGGGCGCGTACGGCCCCATCGGTCCCTGACCGGCGGCCGGGGCCGGTGCGGGACCGGGAACCGAGGGGACCGCCGTCCGCGGGCGTCCGCCCATGTCCTGCGGTGGCCGGTAGCCGTGCTGTCCCGGCCCCTGGTGGCCGTAGCCGCCCTGGCGCGTGTCCGGACCGCCCTGCTGCTGGTCGCGGAAGAGGTGGGCGAAGGCGTCCGGCTCGTGGCGGTCCTCGCCGGAGTGGCTGACCAGGTCGTCGACGCCGACGAACTCAGTGGTGCGGGGATCCTCGCCGTGCGGCAGGTACTGGGTGGTGCCCGACGGCTCCGGCGGCGGGGTCTGCGCCCACACGCGCGGGTCGGGGGCGTGGGGCGACTGCGCGGGGCGGCCGTACAGCGGCTGCTGCGGGCCGTTCGTGGCCGGGGGCGGCGGAGGGTGCGCGGCGCGGTCGTACAGCGCCTCGCCGACCGGGTCCTGGGCGGTGAGGTCCTGCGCCCGGTAGGGGTCGTCGTCGTAGGCGTCCTGGAGGTACATGTCCGCGGGGGGCTCCGGCGGCGTCTGGCCGTGTCCGGGCGGCGGCGCGTCGGGGTGGCCCGAGCCGCCCACGGCCTGGCCGCGGTCACCGTCGTACGGCGCGTTCATGCTTACCCCACCTCATCGTCCCGGGCCCTCCGGGCCACGACATCCTCAACGGTCCACCTTCTCACCCGTGCCGGACGGGTCTGTGCTTTCCGCCGCGGTGTCCGGTGTCGGGTCACTCGGCTGCTCCGGGTCGTCCGCCCCGGGCCGGGTGCCGGACTCGTCTGTGCCTTCCGCGGGACGACCGGCGGCGCCCTCGGGGTTCTCCGGCTCGACGCCTTCCGGCCCGTCCGTGCCGTCACCGGCCTCCGGGGCGCCGTCCTCGCCGTCCTGCGCTTCCTCGGCGTTGTCGGGGTCCTGGGCGTCCTGGGCGGCCGCCTTCGCCGCCGCGCGCTTGCGCTGGGTGTACATGCGGAAGCCGGCGAGGACGAGCAGCAGGACGCCGCCGCCGATGACCAGCATCACCGTGGCCGTGATCTCGGTGACCTTGACGTCGAAGGTGACCGGCGCGCCGTACTCCCGGCCGTCCTGCGTGTAGAGCTGGGCGACCACCGTCACGGGGCCGTTGGCGTTGGCCGACGTGGTGAACTTCACGGACTGGCTGTGCCCGCCGGCGACCGCGACGGGCTGCTCCGAGTACGCCTTGCCGCCGATCTTGAGGCGGGTGGGGTTGGTCGAGGTGAGCCGGAGCATCAGGCGGTCGACGCCCTGCACCAGGTTGTTCTGCACGGTCACCGGGATCGTGGCGCTGCGGCCGGAGAGCTTCGTCTCCGACTTGTCGATCAGCTTGACCTGCTCGGAGAGGTCGTCGAGGTACGCCTCCACGCCGTCCCGGAAGTTCGTCGCCACGCCGGACCGGCCGCGCCACGACGTGGCCATCTCCCGGTTCATGGCCCGCCCGAAGGGCGTGACGACCCGGGACGGGTCGGTCAGGACGACCCGGAAGTTGTCGACCTTGTCCTGCGTCCTGGCGATCGCCCCGAAGGCGGCCGGCCTGAGTTCCTTCCTGCGCAGCGAGGAGGGGTAGTCCGCGGCGGACGGGATCCTCGTGGTGGCGCCGGGGTCCGGCTTGGCCGCGGTGGCCGCGGTCAGGTCCTGCGACTGGGACCAGTTGCTCTGCTGGAGGGCCGTCAGCGCCTGCGCCATGGCCTGGGCCTGGCTCGCGCTGGGCATGCGCTGCGGTGCCACGACGATGCTGCGCTGCCGGCTCGTCTGGCCGTCGAGCTCCAGGCTCTGGGCGAGGAACTCCTGCACGGCGAGCGTGGACGCGCCGGCCTGCGTCAGGTCGCCCTCGAACGCCGTCGACAGCCGGGCGTCCGCGACGACCGCCGTGGTGCCGCCGCCGATCGGGCGGGCGGCGGAGGGCGTGTACGACAGCCCGCCGGTCTCCTGAAGGCTGTCGCTGCGCGTGATGATCTTGTCGGCGCCCGCGGAGGTGGCGACCTTGACGATCGAGGGGTCGACGGCGCCGTCCACGGGCCAGGCGAAGTCCGTGCTCGGCTTCACGTGGAGCACCGTCTCCACCGTGCTGGCGGCGACGTCGGTGGCGTCCTTGAGCTGGCTCAGCGAGCCGGTGACGCGCGTGCCGTGGTGGGCGAGGGAGGCCAGGTCCGGGTCGGCGAAGGGCAGCGCCACGACGTCCTTGCCCGCCACCGCCTGCTGGAGCTCGGCGAGCCACTTCTTGGCGGCATCCTGGTGGGTGCCCGGTACGGGCGTGCCGTCGGCGGTCTGGACGCGGTAGTTGCGGGTCATGGCGTCGACGGACGCCAGCAGGTCGGGGTCGATCACCCAGGTGACGTCGAGGTCCTTGCCCAGCGACAGCATCCGCTCCAGGCGTCCGCCGGGTGCGAGCTCCTTGGCGAGGTCGTCGTTGAGGAAGACCGGCGTCTGCTGTGCTCCGGGGCCCGTCTCGGCCGTCATGTGGACGCTGGACACCAGCGGCCACAGATAGGTCGTCCTGGTCTTCGGGCCCGCGTCGTTCGGCTGCCACGGCAGGAACGTGCGCTGGATGCCCAGGACCTGCTCCCAGGGCTGGACGGAGGTCTGGCCGGACAGCGAGACGGAGAACTCGTAGACCCCGTTCGAGCCGAGGTTCAGCTTCTCGACCGGCACGGAGACGCTGAAGTGCTCAGCGACGCCCGGAGCGAGCTGCGTGAACTTCTGGACGTACTTGTCGCCGACCTCGGGGCCGTCGGCGCCCGGATCGAACAGGGTGCGCTGGGCGACGGTGTCGATCGCCGAGCGGGTGTCCAGCTCCGGGCCCAGGCGCAGGCCCACGTGGGCGTCGGTGACGGCCTGCTTGCTCTTGTTCGTCACCGTGCCGGAGACGGTCAGCGTGTCCCCGTCCGTGGGGGCGCTGGGGCTGAACGAGTCGACGGAGACGGCGACCGTGCGCGAGCCCGACGCGCTCTGCGGGGCCTGCCCGGCGGCGTGTGCGGACGGCATGGCGGGCAGCTGGAGCAGAGCGGCCAGCAACGGCGCTCCGGCGAGCAGCGCTCCGGCACGCCGCAGCCTTCGGCGGGCAGGTGAGGGACTGGTCCCCTGGAAGTCTGCCGCCT
This sequence comes from Streptomyces sp. NPDC088817, assembly GCF_044750345.1. Taxonomy (NCBI): domain Bacteria; kingdom Bacillati; phylum Actinomycetota; class Actinomycetes; order Kitasatosporales; family Streptomycetaceae; genus Streptomyces; species Streptomyces sp. NPDC088817. The sequence goes on from NZ_JBIVJN010000005.1 coordinate 425,279, forward strand.
CGGCCACGCGCTCGCCCGTCCCTCGTCGTCAGTGGTCGTCGGAATGTGCGTCCACGCATGGTAACGATGTGCGCCGAGGGGAAGTGCCTCGGAGGCGGTCTCAAGATCGCTGGACGCGGGCGAACGCCCTGGATATGCCCGTATCAGCGGATGCTGTTCGGTACGTCACAAAGGCATGGGTTGACTAGGTAATAAGGAGAGCTTGAGCAGGTGACAAAGGGGATCTGCCGCCGCGTCCCGGGAGGTGTTGTCGCCGGGCGCTCGGCGGAGGCCGGCGCCGAAGAATCTCGGCGCGGCCGGGCGCCCGGGCCACGTACCCTTTTCTGTTGTGCCGAACGCCAACGAAGACACTTCCTCCGCCCTGAGCCAGGTGCAGCAGCGCGCGGTGAGCGAACTGCTGCTGGTCGCCCCTGTCGCCGACGACCTCGCGCGCCGTTTCCAGGAGGCCGGGTTCTCTCTCGCCCTGGTCGGCGGCTCGGTCCGGGACGCGCTCCTCGGCCGGCTCGGCAACGACCTGGACTTCACGACCGACGCCCGCCCCGAGGACGTACTGAAGATCGTGCGGCCCTGGGCGGACGCCGTCTGGGAGGTCGGGATCGCCTTCGGCACGGTCGGGGCGCAGAAGCAGGCCCGCGTCGGGGATGTCGACCGCTGCTTCCAGATCGAGGTGACGACCTACCGGTCGGAGGCCTACGACCGCTCCTCGCGCAAGCCCGAGGTGTCGTACGGCGACTCCATCGAGGAGGACCTCGTCCGCCGTGACTTCACGGTCAACGCCATGGCCGTGGCGCTGCCGGAGAAGACGTTCATCGACCCGCACGGCGGGATCGGCGACCTTGAGGCACGTGTGCTGCGCACTCCGGGAACACCCGAGGAGTCCTTCTCCGACGACCCGCTGCGCATGATGCGGGCCGCGCGTTTCGCCGCCCAGCTCGACTTCGAGGTCGCCCCCGAGGTTCTCGCTGCGATCAAGGAGATGGCGGGGCGTATCGAGATCGTCTCGGCCGAGCGGGTCCGGGACGAGCTGAACAAGCTGATCCTCTCGGCCCACCCGCGCAAGGGCCTGTCCCTGTTCGTCGACACCGGTCTCGCCGGCCATGTGCTGCCCGAGCTGCCCGCGCTGCGCCTGGAGAGCGACGAGCACCACCGGCACAAGGACGTCTACGACCACACGCTGATCGTGCTGGAGCAGGCGATGGAGCTGGAGGAGGCACCCGACCTGACGCTGCGCCTCGCCGCTCTTCTGCACGACATCGGCAAGCCGCGCACGCGTCGCTTCGAGAAGGACGGCCGGGTCTCCTTCCACCACCACGAAATGGTCGGCGCGAAGATGACCAAGAAGCGCATGACCGCGCTGAAGTACTCCAACGAGCTGGTGAAGGACGTTTCGCGGCTGGTCGAACTCCATCTGCGTTTCCATGGCTACGGCACCGGCGAGTGGACGGACTCGGCTGTCCGCCGCTACGTCCGCGACGCCGGTCCGCTGCTCGACCGCCTTCACAAGCTGACCCGCTCGGACTGCACCACCCGCAACAAGCGCAAGGCGGCCGCGCTGTCCCGGGCGTACGACGGTCTGGAGGAGCGCATCGCCGAGCTCCAGGAGCGGGAGGAACTCGACGCGATCCGCCCGGACCTCGACGGCAACCAGATCATGGAGATCCTCGGCGTCAGGCCCGGACCGGCCGTCGGCAAGGCGTACAAGTACCTGCTGGAACTGCGGCTCGAGAACGGCCCGATGGAGCACGACGCGGCGGTGGCGGCTCTCAAGGAGTGGTGGGTCGAGCAGGAGCAGCAGGACTGAGGGTGCGTGGAAAAGGGCTCGTGTTTCACGTGAAACACGAGCCCGGGAAACGCACAGGGGCGATGTTTCACGTGAAACATCGCCCCTTCGTCATGGGTCAAGCGGGTGTTACTTGGTCTCCGTCAGGCACAGCACGACGTCGTGTCCGCCTCCGGACTGGACGTAGGAGACGGTCCACCCCTTGACGCTTTCGCACTTGTTCTCGTCGGAAGATCCGTCGAACTTCTCGACCACCTTGTACTCGGCCTCACCGGACGAGCAGTCGACCTCCTTGAGGTCGGCCTTGGAGTCGGTTCCCTTGTTGTGCAGGCAGGCGCCGACCGAAGTCGTCTCGGCGTCAGTCGTCTCGGCCTGGCTGAACAGCCAGCCGATACCGAGCTTGACGAGGACGGCGGCGGCAATGAGGCCCATCGTGCCAAGGATGCCCCGCGCCTTCTTGCCCCCGGACTTCGGCGGAACGGGCGGCGGGACCGGGGCACCCTGCTGCTGCGGGAAGGGAGCGTACGGCGCCTGCGGCGGGTACGGCTGCTGCGGGGCTCCAGGTTGACCGGCCTGCTGCCCCATGGGAGCGGTGGGCGCCTCAGCGTGCGGGTTCTGGCCCTGGGGCGGCGGCGGAGTGGTCATTCGGGGGTCCCCCTGGAACTAGTGCATGACGGCAAGAACATGCTGTCGAAATAAGACGCACGTAAGTTACAGGCCAGGACTGACACTGCTGTAGCCCAGTGAGGCTCTGTGTCATTGATGTGACACGTGTCGGCCTGCAAAGCATGTCATAGCGGCCGCAACCGCCCCGTAGATCACGGCGACCATCACGACGAGCACGGCCGAGCGGCCGTCCGGTGGCAGCATCAGCGCGGCGACCCCCGCGGCGCCGACGAACGCCACGTTGAACAGCACGTCGTACACGGAAAAGATCCGGCCGCGGAAACCGTCGTCCACCGCGGACTGCACCATCGTGTCCGTGGCGATCTTCGCGCCCTGGGTGGTCAGCCCCAGCACGAACGCCGCGACGAGCAGGGGGCCGGTGGCGAACGGCAGGCCGAGGGCGGGTTCGAGGACAGCGGCGGAGCCTGCGCACACGGCGATCCAGCCGGACGGTCCGAGCCGGCCCGCCGCCCACGGTGTCATCACGGCCGCCGCGAAGAACCCCACGCCGGAGAGAGCCAGCGCCAGCCCGAGCAGACGCAGCCCGTCCCGTGTGTTCGAGGTCAGGCCGTAGCGGCACAGCATCAGCACCAGGACGGTCAGTGCCCCGTAGCAGAACCGCATCAGCGTCATCGAGGCCAGCGCCCAGGCGGCCTGCCGCCGGGACGGCGCGACGAGGTGCCGTACGGCCGCCATCAGCTCGCGCGCGGTGACGTTCAGCGCCGCGCCCAGACGTGGCCGCCGCGGCTCGCGGTCGGGCCCGAGCAGGTCCGGTGCCATGAGCAGCGAGGTCAGGGCCGCGCACAGATACAGGGCGGCCCCCAGCAGCACCACGGCCGCGTCGGAGTCCGCTCCCACCAGCCGCACGACGAAGGCGAGGCCGCCACCCGCGAACGCGGCCAGGGAGCCGGCGGTCGGCGACAGGGAGTTGGCCATCACCAGCCGCTCGGCGTCGACCACGCGCGGCAGCGCGGCGGACAGCCCGGCGAGCACGAAGCGGTTGACGGCGGTGACGCACAGCGCGGAGACGTAGAACAGCCAGTCCGGTACGGCGGCGACCATCAGCACGGCCGTGGCGGTCGCCAGTGCGGCCCGCGCCAGGTTGCCGTGGAGGAAGACCTGGCGACGGCGCCAGCGGTCCAGCAGGACGCCCGCGAAGGGGCCGATCAGCGAGTACGGCAGGAGCAGCACCGCCATCGCGGAGGCGATCGCGGCGGGCGAGGTCTGCTTCTCCGGGGAGAAGACGACGTAGGTGGCGAGCGCGACCTGGTAGACGCCGTCGGCGCTCTGGGAGAGCACCCGCACGGCGAGCAGGCGCCTGAAGTTCCTCAAGCGCAGCAGGACGCGCAGGTCACGGACGACGGCCATGGGGTGACAGCCTCACATGTGGGAGGGCCCCCGGGTGCACGCGAGGCGTACACGGACGGGGGCCCAACAGCCCTGGCAGGAGCGGTTTTGTGCAGCGCTCTCTAGCGCTCGACCTCGCCGCGGATGAACTTCTCCACGTTCTCGCGGGCCTCGTCGTCGAAGTACTGCACCGGCGGGGACTTCATGAAGTACGAGGACGCCGACAGGATCGGGCCGCCGATGCCCCGGTCCTTGGCGATCTTCGCGGCGCGCAGGGCGTCGATGATGACACCGGCGGAGTTCGGGGAGTCCCAGACCTCGAGCTTGTACTCAAGGCTCAGCGGGACGTCGCCGAAGGCGCGGCCCTCGAGGCGGACGTACGCCCACTTGCGGTCGTCGAGCCAGGCCACGTAGTCGGACGGGCCGATGTGGACGTTCTTCTCGCCGAGGTCCCGGTCGGGGATCTGGGAGGTGACGGCCTGGGTCTTGGAGATCTTCTTGGACTCCAGCCGGTCGCGCTCCAGCATGTTCTTGAAGTCCATGTTGCCGCCGACGTTCAGCTGCATGGTGCGGTCCAGGACGACACCGCGGTCCTCGAACAGCTTCGCCATGACGCGGTGCGTGATGGTCGCGCCGACCTGCGACTTGATGTCGTCGCCGACGATCGGGACGCCCGCCTCGGTGAACTTGTCCGCCCACTCCTTGGTGCCGGCGATGAAGACCGGGAGCGCGTTGACGAAGGCGACCTTGGCGTCGATGGCGCACTGGGCGTAGAACTTCGCCGCGTCCTCGGAGCCCACGGGCAGGTAGCAGACCAGGACGTCGATCTGCTTGTCCTTGAGGATCTGGACGACGTCGACCGGGGCCTCGGCGGACTCCTCGATGGTCTCCCGGTAGTACTTGCCGAGACCGTCGAGGGTGTGGCCGCGCTGAACCGTCACACCGGTGCTGGGCACGTCGCAGATCTTGATGGTGTTGTTCTCGGAGGCGCCGATGGCGTCCGCGAGGTCCAGGCCGACCTTCTTGGCGTCGACGTCGAAGGCGGCGACGAACTCGACGTCACGCACGTGGTAGTCGCCGAACTGCACGTGCATGAGGCCCGGGACCTTGGACGCCGGGTCGGCGTCCTTGTAGTACTCGACGCCCTGCACCAGCGACGCGGCGCAGTTGCCCACGCCGACGATGGCTACGCGAACCGAACCCATTCCGGTTGCTCCCTGTGTGTAATCGGTGAAGCCCCGACGGGACCTCACGTGGCGGTGTCGTCGGGCGTATCCGGCCGGGAAGACTCCCCGGACCGGGGCAGGCCGCCCGTCGCTCCAGTGGTGGTGTCCAGCGACGCGGGACCCCCGGAGACGGAACCCTTGAGGTCCCGCCCGGCCCGCTCGCTCTCGATGAGCTCGTTCAGCCAGCGCACTTCGCGCTCCACGGACTCCATGCCGTGGCGCTGGAGCTCGAGTGTGTAGTCGTCGAGGCGTTCCCGGGTGCGCGCCAGGGAGGCGCGCATCTTCTCCAGACGCTCCTCCAGCCGGCTGCGGCGGCCCTCCAGTACGCGCATGCGTACGTCGCGCGACGTCTGCCCGAAGAAGGCGAAGCGAGCGGCGAAGTGCTCGTCCTCGTACGTGTCGGGGCCCGTCTGCGAGAGCAGCTCCTCGAAGTGCTCCTTACCTTCGGCCGTCAACCGGTAGACGATTTTGGCGCGCCGGCCCGCGAGCGCGGCGGAGACGGCGTCCTCAGGAGCGTTCCCCGGCTCCTCGATCAACCAGCCGTTGACGACCAGCGTCTTGAGGCAGGGATAGAGCGTCCCGTAGCTGAACGCACGGAACACACCCAATGACGTGTTGAGCCGTTTGCGCAGTTCGTAGCCGTGCATCGGGGATTCGCGGAGCAGGCCGAGTACGGCGAACTCGAGGATGCCGGAACGCCGGCCCATCGTCGCCTCCTCTCTGCCGCGATCCGGTGGCGGCGGGGGCCGCTCCGGGTGCCGTGACGATGCTTATCTCGCGCCGATGTATCGACTCGATACATCACGACGATAGATCCCAGTCCGGCATGCGACAAGAGGGGGCAGAGTGAACGGGATCACATCGCCGACCGGTCGGAGGCAAGTTGCCTGGTTTGGGGTGAACTTCGGGGCTCACCGGGTTTTGCCAGTGCGTAGTCTGTGCGCCATGCACATCGCCGGGAACCGAGTGACGCCTGGGGATCGTCCTCGCCCCCGGTGCGGTACGGGTGAATGCGTGACCGACCACATCCGTACTTCGGGGGGACCGGAAAACAGCCGTCGTCTCCAGGCGCGCGAGAAGCGCCTGCCCGAGGAGTAATCGTTCGATGAGCGAGCACCGTCGCAAACCGCCGCAGCCGCAGGGAGGCGGACGTGCCGCGGCCCGGCGTGGCCAGTCCGGCTCGTCCTCCGGCCGCCGTGCGGCCCCGCGAGGCGCCACCGGATCTCCTGCCGACTCCGGTTCACATGGCGCGGAAGGCGAGGACCGCCCGTACGGCAGCCGTGCCGAGGCCCGGCGGGCGGCGCAGAGAAGCAGTGGCCGACGCGGTCGGCCGGACGGTCCCGGACGCGGCCGAGGACGGCCGGGGCCACCCGCCGAGAAGCGGTTCATCGACTACCCGCGCGCGGGAAAGTACGGATGGCAGCGCTGGATACCGTCCTGGAGGCTCGTCTCCGGGTTGTGCATCGGCTTCGTCGGCAGCCTGGTGGCCGTCGCCGGCGTCGGGTACGCGATGGTGAGCGTGCCCAGTGAGGCGCACGCCGCGGCGGTGTCGCAGAACAACGTCTACTACTGGTCCAACGGTCAGCAGATGGTCGCCACCGGCAGCGGCCAGAACCGGCAGAACGTCACGATCGACAAGATTCCCAAGGCCATGGGGCTGGCGGTGATCTCGGCCGAGAACAAGAGCTTCTACAGCGACTCGGGTGTCGACCCGATGGGTATCGCCCGCGCGCTGGCCAACATGGCGACGGGCGGCGACACGCAGGGCGGTTCGACGATCACCCAGCAGTTCGTGAAGAACACCTATCTGAGCCAGGATCAGACGGTCTCCCGGAAGTTCAAGGAGATGTTCATCTCGATCAAGGTGGGCACGAAGCTCTCCAAGGACGACATCCTCCAGGGATACCTGAACACCTCGTACTACGGCCGTGGCGCGTACGGCATCCAGGCCGCCGCCCAGACGTACTACGGCAAGGACGCCGTCGATCTCACGCCGAGCGAATGCGCCGTCCTCGCCGCTCTGCTCAAGGGCCCGACGTACTACGACCCCGCGGGCAACGAGAGTCTCGACTCCACGGCCACCGCAGCGGCCAACCACAAGCGGTCGGAACTGCGGTGGAGCTGGATCCTCGAGCAGATGCACAAGAGCGATCTGAAGGATCACCTCACGGACGCCCAGTACCAGGAGGCGATCAAGAAGTACCCCGAGCCTCAGGGCCGTAAGGCGATCAAGGGTATGACCGGCCAGGTCAGCTACCTCGTCGACGCGGCGAAGCGGTACGTCCTGAAGCACTCCGACATCACGGAGGCGCAGTTCGACCAGGGTGGGTACCAGATCTGGACCACCTTCGAGAAGGACAAGGTCGAGGCGATGGCCGCGGCCGTCAAGAAGGTGGAGAAGGCGAACATCGACCCGAAGCGCGAGCTGGACAAGCATGTTCAGTTCGGTGCGGCGTCGGTGAAGCCCAATGACGGTGCGATCGTCGCTCTCTACGGTGGCGTCGGCTTCGAGAACGGCCACTTCACCAACAACGCGGACACCTCGGGCGTCCCCGTCGGTTCGACGTGGAAGCCGTTCGTGCTCGCCGCGGCGATGCAGTACGGCACCTACAAGACCGATGGCGTCGGGGTCTCGCCGCTCAGCAAGTACAACGGCAATGACCATCTGAAGGTCATGAACAACGACGGGTCCTTCGTCCTCAAGAAGGACAACACGCCCTTCTTCCAGAACAACGAGGGCCCCTTCCCATGGGGCTACATCACACTGCGCAAGGCGATGGAGCAGTCCATCAACACCCCCTTCGTCCAGCTCGGCATGGACGTGGGGATGCGGAACGTGGCGGACGTGGCTGAGAAGTCCGGCCTTCTGAAGGACAGCTTCGCCGATCTCAACGCGTCGTTCGCCCTCGGTACGTCGACGCCCAGTGCGATCCGCATGGCCGACGCCTACGCGACGTTCGCGGCGTCGGGGCAGCAGGCCGACCCGTACTCGGTGACGGCCGTCAAGCACAACGGTTCGGAGCTGCCCGGCTTCGAGAAGCCGCGCATCAAGCGGGCGATGCCCGAGATCGTGGCGCACAACGTCACCGACGTCCTCGAGAACGTCATCGAGAACGGCACGGGTAAGAACGCGCTCGCCCTGGGCCGCAAGGCCGCGGGCAAGACGGGCACCACCGACAAGAACAAGTCCGCGTGGTTCGTCGGCTACACCCAGCAGCTCTCGACCGCCGTGACCATGTTCCGTGAGGAGCCCAAGAGCCACAGCCTGCTCTCCATGAACGGCACGGCGGGCAAGGACTCCATCCACGGTGGTGACATCCCCACCCAGGTGTGGACCGAGTACATGAAGGCAGCCCTGCAGGGGAAGAACGACCCCGGCTTCCCCAAGGCCGAGAAGGTCGGCGAGATCGCGGACGGGGCCGGCGCGCCTTCCCCGACCCCGACCCCGACCGCCACCGAGACCGCGGAGGAGAGCCCGACTCCCTCGCCGACTCCCACCGAGTCCGAGCCCGCTCCGGACCCCTCGCCGACCCGGACACGTTGCGGCTTCTTCGGCTGTAACGGCAACGGCAACGGCAACGGCGGTCAGACCGGCGACGGCGGCGTGGACGGCGGCACCGACCAGTCGTCGCCTTCGCCGACCGAGTCGGACGCTAACAACGGCAACGGAGGCGGCAACCGGGGCAACGGCAACGGAGGCAACGGCCTCTTCGCAGGCCCGGCCGGCGGTTGATCCGAAGTCCGAAGCGAGCGCGGGGCCCCCCCCCCCCCCCGGGGGGGGGGGGGGGGGGGGGGGGGGGGGGGGTTGGGGGGGGGGGGGGGGGGGGGGGGGGGGGGGGGGGGGGGGGGGGGGGGGCCGGGTGTCGGGCCGCGTGGCGTGGGGAGGTGCCGGGCGGGCCTTGCGG
>NZ_JBIVJN010000006.1:0-244590 GCF_044750345.1 Streptomyces sp. NPDC088817
ACGCTCCAGGACCTCATACGCGCATGGACCGGCACATGCCCCACCTGCCACCGCAGCATCCCCGCTTCAGCTCCGCCAGAACACCACCCACGCCAACCAACCTAACGAAGTACTACTAGGGGTCTGCCTCGAAGCCGCGGAGAGTTCTCCGGTGCTGCGTCGAGAGTGGCCCGCGGAGGTGGTCCGGGTCGTCGTACGGCCAGCGGCAGTGCGGCTACCTCCCGTGGAGTACGGGGGCTTGCGGCGGCTGCTCCTGCACGGCATGTCCCGGCTTGTGAGGCGTATCCGGTGCGGGCCGCGGCCCGGCGGGCGCGGAGATGCGGCCCACCGTGGGCGCCCCCGGCGCACGGAGGAGCGTGGTCACCAGGCGCCGTACGCGGGTCCGCGCCCCCGTGGCTCCAGGGCCCGGGGGCCGGGTCAAGTCAGGTCAGGGCTGTCAGTGGGTCGTCGAGGACTGGTTGCCAGGCCAGTTCGGCGGCGCCGACCAGGCTGTTGTGGTCGAGGGTGCAGGAGAGGATCGGGACGACGCCGCTCTGGCCCCACAGGCTGCGGTCGGCGACGACGGCGCGCAGTCGGTCGGGGGCGGCGTCGAGCAGGGTGCGGTGCAGCCCGCCGAGGATGATCCGGTCCGGGTTGAGGATGTTCACCAGCCCGGCCAGGCCCAGACCCAGGCGGTCGACGAGGGTCTCGACGGCCCCGCGCACGGCCGGGTCGTCGTAGTGGTCGCGGACCAGGTCCTCGGCCTGCCGCAGCAGGGACGCCTCAGGACCGATGTCGCGGCCGGCGGCGGTGAGGAACGCCAGCGGATCCGTCTCGACGTCCAGGCAGCCGCGGCTGCCGCAGTGGCAGGGACGGCCCTCGGGATTGACGGTGATGTGGCCGACCTCCAGCGCCAGGCCCGAACTGCCCGTGTGCAGCCGCCCGTCCAGGACCAGCGCGCCGCCCACGCCCCGGTGCCCGGTCGCCACGCACAGCAGGTCGCGCGCACCGCGCCCGGCGCCGTGCCGGTGCTCGGCGAGCGCGGCGAGGTTGACGTCGTTGGCGGCGAAGGCGGGCCCGGTGATCCCGGCGGCGCGCACGCACTGCGCGAAGATACGGCGGACCGGCGCTCCCGCGGGCCAGTCCAGGTGGAGCGGGTTGAGGGCGAGGCCGTCCGGTTCGGCGACGGCGGACGGCACGGCGAGCCCGGCGCCGACGCAGCGCCGGCCGGTCGTGCGCAGCAGCTCGGCGCCGGCCTCGACGACGGAGCCGAGCACCTTCGCGGGATCGGCGTCGACGGTCTCGCAGCCGGGCGCGGTCGCCACGATCCGGCCGCCGAGGCCCACCAGGGCGGCGCGGAAGCCGTCGGCGTGCACCTGCGCGGCGAGGGCGACGGGCCCGTCCTCGGCGACCGCCAGGCGGTGCGAGGGGCGGCCCTGGGAACCGGCCGCCGCGGCGGGCCGGGCGTCGACCCGGATCAGGCCCAGCGCCTCCAGCTCTGCGGCCACCGCGCCGGCCGTCGCCCGGGTCACCCCCAGCTCGGCGGTGAGGACCGCGCGCGTGGGGGCACGGCCGGTGTGCACGAGCTCCAACGCGGGCCCGAGCGCGCCGCGCCCCCGGTCCAGCCGTGTCCTGGAGGTGCTCCCTTCCCCCGGCGTCCGGGGGTCCGCCTTGCCGCTCATGAGGGTGAGTCTCCCATGATCCGCACACCCGTCGACCGGCGACTCGTCCGGCCGCCCCGGTCAGAAGCCGCTCACCCTGAGGGTGAGGTTCAGCCGTCCGGTCAGCCCCAACTCGGGCGGTGCCGTGCCCGGATGGACGCGCGGCACGCCGTGGTGGGCGAGACGGGACGGACCGCCGAACACGAACAGGTCGCCGCTGCGCAGTTCGACGTCGGTCCAGGGCCGGGTGCGGGTCTCGGGGTTGCCGAAGCGGAACACGCACGTGTCGCCGAGGCTCAGCGACACCACGGGCGCGCCGGACTTCTCGTCGCTGTCGCGGTGCATGCCCATGTGCGCCTCGGCGTCGTAGAAGTTGATCAGGGCGATGTCGTACGGCGCCGGACCGGCCGCGCCGGGGCCCAGGGCGTCGCGCACGGCGTCGTGGGCCAGTTCGTCCAGCCACGCGGGGAACGGCTTCACCGGGGCGCCGTCGCCGTCGACGACGGTGTCGGCGTAGCCGTACGGGTACCAGTGCCGGCCCAGGCAGACCTGCCGGGCGGTCATCGTGCCGCCGCCGGGCGTGCGCACCGTGCGCAGGCCGGCCGGCGGGCGGGCCCACTCGCGGCAGGCGGCGAGCAGCGCGCGCTGCCGGCCGGGATCCAGCCAGTCCGGCAGGTGCACGGCGCCCGGCGCGATCTGCCTGCGGTCGCGCGGGAACAGCTCGGCGTCCATGGTTCCCATCCTGCCGGAGACGGCGTGAGCTGGGGCTCCGCTAGCCTTGTCGGGCGATGAACGACCGTATGACCACACCGTGGGGCGAGCTGGAGCTCGCCCGGTTCCCGCAGGATCCGCGTGACCGGCTCCGGGCCTGGGACGCCTCCGACGAGTATCTGCTCGGGCACCTCGACGAGCAGGGCACCGATCTGTCCGGGACCGTCGTGGTCGTCGGCGACCGCTGGGGCGCCCTGGTCACGGCGCTGGCCGCGCACCGGCCGGTGCAGATCACCGACTCCTGCCTCACCCAGGAGGCGACCCGCGCCAACCTCGCCCGGCGCGGTGCGGAGTCCGGCGCGGTGCGCCTGCTGACGACGCAGGATTCCCCGCCCGGCCGGATCGACGTGCTGCTGGTGCGGGTGCCCAGGAGTCTGGCGCTGCTGGAGGACCAGTTGCTGCGCCTGGCGCCCGCGGTGCACGAGGGCACGGTCGTCGTGGGCACCGGGATGGTGAAGGAGATCCACACCTCCACGCTGGCGCTGTTCGAGCGGATCCTCGGCCCCACCCGGACCTCGCTCGCGCGGCGCAAGGCCCGCCTGATCCTCTGCACGCCGGACCCCTCACTGGAGCGGCCGGCGAACCCGTGGCCGCACACCTACACGCTGCCCGACGGCATCGGCGCCGTCTCCGGGCGGACCGTCGTCAACCACGCGGGCGTCTTCTGCGCCGACCGGCTCGACATCGGCACCCGGTTCTTCCTGGGGCACCTGCCGGAAGTCGGAGACTCCAACCGGGTGGTGGACCTGGGCTGCGGCAACGGCGTCGTCGGTACGGCTCTGGCGCTGGCGAATCCCGGTGCCGAAGTGCTGTTCACGGACGAGTCGTTCCAGGCCGTCGCCTCCGCTGAGGACACGTACAGGGCGAACGGCGTTCCGGGACAGGCCGAGTTCCGGGTCGGCGACGCGCTGGCCGGGGTGCCGGCCGGCAGCGTGGACCTGGTGCTGAACAACCCGCCCTTCCACTCGCACCAGGCGACCACGGACGAGACGGCCTGGCGGATGTTCACCGGGGCGCGGCGCGCGCTGCGCCCCGGCGGCGAGCTGTGGGTGATCGGCAACCGCCACCTCGGCTACCACGTCAAGCTGCGCCGGCTGTTCGGCAACAGCCGGCTCGTCGCGAGCGATCCGAAGTTCGTGGTGCTGCGGGCCGTCAAGAGGTAGGCGCGGTACGGCGTGTGCCGATCACGCCGATGAGGCGCTCCACCTCCCCCACCATGGCCTCGCGGCCCACACTCAGGTACTTGCGGGAGTCGACGGCCTCCGGGTGCGCGGCGAGGAAGTCACGGATCGCGGCGGTCATCGCGATGTTGAGGGCGGTGCCGACGTTGACCTTGGCGATGCCCCCGGCGACGGCGGCGGTCAGCTCGCCGTCGGGGACGCCGGAGGATCCGTGCAGGACGAGTGGCACGTCCAGCGCTCCGGCAAGCCGTTTGACCAGGTCGTGGTCGAGGGCCGCGGTGCGCTCGGTCATGGCGTGGGAGTTGCCCACGGCCACGGCCAGGGCGTCCACCCCGGAGTCGGCGACGAACGCGCGCGCCTCGGCGGGGTCGGTGCGCGCGCCGGGGGCGTGGGCGTCCAGCGGCGGCGCGCCGTTCTTTCCGCCGACCTCACCCAACTCGGCCTCGATCCACAGCCCTTGGGCATGGGCCCAGGCCGCGGCGGCGCTGGTCGCGGCGAGGTTGTGCGTGTAGGGCAGCCGGGAGGCGTCGTACATCACGGAGCTGAAGCCGGCGTCGGCCGCCTGGCGCAGCAGGTCGTCGCTCTGCACATGGTCGAGGTGCAACGAGACGGGCACGGTTGCGCGTTCGGCCGCCGCGGCGGCGGCGCGGGCGAGTGGCAGCAGCCGTCCGTAGCGGAACGAGACGGCGTTCTCACTGACTTGGAGGACGACGGGTGCGCCCGCCGCCTCGGCGCCGGCGACGACGGCCTCGACGTGTTCCAGCGTGATGATGTTGAAGGCGACGACTGCGGAGCGCGCGGCGGCGGCCCGGGCGACCAGCTCGCCGGTGGCTGCAAGCGGCACGGTCTGTCCTTTCCGGTGCTGGATCGGGTGACGGTGCGTCAGGGAGTGAGGATCACCGAGCGGGTGAGGTGGCGGGGCCGGTCCGGGTCGAGGCCCCGGGCGGCGGCGACGGCGACGGCGAGCCGCTGGGCGCGGATCAGTTCGGCGAGTGGATCGAGTTCACCCTCGATCCACAGCCCGCCCGTGGCGCGGACCTGTTCGGCGAGCCCTTCCGGTGCCCGGCCGAGCATCCAGGTGGCCGTGCCCTCCGTGGTGACGCTGATGGGGCCGTGTCGGTACTCCATCGCCGGGTAGGCCTCGGTCCAGGACAGCGAGGCCTCGCGCATCTTCAGCCCGGCCTCGTTGGCCAGTCCGACGGTCCAGCCCCGGCCCAGGAAGGTGAACTGCGCGCAGGCGACGAGTTGTTCGGGCAGCGGAGCGGACAGGGCGGTGCGGGCGTCGACGACGACCTCGTCGGTGTGCAGGCCGAGATGGGCGCGCAGCAGGGTGAGGGCTGTGGTCGCGAACCGGGTCTGCACCACGGAGCGTTCGTCCGCGAAGTCCAGGACCACGGTCTCGTCGGCAGCGTCCATCACGGGGGTGCCGGGGTCGGCGGTGATCGCCGTCGTCCGGGTGCGCCCCTTCAACTCCCTCAGCACGTCGAGCACTTCGGTGGTGGTTCCGGAGCGGGTGAGGGCGAGGACCCGGTCGTAGGCACGTGCGTGGGGGAACTCCGAGGCGGCGAAGGCGTCGGTCTCCCCCTGCCCGGAGCCCTCGCGCAGCGCCGCGACGGCCTGGGCCATGAAGTACGACGTGCCGCAGCCGACGATCGCGACCCGCTCCCCCGGCGCGGGCAGCGCCCGGGCGTGGACGGCGACGTCGGCCGCGACGCGGGCCCAGCACTCGTGCTGGCTGGTCAGTTCGTCCTCGACATGGCTCACGGCCCCTCCTCCTGCTCGCACCCGGATGCGTTTTACTGCAAGATAGCGCCGAATTTCGAGCATAATCAAGCATCTTGAGGTGGGCCCGGTGCGTTAGGGTCACGAGGGATCGAGGAAACGGAGGAGGCGGATGTCGCGCGACGCCCGCTGGAAGGCGCTGCTGGAGCTGCTCGTGGAGCGCGGCCGGCTGGACGTCGAGGACGCCGCGACCGTGCTGGGCGTGTCGGCCGCGACGATCCGGCGGGACTTCGACCAGCTCGCCGAGCAGCAGATGCTGGTCCGCACCCGGGGCGGGGCCGTGGTGCACGGCGTCTCCTACGAGCTGCCGCTGCGGTACAAGACCGCCCGCCACGCCTCCGAGAAGCAGCGGATCGCCAAGGCGGTCGCCGAGCTCGTGGCGCCCGGCGAGGCGGTCGGCCTGACCGGCGGCACGACGACCACGGAAGTCGCCCGCGCCCTGGCGGTGCGCGCCGACCTGGCCTCCGGCTCGCCCGCGCTGACCGTGGTGACCAACGCGCTCAACATCGCCAACGAACTCGCCGTCCGGCCCCAGTTCAAGATCGTGCTGACCGGAGGGGTCGCGCGGCCGCAGTCGTACGAGCTCGTCGGGCCGCTGGCGGACGGGGTGCTGAGTCAGATCACGCTCGACGTGGCGGTGCTCGGGGTGGTCGGCTTCGACGCCGCGCACGGCGCGGCGGCGCACGACGAGGCCGAGGCCGCCGTCAACCGGCTGCTGTGCGAGCGCGCCGAGCGTGTCGTCGTGGCCGCCGACTCCAGCAAGCTGGGCCGGCGGGCCTTCGCCCGCATCTGCGCGGCCGAGTCGGTGGACACCCTGGTCACGGACACTGCGGCGGGGCCGGAGACGGTGCGCGCGTTCGAGGAGGCGGGCCTGCGGGTGCTGATCGTCTGACGGCGCCCCTCCCGCGTCCGGGTCACAGCCGCACGAAGCCCACGCCCCGGACGTCGTTGCAGCCGCAGGGGGTGGTCCGGCCGTCGTCCGGCGGCCCCTGCTGGGCCTTGAGCGCCACGCTCGTCAGACTCATCAGCAGATCGACGTCGGCCGAGCCGTCGAGGCGGACCGTCACCCACGGGGAGCCCGGCACGACGCGGATCGCGGCGAAGCGCCGCAGGTCGCGCTCCAGGCGGCGGATCGCCCGGACGGTCAGACGCAGGTCGACGTCCCGGTCGGAGTGGAAGTGGGCGATCTCCTCGCCCGCCGAACTGAGCGCCTGCCCGTTTCCGCAGCTCGGCACCGCCTCCGAGAGGTCCGGCCAGGTTGCCAGCTGAGCGAGTGCGCGCGCGGCGAGCGTCATGGATCCATCATGGCGTGCTCACCGTACGGCAACGACCCTGTGAGAAAGCCTTAACCGATCCGTGTCCGAAAGGCCCGGCGCCGTCCGTCGGCCCGTGCGCTCCACGGCGGTCCCGAGGAGGCCGTGCCACCGGCCCCGGCCGTCCCGTTCCGGGCTCCCCGGAGGCCTTGGACCCCCGCCGGGGGGCACACTGGCAGTAGGGGCCGTCGATGCTCACGAGGGGGTGCCGAAGGTGGCACGTCGTGCGGGAGTGTGGCTGTGGCGCTGGCGGCGCAATCCGCTCAGGCGCACCAGTGACGTGGTCGAGGCCTGGATCCTGCTCGTCGCCTGGGTCCTGGCCGTGGCCGGCGGCGTCCTCGCGGGCGTGCTGACGGCGGGCGCGATGCAGCAGGCCGCGGACCGGGTACGCGCCGACACCCACTCGGTGCCGGCCATGGTGACGCAGGAGGCGACCCGCGGGGCGGTCCGGCCGGTGGGCAGCGTCCTGGGCTGGGGTACGGTCCGCTGGACGGACGCGGACGGCTCGGCGCACACGGGCCGGACCAGGGTCCCGGTCTCCGCGACCCCCGGCGACCACGTCACGGTGTGGGCGAACGGGCAGGGCACGCTGACGCCCCCGCCGGCCTCGGCGGCCGACATCGCCTTCCAGACGACCCTGGGCGGCCTCTGGGCGGGAACGACCACGGCGGGTGTCGTCATCGGCGGTGCCAAGCTGGCCCGGATCCGGCTCGACCGCAGGCGCTTCACCCAGTGGGACGAGGAGTGGGCGCGCGTGGACACGCCCTGGGGGTGGAAGACCGGCTGACTGCAGGTGGAGGACCGGGGGAAGGGCGCCCCGCCCCGAACTGATCGCCCTGGACTTCGAGCCCGAACGACCCGGCGGACGGCACCGGCCCGCCGGGTTCCCGCGATCAGAGCGAGGAAGTGCCCATGCCCGGCCACCGTTCCACCACCGAGGCGGAGAAGCTCGCACAGGCCAAGCTCGGCGGCGTCCACCTGCGACGGGAGCAGATGGCGGCGGTCGCGGGCATCCACCGGGCCGCCTCCGCGGTCCGCCAG
The DNA here is from genome assembly GCF_044750345.1 of Streptomyces sp. NPDC088817. Classification (NCBI taxonomy): domain Bacteria; kingdom Bacillati; phylum Actinomycetota; class Actinomycetes; order Kitasatosporales; family Streptomycetaceae; genus Streptomyces; species Streptomyces sp. NPDC088817. The sequence continues at coordinate 7,729 of NZ_JBIVJN010000006.1, forward strand.
CACCTGGAGAACTCCGTGCTGCGCGGCTCGGACCTGACCTGGACCGCGTTCGTCGTGCTCTGGGTGGTCTGGGTGTGGGGCGAGTCGGAGACCCGGCACGTGGCCGAGGAGGCCGGCATCTCCAAGGGCACCCTGACGGGTGTCTCCCACACGCTGGAGTCGCGCGGGCTGCTGCGCCGCACCGGGCACCCCACCGACGGCCGGCTCGTCCTGCTCTCGCTCAGCGCCGAGGGCGAGGAGTTCATGAGCCGGGTCTTCCCCGAGTTCAACGAGGAAGAGGCCTTCGTCACCGCGCGGTTGACCGGCGAGGAGTGCCGGAGTCTGGCGGGGATGCTGCGGCGTGTGGTCCTTCAGGTCGAGGACCACGGCGAGGAACGCCGCCGCTCGCTGCTGGACGGCGCGGACCCGGCGCCGCGCCGCAGCGGGCGCCGCGCCAAGGGCTGACCCCGACGGGTTCCGCGCCGGCCCGCCTCGTCAGGTCATCCGGCCGGGCACCTCCGGGTGTTCGACCCGGCAGACCAGGGCGTCCTTCACGACGTCCGCGACGATCGTGTCACCGGGGTCGGCCGAGTCGCTCAGCAGCAGGGAGGCGATGCGGTTGTCGAGTTCGGCCTGGATGGTGCGACGCAGCGGACGGGCGCCGAACTCGGGCTGGTGGCCGTGGGCGATCAGCAGCTTCTTCGCCGCGTCGGTGACCTCCAGGTCCAGGCCCTGGGCGCGCACACGCCGGCGGCTGTGGTCGAGGAGCAGGTCCAGGATCCGGCCGAGGTCGTCCTCGCTGAGGCCGTGGAAGATGATGATGTCGTCGATGCGGTTGAGGAACTCGGGCAGGAAGCGTCCGCGCAGATCCTCCATCAGCTGGTCCTTGATGGCGGCGACGTTCCCGTGGTGGACGAGGATCCGCTGGGCGCCGATGTTGGAGGTCATGATGACCACGGTGTTGCGGAAGTCGACGGTACGGCCCTGGGCGTCGGTGAGGCGGCCGTCGTCGAGGACCTGGAGCAGGGTGTTGAAGACGTCCGGGTGGGCCTTCTCCACCTCGTCGAAGAGCAGCACGCTGTAGGGCTGGCGGCGCACCTTCTCGGTGAGCTGGCCGGCCTCCTCGTGGCCGACGTAGCCGGGCGGGGCGCCGACGAGCCGGGAGACGGTGTGCTTCTCCTGGAACTCGCTCATGTCGAAGCGGACCATCCGGTCCTCGTCCCCGAACAGCAACTCGGCGAGCGCCTTGGCCAGTTCGGTCTTGCCGACCCCGGTGGGGCCGAGGAACAGGAAGGAGCCGACGGGCCGGTTGGGGTCGCTCATGCCGGCGCGGCTGCGGCGCACCGCCTGCGCGATCGCGGTGACGGCCTCGTCCTGGCCGACGATCCGTGAGTGCAGCGCGTCCTCCAGCTTCAGCAGCCGCTCCTTCTCGCTCTCGGTGAGCTGGGCGACGGGGATGCCGGTATGCCGGGACAGCACGTCGGCGATGTCCTCGACGGTCACCTCGAGGACGCCCTCGCGGCGCTCGGCGAGACCCTCCAGTTCCGTCTCCACTTCGGCGATCCGGTCCTTGATCTCGGAGGCCCGTTCGAAGGCCTCGGCGGCGACGGCCTGGTCCTTCTCGCGGCGCAGCTTGGCCAGCCGGTCCTCGCGTTCGACGACCTCGGTGGACCGGCCCAGGGACCGCAGCCGCACCCGGGCGCCGGCCTGGTCGAGCAGGTCGATGGCCTTGTCGGGCAGGAACCGGTCGCTGACGTAGCGGTCCGACAGCTCGGCCGCGGCGATGAGGGCGTCGTCGCTGTAGCGGACCTGGTGGTGGGCCTCGTAGGAGTCGCGCAGCCCCTCCAGGATCTGCACGGTCTCCTCGACGCTCGGCTCGGGCACCATGACGGGCTGGAAGCGGCGTTCCAGGGCGGCGTCCTTCTCCACGTACCGCCGGTACTCGTCGAGGGTGGTGGCTCCGACGACATGCAGCTCACCGCGGGCGAGGGCCGGTTTGAGGATGTTGCCCGCGTCCATGGCGCCCTCGCCCGTGGCGCCGGCGCCGACGACGGTGTGCAGTTCGTCCAGGAACAGGATCGTCGACTCGGAGGCCGCCTTGACCTCGTCGATGACGTTCTTCAGCCGCTCCTCGAACTGGCCCCGGTACTGGGCGCCCGCCACCAGTCCGGTGAGGTCCAGGGCGACCACCCGCTTGTTCTCCAGGGTCTTCGGCACGTCCTCGTTGACGATCCGCTGGGCCAGCCCCTCGACGATCGCGGTCTTGCCGACGCCGGGCTCGCCGATCAGGACGGGGTTGTTCTTCGTCCGGCGGGAGAGGACCTCGACGGTCTGCTCGATCTCCGCGGCCCGCCCCACCACCGGGTCCAGCTTCGCGGCGCGGGCCTCCTGGGTCAGGTCGCGCCCGTACTGGTCCAGGGTCGGGGTGTCGCTCGGGGGTTCGGCGCCGCCGGGTGCCGTGTCGGGGCGGGAGACGGCGTCGGCGCTGCGGCGCAGCTGGTCCGTCTCGATGCCGTGGGCGCTGAGGGCGCGTGCCGCCGCGGCGCCCGGGGTGTCGAGGAGCGCGCCGAGGATGTGCTCGGGGCCGATGTACGACACTCCGGCCGCCCGGGAGTGCTCGTAGGCGCGCAGCAGCACCCGCTTGGCGGCCGGGGTGAGGCCGGGCTGCGCGGAGGGGGTGCCGCTCTCGCCGGGCAGCGCCTCGGCGAGGGCCGCGCCGAGGCGGTCCGGGTCGGCTCCGGCCTGGGCGAGCAGGCCGCGGGCCGGCTCCACCTGGGTGCACGCCCAGAGCAGATGCTCGGTGTCCAGGTCGGAGCTGCCGTCCTCGGCCGCCCGCCCGGTGGCCTGGTTGATCAGCTCGCGCGCGGAGTCGGTCAGCAGCCGCCCGATCGGCACCCGCTGCACCTGCGGGGGCGCCGCGCCCGGCGTCATGCCGAAGAAACGGTTGAGGATCTCGGAGAACGGGTCCTGGCCGCCGAAGGAGGCGCCGAAGGGGGACATCGTCATGATCGCCGTCCGGAACGTGGGCAATGAGTCACCTTCCAGCCCAACCCGCCGAATGGAGTATCGCAACGCGACCTACGCCGGTCCGGTGCGGTCGCCTCCGGCGGAGCCCGCGGCACACCGTCCCGCCCGGGCCGACCGCCGGACCGGCACCCACCGCCGAACGGCCGGGCCCGGCGCCGCGGTGCGGGCGTGCCCGAAGGGCACCCACAGGGGCCTGCTGCCGCACGGCCACGGTGAGCGGCCGGGCCGCAGACCCTCCGCACACCACCGCGACGCCCGGACCGGCCGCCAAACCGGCCCCCACCGCCGAGCGGCCCGGGCCCGCCGCCGCAGCGGGGGCGGCCACAGGGGCTCTGCAGCACGGGCGCGGGTGCGCGGCCGAGGCGCGGGCCCCCCGCATGTCACCGTGCCGGGGGCGCCGCGGTGGTGGACCGGCACCCCACGTCGCCGCCCACGGCCGCATACCGGACTTTCTCCCGGCGGCGACCCGACGCGTTCGGGACGGGCTTCGCCGTGGACGGCGTCGACGGGCTGCCGGGCGCCGCTCCAAATGGTCAGCCCAGCCAGCCTGGGCGTACCAGGCCCGATTCGTAGGCCAGGACGACCAGTTGGGCGCGGTCGCGGGCGCCGAGTTTGACCATGGTGCGGCTGACGTGGGTCTTGGCGGTGAGGGGGCTGACGACCAGACGGCGGGCGATCTCCTCGTTGGACAGGCCGATGCCGACCAGGGCCATCACCTCGCGTTCGCGCTCGGTGAGCTGCGCGAGGGCGTCGGCGGCCGCCGGTTCCTTGGAGCGGGCGGCGAACTCGGCGATCAGGCGCCGTGTCACACCGGGAGAGAGCAGGGCGTCGCCGCCGACCACCGCCCGTACCGCGCGCAGGAGTTCGTCGGGTTCGGTGTCCTTGACCAGGAAGCCGGAGGCGCCCGAGCGGATCGCCTCGAAGACGTACTCGTCGAGCTCGAAGGTGGTGAGCATGACCACCTTGACGTCCTTCAGCCGAGGCTCGCCCGTGATACGGCGGGTGGCGGCCAGTCCGTCGAGCAGCGGCATGCGGATGTCCATGAGCACCACGTCGGGGCTCAGCTCGCGCACCTTGCGCAGGGCCTCCTCCCCGTCCGCCGCCTCCCCGGCGACCTCGATGTCCGGCTGGGCGTCGAGCAGCGCCCTGAAGCCGGCCCGCACCAGCGACTGGTCGTCGGCCAGCAGTACCCGGATCACCGGTTCTCCTCCTCGGTCGTCAGGGGCAGTACGGCCAGCACCCGCCAGCCGCCGTCGGGGCGCGCGCCCGCGTCGATGGTGCCACCGAGCGCGGCGGCCCGCTCCCGCATCCCGGCCAGGCCGTTGCCGCTGCCACCGGCGTCCGCCCCGGTGGCGGGCCCGTCGTCGTCGACGCGCAGCCGCAGCGCGCGGCGGTCGTGGTCGAGGCGCACGCGCGCGTGCCGTGAGCCCGAGTGGCGTACGACGTTGGTGAGCGCCTCCTGCACGATGCGGAAGGCGGCGAGGTCCGTGCCCGGCGGCAGCCGCGGCGGCGCCCCCCGCACCTCGACGGTGAGCCCGGCTGTCGCCGCCTGGTCCACCAGCTCGGACAGCCGGTCCAGGCCTGGCGCGGGAGCACGGGGGGCGTCACCGGGGGTGCGCAGGGTGTCGAGCACCTGCCGCACCTCCCCCAGCGCCTCCTTGCTGGCGACCTTGATGGTGGCCAGCGCCGTACGCGCCTGCTCCGGGTCGGTGTCGAGCAGGGCGAGGCCGACGCCCGCCTGCACGTTGATGACGGAGATGCTGTGGGCGAGGACGTCGTGCAGTTCGCGGGCGATCCGCAGCCGTTCCTCGTCGGCCCGCCGCCGAGCGGCCTGGGTGCGCTCGGCGCGTTCCTTGGCCCACTGCTCGCGGCGCACACGGGCCAGCTCCGAGACCGCGACGACGGCCACCACCCAGGTGGCGACGGCCAGTTCCTGCCCCCAGGAGGCGGCGGTGTCCCCGGGCGGGGGCAGCCAGCGGTACAGCCAGAGCGCGATCAGCGCGTGCGCGGCCCACAGGGCGCCCACCGCCGCCCACGCGGCCCTGCGGTGCCCGGAGACGACGGCGCTGAAGCAGCTGATCACGACGGCCAGGAGGACGGGCCCGTACGGGTATCCGGCGGCGAAGTAGACGAGGGTGGTCGCCGCCGTGCCGCACACCACGAACGCCGGATACCGCTTGCGCCACAGCAGCATTCCCGAGGTCACGAGCAGCAGCGCGAGGCCGAAGGCGTCGACGGGCACCCGGTGGCCGTGCTGGTTGTGGGCCGAGAAGTGGGTGCCGACCAGCACGAAGGCGGTGAACAGCGCGGTGGAGAGCCACGGCCGGCGATGGCCGGGCACCGCCTCCTCGTCGGCGGCGCGGTGCCACCACGGGGGGCCGTGCCGCCACCACTGCGGCGGGCCGCCCCGGCGTACGCGCTGCTCCGTCATGACCGCCACGCTAAACGCCCGGCGCCGCCGGGGCGTCAGCCGGACGAGGTGATCACACGTACTCCCCGGGAAGTACGCGCCGTCATGGCCGCCCCGAAAACACGGCGCTCTCGCGAGCCTCGGGGAAACCCGCGCCGCGTGAGCGCCCGGGACGTCGCACCGGCGCACCGCGCGGTTTCCCGGCCGGTCCCCGCTGCGGTCAGGCCCGCAGTCCGATTCCGTGCGCGAGTCGCGCCACCGCGTGCCGGAAGAACGGCTCGCGGTCCTCCACCAACCGGTTGAACTGGCCGAACAGCTCGAACCCGACCAGCCCGAACAGCTGCGCCCACGCGGCGACGAGCGCGGGCCCCACCTCGGGCGGCAGGCCGGGCGCCAGGTCCGCGGTGATCCGCTCGGCCTCGCCCCGCAGCTCGGCGGGGAGCGGCGGCTCCGTCAGCCCGTCCCGTTCATGGGCGTCGCGCACGATGCCGATGAGGACCAGGCCGACGCGGGCCGCGGCGGGGACCGTCGTCATCGGGGCGGTGTAACCGGGCACGGGGGTGCCGTAGATGAGGGCGTACTCGTGCGGGTGGGCGAGCGCCCAGTCGCGCACCGCCTCGCACACGGCGGTCCAGCGCGTCAGGGGCTCGGCGCCGGCCGCCTCCGCGTTCGCCGCCTCCGCGGCCTCGCCCACGGAGTCGTAGGCGTCGATGATGAGCGCGGTCAGCAGGTCGTCGCGGCTCGGGAAGTACCGGTACAGCGCGGAGGAGACCATGCCGAGTGCGCGTGCCACGGCGCGCAGGGAGAGTTTCGCGGCGCCCTCGGCCGCGAGCTGTCTGCGGGCCTCGTCCTTGATCGCCGCGGTGATCTCCGTCCTGGCCCGGGCGCGGGCTCCCTGTGCTGTGCTCATGCCCCCAGTGTTCCATGAATGCAGAGCACCGCACACAAAAAAGAGCAGTGCTCTTGCTTTGGATCACCGATCCACTCCACACTGTTCGTCGAGCGAGAGCACTGCTCTCCCCAACCGAACCCATGGGGGTCACCATGTCGTCCGCGTCGTCTTCGTCGTCTTCGTCGTCTTCTTCGTCGTCCTCGCCGTACTACCTCAAGGGCAGCCCGACGGCCGTCCGGCTCAACGGCGTCATCGGCTGGCTGGCCCGCCGCGGGCTGAGCCTCGCCGGCTCGGCCGAGCTGACGGTGCGCGGCCGTACGAGCGGCAAGCAGCAGCGCATTCCCGTCAACCCGCACACGTACGAGGGCGCGCAGTACCTCGTCTCGGCGCGCGGCCACTCCCAGTGGGTGCGCAACATGCGCGCGGCGGGCGGCGGGGAGCTGCGCGTCGGGCGGAAGGTCCGCGAGTTCACCGCGGTGGAGCTGCCCGACGCCGAGAAGCTCCCGGTCCTGCGGACCTACCTGGAGCGGTGGGGCTGGCAGGTCGACGGGTACTTCAAGGGCGTCACGGCGAAGTCCTCCGACGAGGAGATCACCGCGGCCGCCCCCGACCACCCGGTCTTCCGCATCACGGTCAGGAACTGACCGGGTCCTCGGCGGCGGGCGGGGCCGGCCGCCGGTCCAGCGCCGTCAGGGCGCGGTGGGCCATGGGGTGGGTGCGCACGAGCTCACCGAGCGAGGTCGAACCCTGAGTGATCTCCTTGAACGCCTTCCAGGCCGGCCGGAAGCCGGTCAGGACGGCGTGGAAGATCCCCGGCCGGCGCTCGAACGCCGCGAGCATCCGCTTGCCCACGGCCATCTCCACGCCCAGCCCCGCCTTGATCGCGAACGCGTAGTTCAGGGCCTGGCGCCGGGTGTCCACCGCGTCGTGCGCCTCGGCGACACGCACAGCCCACTCCCCCGCGAGCCGCCCGGACCTGAGCGCGAAGGAGATGCCCTCACGCGTCCACGGTTCGAGGAGTCCGGCAGCGTCTCCGCACACCAGCACCCGCCCGCGCGAGAGCGGCGAGTCCTCGGCCCGGCAGCGCGTCAGATGCCCCGAGGAGATGCTCGGTTCGAACCCGGCCAGGCCCAGCCGGGCGATGAAGTCTTCCAAGTACCGCTTGGTGGCCGCGCCTTCGCCGCGCGCCGAGATCACCCCGACGGTCAGCGTGTCCGCCTTGGGGAAGACCCAGCCGTAACTGCCGGGCATCGGCCCCCAGTCGATGAGCACCCGCCCGCGCCAGTCCTCGGCGACGGTCTCGGGCACCGGGATCTCCGCCTCCAGGCCGAGGTCCACCTGGTCCATCTTCACCCCGACATGGGCTCCTATCCGGCCGGCGCTGCCGTCGGCGCCGACCACCGCGCGCGCGAGCACCGTCTCACCGCCCTGGAGCACCACGGCGACCGTGCGCCGGTCCGGCACCGCCGAACCGTGCTGCTCGACCCGCGAGACCGCGGCGCCGGTCCGCAGCTCGGCGCCGGCCTTCTGCGCGTGCTCGACCAACTGCTGGTCGAACTCGGGCCGGTTGATCAGGCCGAACAGCATCTGCTTGGAGCGGCGGGTGCGGGTGAAGCGGCCGTTGTGGGAGAAGGTCACCGCGTGCACGCGGTCCTTCAGCGGCAGCTCGAAGCCGGGCGGCAGCGAGTCGCGCGAGGGTCCGATGATGCCGCCGCCGCACGTCTTGTACCGGGGCAGCTCCGCCTTCTCCAGCAACAGCACACGCCGTCCCGCGACCGCCGCCGCGTAGGCGGCCGAGGCCCCCGCGGGTCCCGCGCCCACCACGACGACGTCCCACACCCGCTGCACGTCTTCCGCCGAAGAGTTGTCGCTGCTCACGATGGTCTACCGCTCCCGATCAAGCCGCCTGCCGCTGCTGTCTCCCGCATCCTACGGCGGCCCCGGCGGTGGGCCGCTGTGGGAGGATCAGCAGCGTACGTGCCCCGTACACAGGGTCGCGCCTACGCTGACACGATCATCCGGAATACAGAAGTGCTCGGAAGCATCTCCCCGATGCTCACGAGTTCTCCTTCGCACCTACAAGGAGCGTGCCCATGTCGACTAATCCGGTCGCGGAGACCGTCGCGTCCCTGATGCCCAGGGCGCGGGAGGAACTCGCCGAGCTGGTGGCCTTCCGGTCGGTGGCGGACTTCGACCAGTACCCGAGGAGCGAGAGCGAGGGCGCCGCGAACTGGATCGCCGGCGCGCTGCGCGCCGAGGGCTTCACTGACGTGGCGCTGCTCGACACTCCGGACGGCACCCAGTCGGTCTACGGCTGCCTGCCGGGTCCGGAGGGCGCGAGGACGGTCCTGCTCTACGCCCACTACGACGTGCAGCCGCCGCTGGACGAGGCCGGCTGGACCAGCCCGCCCTTCGAGCTGACCGAGCGCGACGGCCGCTGGTTCGGACGAGGCGCCGCCGACTGCAAGGGCGGCCTCATCATGCACCTGCTCGCCCTGCGCGCCCTGAAGGCCGACGGCGGCGTCCCGGTCAACGTCAAGGTGATAGCCGAGGGCTCCGAGGAGCAGGGCACCGGCGGCCTGGAGCGCTACGCCGAGGAGCACCCCGAACTCCTGACCGCCGACACCATCGTCATCGGCGACACCGGCAACTTCCGCGTCGGTCTGCCCACCGTCACCAGCACCCTGCGCGGCATGACCATGGTCCGGATCCAGGTCGACACCCTCGAAGGCAACCTGCACTCCGGCCAGTTCGGCGGTGCCGCCCCGGACGCGCTCGCCGCGCTGATCCGGGTCCTCGACTCGCTGCGCGCCGAGGACGGCTCGACGGCCGTCGACGGCCTGGCCGGCGACTCCGTCTGGGACGGCCTGGCCTACGAGGAGGAGCAGTTCCGCAAGGACGCCAAGGTGCTGGACGGCGTGGAGCTGATCGGCTCCGGCACGGTCGCCGACCGCATCTGGGCCCGCCCCGCCGTGACCGTGCTCGGCATCGACTGCCCGCCGGTCGTCGGCGCCACCCCGTCCGTGCAGGCCGGCGCCCGTGCCCTGGTCAGCCTGCGGGTGCCGCCGGGCGTCGACGCGGGCGAGGCGACCAAGCTGCTCCAGGCCCACCTGGAGGCCCACACCCCGTGGGGCGCCCGGGTGCGCACCGAGCAGATCGGCCAGGGCCAGGCCTTCCGCGCCGACACCACCAGCCCGGCCTACCGGGCGATGGCCGACGCGATGGCGGTCGCCTACCCCGGCCAGGACATGCAGTACGCCGGTCAGGGCGGCTCCATCCCGCTGTGCAACACCCTCGCCGCCCTCTACCCGCAGGCCGAGATCCTGCTGATCGGCCTGAGCGAGCCGGAGGCGCAGATCCACGCCCTGAACGAGAGCGTCTCCCCCGAGGAACTGGAGCGCCTGTCGGTCGCGGAGGCGCTGTTCCTGCGCAACTACGCGGCGAGCTGACCCTCGCTCCGTCCACGGCCCGGGTCCTTCGCCGCACGGCGGCGCCCCGGGCCGCGGACGCACTCGGAACAGCCTTGCCGTTCATCTCCCCTGCCATGGTGCGCAGTTCGCGGGGCAGAAGAAGCTGACGGGTACCCGGCGTCCGGCCGAGGATGGGATCATGAACCACTCCACCCGCATCGCCGCCCATGCCGACATCGCCACCACGCTCTCCCTCCACAGCGACGGCGAGCTCGCTCAACTCCTGGCGGGCGGCAAGCCGTTCGGTACCGGGATCGGCGGCCGTTCCGCGATCGTCGACGTGGACGGCCACCAGGTCTTCGTCAAGTACGTGCGCCTGACCGACGTCGAACGGCACCCCGACCACCTGCGGTCGACCGCGAACCTCTTCGACCTGCCGCCCTACTTCCACTACGGCATCGGCAGCCCCGGACTCGGGGCGTGGCGCGAACTCGCCGCGCACCGCATGACGACCGACTGGGTTCTCTCGGGCCGCTTCTCCGGCTTCCCCCTGCTGCACCACTGGCGGGCGCTGCCCGACACCCCGGGACCGATGCCGGAGCTGCTGGCCGACGTGGAGCGGACGGTCGCCTACTGGGGCGGTGCCCCGCAGGTGGAGGACCGCATCGAGGCCCTGCGCACGGCGACCGCGAGCCTGGTCCTGTTTTTGGAGTACGTGCCCTACACCGCGGACGAGTGGCTCGCCGCCCGGCTCGACGGCGACGCGGCGGACAGCGCGTGCGAGTTCGTCGAAACCGGTCTCGAGGCCCTCACCGGCTTCCTGCACGAGCACCGGCTGCTGCATCTGGACGCGCACTTCCACAACATCCTCACCGACGGCACCCGCCTGTACCTCTCCGACTTCGGCCTCGCGCTGAGCGACCGGTTCCGGCTCACCGACCCGGAGCGGGAGTTCTTCGGCCGGCACCGCGGCTACGACCGCGCCTACACCGTCACGCACCTGGTGAACTGGCTCGTCAACGCCCTGTACACGTACGACCTGGAGGAGCGCCGCGCCTTCGTCCGCGCCTGCGCGGAAGGAGCACGGCCCGAGGGCGTCCCGGCGGCGGCCGCGACGCTCCTGACCCGCCACGCGCCGGTCGCCGCGCGCCTGAACGCCTTCCACGACCGTCTGCGCAAGGAGAGCAGGCTGACCCCCTACCCGTACGAGGAACTGCGAGACGTCCGCGACAACGCCGTGCGGTCGGCGTAGGCACGCGGCCTCAGCCGACCGGGACGCCCGCCTCCAGGTACACCGCCGAGCCGCGCTCACGGGCCCGCAGCGCCCAGCACAGCCGGGCGTAGCGGACGGGCGGGAGCAGGTCGGCCGCCTCTTGCTCGGTGACGAAGCGGCAGTCGCGCAGCTCGGGTCCGGGCAGCAGCAGGCGCCTGGCCGCCGCCGAGTCCAGCCGGCCGCCGTCGAAGAGGAAGCGCAGACCGCCGAAGGCGGGCGGCGCGGGCGGCTCCCAGTCCACGACGAGGAGCCGGGGCATCTCGTCCAGCCGTACGCCCGTCTCCTCGGCGACCTCGCGCATGCCCGCGCGGGCCGGGGCCTCGCCGGGTTCGACGACACCGCCGGGGAACTCCCAGCCGGGCTTGTAGGTGGGGTCGACGAGCAGCACACGGTCTTGTTCGTCGAACAGGAGCACTCCGGAGGCGACGGTCTCGGCCGTGGGCTCCGGGGTCTGCACGATGTCGCAGACGGGCGCGGCACCGTTGCTGACGGCCTCGACGATGCGGACGGCCGTCTCGTGCGGGGTGAGCGCGCTGGTGTCGACGGGGTGGGCGTCGGCGGTGAGCCAGGAGGCCAGGGCGGTCCGGTAGGGCTCGATGTGGTCGTAGGCCCACTGGCGGACGCGTATCTCGCCGTCGGGCAGGTCGGGCGGGACCTCCCGATGGGCTATGCGCTCACGCAGGATCGTTTCGGCCGGTGCCAGGAGCACGTGCCGTACGGCGACGCGGCGGGCGGCGAGCCCGCCGAAGATCTCGTCGCGGTACTCCTGGCGCAGCAGGGTCATGGGCACCACGAGGGTCCCGCCCAGCTCGGCGAGCATCGCGGCCGCCGTGTCGATCACCATGCGCCGCCAGATCGGCAGGTCCTGGTAGTCGCCGGCCTCGGCGAGGTGCTTGGGCGGCAGCAGATACGTCAGCGCACCGCCGATGACCTCGGGGTCGAAGAGCGTACTGTTCGGGATCAGTTCGATCAGTTCCCGTGCGGTGGTCGTCTTCCCCGCACCGAAAGCGCCGTTGATCCAGACGATCACGGGTCCCCCTCTGCTGTCGGCCCCCTGTGGCTTGCCCGCTCCACCCTGCCACGGAAACCAGCCCCAGTTGAGGACTGCCCACGGGACGGCGCCGGCACCCCCGCGGCGGGGGTGCCGGCGCCGGGCGGACGGGGGTCAGCCGTGGTGCTGCCCGGAGGCGTCGTCGTCCGTGGCGAGGCCTTCCTGACCGACGACCTGGTCGACGGTGCCCACGATGTCCTTCACGCTGCGATCGCCGAGCCCGTCGTGGTCGACGGCGTGCGACGGAGAGACGGCGGCCACGACGAAACCGGTGGCCAGGGACGCGAGGGCGAGCATGCTGCGCTTCTTCATGCTCGGTTCAACTGCGCCGGCCGCCAGGGGGTCACGGCCGTGCACCCGACCGGGAGCACTCAGCCCTTCGTCGAGCCCAGGGTCAGGCCGGCGACGAAGTGGCGTTGCAGGAGCAGGAAGACCAGGGAGGAGGTGATCGGGAGCTTGTCGGGGTCGGAGATGAAGATCAGGGCCCACAGGAAGTCGTTGTAGACCCAGGTGAACTCCAGGGTGGCCAGGGCCGCGAGGGCCGGGCGGCACAGCGGCAGGGTGATGCGCCAGAACCGGGTCCACACGCCGGCGCCGTCGACGATCGCCGCCTCCAGGATCTCCTGGGGCAGCGTGCGCATGAAGTTGGCCAGGACGAAGACGCAGAAGCCCGGCTGGAAGCCGATGTTGACGACGATGACGGCCCAGTAGGAGTCGTACATCGTCAGTGAGCCGGACATCCACCACGGCAGCGGGATGCGGTTGAACAGGACGTAGAGGGGCGTGACGATCACCTGCTGCGGGAGCAGGTTGCCCGCCGTGAAGAAGACCAGCAGGACGAGGCCGCCGCGCAGTCTCAGGCGCGAGACCGCGAACGCCACGAACGCGGCCAGGAACAGGGTGACGAGCACCGCGGGCACCGCGATGATCAGCGTGTTGACGAAGTACCTGCCCATGCCGGACTCGGTGTAGGCCTGCCGGTAGTACGCGAAGGACAGATGGCTGGGCCAGGAGAAGTAGCCGTGCCGCGCGGTGTCCTGGTACGGGCGCAGTGAGGCGTAGACCGCGAGCAGCAGCGGCGCGACGAACGCCAGCGACACCGCCGCGAGGAAGATCTGCACGCCCCAGCGGCCCCGCCGCCGGGGGTCCCGCGGGCGACGGCGCCGGGCGGTGTACGGGCGCGGTGGTGCGGATGTCCGCCGTCATCGGTCATCCAGGGCCCGGCAGGCGGCAATCACGTCGGCGGCGTAGTAGGCCGAGTCCGCCCGCACGATCAGCATGCCGGCCACGCCGCAGGCACGGGCGGTGCGGATGGCCTCGGCGGCGAACGAGTCCGCCCCACGCACGGAGTTCACACCGCCCCGGCGCAAGCGGGTGGCGGCGATGACCGGGGCGGCGAGTGGCGTGGAGAGCGTCGCGATCAGCGCGTTCAGGCCCTTGACCTTGTTGTATCCGTAGCCGACGCCCTGCTTGGCATAGCCGTGGGTCGGCTTGATGGTGTCGTCCAGATCGAGGTAGGCGACCGTGCCCATGCCGGGCAGCAGCGGGGTGTGCGGCCAGGCGTGGCAGGAACCGGCGGAAGACGGCGTGCAGTTGCTTCACGTGCCCGTGGGTGAAGGACCGCAGGAAGCTGCCCAGCGTGGACAGTGCCCGCACCCCGGTGAACAGGCGCTTCATCGCTCCGTGCCGCAGCCGGTCCATGGTCGTGCGTGCTGGAAGCCTGAAGAACTCCCATCATCGCAGGTCACAGGGCACTTCCTCGTTCCCGGCAACATCACCGCCGCACATCAACCGGTGGATCCGGGTTCAGGCGCAGGTTGATGTAGTCGAAGGTGCCCATGGCGGGCCGGCCGTCCTTGTCGCTGAAGGCGACCGGGGTGCCGTCCTTGGACATCTCCTTGGCCAGCGCGATGAACTGGTCCCAGGTCTTGGGCTGTTGGTAGCCCTTCTGCTGGAACAGGCTCTTCCGGTGGAAGACGGCCCACGGATAGTAGTAGTACGGCACGAAGAACTGCCGGCCGTCGTGCGTCGACTGCGCCTTGAGGGCGTCGGAGAACCCGGAGAACGACGACCACACGTCGCTGATGTCGGTCAGCAGCCCCTTCTCCGCGAAGTACTGCATCCGATACCCGGCAAACCACATGAAGACGTCGTCGGGTCGGCCCTGGAGATACCGGTTGATGTTCTCCTGGAAGTCGTTGTGGTCCTTGGTGTTGACCTTGACCTTCTTGCCGGACTGCTTCCGGTAGGCGTCGAACGCCGCCGTGTACGCCTTCTTCGGCACCGCGTCCGAGGCGTTCGACCCGACGGTGACCTCGTCCTTGCCTCCGCCGGGGCCGGAGCCGCAGGCGGACAGCAGGGCGGGAAGGGTGACCACGCCCGCTCCGGCGGCCGCGCCGCGCAGACATTGCGCCGGGAGATCCGCTGTCCTGCCTCACCGGTCGGCGGGACGAGGCGGTTGAACGATGACTGCGTCATGTCCCCCTCCTCGGGGTGTCACCTCAACACAACCGAACGCGAGAGTGGGATTTCACCGCCAACTGACGGGGCAGTCAGAGGATCTGACGGTATATCGAACAACCGTTACGACTTCTCTTCCAACAGAGATGGACACGTCCTACCATAACCGCGCACTGATGACGCGGACATGACGTCATCCCGCCTTTCGCGAGTACGGAGGAGCGTTCTCATGCGTCACCCGCACACGCGCACCGCCCGCCGCACCCTGGTCGGGGCCCTGGCCGCAGGACTGCTGTGCACCACGGGGCTCGCCGTCCCCGCCGTCGCCGCGCCCGCCCCGGCGGCCTCCGCACGGGCCTCCGTCACGCCCGCGCGGGCCGACGGACTCGCCCTCACGCCTCCCATGGGCTTCAACAACTGGAACTCCACCAACTGCCGGGCCGAGTTCGACGAGCCCATGGTCAAGGGCATCGCCGACCTCTTCGTCGCCAAGGGGCTGAAGGACGCCGGGTACCAGTACGTCAACCTCGACGACTGCTGGGCCCTGCCCGCCCGCGACGCGAACGGCAAGCTCGTGCCCGACCCGGTCAGATTCCCCCACGGCATCGGAGCCGTCGCCGACTACGTGCACTCCAAGGGGCTCAAGCTCGGCATCTACACCAGCGCCGGTACCAAGACGTGCAACAACGCGGGTTTCCCCGGCGCGCTCGGCCACGAGTACAGCGACGCCCAGCAGTTCGCCGACTGGGGCGTGGACTACCTCAAGTACGACAACTGCAACAACCAGGGCGTGGACGCCAGGCTCCGGTACACCACCATGCGGGACGCCCTGAAGGCGACCGGCCGGCCCATCGTCTACAGCATCTGCGAATGGGGCCAGAACAGACCCTGGGAATGGGCCGCCGACATCGGGCATTTGTGGCGCACCACCGATGACATCAGCGACAACTGGGGCTCGATGCTGTCAATCCTCAAGCAGAACCTGCCGCTCGCCCCGTACGCCGGTCCGGGCCACTGGAACGACCCCGACATGCTGGAGGTCGGCAACGGCGGCATGACGGACACCGAGTACCGCACGCACTTCTCGATGTGGTCCATCATGGCCGCACCCCTCCTCATCGGCTCGGACCTGCGCAAGGCCTCCGAGGCGACCCTCGGCATCCTGGGCAACGAGGAGGTCATCGCCGTCGACCAGGACCCGCTGGGCAAGCAGGGCGCCGTCGTCTCCTCCGAGGACGGACGCTGGGTCGTGGCCAAGGAGATGAAGGACGGCAGCCGCGCCGTCGCCCTGTTCAACGAGACGGGCAGCCCGCAGCGCGTCGCCACCACCGCGCGGGCCGTGGGCCTGCCCGGCGCCGCCGCCTACACCCTGCGCGACCTGTGGGAGCACCGCTCCTACAACAC
The DNA here is from genome assembly GCF_044750345.1 of Streptomyces sp. NPDC088817. NCBI lineage: Bacteria > Bacillati > Actinomycetota > Actinomycetes > Kitasatosporales > Streptomycetaceae > Streptomyces > Streptomyces sp. NPDC088817. The sequence goes on from NZ_JBIVJN010000006.1 coordinate 23,635, forward strand.
CGCGGGCACGATCTCGGCGACCGTTCCGGCGCACGGCACCGTCCTGGTCCGGGTCCGCCCCGACCGCCACTGGGCCGCGAATCCGCCCGCCGTCGAACTAGGCCTGGACGGCAACCTGTTGCTGGAGGCGGGCAAGCCGGCGACGCTCACCACGACCGTGACCGACCTGGGCCGTACGCCCGCCACGCAGGTCTCCGTGGCGCTGACCGGCCCCGCGGGCTGGACGGTACGGCCCGAGTCGGCGGTGCGGGCCCCGGCCGTACCGACGGGGAAGGCACTGCGCACCCGCTGGACGGTCACCGCACCGGCGGGAACCCCGACGGGCTCGTACGACCTGACGCTCAGGGCGAGCCACCGCTCCCCCGGCGGCGTACGCGTCGACAGCGCCCTGGCCCTCGCCGCCGGTGTGGTGGTGCGGCCACCCGCCGGGACGTCGTACCTCAGTGACCTCCCCTGGCTGTCGGCCGCCAACGGCTACGGCCCGGTGGAGCGCGACACCAGCAACGGCGAGAGCGCCGCGGGCGACGGCCATCCGATCACCCTCGGCGGGGTCGTGTACGCCAAGGGGCTCGGCGTCCACGCGGACAGCGCCGTCGAGTTCTACACGGGCGGGGGCTGCCGGACGGTCACCGCGGACGTCGGCGTCGACGACGAGAAGGACGGCAGGGGTACGGTGGCGTTCGAGATCTGGGCGGACGGCCGGAAGGCGGCCGCCACCGGAGTGCTCACCAACGCGATGGGCGCCCGCCCGCTGTCGGCGGACGTGACCGGCGCCCAGGTGATCCGCCTCGTCGTCACCGACGGCGGCGACGGCATCGACTCCGACCACGCGGACTGGGCGGACGCCCGACTGGTGTGCTGAGCGGCCCCGGTGGTCCAGGGCTGACCAGGGAGTGGTGAGCGATTGCGGGGTGGTCGGCGATCCGCCCCCCGGATCGCCGGCCGCCGCCCCGGGCCGGGAACGGCGTCCGTAGCTTCAGACCGTCGTCCCCGGGCTCAACCCCTGGACCACCGCCCGCTCCCCCGACCCGCCGGCCGCCGACTCAACTCCTGGTCAGTCGGGCGCCGGCTCAGCCCCGGGTCGCCGGCCGGCGGTTCAGAGCCGGAGCGCCGGCCGCCATCCGTCGCCTCAGACCCCGGCCGCCGTGACGTCCGTCCGCGCCGTGAGCGCTGCCGCCGCCGCTCCCACCAGACCGGCGTCCGTGCCGGTCTGGGCCGGGGCGACCGTGAGACGCCGTACGAAGGAAAGGGTGGCGTAGTCGGTCAGGGCCCGGCGCAGCGGGGCGAGGAGCACGTCCCCCGCCTTGGCCACTCCGCCGCCGATCACCGCGATGTCGATCTCGACCAGCGTCGCGGTGGCGGCGATGCCCGCGGCCAGGGCGCGGGCGGCGCGGGCGAAGGAGGCCACGGCGACCGGGTCCCCGGCGCGCGCGGCGGCGGCCACCGCGGCGGCCGAGGTGTCGCCGTCGGGGCCCGGGCGCCAGCCCTGTTCCAGGGCCCGGCGGGCGATGTTCGGGCCGCTCGCCAGGCGCTCCACGCAGCCGCGCGAACCGCACGGGCACGGGTCGCCGTCGAGGTCGACGCTGATGTGGCCGATGTGCCCGGAGTTGCCGGTCGGGCCGGGGTGGAGCCGCCCGTTGAGGACCAGGCCGCCCCCGACACCCGTGGAGACCACCATGCACAGCGCGTTGTCGTGTCCCCGGGCGGCGCCCTGCCAGTGCTCGGCCGCCGTGATGGCCACGCCGTCGCCGATCAGCTCCACGGGCAGGCCGCCGGTCGCGGCGCGGGCCCGCTCGACCAACGGGTACTCCCGCCAGCCGGGCACGTTGACGGGGCTGACCGTGCCCGCGGAGGCGTCGACCGGGCCCGCGCTCCCGATGCCAAGGGCCGTGGCACGCCCCCACAGCGGCGAGGCGCCCAGCTCGCCGAGCACCTCCTCCACGGCCCGCATCACGGTGTCGCCGTCCTCCTGCGCGGGCGTCGGGCGCTGCGCGCGCACCAGGATGCCGCCGCGGCCGTCCACCAGCGCTCCGGCGATCTTGGTGCCGCCGATGTCCAGAGCGGCCACGAGGTGGGTGTGCATCAGAGTCAGATCTCCCCGTCAACCATGAGAAAACCAAGAGGTGGGCGCGGTCCGGTATCGCCGTGGGGCGGCGCGGGCCGGAGTGTTCGGTGGACAGTCTCTCGTGCCTATGACAACGTTGTCCAGGTTCTATGCTCGACGCCACATCCTCATACGAACCCATGGACCGACGCATCCCCGTGGACGCGATTCGTCCCCGTGGACGACAGGACAGGACGCCGCACCGTGCCCGAGACCGCCCGTCGAGCAGACCGCCCCGCAGACCGCCCGGACCGCGGGGCGGGGAACCGCTACGGCAGCCGTCCGACCATGAAGGACGTGGCGGCGCGCGCGGGCGTCGGCCTGAAAACCGTCTCCCGCGTGGTCAACGGTGAGCCCGGCGTCACCCCGGACACGGAGCGGCGCGTCCAGGACGCCATCGCGGCCCTGGGTTTCCGCCGCAACGACAGCGCGCGCGTGCTGCGCAAGGGCCGTACGGCGAGCGTGGGGCTGATCCTGGAAGACCTCGCCGACCCGTTCTACGGGCCGCTGAGCCGCTCGGTGGAGGAGGTCGCCCGCGCGCACGGCGCCCTGCTCATCAACGGTTCCAGCGCGGAGGACCCGGAGCGGGAGCAGGAACTCGCGCTGGCGCTGTGCGCACGGCGGGTGGACGGGCTGGTCGTGATCCCGGCCGGTGACGACCACCGCTATCTGGAGCCCGAGCTCAAGGCGGGCGTCGCGACCGTGTTCGTGGACCGCCCGGCCGGGAACATCGAGGCCGACGTCGTGCTGTCGGACAACTTCGGCGGCGCCCGCGACGGTGTCGCCCACCTGATCGCCCACGGCCATCGCCGCATCGGCTTCATCGGCGACATGCCCCGCATCCACACGGCCGCCGAGCGCCTGCGCGGCTACCGGGCGGCGATGGAGGACGCGGGCATACCGGTCGAGAACTCCTGGATGTCGCTGGGCGTCACGGACCCGGAGCGGGTGCGCCGGGCCACCGAGACGATGCTGTCCGGGCCCGACCCGGTCACCGCGGTCTTCGCTGGCAACAACCGGGTGACCGTCACCGTGATCCGCGTACTGGCCGAACAGGCGCGGCGGGTCGCCCTCGTCGGCTTCGACGACATCGAGCTCGCCGACCTGCTCCAGCCGGGAGTCACCGTCGTCGCCCAGGACTCGGCGGCCCTCGGCCGAACCGCCGCCGAGCGCCTCTTCCGGCAACTGGACGGCACCCTCCTCGCCCCGGAACGCATCGAGCTCCCGACCCGCCTGATCACCCGAGGCTCGGGCGAACTGCCGCCACTGGTCTGACGCCCGCCCCACGCCACGCGGGCCGAGGGCGCACAGGACGGGGCGTGACCACGGGGACGGAGCCCCGGGGTCACGCCCCCTTCGATGTGCGGTGCCGTCCGGCTACTGCGCCGACGCGGTCAGGTCGCCGCGGCGCGGGGCCGCGAAGGATTCGAGGCCGGCGCGGGTCAGGCCGGTGCGCTCGGCGACCTCGGCGGAGTCGAGGGCGCCGCAGTCCAGGCCGCGCAGCAGGTAGCCGCTGAGCGCCTTGGCGGTGGCGGGCTCGTCCATGACGTCGCCGCCGGCGCGGCTGACGTAGCGGGCGAGGCGGGCCGCCGCCTGCTCGAAGCCCTCGCGGTAGAAGGCGAACACGGCCGCGTACCGCGTGGGGATGTGGCCGGGGTGCATGTCCCAGCCCTGGTAGTAGGCGCGGGCCAGGGCGCGGCGGGTGAGGCCGAAGTGCAGCCGCCAGGCGTCGTGCACCTTCTCGGTCGGGCCGACCGGCAGGACGTTGGTGGAGCCGTCCGAGACACGTACGCCCGTGCCCGCGGCGGCGACCTGCATCACGGCCTTGGCGTAGTCGGCGGCCGGGTGGTCGCCGGCCTGGTAGGCGGCGGAGACTCCGAGGCAGGCGCTGTAGTCGAAGGTGCCGTAGTGCAGTCCGGTGGCGCGACCCCCGGCGGCCTGGATCATCCGGGCGACCGTGGCGGTGCCGTCGGCGGCCAGGATGGACTGGCTGGTCTCGATCTGGAGCTCGAAGCCGAGGTGTCCGGGCGTCAGCCCATGGGCCTTCTCGAAGGCCTCCAGCAGCCGGGCCATGGCGGTGACCTGCTCGGGGTAGGTCACCTTCGGCAGGGTCAGGACCAGCCCGCCGGGCAGGCCGCCGGCCTCCATCAGGCCGGTGAGGAAGATGTCGAGGGTGCGGATGCCGCGGTCGCGGACCGCCGCCTCGAAGCACTTCATGCGGATGCCCATGTACGGGGCCGCCGTCCCGTTCCGGTACGCCTCGGCGACCAGCCTGGCGGCGCGGGCGGCCGCCTCGTCCTCCTCCGCGTCGGGCCGGGGGCCGTACCCGTCCTCGAAGTCGATCCGCAGGTCCTCGATCGGCTCCCGCTCCAGCTTGGCGCGGACGCGGTCGTACACGGGAACGGCCAGCTCGTCGCTCAGGCCGAGGACGGCGGCGAAGGACGCGGCGTCCGGGGCGTGTTCGTCGAGCGCGGCGAGCGCCCGGTCGCCCCAGGAGCGGATGGTGCCGGCCTCGAAGACGTCGCCGGGCACGTAGACGGTGTGCACGGGCCGGCGGGTGCCGGGGTCGCCCGGGTAGAGGCGCTCCAGTTCGGCGTCGACCGGCGCGAGGGAGGCGCTGATCTCCTCGCTGACGGCGCCCGCGAGGCTCGTCGCCACGTTCTCCTGCTGGCCCTGACCCATCCCGTACCCTCCTGTTTTCCGCTTGCCGGAATCAATAATCCGCAGTACGAAGTTATCCGTGGATCTTCCCGTGGGTCAACACCGTCTTTCTTCCAGAATCGCGGCCAGGACGAGCCGAGGCCCCCGCGTCCCGCCCGAAGAGGGGTGGGACACGGGGGCCTCGGCCGAACGCCGGAGCATCAGCCCTTGCGGGCCTTGATCTCCTCGGTGAGCTGCGGGACGACCTCGAACAGGTCGCCGACGACGCCGTAGTCGACCAGGTCGAAGATCGGGGCCTCGGAGTCCTTGTTGACCGCGACGATCGTCTTCGAGGTCTGCATACCGGCGCGGTGCTGGATCGCGCCCGAGATGCCGTTGGCGATGTAGAGCTGCGGGGACACGGACTTGCCGGTCTGGCCGACCTGGCTGGTGTGCGGGTACCAGCCGGCGTCGACGGCGGCACGCGAGGCGCCCACGGCCGCGCCGAGGGAGTCGGCGAGTGCCTCGATGACCGCGAAGTTCTCCGCGCCGTTCACGCCACGGCCGCCGGAGACCACGATCGCGGCCTCGGTCAGCTCGGGGCGGCCCGTCGACTCACGCGGCGTACGGCCGGTGATCTTCGTGCCGGTCGCCTGGGCCGAGAACGTCACGCTCAGCGCCTCGACCGCGCCGGCGGCCGGAGCGGCCTCCACGGCGGCCGAGTTCGGCTTGACGGTGATGACCGGAGTGCCCTTGGAGACACGGGACTTGGTGCTGTACGAGGCGGCGAACACCGACTGGGTGGCCACCGGGCCCTCGTCGCCGGCCTCCAGGTCGACGGCGTCGGTGATGATGCCCGAACCGATGCGCAGCGCCAGACGCGCGGCGATCTCCTTGCCCTCGGTGGAGGACGGCACCAGCACGGCGGCCGGCGAGACGGCCTCGACCGCGGCCTGCAGGGCGTCCACCTTGGGCACGACCAGGTAGTCGGCGTACTCGGACGCGTCGTGGGTCAGGACCCGCGCGGCGCCGTGCTCGGCGAGCGTCGCGGCGGTGTCCGCGGCACCCGCGCCGAGGGCGACGGCGACCGGCTCGCCGACGCGGCGGGCCAGGGTCAGCAGCTCCAGGGTCGGCTTGCGGACGGCACCGTCCACGTGGTCGACGTAGACGAGGACTTCAGCCATGGGACTTCTTCTCTCCTGCTTGCGAAGGGGGGCGGTCGGCGGGGTGCGGACTCAGATGAACTTCTGGCTCGCGAGGAACTCGGCGAGCTGCTTGCCGCCCTCGCCCTCGTCCTTGACGATCGTGCCCGCGGTACGGGCCGGACGCTCCGTCGCGGAGTCCACGGCCGTCCAGGCACCCTCCAGGCCGACCTCGTCCTCGTCGATGTCCAGGTCGGACAGGTCCCAGGACTGAACCGGCTTCTTCTTGGCCGCCATGATGCCCTTGAAGGACGGGTAACGGGCCTCGCCCGACTGGTCGGTGACGGACACCACCGCGGGCAGCGACGCCTCGAGCTGCTCCGAGGCCGCGTCCCCGTCCCGGCGCCCCTTCACGGTGCCGTCCTCGACCGACACCTCCGAAAGCAGCGTCACCTGCGGCACGCCCAGACGCTCGGCCAGCAGCGCCGGGACCACGCCCATGGAGCCGTCGGTGGAGGCCATGCCGGAGATCACCAGGTCGTAGCCTGCCTTCTCGATCGCCTTGGACAGCACCAGCGAGGTGCCGATGGCGTCCGTGCCGTGCAGATCGTCGTCCTCGACGTGGACCGCCTTGTCGGCGCCCATCGACAGCGCCTTGCGCAGCGCGTCCTTGGCGTCCTCCGGACCCACCGTCAGAACGGTCACCTCGGCGTCGTCGGCTTCCTCGGCGATCCGCAGCGCCTGCTCGACGGCGTACTCGTCCAGCTCGGAGAGCAGACCGTCCACGTCGTCCCGGTCGACGGTCAGGTCATCGGCGAAGTGCCGGTCGCCAGTGGCGTCGGGCACGTACTTCACAGTGACAACGATCCTCAAGCTCACGCCGGCTCTCCTACTGCATCGTCTTCTCTGGGCTGCCTTCCTAGGCAGCATAGGCGCCTGAAGCGGCCGATCCCGGTCAGGGCGACCAGGCGCTCCGAGCGGAATATTACTCGTCAGTACACCCAGTTCATGCCCGCTGAGCAAGCGCTTTGAACTGTGACCTTCGCAACGCAGCGTAACCGGAACCCGACGGCTTCGCAGGAGAGGGCCGAGGTGATCAATCACGCAGCGCGCTGAAGCGGCCCTGGTGGTAGAGAAGCGGACGACCGGCGCCCGCCGGATCGCCCAGGACGACCTCGGCCAGCACGATCCGATGGTCCCCGGCCGGTACCCGTGTGACGACACGGCACACCAGCCAGGCGAGCACGCCGTCGAGGACGGGCACCCCTTCGGGACCCTCGCGCCACACCGTCGGCGCTCCGAAGCGGTCGGCGCCGCCGCGCGCGAAGGTGGCGGCCAGTTCCTCCTGGTGCTCACCGAGTATGTGGACGCCGACATGGTCGGTCGTGGCGATGGCGGGCCAGCTCGAACCGCCGGTGCCGACGCCGAAGGAGAGCATCGGGGGCTCGGCGGAGACGGAGGTGAGCGAGGTGGCGGTGAAGCCGACCGGACCGGCGTCACCCCGGGCGGTGATCACCGCGACGCCCGCCGCGTGCCGCCGGAAGACGGAACGCAGCAGCTGGGGGGAGGCGAACTGGACGGTGCCGGAGGCACCCAGGTCGGACAGGGCCGTCATGGAGCCGTCCTTCTGCTGGTCGGGCGAGCGGGATCCGCGGCTGCTCAACAGTCCGGACGGCGCGCGCTCGTGGGGCGGGCTGGGTCGACGCGGGGCCGCCCGAGAAGAAGGAGTTCCGAGGGCATGCGGTCAGGCTCACGATAGTTGGCGTGCACAGTCAAGTACGCCCCGGGATCCGCGAGCCCTCTCCCGCCGCCACGGTCCCGGGCCGCACCACCCTGGACGGCGACCTCACAACGCCTCGCCCAGGGCCGCGATGACGTCCGCCTTGCGCGGCTGACCGGCGGCCCGCCGCACCACGCGGCCGTCCGCGTCGAGGACGAGCACGGTCGGCGTTCTGAGGATCCCGAGCGCGCGCACGAGGTCGAGCCGGGCCTCGGCGTCGACCTCGACGTGCGCCACCCCGGGGACCAGGCCGGCCACCTCGCCGAGGATCCGCCGGGTCGCCCGGCAGGGAGCGCAGAAGGCGCTGGAGAACTGCACCAGCGTGGCCCGCGCTCCGAGGTCCTCGCCGAGTTCGGCCGACCCGAGCCGTCCGCCCTCGTCCCATCCCGGCACGCTTGTTCTCCCCTTCTTCCGCGGCGCCTTGCCATCCTTCCGCGAACGCCCCCGCGCGTTCGCGCCCACCGGTACAGCGCGCCCGCGAGCACGGAGATTCCCGGGCGCCCGGAACGGGGTCCCGAGGGGACTGCGAGGCCTGTGCCGCGGGTCCGCAATGGGCCGTCGGGCGGAATCTGGGGGGTGACGTGACGAGGATCTCGCGATGGACGGGCACGTGGACTGGCTCCCGCGCCGTTCTTGGGGCACGATCTGCGACAGGCCGTAAACCTACGGCAGCGTAACTTCCGCCGGGAGCCCCTTCCCTGGCAGAGAGAAGGGTCCGTCCCGCTCATGGCAGAGCTCGTCTACCGCCCCGTCATCGGTCTCGCCCGCACGATGTTCAAGGCGTGGGACCTCAAGATCGACTGCCAGGGGTCGGAGAACATTCCCAGCACGGGCGGAGCCGTGCTGGTGAGCAATCACATCAGTTACCTGGACTTCGTCTTCAACGGGCTCGCGGCGCTCCCGCAGAACCGCCTGGTGCGTTTCATGGCGAAGGAGTCGGTCTTCCGGCACCGGATCTCCGGCCCCCTGATGCGCGGCATGAAGCACATCCCGGTGGACCGCGCCAACGGCGAGGCGGCGTACGCGCGTGCGCTGGACTCGCTGAGGTCCGGTGAGGTGGTCGGGGTGTTCCCGGAGGCCACGATCTCGCAGTCGTTCACGCTGAAAAGCTTCAAGTCGGGCGCGGCGCGCCTCGCCCAGGAGGCGGGCGTCCCCATGGTCCCGATGGCCGTCTGGGGCACGCAGCGACTGTGGACCAAGGGCCACCCGCGCAACTTCAAGCGCAGCCACATCCCGATCACGATCCGGGTGGGCGAGGCCATGGAGGCCTCCCGCGAGCTGTACGCGGGCGCCCTCACCCGCCGGCTGCGCGAGCGCGTCCAGGAACTCCTGGAGGCCGCCCAGCGCGCCTACCCGGTCCGCCCCCGGTCCGCCGACGACACCTGGTGGATGCCCGCCCACCTCGGCGGCACGGCCCCGACCCCGGACCAGCTCCGCATCGCCGGGGCGCACTGACCCCGCGGGATCCTAGGCCGCGGGCGGCCGTACGGTGACCTCGGCGCCCGGGCTGAACTTCTCCAGCAGTTCGGCGAGTTCGGCCGCCGCCGCCTCGACGTCGGCGACCGGCATCGGGGCCAGGCTCTCCAGCAGGAAGATGCCCGACGCGGTCTGCTCGGTGAGGCGGGTGCGCGGGCCCTGGCGCCAGTTCCAGCGGCGGCAGGTCACGCCGGCGTCGTCGCACCACACCACCTCGCCCGCGTCCGGGTGTTCGACGGTCTCCTCGCCGCCCGCGACGGTCACGAAGTCCTCCTCGCCACTGGCACGCACAAGGCGCATCCCGCCCTCGATCAGGTCGAGGTCCTCGCCGCCGACGGGGATGAGGTGGGCGACGCTGATGGCGTTGTAGAGGTCGACGAGCAGGTTGATGCGGGGCAGGCCGGCGCCGGTCAGCGCCCGCCGGGCCAGCGCCTCGGCCGAGTTGCGGGTGCGGGAGGGCTTGGAGCCGAACGCCGTGTACGTCTCGCGCCAGGCGGCCATGTGCGGGTCCTCGTGCGGGGCGCGTCCGTCCAGGCGTACGGCCAGACGGCGTGCGGCGTCGTCGAGGAGCGCCGAGGAGCCTTCGGTGCTCGGTCCGCCCACCAGCCCGCGGGCCTCGACGGCCACATGGGTGAAGCCGGGCGCGAGCGCGCGCACCTCGTCGGACACAGTGAGCGTCAGTGCCATGTTCTCCCGCCTCACGGTCAGAGTGCGGCGGGGAGCGTCTTCCACAGCCGCGGCCGGTCCGGAGCGGCCTTGAGGGCGGCCGGCACGGCCGGGTGTGGTTCAGCGTACAGCACCGGATAGTCCATCTCGCTGGACTTCAAGTCCGGCACGAAGGCCAGACGCTCACCGGCGAGAGAGAACCGGGCATCGACGCCCGTCTTGTTGCCGCGCGGGTCCTGCCCGGTGCCTGTCGGCGCTAGCGCGCCATCTCCTCCTTCAGTGCGGCCACGAACGTGTCGACGTCGTCCTCGGTGGTGTCGTAGGCGCACATCCAGCGCACGACGCCCTCCGTCTCGTCCCAGAAGTAGAAGCGGAACCGCTTCTGCAGACGTTCGCTCACGTCGTGCGGGAGCTTGGCGAAGACGCCGTTGGCCTGGACCGGGTAGAGGATCTCCACCCCGTGCACGGCGCGCACCCCCTCCGCGAGCCGCTGCGCCATCTCGTTGGCGTGCCGGGCGTTGCGCAGCCACAGGTCCTTGGCGAGCAGCGCCTCCAACTGCACCGAGACGAAACGCATCTTGGAGGCGAGCTGCATGCTCATCTTGCGGATGTGCTTCATCTGGCGGACGGCGTCCCGGTTGAGGACGACGACCGCCTCGCCGAACATCGCGCCGTTCTTCGTCCCGCCCAGGGAGAGGATGTCGACGCCGACCGCGTTGGTGAACGTGCGCATCGGCACGTTCAGGGAGGCCGCCGCGTTGGCGATGCGGGAGCCGTCCAGGTGCACCTTCATGCCCCGCGCGTGCGCGTGCTCGCAGATGGCGCGGATCTCCTCGGGCGTGTAAAGGGTGCCGAGTTCGGTGCTCTGGGTGATCGAGACGGCCTGTGGCATCGCCCGGTGCTCGTCCTCCCAGCCGAACGCCTGGCGGTCGATCAGCTCGGGGGTGAGCTTGCCGTCGGGCGTTGGCACGGTGAGCAGCTTCAGGCCGCCCATGCGCTCGGGAGCGCCACCCTCGTCGACGTTGATGTGCGCGCTCTCCGCGCAGATCACCGCGCCCCAGCGGTCGGTGACCGCCTGGAGCGCCACGACGTTGGCGCCGGTCCCGTTGAACACCGGAAACGCCTCCGCCGCGGCGCCGAAGTGGCTGCGGACGATCCGCTGGAGGTTCTCCGTGTAGTCGTCCTCGCCGTACGCGACCTGGTGCCCGCCGTTGGCCAGGGCCAGGGCGGCGAACACCTCCGGGTGGACCCCCGCGTAGTTGTCGCTGGCGAACCCGCGGACCTGGGGGTCGTGGTGGCGACGCGCGTCGGTCCTGGGCGGGTTCACGGCTTCTCGGTGAGCCACAGACGCTTTCCGTTCACTTCCGCGGCGGGCTTGCTCCACACGTCGACGATGGCCTCGGCCAGGTCCTTGACGTCCGTGAAACCCGCGAACTTCGCGTTGGGCCGGTCGGCGCGCATCGCGTCGTGCACCAACGCCTTCACCACCAGGATCACAGCCGCGGACGTCGGCCCTTCGGCGCCCTCGGCCTTCCCCGCCTTGCGGAAGTAGTCGGCCATGGCCAGCGTCCACGCCTCGGAGGCGGCCTTGGCGGCGGAGTAGGCCGCGTTGCCGGCGGTGGGCTTGCTGGCGCCGGCCGCGCTGATCAGGACGTACCGGCCGCGCTCGCTGCGCTGAAGCGCCTCGTGGAAGGCCAGTGACGTGTGCTGCACGGTGCGGATGAGCAGCAGCTCCAGGAAGTCCCAGTCGTCCAGGACGGTCTTGGTGAAGGTCTCGCTGCCGCGCCAGCCGCCCACGAGGTGGACCAGGCCGTCGACCCGGCCGAAGTCCTTCTCGATGTGCGCGGCCCAGTCACGGGTGGACTGAAGGTCGAGCAGGTCGACGGTGTCCCCGGTGACGCTGGCGCCGCCGGAGGCGTACCGGGCGGCGTCCACGGCCTGCGAGAGCCGCTCCGGGTCGTTGTCCGCGCCGACGACGGTCGCTCCCGCCTCGGCGAGCCTGCGCAGCGCCGCCCGGCCGGCCGGCCCGCCCGCGCCGGCCACCGCGATCACCGCACCGCTGAGAGCCCCGTTCCCCGCCATGTTCCTCGCCTCCTGCGCAGTGTTCTCAGTCTCGCTGCCGCTCACGCGGCGACCCGCTCGGCACTGTCCGTCACGACGCCCCTGGTGGAAGCAATGTGCCTGTGTCCTTCAGTTTTCACTTCTTCCTCCACCAAAACGTCACTCACGCCGTAAATCTTTGCAAGGCAGAGCGTATCCACCAGCCGCTGGCCCGCTCGTACGGGGCGATCTTGCCCAGGACGTCGGCGCGCATGCCCTCAGGGCACAGCAGCCTGCCCGGCGCGGGCTTGCGGCCCCCCTGCCAGAATGCCTTCGCCCTGCCCCCGTTGCGCGCCGGAGCCGCCGGGCGGGACGGCGGCCCCGTCCTGCCGGCCCGGCTCGCGCACCGAATCCGCCGGGAATCGGCCCCCACCGTGCGGCGGGGGCCGATTCCCGGAAACTCAGGCGGCCGCGACGATCCCCTTCGTGGAGGCGATCACGTTCTTCAGCTTCTTGGACAGGGCCTCGTAGAACATGCTGAGCGGGAACTCGTCCGGGAGGACGTCGTCCACGAGCTTGCGCGGGGGCTGGGTGAGGTCCAGGGCGTCGGGGCCCTTGGCCCACCTGGAGCCCGGGTGCGGGGCGAGGTAGGTGGAGACCAGCTCGTAGCCGGCGAACCAGTGGACCAGCTTGGGGCGGTCGATGCCGTCGCGGTAGAGCTGCTCGATCTCGGCGCACAGCTGGTTGGTGACCTGCGGGGCGCGCTCCCAGTCGATGGTCAGCTTGTTGTCGGTCCAGCGCACCACGTCGTGCTTGTGCAGGTAGGCGAAGAGCAGCTGACCGCCGAGGCCGTCGTAGTTGCGCACGCGCTCGCCGGTGACCGGGAAGCGGAACATGCGGTCGAAGAGGACCGCGTACTGCACGTCACGGGCCTGCGGGACGCCCTCGTCGGCGAGCCGCACGGCCTCCTTGAAGGCGGTGAGGTCGCAGCGCAGCTCCTCCAGGCCGTACATCCAGAACGGCTGCCGCTGCTTGATCATGAACGGGTCGAAGGGCAGGTCGCCGTGGCTGTGGGTGCGGTCGTGGACCATGTCCCACAGCACGAAGGCCTCCTCGCAGCGCTTCTGGTCGTGGACCATGGCCGCGATGTCCTCGGGCAGTTCGAGGCCCAGCAGGTCGACGGCGGCGGCGGTGACCCGGCGGAAGCGGGCGGCCTCGCGGTCGCAGAAGATGCCGCCCCAGGAGAACCGTTCCGGCGCCTCGCGCACGGCGATGGTCTCCGGGAAGAGGACGGCGGAGTTGGTGTCGTAGCCGCCCGTGAAGTCCTCGAAGGTGATGCCGCAGAACAGCGGGTTGTCGTAGCGGGTGCGCTCCAGTTCGGCCAGCCAGTCCGGCCAGACCATGCGCAGCACGACCGCCTCCAGGTTGCGGTCCGGGTTGCCGTTCTGCGTGTACATGGGGAAGACGACCAGGTGCTGGAGGCCGTCCGCGCGGTTCGCGGCAGGCTGGAAGGCCAGCAGCGAGTCCAGGAAGTCCGGCACCTCGAAGCCGCCCTCGGCCCAGCGGCGCAGATCGCGCACGAGCGCCTCGTGGTAGTCGGCGTCGTGCGGCAGCAGCGGCGACAGCTCCTCGACGGCGTCGGTCACACGGCGCACGGCGGCCTCGGCGTCCGCGCGCCCGGGGGCGCCCTCGGCCGTGAAGTCGATCGAGCCGTCCTTCGACTGCCATGGCCGGATTCGCTCCACGGCATCCTTGAGCACGGGCCACGCCGGGTGCTCAACCACCCGCGCCACCGGAGGAACCTGCTCCTCCGTACCCACCTGCACAAGAATTTCCGTCATGTCTCATCCTCCACGGGACAACCTCGCGTAAGGAGACGGTATACATACAGGGTTTCTCCCAGCAAGGGCACCCTCGGGAAATAATTCTGCCCACAGCCATGGTCACCGGCTATTTTCCTGCCGTACACCCGGACTGAGCCAGACTCGGCGCTCCGGTCGAGTGACGGACGCCACGTCGCCGGCGAGCGGTTTCGGCCGCGGGCGACTGTGCGAGGGTCGCGCGGCACGGCGGTCAACGCACACAGGACTCGCCCACGCCGGAGTGACCCTCGTGCCGGGTACGGCCCCGTTCCCGCGGGCCGTCACCCCACTGCGCCGTGTACGCGGGGGTCCAACCCGCGTGTGGGCCATTAGGCTGCGGCACTACCGCGCGGACGACGAGGTCCGTCCGCTTCGCGCCGCGCCGAGCCGCCGTCGACGGAAGCGAGTTGAACCTTGAACTTCCTTACCATCGGTCACCGCGGAGTCATGGGTGTCGAGCCCGAGAACACCCTCCGTTCCTTCGTCGCCGCCCAGCAGGCCGGACTGGACGTCATCGAACTCGATCTGCACCTGAGCAAGGACGGCGCCCTCGTCGTCATGCACGACGAGGAGGTGGACCGGACCACCGACGGCAGCGGCGCGATCGCCGACAAGACACTCGCCGAACTGCGCGCCCTGGACGCCGGCCGCGGCGAGCGGATCCCGGTCTTCGAGGAGGTCCTCGACGCGGTGCGGACGCCGCTCCAGGCCGAGATCAAGGACGTGGCGGCGGCCCGCGCGCTGGCCGGGGTCCTGCACGAGCGCGACCTGGTCTCCCGGGTCGAGGTGTCCTCGTTCCACGACGAGGCGATCACCGAGATCGCCCGACTGGTGCCGGGGGTGCGCACCGCGCTCGTGGCCAGCCGCTACGACGCCGACGTCGTCGAGCGTGCCACCGCCGCCGGCGCCGCGACCGTCTGCCTCAACATCCGCCGGCTCACCCTGGAGATCGTCGAGCAGGCGCGCAAGGCGGACCTGAGGATCATCGGCTGGGTCGTCAACACCCTGGACCACCTGCGCCTGGTCCGCGCCCTGGAACTGGACGGGGCTACCACCGACTACCCGGAGATCAAGCTCACCGGCCGCTTCACCGCCTGACCCCCCGCGCGGCCTCCGGTCAGGCGAGTTCCTTGACCAGCAGCTCGAACTCCAGGTCGTCGCGCTGCGGGATGCCGAAGCGCTCGTCGCCGTACGGGAAGGGGGTCGTCTTTCCTGTACGGCGGTAGCCTCGGCGCTCGTACCAGGCGATCAGGTCCTCGCGCACGGAGATCACGGTCATGTGCATCTCCCTGACGCCCCACTCCTGCCGGGCCCGGCGCTCGGCCTCCGCGATGACCACCTTGCCCAGGCCCGCGCCCTGCAGCGTGGGGGTGACCGCGAACATGCCGAAGTAGGCGTGGTCCCCCTTGTGCTCGAGCTGGCAGCAGGCGACCACGTCGCCGTCCCGCTCCACCGTCAGCAGCCGGCTGCCGGGCGACGCGATCACCTCAAGCACACCCTCGGGGTCGGTGCGCTGCCCCTGGAGGATGTCCGCCTCGGTGGTCCAGCCGGCCCGGCTGGAGTCTCCGCGGTACGCCGACTCGATCAGACGCACCAGCGTGTCGACATCGGTGTCGCGGGCGTCGCGGAAGGTCAGTCCACCGGCGGCGGTCGTCATGGGCGTGCCTTTCGGTTCGAGCGGGGCGAGCGCCATCCTGCCATTAGCCTCAGGGAGCATGGTGCACGTACTCAGCAGTCGGACACTCGTCCGGCCCACGGACCCCGAGCGCTCCCGTGTCTTCTACGGCCAGCGGCTGGGGCTCGCCGTCCACCGCGAGTTCGGCACGGGGCCGGAGCGCGGCACCGTCTACTTCCTCGGTGGCGGTTTCCTGGAGCTCTCCGGGCGCTCCGACGACCCGCCGTCCCCCTCCGTGCGGCTGTGGCTCCAGGTCGAGGACGTGGCGGCGGCCCACGAGGAGCTGCGCGCCAAGGGCGTGGAGATCACACGGGAGCCGGTGCGCGAGCCGTGGGGTCTGATCGAGATGTGGATCGCCGATCCGGACGGCACGCCCATCGTCCTCGTCGAGGTGCCGGCCGGGCATCCGCTGCGGTACCGGCCGGGGATCTGAGCCCGATCCGGGGCGCGGGCCGGTGCGTCCGGCCCGGGCGGCTCCCACTGGCCCGCGCCGTCGGCCGGGGCTAGCGTGCTGGTGGGTGGGAACGAGCTTCCCGGAGGAAAGCCATGGAGTTCGACAAGCCTGTGGTCGGCGGACCCTGCTGGGCGGAGCTGGGCACCAGCGATCTGGATGCGTCCACGCGGTTCTACACGGAGGTCTTCGGCTGGCGCATGCGCCGCGACCCCCGGCTGGCCTCGGGTGGCTACAGCCTCGCTCACCTGGGGGACGCGCCGGTTGCCGCCATCACCCCCCTGTACCAGAAGTCGCAGCCGGTCGCGTGGAACGTCTCGTTCGCCGTCGCGGACGCGGACGCCGCGGCGAACAAGGTGGTGGAGGCCGGCGGGACGGTGATCCACGGCCCGCGGGACATCTTCGAGGAGGGCCGTTTCACCGTGGCCCTGGACCCGTCGGGCGCGGCCTTCCAGATGTGGGAGCCGAGGGAGTTCTCCGGTGCCGGGGTGTTCAACCGGCCCGGTTCGCTCGGCTGGGTGGAGCTGGTCACCCGCAATCCCGAGCGGGCCAGGGACTTCTACACGAGCGTGTTCGGCTGGAGCGTCAACGCCTCGGAGTGGTACACGCAGTGGGGTCTGCACGGCGAGGACTTCGGCGGCGTGACGGCGATGCACGACCGCTTCCCGGCCGACGTGCCGCCGCACTGGCTGCCGTACTTCGCGGTCGAGGACGTCGAGGCGAGCACGGACGTCGCGGTGCGGGCCGGCGCCAAGGCCCTGCTGGAGCCCACCGCCCTCGCGGACGGGCCCCACATCGCGGTGCTGCGGGACCCCCAGGGCGCGACCTTCGGCGTCTACCAGTCCGCCCGGGAGAGCTGAGGCGGAGCGAACGGCGGCTCAGAGGCGCAGGGCGCCGGGGCGGCCCTCCAGCCGGCCGAGCAGCTCGCCGAGGAGCGAGGCGAGGCCGTCCCGTTCCTGGCTGGCCAGGCCGGACAGGACGGCCCGTTCGTAGGCGAGCTGTTCCGGCAGGATGCCGTCGACGAGGTCGCGTCCGGCGTCGGTGAGGCGGACGTGGGCGACCCGGCGGTCGCGGGTGTCGCCGCGGCGCTCCACGAGGCCGCGCTCGGTGAGCTGCTTCAGGCGTTTGGTGACGGCGGCTCCCGAGGAGAACGTCTCGCGGCTCAGTTCGCTCGGGGTGAGTTCGTCCCCGGTCCGCCGCAGCGCCCCGAGCAGGTCGAACTCGGCCCGGCTGAGGCCCGCCCGGCGCAGGGGCGCGTCCTCGGCCTGCTGGAGGAGGGCGGCGCAGCGGTTGATCCGGCCGATGATCTCCATCGGCGCGGTGTCCAGGTCGGGATGGACCGCCTGCCACTGGCGGACCACGCCCGCGACGGTGTCGTCGCCCGGCCCGGTCCCCGTGGGGCGGGTCCGCTCGTGCGCCGCGTCCCCGGTCGCCGCGTCCCCGTGGGCCGGCCCTGCGTTCCTCGCCGTCATGGCCGTACGTCCTCCGTCGTCTCGCCCGTGCCCGCCGGGGCGTGTGGGCCCTGGCGTCGTATCGTCGCGGCGAGCGTACGGTGTGCGGACTGCTCGGTGAGCACGACCCGCTCCTGGGGCAGGGCGCGTTGCCACCACTCGCCGGACGCGGCGTCGGCGGTGGCGCGCAGATCGACCAGCGCGGCGGTCAGGCTGCGGCGGGCGGACTCCAGTGCGGCGGGCGCGGGCCGCTCCTCGGCGAGCAGGCGGGCGGCCCGTTCGCGGGCCCGGTCGACGGCGGCCAGGGCGTGCTCGATGCGATCACCCGCCCGGCGGTTGGTGACGGCGACGGCGGCCACGAAGCCGACCAGCGCGCCGACGACGGTGTCCACGGCCCGCTCGGTGATCAGCTCCCCCGGCTCGTGGTACCCGGCGAACTCGACGACGAGCAGCGCCAGCGGAGTCACGCAGATGCTGCCGAGCCAGTAGTTGCGGCCCATCAGCGCCTCGGCGCCGAAGTTGAAGGCCATGCAGAGCAGGACGAGGGCCAGGCCACTGATGTGCGCGAGCGGGGCGACGGCGGCGAAGACGAGGACGCCGACGAGGTTGCCGACGACGCGCTGGATGCCCCGCTTCCAGGTCAGGGTCATGTTGGCCTGGTACAGGGACGCGGCGGTGACCAGGGCCCAGTAGGGGCGCCCGACACCGAGCGCGAGGGAGGCGTAGCCGGCGAGGGCGCAGCCCAGCGCGGTGCGCACCACGATCGGGGTGAGCGGGCCGAGCAGGGTCCACCAGGGCCGGTGCGGGGCTGTGGTCTCGGCGTCCACGCCGAGCAGTTCGTCGGTGTCCGCCGCGGTCTCGCCGGCCTCGGGGATCGGACCGGTCCCGCACAGTTGGCGGGCCCAGGTGCGCAGCCGCTCGGGGTCCGCGTCGGCGGGCGCGGCGAGCGCGACCTCGGCGCGTACGACAAGCCGTTCCAGGGCGCGGCGGGGAGCGGTGCGGGCGCCGGTGGACAGCAGCGTCCGCCAGGCGGCGTGGACGGCGGCGGCCGCGGCGGCGCGGGTGCGGGCGTGGCCGTCGCCGGATTCACCGGTGGCGGCGTGGGCGGCGGCCGCGTTCAGCGCCTGCGCGGTGGCGCGGCGCTCCGGGCCGTGCGGGCGCAGCAGTCCGGGTGCCATGCCGACCAGCCAGGCCCAGGCCGCCGCGGCGAGGGCCAGCGCCAGGTGGGCGGGGACCTGGCCGAGGGTCTGCGGGGCGAACAGGGAGGCGGAGCTGATGAAGGTGAGGACGACGTTGCCGGGCGGTCCGATGCGGGTGGCGTCGCACAGCGCCTTCTGCACGGCGGCCATCAGGGCGCCGACGGTGACCAGGACGACCGGGTCGGTGGTGAGCGAGGCGGTGACGAGGGCGACGGCGAGGCCGCCGATCATGCCGAGGACCACCCAGGCCAGGGCGCGGGCCCGGGCGGCGTAGGGGCGGTTGTGCGCGTACAGGGCGCACAGCGAGCCCGCCATCGTGTACATGGCGAGGTCGAGCCGGCCGAGGACGAGCAGGGTGAGGGTCGGCAGGGCGACCGAGACGACGACGCTCAGGGCGGGCTTGAACCAGATGTCCGAGGGGCCGCCGAGCCGCAGCACGCCGGTCAGCGGAAGATGCCGGACGATCCGGTTCAGGGGGGAGGGGGGCACACTGCTCATATCGACAACCTTAGCAGGTGTTTTACCTGTAAAGCATTTTGTTCGGGTGATCCGCTGGACACCCATGACGTGCTGTGCCTCCCCGAACGCGCCCCGTATACCTCCTTGCGCTCGTGTGCGCACCGCGCGCGCCGGGCATCGCTTGACCGACCGGCCGTCCGGCGGCGGCCGCGGTCCGTCGAACGGGGAGGTGGGGGGTGCACGGATCGGTTTCGCCCGGCTGGCTGCTGGTCGCGCTGTGCGCGGCGACCGGGGCGTACTGCCTGCTGCGGATGCGCAGCAGCGTCGAGGAGCAGCGCCGCGCCGCGGGCGGTGAGGCGTTCATGGGCTTCGGCATGGCCGCCATGGCCGTCCCCGCGGTCGTGTTCACGCCACCGGCGTGGGCCTGGTCGGCCTACGGGGCACTCTTCGGCGCGACCGCGCTGCGCGCGCTGTGGCCGGCCCGGACCAGCCCGCACCATCGGCACCACCTGGTGGGCACGCTGGCCATGGTCTACATGTCCGTGGTGATGGCCGTCTCGCCCGGCTCCCACCACCACGGCGGGGCGGGAGTCCCACCGCTCACCGGCGCGCTGCTGCTGTACTTCACCGGATACGTCCTGCTGTCCGGCGCGCGACTGGTCCCCGCCGGGGCGGTGGCCGCCGTCGGCGCGCCCGGCGGCACGAGGTGGGGCGACCGGCCGGAACTGGCCCAGGCGTGCCGGCTGTCGATGGGGATCGCGATGGTGGCGATGCTGCTGACCATGTGATCGCGGCGCCGTGATCCACGGGGAGACGGGGCCGCGGCTGCCGCAGGTTGCAGTCGTCCTGAGCAGGGACGGCGGTACTGGCACCCCCGTCCCGTGGCCTGTGTCACTTTGCCGCGGAGCCGTGCGCGCCGGGCCGGGCGCCGCTCATAGGCTGACTCGCATGATGGTCCCCGCGGTCCTGCTGCTGCTCGGTGCCCTGACCGCCGTCGCCGCCCCTCGCCTGCTCGCCCGGGCCGACTGGCCGGACCGTGAACCGGTGCTCGCGCTGTGGGTGTGGCAGTGCGTGGTCGCCGCGGTCCTGCTGTGCTGCGCGCTGTCGATGACGCTCAGCGCGGCCGCCGCCTGGCAGGCGGTGCGCGGCCGGCTGTTCGCCCCGGTTCCGCGTTCGGTGGTGGAGGCCTACGCGCTCGGCACGGCGGGCGCCTGGGCGCCGACGACCGCGGTGGCGCTCGCGGGCGGCGGGGTGTGGACGGCGGCGATGCTGCTCCGCGAGGTGGTGCGGGCCCGGGCGCGCCGCAGGCTGCGACGCGCCGAACTCCTCGTGCGCGCGCCGCTGTTGCCCGGCGAGGAGCCCGGATCCGACCGGCTCGTGGTGCTGGAGGGCGAGCAGCCGGAGGCCTGGTGGCTGTCCGGCCCTTCGCCCCAACTGGTGATCAACACGGCCGCGTTGCGCCGGCTGAGCGGACGCCAGCTGGACGCCGTCCTCGCGCACGAGCAGGGCCACGCGCGGGCCCGGCACGACTGGCTGCTGCACTGCTCCGGCGCGCTCGCCGGCGGCTTTCCCCAGGTGCCGGTGTTCGCCGCGTTCCGCGACGAGATGCACCGCCTGGTCGAACTCTCCGCCGACGACATGGCCTCACGTCGGTTCGGCCGTCTCACGACCGCCCTCGCCCTGGTCCGACTCAACGAGCACCGTGGTGTGTTCGGCCCCCGTCCGGCCACCCAGGCGCACATCCCCCAGCGCGTGCACCGCCTCCTCACTCCCCCGAACCGCCTGCCGGCCGCCCGCCGACTGCGCCTGACGGCGGTCGCCTCTTTGGTGCCGGTGATTCCGGTCCTGGTGGCGGTGACGCCCGGCCTGCGGGCACTGGGCTAGGGACAGCCGCTGCGAGGCCCAGTGGCCGGGGCAACCGGAGTTGGGCATGATCGGCCCATGACTGCCGTGCTGTTCGACTTCTCCGGGACCCTCTTCCGCGTCGAGTCCTGCGACTCCTGGCTGAGAGCCGCCCTCGACGCGGCGGAACTCACCCTCGGAGAAGAGGAGTTGGCCCGTGCGGCACAAGCCCTGGAAGAGGCCGGGGCGCTGCCGGGCGGGGCGTCACCGCTGCGCGTGCCCGACGAGGCGGCCGGGCTGTGGAAGAACCGGGACCGCAGCGCCGAGGAGCACCGGGCCGCCTACACCGCCCTGTCCCACCAAGTACCGCTGCCCGAACCCGCCTTGCACGACGCCCTGTACGACCGGCACATGACACCGGCCGCCTGGTCCCCCTACCCGGACACGGCCGAGGTGCTCCGCACACTGCACGAGCGCGAAATCGGCGTGGGCGTCGTGAGCAACATCGGCTGGGACCTGCGCCCGGTGTTCCGCGCCCACGGCCTCGACGCGTACGTGGGCACCTATGTGCTGTCGTACGAGCACGGCGTCCAGAAGCCGGACCCGCGCCTGTTCGCCCTCGCCTGCGCGGCGCTCGACACCGACCCGAAGGACGTGCTGATGATCGGCGACGACCGCCGGGCGGACGGCGGCGCGGCAGCCCTGGGCTGCGGCGTGCACTTCGTGGACCACCTGCCGGTCACGCGGCGGCCGGACGCGCTGCTGCCCGTACTCGACCTGCTCCGCCCGACGGTCTGAGTCACTCGAACGGACTCAGCAACCAGTCCGTGCGCGGCCCCCGCGGCACCCCCTCGACGGAGCCTGGGACCAAAAGAAGCCGCCCGTCTCGGACGATCCCCCGTTTCGCCCGAGACGGACGGCAGCACGACGGACCCCTGCCCGGGGCCGGTCCGCTCGCGTTGAGTATAGTTGGCTGGCAGCCAGTCAACGCAGGAGTCACAGCATGTCCCCGCGCAGCGCCTCGGTCAATGAAGAGTTGCGCCGGCGTTCCCGGGAGCGGCTCCTCCAGGCGGCGGTCGAGCTGGTCGGCGAGCACGGGTACGACGCGACGACACTCGGCGCCATCACCGACCGCGCGGGTTCGGCACGCGGACTGGTCTCCTACTACTTCCCCGGCAAGCGTCAGCTCGTGCAGTCGGCCGTGCACCGGCTGATGCACCGCACGCTCCAGGAGGCGCTGGAGCGGGAACCGCACACCGAGGACGGCCGGGAGCGGCTGGCGCGGGCCATCGACGCGATCCTGGGTCTGGCCCGGGACCGGCCGGTGCTGATGCGCCAGCACATGGCGGGGATCCTGCACGAGGAGGGCTTCGTCCAGTGCCCCGAGCAGCAGCGCCTCTCCGAGCTGCTGCGGGACACCGTGGCCCGGCGCGGTTCGCGTGACGTCGACGCCGACTACCCGATGCTGCGCGCGCTGCTGATGGGCGCCGTCTACGCCGCGCTGGTGCCCGGGGCACCGATGCCGGTACCGGCACTACGGGCCGAGCTGTTCGAGCGCTACGGGCTCGACTGGGACCTGGGGACCCCGCCCGGGGCGCAGCCGCCCGGCGGGTCCTGCGACACGGACCTGTCCCGCTTCTTCGCGACCGGCCGGATCCCGGCGCCCCCGCAGGAGCGGTAGCCGGCGGTCCGCGTACGGTGCTGCGGGCCGCGACACGCGGGCGATCCCGCGCCGCCTCCCTCCCCCGGCGGGCCGCTTGGTGCCATGCTGGAGCCATCAGCGATCTCCTGTGATCCGCCTGTGTGCCCCCGGGGTAAGGAGTTCCGCCGTGCTGCGTGTCGCCGTCGTCGGCTCGGGGCCGAGCGGGTGCTACACCGCTCAGGGCCTGGTCCAGCAGGACCCCTCGGTGCGCGTCGACGTCCTCGACCGGCTGCCGTGCCCGTACGGGCTCGTGCGGTACGGCGTGGCGCCGGACCACGAGAAGATCAAGTCCCTGCAGAACAACCTGCGCACGGTCCTTGAGCACGAACGGGTCCGGTTCCTCGGCGGCGTCCAGGTCGGCGGTCCCGGCGGACTGTCCGTCGCACGGCTGCGCGAGCTGTACCACGCGGTGGTGTACTGCGTGGGCGCGGCCACCGACCGCCGTCTGCACATCCCGGGCGAGGACCTGCCGGGAAGCTGGTCGGCGACCGAGTTCGTCTCCTGGTACAGCGCCCACCCCGACTCCGTGGACAGCGGTTTCGTGCGGGGCGCGCGGTCGGCCGTGGTCGTCGGTGTGGGCAACGTCGCCGTGGACGTCACGCGCATCCTGGCGCGCGGCCCGGCCGAACTGAGCCCCACCGACATGCCCGACGGCGCGCTCACCGCGCTCGCCGCGAGCCGGGTCACCGAGATCCACATGGTGGGTCGGCGCGGCCCCTCGCAGGCCCGGTTCACGACCAAGGAGCTGCGCGAGCTGGGCGCGCTGCCGGACACCGACGTCGTCGTCGACCCGGAGGAGCTGGCGCTCGACCCGGCCTGCGCGGACCCGTCGGCGCTGCCCGCCGCCCAGCGCCGCAACGTCGAGGTCCTGCGCGGCTGGGCCGCCACGCCGCCGAGGGGCGGCACCCGCCGGATCCGGCTGCGTTTCTTCCTGCGCCCCGTGGAACTGCTCGCCGACGACGGCCGGGTGGGTGCGGTGAGGCTGGAGCGCACGGCACCGGACGGACACGGCGGCGTCACCGGGACAGGGCGGTACGAGGACATCGCGGCCCAGTTGGTGCTGCGCTCGGTGGGGTACCGCGGGGTGCCGCTGGACGGGCTGCCGTTCGACGCGGGCACCGGCACGGTGCCGCACCGGGACGGGCGCGTGCTGCGGGACGGCGCCGTCGCGCCGGGCGAGTACGTGGCCGGCTGGATCAAGCGGGGCCCCACGGGCGTCATCGGCACCAACCGGCCGTGCGCGAAGGAGACGGTCGCCTCGCTGCTCCAGGACGCGCCCGGACTCGTGGGCAGGCCGGTGCCGGACGACAGCTTCCCGGTGCTGCGGGCCGAGGGCGCCGAGCCCGTGCGATGGGAGGGCTGGCAGGCCATCGAGCGGGCCGAGGCGGTCCTCGGCGCCTCCCTCGGACGCAGCGTGGTCAAGCTGCCGGACTGGGAGTCCCTGCGGGCGGCGGCGGGCTCCGCGATCTCCTAGGTCCTGGGAGCCCGTCCGCGCCGTAACGCGTTCTTCTGCGCGGCGACCCGCGCCCCGCCGGTACGAGAAGACGGCGGGACCGGGCTTGGCACGCGCCCGCGGGAATCCATGAGCAGGCGTGGCCCCGTCCCCAACTCCGTAAGCAGACGCGGCCCGGTCCAGCATCAGTGAGCGGACGTGGGCCCCGGTCCCGCCAGGCGCCCTGGCGGGACCGGGGCCGCCGCCCTCATCCCCCGGCCGTCAGCTCCCGTACCACCGCGGGACCGCTCTCCGGCAGCAGCCGTACGACGGTCTCCTCCAGCCGGGGCAGGAACCGCTGGCCGGTCAGGGCCAGGGCGATCGCCGCGGCGACGCCGGTCCAGGCCACCGGGCCGAGCGGGGTGCAGCCCAGGACCCGACTGACGCCGGGCGTCTGGATCAGGGCGGCGAGGGCGAGCGCGGAGCCCACGGACGTCACCCGGACCAGCGTGCTGTCCCGGCGGTCGAGCAGGGTCTGGGCAAGCTGGGTGCCGACCACGCCGCACAGGGCCATGGTGCTGGAGCGGCGGGCGGTGCCGGGTGTCCAGCGGCCGATCATCCAGGCCGTCACCGCGCCCAGACAGGTGGTCAGGGCACGGTGGCGGATCTGCCGGATCAGCCCCTCGCCCAGGACGGAGCCCGCCGCGTCCTCCGGCGCCGCCGACCGTGCCTGCTCGGCGTCCTCCTTCGGGGTCACGGCCACGGCCATCGCCGGGAACAGGTCCGTGAACAGGTTCACCATGAGCATCTGCCGGGTGGACAGCGGCGCGGTGCCCGACAGCAGCGTGCCGAACAGGCCGAAGCCGATCTCGCCCGCATTGCCGCCGATCAGGATGGCGATGGCGTCGGCGACGCTGTGCCACAGGGCGCGGCCCTCGCCGATCGCGTCGATCAGGACCGTCAGGTCGTCGTCGGTCAGGACGATGTCGGCGGCGTTGCGCGCCGCCGCCGAGCCGCGGGCGCTGATGCCCACGCCGATGTCGGCGGCCCGGATCGCCGCGGCGTCGTTGGCTCCGTCGCCGACCATGCCGACCACCCGGCCGGCGTCCCGCAGCGCCTCGACGACCTGGAGCTTCTGCTCGGGCGCCACCCGGGCGACCACACCCGCGTCACGCAGCATCCGGGCGCGGGCCGACCTGTCCGCGGCGGCGAGTTCGTCCCCGGTGACCACGGTGGTGTCCTTGGGCCAGCCCAGTTCGGTGGCGATGGCCCGCGCGGTCTGCGGGTGGTCGCCGGTGAGCATGACCGGCCGTACACCCTCTTCGTACAGCCCGCTCACGAGTGTCATGGACGTGTCGCGCGGCACGTCCGACAGTGCCAGCAGACCGATGAACTCCAGCCCCTCAAGCATCCGTTCGAGCGCGTCCTCCTCGCTCTCGTGCTCGTCGAGCCGCCGCTGCGCCACGGCCAGCACCCGCAGTCCGTCGCCGGCCAGCGCGTGCGAGGTGTGGGTGGCGTGGGCGGGTAGGTCGGGGCAGGCCGGCAGCACCGTCTCGGGGGCGCCCTTGACCACGAGCAGACGGGGGCCGCCCGCGACCCGGCCGACGGCGGCCGCGTATCCGCGGGCGGCCTCGAAGCCGAGATCCTCCAGCTCGGCCCAGTCCGGGTCGGGACCGGCCGCGTCGAGGACGGCCTCGTCGGTGGCGTGCACCGGCCGGTCCGAGTCGCCGTTGAGACGCGGGCAGGCCCGCGCCGCGGACCGCAGGGTCAGCTCGGAGGCCTCGTCCCCCACCACGTGGACCTCGCCGTCGGCGTCGGACGCCCGCACCACGCGCAGCCGGTTCTCGGTGAGGGTGCCGGTCTTGTCGAAGCAGATGGTGTCCATCCGGCCCAGCGCCTCCAGCGTGCGCGGGGTGCGGACCAGGACGCCGTGGCGGCTGAGCCGCCGGGCCGCCGCCAGCTGGGCCACGGTGGCGACCAGGGGCAGGCCCTCCGGGACGGCGGCCACGGCGACGGCCACACCGCCGCTGACCGCCTCACGGACGGCGGTGCCGCGCAGCAGCGCGATACCGGTCAGCACGGCTCCGCCCGCCAGCGTCAGCGGCAGTGCCTTGCGGGTGAGCTCCTGGAGCCTGGCCTGCACGCCCGCAGACGGGGGCGTACGGGCGGCGAGGTGCACGGCGCGGGCGGCCTCGGTGGTGTCACCGGTGTCGACCACGACGGCCCGGGCCTCCCCGGCCACCACGGTCGTGCCCTCGAAGACCATGCAGCTGCGGTCCGCGACCGCGGCGTGCGGGGTCGGGGCGATCTGCTTCTCCACCGGGAGCGACTCCCCGGTCAGCGCGGACTCGTCGACCTCCAGGCCGTCCTCCCACAGCAGCCGGGCGTCGGCGGGCACCACCTCGTCACCCTTCAGCTCGATCACGTCGCCCGGCTTGAGCTTCCCGGCGTCGATGGTCACGGTGGAGCCGTCCGGGGCCGGGGAGTCCGGGGAGGCGACACGCGCCTTCCGCTTCTGCTCGGCGATCAGGCCGGACAGGGCACGCTCGGCGCGCAGCCGCTGGAATCCGCCGACCAGGGCGTTCAGGTCGAGCGCGCCGACCACGAGGAGGGCGTCCACCACGGAGCCGAGGATCGCCGAGGCCGCCGAGCCGACGGCCAGGACCGGGGTGAGGGGGTCCCGCAGTTCGCCCCGCACGGCCTCCCCCAGCTCGTACGTCCAGCGGACCGGGGCAAGGACCGGGTTCCGGACGATGCCGGTGACCGTCTTGCGGACCTGGGCGGCGGCCCACTGGTACGGGGTGCGCAGGGCGGCCGACTCGTGGGTCAGCCGCTCCTGGGCCTCGTCGGGGTCGAGTTCGTGCCAGTGCACGCGCGGCCGCGGGTGCGGGGCGTGCGCCGCCGCCACGGCGAAGGCGGCGCGTGTCCCGGACAACAGGGCGACGGCCGCGGCGGCGTCGACCGGCGCGTGCCGAAGCCCGGGCAGGAGGGCGCGGCGGCCGCGGCCGCTCTTAGACTCGCCGATGGCAACGAGCAGCCCGGACAGCGCGGCGCCGGACCGGGCCAGCGTCTGGGCGCGGTGGCCGGTCGACCGGGCCGCCGGGATGGCCGTCAGCACCCGCCATACGTCGGACAGTCCGTGCAGAGCGAGGATGTCAGCGCCCCACACGACGGCGGCGTCGCCGTCAACGAGGGCGACGGAGAGGTCGCTGCCGCGCAGTCCGGCCAGGACGTCGTGATCGTCGGCGGAGCGCATCCGGGCGACGGTGAGCACCGTGCCCTCCTCGCCGCGCAGCCCGTACACCACGTCGTCAAGCGGCCGCCGGGCGTCCACGACCTGGTCGGCAAGGCCGGTGAGGTCCTCCAGGGCGGGGTCGTCGACCAGGACCACCCGCAGGCGGGCCCGGCGTGCCGCGTCCAGGACCGGTTCGGCCCACGGGTCGGCTTCCCCGTCCTCGGTGCGCAGCGCGCTGGAGTGCAGGACGACGGTGCCGACCATCTCCAGCTGCCGCAGCCGCTCCGGCACGCGTACCAGCACGCCGGTCCGGGCGAGCAGGGTGCCGAGCACGGCGTGGAAGATCGCGGGTCCGTAGCGCGCGGCCTTGGGCGAACCGGCGAGCACCGCCTCGGCGGCCTCGGCCCCGTTGCGCTTGACCAGCATGGTCAGCGCCGCGCCCAGCACACTGCCGGCGGAGGCGTGGTTGGCGTACTCCTGGGCCGGTGTGACACGCAGCGGCGGGCGCGGGGTGTCGTCCGCGGCGACGCTGACGCGGCCGGGTGCGCACAGCTCGTCGTGCCGCGCGTCGAAGGCGGCCGTACGGGCCACCGTGTCGGCCAGTTGACCGGCGCGCAGCGCGCCGTCCAAGAGCAGCGAGGTGGGGGTCTGGCCGCTGCCGTGGGCGGCGGCGTTCGCGCAGGCGAGCAGGAAGTCCATGCGGGACCTGCCCAGCCGGGCGCTCAGTCCGGCGCGGAAGCTCGGGTTCTCCCTCAGTAGTGTCACCGCGGCGGTCACCATGCGCGGCGAGGGCGGCAGACGCAACGCGTACGAGGTCAGTGCGACGCCGATGCCCACCACGTCGGCGGCCAGCGTGGCCGCGGCCGCCCGCACTCCTGCCGGGTCCCCCGGATGTGTGATCTCCTCCGGATCGTCGCCGTCCAGGACGAGCCCGTGCTGGGCCGCGAGGCCGGCCGCATGCTCCACGACCGCGTCGGCGGCCTCCTCCTCCGTCACGGCGACGATCAGCCGTCCGAGGCCCTCGTCCCAGCAGGCGAAGAGCACGTCGGGCCGTTCGGCCAGTTTCCCGGCGATCTGCCGGGCCAGATGCCCCTTCCCGCCCGCGTGCAGCACCTTCTGCGGGTCCAGGGAGCGCAGCGACAGGTGCGCCCGGGTTCCGGACCGCCACTGGCGGTCCGTGCCGGGCAGGGCGTTGCGGGCGACACGCGCCACGCGCACGGCGGCGTCGGCGCCGCGTACGCCCGCCCGTGCCGTTCCGGCCACCGCGCCCGCGGCGGCCCCGACCGCCGGCGCGGCCGCCCGGGTGACCAGCCGGGCGGCGGCCGACGGGGTGGTCAGCAGTCCGAACACCATGACGCCCCCTCAGAGGGAGGTGCGGTCGGGCCGCGCCGTCGGGCCGAGGGGTCCGGTGGCCGCCGACTGCCCCTTCGAGGACTTGCCTCGGCCGGCCCCGGACTTCTTGGCCTTGCCCGGCCCGTCGGGCCCGGTGTCCGTGTCCATGTCCGTGTCGGGCGCGGGCGCCTGCTTCCCGGGGCCGGCGTCCCGCGCGGCCTCCTGGGCAGCCCTGCCGTGCTTCTTCCCGGACTTGCGGGCCGAGGTGGCTGTGGCCGGCGGCCGCTCCGCTGTCTGTGGCTGCGTCTCTGTCCGTGTCTGTTCCTCGCCGCCCGTAGGCCGTTCGGGGCGGGGCTGGGTGAGCCACGCCACGGCCGCGCCGGTGAGCGCCACCGGCCACTCCACCACTCCGGCGACACCGAGCACCCCGGCCCCCGTGTACACCGCGAGCCGCCGCCCGCGGGGCGAGACGGCGCCGACCTTGTCCAGCGCCCCCTGCGCGGCCCGGCCCACCGTCCCGGCGCCGGGCACCCTCCGCAGCACCGAGGCCGCACCGTGCAGCGGCGCCGCAAGGGCGGACGACGACTTCTGCTCAGCCATGACTCTCCTCGCCTGGGATGAGATCGACTCCTCGTGGCCACCGGGTGCCCACAGCCGTGCTGGTCACCCCGCCCCTCCCAGAGAACGTCACGGCCCGCTTCCGCGCCACCGGGCTCAGCCTGCCGCCACGGGCCCGTTTCAGCCCGCGGCGGCAGGCGGCATCCCACGCTCGGCAGGGGCGGGGGTGCAGGCCTGCGCCCGCGGCGGATCCGGCGCATCAGCTCCCGGAAACGGCACTGTCACGGCTCGTGCGCCACTGCCGTGACAGGCGCACCCGCAGCGCGGAACACCCCGCCGAAACGCTCGCAGCCGCGCCGCCCGAACGGCCGATGCCCGGCAGTCCGGCAGCCCGGCGGCGGAGCCGTCCCGCTGCGGCTGAGGCAGCGACGCACGCCCTCGGGAGCGGAACGGCCCTGTCGAGGCCGCCAGGCACCCGCCACCCAGGCCGGCGGTCCGACGGCCCGGAGGTTGAGCCCCCTGCTGCTCCGTCAGCAGGATTTGCGCACCGGGAGCGGGACAGCACCGGAGAGTCCGCCAGGCACCCGCCCCACGGGCCGACCGCCCGGCAGCCCGTGGGGCGGAGCCGTCAGTGGCGGAACAGGGTCGCGGGCACCGCCCCGGCGAGAGCCCCGTAGCCCTGCGGGTTGAGGTGCAGCGAGTCACCGGCGTGCAGATCGGGCCGCAGCCGGTTCGGCCGCGCGGGGTCGCGGACCGCGCGGTCGAAGTCGATCAGCGCGTCGAAGTGCCCGCTCGCCCGGATCCAGGCGTTGACCGACTGGCGGGACTTCTCCCGCAGACCGGCCGGGTCGTCGTAGGGGTCGTTGCCGCCGAACGGCAGCAGGGTGGCGCCGTAGACGCGGATGCCCTGGGCGTGGGCGCGCACCACGATCTGCTGGTACGCGGCGATCAGGTCCTCGGTGACCTGGCGCTGGGCGGCCGGGGTGGCGTCGGCGGTGCCGATGTCGTTGACGCCCTCGAAGACGATGAGCCAGGCGACGCCGCTGGTGGACAGGATGTCGCGGTCCAGGCGGGCGAGGACGTTGGGGCCGAGGCCGTCGTTCAGGACGCGGTTGCCCCCGGCGGCCTGGTTCAGGACGGCGAGGTCCGCGGTGGCGGGGCGGGAGCGGAGCCGGTCGTAGAGCTGGTCGGGCCAGCGGTCATTGGCGTTGGTGGTGGAGCCGCGCCCGTCGGTGAGCGAGTCGCCGAGTATCGCCACGGCCTCGGTCGCGGCCTTGGCCTCCACCTCGACGCCGCTGATCAGGTACCAGTGGTCGGCCGGGGTCGCCCCGGACAGATCCGCGTCCCGGGTGTGGTCGCCGTGGACGAAGTACGACGTCGTGCGCGAGCCCGGGTGCGAGGTGAGGGCGAGGGAGGGCTGGCCCTCGGTCAGGTAGGTGGTCACGGTGAGGTCGGACGCTGCGCGCAGGTCGAGGTCCAGCGGGTCGGAGACGGCCTGCGCCCCGACGGGCACGGTCGTGGAGGCCCGGCCGGAGAACGTCACCTTCCGGGTCGTACGCGGCTCGACGGCGCTGACACCGGCCGCGCCGTCGCGCGGCAGCGCCACCGTCACGGCGGTCAGGGGCAGCGGAGTGTCGCTGAAGGCGTTGGAGAAGCGCAGCCGGACGCGGTGGCCGCCGGTGGAGACGTGCAGCGTCTGCCGCACGGTGGTGTCGACGAGGACGGCGCGGTCGCCGGTGAAGGGCGCGGGTGGCAGGTTGCCGGGCTCGGTGAGCTGCGGCATCGCCGTCCAGGTGTTCACCCAGTGCCGTGCGGTCGCGGCCTGCGGCCGGCCGGAGGCCGTCACCCGGTCCGGACGGTGCACCAGGGCGGTGACGGCCGAGACGGTGAGGACGAGGGCCAGCACCAGGACGCACATGCCGATCAGGTCGGCGTGGCGCGTACTTGGGCGGCGGGAAGTTCCGGGCGGTGTCACGTGCGTCCTCCGTTGGATGTGCGGGGGTGCGAGCGGACGGGGTACCCATGGCGGCCCAAGGCGCGCGGAACCGCCCGCGGCGGGACTGCCGCTGGTGCATGGTGGCATGAACACGGCCGCCGTGGAAGCGCTCCCACACCTCGCGTCGACCCGCTCCACCCTCCGCGCGCGAGTGGCCGGATGTGACCTGCGCGAGGCGTTGACTAGAAAGCGCTTGCACTCTACGTTCCGTTCAACAACGTGACCGGAGAGCGCTACTACAGGCTCCACGGGCCACGTTGACGCGCAAATCGTTCAAGATGCTGCACGACATTCACGTATACGACCTGACGCACCCTCGTATACGCCCCCCACCCAGTCCTTCGAAGGGACAGCATCCGTATGCGTACTCGCCCCTCACGTCCCCGCGCGCCCAGGACGGCGCTGGCCGCCGCTGTCGCCGCGACCGCCACCCTCGCGGTACTCGCCCTGCCGCAGCAGGCCGTGGCCGCCGAGAGCTCACCGGTCGGTTTCGGCGCCGGCACGAGCGGCGGCGGCAGCGCCTCGGCGGTGACCGTCTCGACGCTCAGCGCCTTCAAGTCGGCCGTGACCGGCAACACCGCCAAGGTGATCAAGGTGAGCGGCCTGATCTCACTGAGCGGTCAGGTCGACGTCGGGTCCAACACCACGGTGTTGGGCGTCGGTTCGTCGTCCGGGTTCACCGGCGGCGGGCTGCGGCTGAAGAACGTCAGCAACGTCGTCGTCCGCAACCTCCAGATCAGCAAGGCCGTCGGGACGGACGCCATCACCGTCCAGGGCTCGACCAAGGTGTGGATCGACCACAACTCCCTGTCCTCCGACCGCGATCACGGCAAGGACTACTACGACGGCCTGCTCGACATCACGCACGCCTCGGACAACGTCACGGTGTCCTGGAACACCTTCAAGGACCACTACAAGGGCTCGCTGGTCGGCCACAGCGACAGCAACGCGAGCGAGGACACCGGGCACCTGCGGGTGACGTACCACCACAACTGGTTCAACAACGTCAACTCCCGCATCCCGAGCCTGCGTTTCGGCACGGGGCACTTCTACGACAACTACGTCGTGGGCGCAGAGACCGCCGTGCACTCGCGCATGGGCGCCCAGATGCTGGTCGAGAACAACGTCTTCCGCAGCACGTCGGTCGCCGTCACCACCAACCGGGACAGCAAGCAGGACGGTTACGCCAACCTGCGGGGCAACGACCTCGGCGGCGCCACGACCGAGGTGTCGCAGACCGGCACCTTCACCAGCCCGCCGTACAGCTACTCGGCGGAGGCTGCGTCCAGCGTCACCTCCTCGGTGACGGCGGGCGCGGGCACCGGGAAGATCTGACCGCCGCACGGCCATCATCCGACCGCACGGAAGGAACACGGACATGACACCCGCAACACGACCGCGCCCGCGACGGCACGCGCTGACCGGCGGCCTGGCCGCACTCGGCCTCTCGATTGCCATGCTCATGACGCAAGGGGCGCCGTCAGCGAGCGCCGCCACCTGGCCCACCGCCAACGGCAGCCAGGCGGTGACCTCCACCATCTCGGTGTCCGGCACCAAGGACTACGGCATGACGCGCCTGTACGGCAGCGGCGCGCTGGGCACCAGCGACCAGTCGGAGAGCCAGAAGCCGATCCTGGAACTGGCCGCCGGCGCCGTCCTGAAGAACGTCATCATCGGCGCCCCCGCCGCCGACGGCATCCACTGCCTGGGCAGTTGCACGCTGCAGAACGTCTGGTGGGAGGACGTCGGCGAGGACGCCGCGACGTTCCTCGGCTCCTCGTCCTCCAACGTCTACACCGTCTCCGGCGGCGGCGCGAAGGAGGCCACCGACAAGGTCTTCCAGTTCAACGGCGCCGGCACGCTGAACGTGTCGAACTTCGCGGTGCAGAACTTCGGCACCTTCGTGCGCAGTTGCGGCAACTGCAAGACGCAGTACAAGCGGACCATCAACCTCAACACGATCGAGGCCGCCTACAAGGGCGGCCGGATCGCCGGCATCAACACCAACTACGGGGACAGCGTCTCCCTGAAGAAGATCACCATCGTCGGGGACTCCAGCAAGAAGATCATCCCCTGCCAGAAGTACACGGGGAACAACACGGGCGCCGAGCCGACCAAGGGCGGCACGGACGCCGACGGCACGTACTGCAAGTACACGGCGTCCGACATCACTTACAAGTGATCCCGACGCGGTGAGGGGCGGTTGTGCGCGGTGGGCCCGGGGCCCCGCGCACGACCGCCGCCGCGCACGACCGCCGCCTCGCGTTCACCGCCGCGCTTTCACCGCCCCGCGTGTCCGAGCATCTCCTCGGTCAACTCCCGTCGGCAGTCGGTGTAGACGGTGCGCAGCTCCGGGCCCGGCCAGCGCGCGGGCAGCAGGGGCGCGGGCAGCACGGGGTCGGCCAGCAGGTGCCGTACGACGGCCGCGAGGGCGGTGAAGCGTTCGGCGGGCCGGTCCGTGCGCGCGACGAGGGCGAGCAGCGCGCGAGCCGTCGCCGCCCAGTCGTCGACCGGCCACAGGCGCGCGGCCAGTTCGGCGGGTGACTCCTCGGGCCGGGCGGTGAAACGCCTTACGGCCGTGGACAGTTCGCCTGGCCAGGGGCGGAGCAGGTTGGTGGGCCGCAGCCAGACGCCCTCGCGGAGTTCGGCGAGCCGGAGAGCGGTCAACCGGGCGCGCAGTTCGGCGCGTTCCGCGGGCTCGCGGCCGGTCGCCGTCACGACGACCATCTCCCACTCCCCGTCCCAGGGGCGCGTCTCGGGGTGCACGGCCGCGTCCTGGCGCCGCTGGCGTTCCAGCAGCCGTTCGCTGAGGCCGTGGACGGTGTCGGAGCGTCGCAGGTCTCCGGCGGCGACCATCCGGCTCAGGGCGGCGCGCAGGGTGGATCCGCCGATCCCGAAGGGTTCGACCGCCCGCACGAGGTCCTTCACCGGCAGTTCGGGCGGGTGCGTGCCGAGGAGCAGGCTCAGGACGACCGACCGCGCGGACAGCGGGCGCAGCCCGGCCCCGGCGGGCTCCTGGGAGGCGTTCATGGTCACGTACTGTACGGACCCCCGGCATATTGCACTCTTGCTGCGGCCGCAGTCAGAGTGCAACATGAAGACATGGCCTCGACAGTCGCGCAGGAGCAGCAGGAGCAGGAACGGCAGGCACGGCGGCCTGTACAGGAACGGCAGGCGCGGCCGGACGGAGGGACGCCGTCCGAACCTCTGCCCCTGCCGCTCGGGCAGGGCGCCACGCACGCCGTCACCAACCAGGCGCCTCCCCTGGCGCCCTACGACGCGTCCGACGACGTGGCACTGCTGGAGGGCCTGCGCCGGGAGGGCGCGGGGTGGGCCGAGGCGGACCTGCGACGGCTCGGGACCCTGGCCGGGAGCGACGAGGCGCAGGACTGGGCCGAGCGGGCCAACCGGCACGAGCCCGTACTGCGCACCCACGACCGTTACGGCAACCGGGTCGACGAGGTCGACTTCCACCCCGCCTGGCACCACCTGATGCGGACGGCGGTCGCCGAGGGCCTGGCCGGCGCGCCCTGGGCGGACGACCGGCCCGGCGCGCATGTGGCCCGCAGCGCCGGTGGCCTGGTGTGGGGGCACACGGACGCCGGTCATGGCTGTCCGACGTCGATGACGTACGCCGCCGTCCCCGCCCTGCGCGCCCAGCCGGAGCTGGCAGCCGTGTACGAGCCGCTGCTGACCGCGCGGGTGTACGAGCCCGGGCTGCGGGTGCCGACCGGGAAGCAGGGCCTGCTGGCGGGCATGGGGATGACCGAGAAGCAGGGCGGCTCGGACGTACGGACGAACACCACGGCGGCCACGCCGACCGCCGAGCCCGGGGTGTACACCCTGCGCGGGCACAAGTGGTTCACGTCGGCGCCCATGTGCGACGTCTTCCTGGTGCTCGCCCAGGCTCCCGGCGGACTGTCCTGCTTCCTGGTGCCGCGCGTGCTGCCCGACGGCAGCCGCAACACCTTCCGCATCCAGCGGCTCAAGGACAAGCTGGGCAACCGGTCCAACGCCTCCTCCGAGCCGGAGTTCGACGGCACGGTGGCCTGGCTGGTCGGGCCGGAGGGCCGGGGCGTCAAGACCATCATCGAGATGGTCAACTGCACGCGTCTGGACTGCGTGATGATGTCGGCGGCGCTCATGCGCAAGACCCTGGTCGAGGCGGGCCACCATGTCCGGCACCGCGGCGCCTTCGGCGCGCTGCTCATCGACCAGCCGCTCATGCGGAACGTGCTGGCCGACCTGGCGCTGGAGTCGGAGGCGGCGACGACGCTCACGCTGCGGCTGGCCGGTGCCGCCGACCGGACGGTGGGCGCGGGCGGCGGGGGCGGCGAGGCCGCGTTCCGGAGGATCGCGACCGCGGTCGGCAAGTATTGGGTCACCAAGCGCGGGCCCGCCTTCACCGCGGAGGCCCTGGAGTGCCTGGGCGGCAACGGCTACGTCGAGGAGTCCGGGATGCCCCGGCACTACCGGGAGGCGCCGCTGCTGTCGATCTGGGAGGGCTCGGGCAACGTCAACGCCCTGGACGTCCTGCGGGCGCTCGGCCGGGAGCCCGGCACCGCGGAGGCGCTGTTCGCCGAACTCGGCCTGGCCCGGGGCGCCGACGCCCGCCTGGACGCGGCCGTGGTCCGGCTCAGGGCCGGTCTGGGCGAGGCGTCCCCGGCCGGCGCCCGCCGCCTGGTCGAGCTGATGGCCCTGACCTTGCAGGCGTCCCTGCTCGTCCGGCACGCCCCGCCCGCCGTCGCCGACGCCTTCTGCGCGACCCGCCTGGGCGGCGACTGGGGCCACTCCTTCGGCACCCTGCCGGACAGCGCGGACGTCGACGCCATTCTGGAACGGGCGCTTCCGGGGTAGGTGGCAATGGCGGCGTGCGGGCTCCGGTCGCGGTGTCCCGGGTACCGGGCCCTGCTCCTTCTGGCCCCGCGGCACCATCCGGCGAGGGCGGTCACCCGACGTTGCGGCTCCACAGGGGGCCGAAGCGGGCCCACTCGGTGTCCCACTGGGCCAGGCGGCGGCGTTCCAGTCCGGCGCGCACGACGTGGCCGGCGACGAGGGGGACGGACGCGGCGCCCAGTCCCACCAGGATGCCTGCCATCACGGCCCGCGCGCGGGCCTGGGCGGGCGTGGCCGGCTCGGTCACCAGCCGGCCCCGGGCGTCGGTCCACACGGTGACCGGCGTGCCGACGGCGCTGCCGGGCCTCACCCGGGCCCAGCCGGTGCGCTCGGTGCCGTCCGGGGCGGTCCAGCGCACCTTTCCCCACACGTTCAGTTTCGTGCCGGTACTCTCGCCGGTCCCGGGGGACGTGCCGGGCGCCCGCTCGGTGACCCGCGCGACCGTGGACGTCCGCGCGAGGGGTTCCAGGGCCGTGGCCTGCTCCGCGCCCCGGGCCGCCGTCCATCCGGCGAGCACCCCGGCCAGAAGGCCGAGCACCCAGGTGCCGAGCACGACCCAGGCCTCCACCGTGTCGGCTCGGCGTTTGAGCGGATTGCTGCGCCACCGCCACAGCCGCACCTTCGGACCACGGAACGCCATCGACGGCATCCTCCTCACGAGCACACGGACCTGCCGGACCGCCCTCCCATACGGCGGAGGGCGGTCCGATGCTCACGCCGAGTTCCCCGACCCGGCCCTCCCATGGGTGCCGCGGCCCGGCCGTCCCCGGCTGCCGCGGTGGGCGGGGCCGGTCCCCGTATCCCAGCCATGCCGCTGTGACCTGCGACGACGCGGATGCGGAGAGGACTGTCAGTGGTCGGGTGCAGACTGGCCGGTGTCCAGGACAAAGAGGTCCGGACGACGACCTCGCGGAGGTGATCGGCATGACCGAGGTACTGCTCGCCGTGGGCACGCGCAAGGGCCTGTTCATCGGGCGGCGGCGGGACGGCGTCTGGGAGTTCGACGAGAGTCCCCACTTCAACGCGCAGGCGGTCTACTCGGTCGCCATCGACGTCCGCGGCCCCGTCCCGCGGCTGCTGGCCGGCGGGGACAGCGCCCACTGGGGGCCGTCGGTGTTCCACTCCGACGACCTCGGCCGCACCTGGACCGAGCCGGCCCGCCCCGCCGTGCGGTTCCCCAAGGACACCGGTGCCTCCCTGGAGCGGGTGTGGCAGCTGCACCCGGCCGCCGCCGAGCCCGACGTGGTCTACGCGGGCACGGAACCGGCGGCGCTGTACCGCTCCGAGGACCGCGGCGAGAGCTTCGAGCTGGTCCGGCCGCTGTGGGAGCACCCCACTCGGTCGAAGTGGGTACCGGGCGGCGGAGGTGAGGGCCTGCACACCGTGCTGACCGACCGGCGCGATCCGCGGGCGGTCACGGTCGCCGTGTCGACCGCCGGGGTGTTCCGCACGGCCGACGGCGGAGCGAGCTGGGCGCCGTCCAACTCCGGGGTGTCCGCCGTGTTCCTGCCGGATCCGAACCCGGAGTTCGGCCAGTGCGTGCACAAGGTCACGCAGGACGCGGAGAACCTCGACCGGCTCTACCTGCAGAACCACTGGGGCGTGTACCGCAGCGACGACAAGGGCGCGCACTGGACGGACATCGGCGAGGGCCTGCCGTCGACGTTCGGCTTCACCGCGGCCGCCCACCCGCACCGCGGCGGCACCGCGTACGTCTTCCCCATCAACGCGGACGCGGACCGGGTGCCCGCCGGCCGCCGCTGCCGTGTGTTCCGCACCGCGGACGCGGGCCGGAGCTGGGAGCCGCTCTCGGCGGGCCTGCCGTCCGAGGACCATTACGGCACGGTGCTGCGCGACGCGCTGTGCACCGACGACGCGGATCCGGCCGGCGTCTACTTCGGCAATCGCAACGGCGAGGTGTACGCGTCGGCGGACGACGGCGACAGCTGGCGGCAACTGACCTCGCATCTGCCCGACGTGCTCTGCGTGCGGGCGGCGGTCATCGGTTGAGGGGGTGCCCGTGAGCCTGCCTCTGGTGTCGGTGCCGTCGCGTGTGGTCGAAGTCCAGGGCCGAGCGACGCACGACGGGGCCGTCGGCAGGATCAAATTCCTTGCCGGCGGCCGTCGTTGTGCCTAGGGCAACCGCCAGTCCACGGGCTCGGCCCCCTGCCGCTGAAGGAGGTCGTTGGCCCGGCTGAACGGGCGTGAGCCGAAGAAGCCCCGGTCCGCGGACATCGGCGAGGGGTGCGCCGACTCGATCGCCGGATACTCGCCGAGCAGCGGACGCAGATTGCGCGCGTCCCGCCCCCACAGGATCGACACCAGCGGCCGCTCCCGCGCGACGAGGGCGCGGATGGCCTGCTCGGTGACCTCCTCCCAGCCCTTGCCCCGGTGCGCGCCCGGCTTGCGCGGGGCGGTGGTGAGCGCCCTGTTGAGCAGCAGTACGCCCTGCCGGGTCCACGGGGTCAGATCACCGTTGGAGGGCCTGGGCAGGCCGAGGTCCGAGTTCAGCTCCCGGTAGATGTTCTCCAGACTGCCCGGCAGCGACCGCACCTCCGGCGAGACCGCGAAGCTCAGGCCGATCGCCATTCCCGGCGTGGGATAGGGATCCTGACCGACGATCAGGACCCTTACGTCGTCGAAGGGTTGCTGGAACGCCCGCAGGACGTTCGCTCCCGCCGGGAGATATGTCCGGCCGGCCGCGACTTCGGCGCGCAGGAAGTCACCCATGCCCGCGATACGTCCGGCCACCGGTTCCAGGGCCTTCGCCCAGCCGGCCTCTACTAGTTCATGCAACGGTCGTGGTGCCACGCCGTGTCACTCTAGCGGCCCACACCGACAACGCCTGCCCGCGGACCTTGCCCTGCGGGCGTCCGCGGGCGCTAGTGTTCCTCCCCACCAAGTCCATCGAGCCGGCCCGGCGGATCGCGCGGCCGGCCGCGAGGGGGAAGGAGCCCGGTGCCTCCAGTGCCCAAGCCGCTCCCTCACGGGCGCGTCGTCTCCCCGCACCTGTCCCCCGCGTCGGCGCCCCGCGCCGAGGACAGGGTGCTGTCGTGACGGGGAACTCGCCGGCCGGCGCGGCCGGATTCCTCGCCGTGGACTCGGGCGGCTCCGGACTTCGGATCGTCGTCGGGGTGCCCGGACGCGGACCGCTGGCCCGAGGGGAGTCCGGTGAGCCGGTGCGCACCGGCGCGCGGGGCATCGACCCCGGGCATCTCATGGAGCAACTGGTTCCCATGGCAAGGGCGTTGATCGCCGAGGCCGGGGTGGGGCGGCTGGAGACGGCGGTACTGGGGGCGGCCGGGCTCGCCACCCTGGGCGACGCGCTGCGCGCCGAACTGCCCGGAGCGCTGGCACGGCAACTCGGCGTACGCAGGGTCGCGCTGGCCGCCGACGCGGTCACCGCCTACACCGGCGCCCTGGGCCCCCGCCCCGGCGCGGTCGTCGCCGCCGGTACTGGTCTGATCGCGATCGGCACCGATCTCAAGGGCTGGCGGCGCGCGGACGGCTGGGGGCATCTGCTCGGCGACTGCGGCAGCGGAGCGTGGATCGGACGCGCGGGCCTGGAGGCCGCGCTGCGCGCCCACGACGGTCGGGACGGCGGCTCGGCGCGGCTGCTGGCCCGCGCCGAGGAGGCGTTCGGGCCGATGACGGACCTGCCCGGCAGGCTCTACCCGCGCTCCGACCGGGCCGCCGTCCTGGCCTCCTTCGCACCCGAGGTGGCGGCCTGCGCGGCCGACGACCCCGTCGCGGCCGGTGTGCTGCGTGCGGCGGCCCGGCACATGGCCGAGTCCGCCGCGGCCGTCTGCCCGGGCTCGGGAGAGCCGCTGCTCGCCCTGACCGGCGGCCTGTTCAAGCTGGGCGACCCGCTCCTCGTCCCGCTGGAGAGGGAACTCTCCGAGCGGCTGCCGCACGCACGGCGGGTGCGCGCCGAGGGCGATCCGCTGGACGGCAGCGTGCGCATCGCGACCGACCTGGCCAGGGACGTCCTCGCCCTTCCGCCCGATGAGGAGTTGCTGTACGTGCCTCCCTCACAAGCGGATTGATTCCCCACGTCGGCATCTGCCGGACAAATGCACCGATGGACGGCGCGAGTTGCTGTAGCCGGCCCGAGGAAGGCGGACCACGGCGCACATCGGTACGTAACCCATCAGACAAAACCGGACGGATACCGCTCACCTGCACCCTCCCCGAACAGGGGGACCTCCGAAGCCAGTAACATGCGGCGCCATGAGCTCCCCCACTGGGCCCGCGCCCGGCCTACCAGTACGAATGCCGCGCCCCCGCCAGCCAGGACGGCATCGCCGCCCGGAACCGCTGGCGGCGCCCGAGGGCGCACCCGCTCTCGTCCTCGCGGTGCCGGGGACCCCTGGCGACGCCACGCGGGGCCTCGCCGAGGAGGTCGTGAGCATCGCGCGCTCCGAGCTGCCCGGCCTCGACGCCCGGATCGGATACCTCGACGGTGACGACGCGGACCACCCGACCGTGCAGACCGTGCTCACCCGTGCGGCCGAGGAGCGGACCGCCCGCTACGAGCTGGCGGTCGCCGCCGGCTCCGACGTCAAGGAACCCGACGGTCCCGTCGCGGTCGTGGTGCCGCTGCTGGCCGGTCCGGACAACGCGCTGCTGCGCCGGATCCGCCAGGCCGTCATGGACAGCCGGGTCGCCGCCGAGCTGACCGACGTGCTCGGCCCGCACCCGCTGCTCGCCGAGGCCCTGCACGTCCGGCTGTCGGAGGCGGGCCTGGCCCGCGCCGACCGCGCCCGCCTGTTCACCGTGGCGACCGCGGCGGACGGGATCATCCTGGCCTCGGTCGGCGGCGAGGAAGCCGTGCAGGCGGCCGGGATCACCGGCATGCTGCTCGCCGCCCGCCTCGCCGTGCCGGTGATGGCGGCCGCTCTCGACCAGGACGGCTCGATCGCCTCCGTCGCCGAGCAGCTGCGGGACGCGGGCTCCCAGCAGCTCGCCCTGGCGCCGTACCTGATCGGCCCGGAGATCGACGCCGAGCTGGTCCAGGCCGCCGCCGAGGAGGCGGGCTGTGCCGCCGCCGAGGCGCTCGGCCCGTACCCGGCGATCGGCAAGCTCGCCCTGGCCAACTACACGACGGCCCTGGGCATCGCCCCGCAGCAGCCGCAGAGCGCACCGGCCCACTGACACTCACAGCCTTCACCCGTACGACCAAGGGCCCGCTCCTCGCCATGCGAGGAGCGGGCCCTTCGCCCTACGGACCGTGCCGACCGTGCCACCGGGTGGACCGCCGGTGTCGCCGGTGTCGCCCGTGCCGCCCGTGTCGTTCGTGTCGTCCTGGCGGGCGTGCGTTCAGTCGAAGACCACGCAGGACGCCGCAGCGACCGCGACCTTGCCGGCCCTCGCGGGCAGTCCCGTCACCTCGTCCACGGCGAACCAGGTCACGTTCCCGGAGCGCTCGTTGGCGACGTACAGGAAGCCGTCGGAGAAGGTCAGCGCCCGGGGCCAGTGGCCTCCGCACGGTACACACCCGACCAGCCGCAGCCGCTCCCCGTCCGCCTCGACCGCGAACACGGACAGGACGTCCTCGCCGCGCGTCGCGGTCCACAGGAACCGGCCGTCCGGCGCCACCACGATGCCCGAGGGGTACGCGTCGCCGGCCGGGGCGTCCGGCAGGACCGGATTCTCGGTCAGGGGCTTGAGCGAGCCCTCGGCGGCGTCCCAGCGGCAGACCGTGACGGTGGGTCTCAGTTCGTTGACGACGTAGGCGTATCCGCCGTCCGGATGGAACGCCAGGTGGCGGGGTCCTGAGCCGGGCCGCAGCGCGATCTCCCGGTGCACGGCGAGCCGCCCGTCCGTCAGCGTGCACACCCGGACCGAGTCGGTGCCGAGGTCCACACTGACGGCCCAGCCGCCGCTCGGGTCCGGCTGCACCTGATGGGCGTGCGGACCGCGCTGGCGGCGCTCGTGCGGGCCCGAGCCCGTGTGCCGCAGCACGTCCGACGCGGCCGGGGCGAGGCGCCCGTCGGCGCGGACGGGAACGGCGCTGACGCTGCCGGAACCGTAGTTGGCCGTCAGGACGTGCCCGTCCATCAGACTCAGGTGGGTGGGGCCGCTGCCTCCGACGCTCACCGGCGGCCCGGTCAGCTCGACCGTCTCGCCCTTCACGCGGTAGGCCGCCACGGCGCCCTCGGCCGTCTCGCTCACCGCGTAGAGCGTGCCGCCGTCGCGGGACAGGGCCAGGTACGAGGGGTCGAGGACGCCGTCGACGCCGCTGAGCACGGTCAGTGCCCCGTCCTCCTCGGACACCGCCGCGGTGACGACCCCGGGGCCTCCCGCCGCCGTGAACGACCCGATGAACGCCCGCCGCCTACCGCCGTGTGCCACCACTGGTCCCCTCTCGGTCGTCCCGTCCGAGCGACGGTAGCAGTCGGCCCCGTTCGGTCTAGACCAAGTCGCGGCGTGGCCCGCGGCGTGCCGCCGGTGCCATCGGTGTCACGGTGTCAGCCGGCATCACGGTGCCCGTCGGCGTCACGCACCCACCAGTGGCGAGCCCGACGGCGCGCGCAGTGGCGTGGCCAGTTCCGCCAGGGCGTGTTCCAGGGCGTGGAGGTGGGTGAGGGCGGCTTCCGCGGCCGTCGGCCGGGGGTGGGCGGGGGCGGCCCGCGGAACGGTGTGGGCGCCGTCGTCGATGAGGGCCTCCACCGCGGTCTCCACGCGGCGGCACGCGGCGGCCAGCCGTTCGTCGTGGGAGGCTTCCGGATCGGCGGCGACGGCGACGAGGCCGCGGATCTCTCGGGCGCAGTCGTCGAGCAGGGCGAGCACCTGCCGGGCGCGCCGCCTGCGGCCGCGCATCGGGTTCAGCGGGTGCACGAGCGGGGCGACGGAGAGCCGCACCCGGCCGAGCAGCTGCTCCAGTTCGGTCACGCGAGGGGCCGGGTCGGCGCCGACGGTGCCGGCCAGCCGGGCCGCGGCCTCGGCCGTGCACGCGTGGACACAGCGCAGGGCCCGCTGGATCCAGGCGTCTGTGACGGCGTGCGTGGTGACGGGCAGTACGAACAGCACGGCCAGCCAGGCACCGAGCGCGCCGACGGCCGTCTCGCCGAGCCGCAGGGCGAGCATCCCGGGCACGAGGACGCCGAGCAGGCCGTAGAGCGACGTGGCGAGCACGGTCACGCAGAGCATCATCCAGGTGTAGGACACGGCGGCCGTGTAGAAGATGCCGAAGACGCAGACGGCGACCAGGACGGCGGTGGGGAGCGCGGCCCCGTGCAGCGGGACGACGACCAGGGCGGCCAGGCCGATGCCGAGCATCGTGCCGAGGACCCTGCGGAAGCCGCGGACCAGGGTCTCGCCGCGCGAGGCGGTGTTCACGAACACCCACCAGGTGGCGCCGACGGCCCAGTACCAGCGGTCGCCGGACACCAGCTGGCCCACGACGAGCGCGAAGCAGGCGCCCGCGGTCGCCTGCACGGCCTGCCGGGTCGTCACCCGGTCCAGTCCGCGTCCGCCCAGTCCGGCGGGAGCCGCCGCGGCGGGCAGCCGGCGCTCGTAGCACCAGACGCCGAAGCGCACCACCGCCGCCGTGAGCACGGACAGCAGGACGGCGGTGGACACCTCGGGCAGTTGCCCGGTCCTGGTGTGCAGGAACTGGGCCACGAAGAAGGTCATGAACGCGAATACGCCGAGGCTGTGGCCGCGCGGACCCCGGCGGCGCGCGTACACGCCCGCGCCGACCACTGCGAGGAAGGCGAGGTCGCGTGCCGTCGGGTGGTCGTGGAGCGCGGCCGCGACGGCGAGCACGGGCAGGCCGGCGACCGGCAGCAGCAGGGTGGTGACGAGCTGTCCGCGCACCGTGGGGTCGGTGACGGTGAACAGGGCGAGCAGCGCGGCGAGCCCGCCGGTGACGGCACCCGGCAGCGAGTGTCCGGCCAGCCCGCAGACGGCGACCGCCAGGCCGATACCGAGGACGGCCCTGGCGGCGAAACGCAGCCGCGTCCGCCCCGGGTCCGGAGCCACGAACACCCTCTTCAGCAGCACTGCTTACCGCCCCCTGGAAGACAGGAACGCCGGTGCGACACCGGCATGAGAAAGGCGCCGCGGGGATCCGCAGCGCCGTCGACGTGTCCATGAGAGCATCCCCTGCACCCCTGGCTCAAGCGAACCGGGCATCACTGAGCCGTTGGCACATTCGGACACATGATCAACACGCTGACAGCGGGCCAATGGACCACGAGCGCTGGCCCAGTCAGACGAGGTTCTGGTGAGCCATTGGTACAGTCGGCGGTCGATCACCGATCTGGGAGGAGACCCCCGTCGTCATGGCCGTGGACGAACTCGACACCCGCATTCTGCGGCTGCTTCTGGAGCAGCCGCGCACCAGCGTGCGTGAGTGCGCCCGCATCCTCGGGGTCGCACGGGGCACGCTTCAGGCCCGCCTCGACCGCCTCGAACGGGACGGCGTGATCACCGGCACCGGTCCGGCCCTCTCCCCCGTCGCGCTCGGCCACCCGGTCCTGGCGTTCGTGCACATCGAGGTCACCCAGGGCCATCTGGACGACGTCGGGGACGCGCTGGCCGCCGTACCGGAGATCGTCGAGGCGTTCTCCA
Organism: Streptomyces sp. NPDC088817; assembly: GCF_044750345.1. NCBI lineage: Bacteria > Bacillati > Actinomycetota > Actinomycetes > Kitasatosporales > Streptomycetaceae > Streptomyces > Streptomyces sp. NPDC088817. The sequence goes on from NZ_JBIVJN010000006.1 coordinate 68,150, forward strand.
TCACCGGCGGAGGCGACCTGCTCACCCGTGTCGTGGCGCGCGACAACGCCCATCTGGAGGACGTCATCCAGAAGCTCATCAGCCTGCCGGGCGTGGTGCGCACCCGCACCGAGGTGGCGCTGCGCGAGCGGGTCCCGTTCCGGCTGCTGCCGCTGGTGGAGTCGATCGGCCGCGGTGTGCGGGCATGACTCGGGAGTGTGAAGCCGGGGCGTGGTTCGGGGCTGCGGAGCGGGGCGCTTGCGTGGTTCGGGGTGTGACTGACCCCGCGGGGCGACTGACCCGGGGGGACGCGCCGCGAGGTGACTGACCGGGGGTGACGGGAGCAGCGACGCGGGGGCGCTGGCGCGGAGGCGGCTACGCCCCGCGGCCCGGCCTGCCCCGCCCGCCGCTCCTGCCGCCGCCCGAGCCACCCGAGCCACCGCGCCGGTTGCGGGCCGCAGGGCCGCCTGCACGGCCGGTCGTCCGGCCGGAGCGGCCTGCCGCCTGGCCCGTACGGCCGCCCGCCTTGCCGCCGGCCGCTCCCCCGGTCTTTCCTCCGGTCTTTCCGCCGGTGGCGGGCTTGCGGCGGGGATCCGCCGTCTCGGTACGCCGGTCCTTGCGCCCCGACTGCTCCTCGGACGAGGCCTGGGCTCGACCCCGGGTGCTGTTGACGGTCCGGCCGCGCACGATCCCGATGAAGTGCTCCACCAGGTCGGTGTGCGCCTCCTCCGGCCAGCACAGCGCGATGCCCGACTGGGGGGCGTCGGCGACCGGCCGGTAGGTGAGGTCCCTGCGGTGGTGGAGGCGGGCCAGCGACTGGGGGACGACGAGCAGCCCCACTCCGGCCGCCACCAGCTCGACGGCGTCGGCCGTGGTGGCGGGCCGCTCGAAGGCCTCCTCGCCGGGCGGCCGCTCCCAGCCGAGGACGTCGTCGAGCGGGTGGAGGACGACCTCGTCGGCCAGGTCCGCCACGGACACCTCGTCCACGGCCGTCACCAGATGGTCCTTGGGGACGATCACCACCGTGGTCTCGGTGTACAGGGGGATCGCGCTGAAGTACGTACGGTCCACCGGCAGGCGTACGAGCCCCGCGTCCGCCGCGCCCCCGCGCAGCGCGTCGGCCGCCTCGGCGGCCGGAACCTGGACGAGGTCGAGGGGGACGTCGGGCAGGCGCTCGTTCCAGATGCGCGCCCACTTGGCGGGCGTCGCCCCGGGGACGTACGCGAGCCGGAACGAGGGAGATGCATCCGAGCCGGTCACGCCGCCAGGTTACCCGGCGTGGTCGGCCCCCTCGTCCGCGGTCGATAGTCTGGACACCATGAAGTCGCACCAGACCGCCCAGACGATGAAGCCCGCCACCGCGGCGAAGAAGCTGGGTGTGTACCTCCCCGCCACGCCCGCCGAGTTCCAGGAGGGCGTCGTCTCGCGTGCCGAGCTCAACGAGCTCCAGGCCGATCCGCCCGAGTGGCTGCGGGAACTGCGACGCGACGGTCCCCACCCCCGCCCCGTGGTCGCGGCCAAGCTGGGCGTCTCCATCTCCGGTCTCGCGCGCGGCGGGGTCAGCGAGGCGCTGACCACCGAGCAGATCGAGGCGCTGAAGCAGGAGCAGCCCGAGTGGCTGGCGAAGGAGCGCGCCACGCAGGCCGAGGTGCGCAAGGAGACGGCACGCCTGAAGCAGCGCGACGCCGAACGCGCCGAGCAGGACACGGAGTAACACCCGGGCCACTGGCCTGCCGACGGGGCCGGGGCGGGAAAACGCGTGGACAGCGTCCCGCCCCGCCGGGCAGAGTGACCGCCCGTGACGAGCAGCGAACTGTGGAGCCGCGAAACCGCCGAACGCTACGACGCCGGGGAGGCCGAGAGGTCCTCGGCCTCCTTCCTCGGACCGACTCTCGACTTCCTCGCCGAACTCGCCGGGGACGGGCGGGCGTTGGAGTTCGCCATCGGGACCGGACGCGTCGGCGTCCCGCTCCGGGAACGCGGAGTGCCCGTGGTGGGCATCGAGCTGTCCGAGCACATGGCGGCGGTGCTGCGGCGCAAGATCGACGAGGACAGGCTCCCGGTCGCCCTCGGGGACATGGCCACGACCAGCGTCCCCGGCGAGTTCACCCTGGTCTACCTCGTCTACAACACGATCACGAACCTGCTCACCCAGGACGAGCAGGTCGAGTGCTTCCGCAACGCCGCGCGCCATCTGGCGCCCGGCGGTCGGTTCGTCATCGAGCTGGGCGTGCCGCCGCTGCGCTTCCTGCCGCCGGGGCAGGTCGCGGTGCCGTTCGACGTCTCCGACCGGCATCTCGGCTTCGACACCTTCGACCTCGTCGAGCAGATCCTCGTCTCGCACCACTTCAGCCGTGACGGCGAGGACGACGGCCGCTACCGCCGCACCGACTCACGGCACCGGTACGCGTGGCCGGCGGAACTCGACCTGATGGCGCGGATCGCGGGCCTCGAACTGGATCGGCGCGTCGGCGACTGGGACGGGACGCCGTTCACCGACGACTCCGCGAAGCACATCTCCGTCTGGCGCAAGCCTGCTTGAGCCGCGCCGCCTCCTGTACTCCTCAGAGGCTGCCGGCGACGCGGAGAGCGTCGCCGGTGTCCAGGCCGGCACGGGAGGCCAGGGCGAGGGCGTCGTCGTAGGTGACGTCGTCTCCCACGATGCTGATGGCGGCCAGTGCGGGCGGAACCGTGCCGTGGTCGAGCAGCGTGGCCCACTGCTGCCGGCCGAGGGCGAGATAGCGAAGGTCCGCGAGGTCGACCTGTTCGGCCATGCGGCGGGCCACCTGCTCGATCATGCGCCACTCCCCCGTTCTGTGGAATACACGCCACCCTGACAGGGCCCACTGACATCGAGCGGCCGACCGCGGTGCCGGCAGCCGGGACGAGGCGCCGGAGCTGTCCTGCCCCAAGTACGGAAAGGACGATTCACGGCAGATCTGCGGTGCTGTCATTGAGACGGGAGAGCGGTTGGCGCGCATGCGGTAACCGGGCTTACGGGCAGGGTAGTTGACTATATGGTCGATTCAGGACATGGAGCCCGGAACGGTGCGAGCCGGAGGCCGGCGGGTCCGGTGGGCGGAACGGGGGACATATGCCGGTAGCCGACAGGCGACGTCGCGTCCTTGTGTGGGGCGGAGGCGGCGGAGGGGTGGCCGCGGTCGCAGGCCTCGCACTGCTGTGGCAACCGGGGCAGACGCTGGGCTGGGGAGCCGGTGTGTTGGCGGCCGCCGCGGCCGCGTACCTCGGTCAGGAAGCACCCAGACATCTCCAGGGCACCCTGGCCCGGCGCAGGGCCAGGAGGGAGGTGGCGGAAAGTCCCCCACTTGCCGTCACCGCCGAGATCAGGAACCACGACTACGTCACACTCGACCTCGGCGACCGCGTCGTCGACGTCCCGGCCGCCGGGCATACAGTCCGGATCGTCGTGACCTCGATGGGGCCTTCGGCCGTGGTGCTGATGGGGGTGCGCGCGGAGGTCTTGTCCCGCGAAGAGTTCCCGGGGAATCTCACCAGACACGCGGCCGAAGTTCCGGTGCGGCATTTCGAGGCTTCCCTCGACGCCGACCCACCGGAGGTGCGCGCCTTGGGCGAGAGTGACTTCCCTTACCGAATCGCCGCGGACGAGTCCGAGATCTTCGACCTCCTCGTCAGCACCGAGCACGCCCTCGTGCAGTGGGTGCTGTGGTTGGACTGGACGTCCGCGGGCCGCCGGGGCAGTACCCGCGTCGACCTCCAGGGTCACGCGTTCCGTACTGCCGGACGTCAACTGGGCGGTGTCTGATGGCCAAGGCCTGGCGCCGTGTCGGCACTGTCATCCTGGGCGCGGCACTCCCCGCCATGGTCGGCGGCGCCGTCCTCGCCGCGACGGGAGTGCACGCATGGGCGCCCTACCTCGCGGTGACCGCCGTATCAGCGCTTTCCGCGCTCGTGGCGATGGTGCGACACCGGCGGCGGCGACCCGGCCCGGCGACGGACCCCGTGCGCACGGCGAAGGAACTCCCGGAAACGGAGGGCGCACCCGAACGGGATCCCAGCCCGGCACGGGCCCTCTACGACATGACACGCCCCATCCGCCCCGTACCCGTACAAGGGCTGCCGGACGGGCCCCCGTTCGTGGTGCGGGCCGCCGTGCACAGTCAGCTCATGCACATCGCCTCGCCGGGGCTGCTGGGTAACTCCGAGGCGATCAACATACCTCTGACCGGGCACAACCTGCTTGTCTCCCTGACCGCCACAGGGGAGGACGAGATCGTTCTGCGCTCACTGCGGGCCGAGGTGACGGACCGTCTGCCCCTGCTGGCAGACGGCTCCTCGCTCGCCCGGTCACGGATGCCCGATATCGTCCTGAGCTCCGATCTGCTGGAGTCCGTCCAACGCGCGGTCCGGGCATACCGGCCCCTGCGCAGTCCCGATGTCGCGATCTTCCTGGACCGCTCACCCGTCACCGAGCCGGCGGAACTTGGTGCGGATCCCGTTCTGCCGCTGACTGTCGCCCCAGGTGGGAGTGCCACCCTCACCTGCGCACCGGTGACGGAGGACGGGCGGTGGGTGCGGTGGCGGCTGACGGCGGAGATCGATTGTGCGGGGCGCCTCTGGCGGCCCTGGTGGGAACTCACGGTCACCGCCTCTACGGGCTTCTCACTCTTCAGCCCTCACGCCGCACCGGTGCCCCAGCCCGTGCACCAGCTCTACCCCGACCACTACGACCCAGGGGATCCGGACAGACAGCGGGCCGCCGAATCGACGGAGGTGCGGTTCTTCGAGCTGACCGGCCACACCTCGCAGGACGGCGAGGGATTCATGTCGATGCCGTCGCGGCCTGACCCGGACCGGGAGCCGCCCGACGCCGCAGAGGCCATCCGGCGCGCCGCCGGTCTGGCGCGTGCCGGAGACCTTCACGGTGCCGCCGAGGCCTACCGGGCGGCGGCTGAGGCAGGCAGCGGGCAGGCCGCCTATCTGCTGGGAAAGCTCTCACAGGACCGGGGAGACCACGATGATGCGGTGCTCTGGTACGAGAAGGCCGCAGCCCGCCGTGTCCCCGCCGCGTACAACAACCTCGGCATGCTCGCCCTGCTGCACGGCGATACCGACACAGCCGAGCGCTGGTACCGCCGGGCGATGGACGTCGGTGACTGGGCGGCGGCTGTGGGTCTTGGCGTCCTGGTGTCGCAGCGAGGGGACGAGGCACAGGCCGAGGAACTGTGGCGGCTCGCCGGCGAGCACGGCACTCCGAACGCGGATTACAACCTCGCGGTCCTCTACGAACGCCAGGGCAGGCTGCTCGAGGCCGAGGAACTGTTCACACGGGCGGCCGAGCGGGGTGACGTACAGGCGGCCGTGCACGTGGGCTTCCGCTGCCACGAAGCCGGCGATCAAACAGGGGCGAAGCGATGGTGGCGCAAGGCAGCCGACGCGGGCAGTGCGGATGGAAGCTTCTATCTGGGGTTGCTGCTCGTGCGTGAAGGGCAAGTCGGGCAAGGGGAGCAGTTGTTGGAGCGTGCCGCCGAACGTTTGGGCACGCCGGCACAGGGGGTCACTCGGACGTCGGGGCCCGATGCGGCGAGCACCCACCGAACCGGAGCGACCGCGGCGTCAGGTGAGGTCCACGCCGCGTACCACCTCGGACTGCTCCACTGGGGGCGGCACGACGTCGAAGCCGCTGTCGCGTGGTGGACCCGTGCCGCGGGGGCCGGCCACCCTGATGCCGTGTTCCGGCTGTGCGACCTGTACCTGAACGTACGAGGGGACCTCGCAGAGTGCCTGCGCTGGGCGTCCTTCGCGCTGGAGCTGGAGGGTGTGACGGTCGATCAGTTGGAGTCGCTCGCAGAGTGGATGTGCGCGATCGCGGAACATCTGGTCGAAACGGCAGGAGCGTATGAGCCTGATCCAGCGGCTGCCGCGGGAGCCTGCTTCGTGGCGGCCGGGGCATACCGGCGCCTTACCGCCCACGATGATGCCTACCGTGCGGCGTGGGAGGACAGCGTTCAGCGTCTGGCAACCCTGGCCGAGCGGTCCGGCTCATGGCGAGCACATGTAATGGCTGCGAGTGCCAAAGCCGATTTCCAATAGCAGGAGAAGGTCAACAGGTCGCCGGCGCCAACGCATGGTGTGGAGAATCGGCGGCACGGCCCCGGGAACGATCCTGGAGACCTAGCTTGCCCGATGGGCCGGCACAGTCCCTGCGCCTCTCCCGGCTACGCTCGCGCGGGAGCGGCTCGTGGCGCGTGGCTGCGGGGCGCCTTGTGGGGTTCAGTCGAGCCTCTCCCCGTCGTGCGTACCGCCCTTGCAGGTGCTGTTCATCAGAACGGGCGTTCCGCCGCCCTGCTCGCACTCAGAAGGGGTGACGTCGGATGGGGCACCCTGTGCGGCGGCCGTGGCGGCGCCTGTGAGGCCGAGTCCGGCGAGGGCTGCCGTGGCGATGACGGCGGCGAGGATTCGTCGCATGCGCATTCGGTTCCCCTTTCACGGATTGCCTCCTAGTCGGTTTCCCCGACCAGGGACGCGAGGTGATCGAGGAGCCGGTCGAGCTCGGGGGTACTGGTGAACTCCTGGTGCTTCTCGGCGTCGGCGAGCTTGTGCCGGATGTCGCGGACCCGTTTGCGTACGTCCTTGGTCTTGTCCTTCTCTTTCCGTCTGCCCTCAGCCAGTTTGTCCTGGGCTTGGGAGACTTTGTGTTCCAGATCGTCGGCGAGGTGCGGGTCGAGCCGGCCCTCGAGGGTGGCAGTGTTCAGTTCCTGGGACACCTGGCCAAGCAGTACCCCGGGGTCGTTCGACAACGCTGCGGGCGTGTCGACCGCGACGCCCGAGGCCGCGTACGGGCTCGGCGGAGGCGAAGCAGAAGGCGACGAAGAAGCAGGGACGGTGGTGGACGGCGTTGCTCCCTGGGTCGCGGCAGGGGAGTCCGCAGCGGCCACCTGTGCGGAGTCCGGCTGGAAGAGGAGATATCCCACGGTCGCGAGGGCGGCCGCTGCGAGTCCCGAAATGGCGACCGTGCGCGTGCGCGACCGGGAGTCACGCCTTCGGGATCGTCGTGTGGCAGGAGTCGGCAGCACAGCCGTGCGCCCCACCGCGGCGGCCGGTCGTGAGGACGGCGGTGGTGTGGGCTGTTCCGTCGCGGCCGCGCGCCACCTTCCCGGAGCGGACAGCCAGTCTGCGACCTGTTCGGCGTCGGGGCGCGCTTCCGGTTCCTTGGCGAGCAGCACAAGGATGAGTTGTTCGAGCTCCGCCGGAAGCTCTGCCCCCATACTGCGCGGCGGCGCGGGCAGCTCCTGGACGTGCTGATAGAGCAGCGCGGTCGGGGTGTCCGCGCGGAAGGGCGGGTATCCCACAAGGAGCTCGTACAGGACGCAGCCGAGCGCGTACATGTCGGAGGCCGGGCCGGCGTCCTTTCCAAGGGCTCGTTCCGGAGCGAGGTAGGAGACGCTTCCCACGATCATGCCCGCACTGGTGAGCCCGGCCGCCGTGTCGTCGGCAAGACGGGCGATACCGAAGTCCACCACCTTGACCGTGCCATCGGGGGCGATCAGCAGGTTGGCGGGCTTGATGTCGCGGTGGATGACGTTCTGCCGGTGTGCGGCGGCCAGGCCTGAGGCGATCTGGCCGCCGATGGAGGCCACCTCGCGCGGCGCGAGCGCCCCCGCCGAGGCCAACCGGTCGGCCAGGCTGCACCCCTGGGCCATTTCCATGACCAGGTACAGACGGTCGTCGGCCTGCCCGAAGTCGAAAATGGCGACGATGTTGGGGTGGCTCAGGCGAGCGGTCGTCTGGGCCTCCTGCCGGAAGCGGGCCGCGGCCGACGGGTCGATGCCGCCGGCCAGGAGCAGCTTGACCGCGACCTGACGGCCAAGAACCTCGTCTCGCGCGAGCCAGACCTCGCCCATCCCCCCTCGGCCGAGAAGCTCCTCGAGCTGGTACCGAGCCGCCAACAGCACGCTGAACGCCCTCCAAGTGGACTGCCAGGACCGAACCCTGCCAGGCCAGGGGCACCAGGGTTCCTCTCGTTCGCGCGATGAGCTACCGCCCGGTGAAGGGCAGCGACCGCGCGGTAGCCTGACCGCCGGCGCACACCGACGGGTCGCATTTCCAAGATCGAAGCAGGCTATCAGCACCCCAGTTCGACCAAGCGGGCACGGAGAGTGTCGCCTTACTCACGCACCAGGAGTGCGGACGCCTGCATCCGGGCACGTCTCTCCCGCCGTCTGCGCGGCGAGGACCGCTCGAAGGTGGGACCGGCCACCCAGTTGCTCGGCAAGTCCACGACACTGGTCCGCGGCACGGCCTCCATCCATGTGGTCACGGGGTGGGATCCATACGGCCGGACCGCCTCCGCAGAGGAGAGCGAACACGAAGCGTGCACGCCCCAAGCGACACGAACTGCTGACGTGGCGGCCGGGCATTATGCAGTGCTCGCACGACGTCGCCGCCGCCGGCAGTGACGGCAACAACGGCGGACGGCAGCGCAGCACGCCACCTGCCCGGACCCTGCAGGAGATCAAGCGGCGAGCCTTCGCCTCGGCGGTGCTCGTGGTCCCCTACACACGTCGCTGACGGCGAGATGCAGGGATCAGACAACCCAACGTACCCGGGCGTCGCGAGAGCACCTGAAAGATCAATACACAGGATGCGGCCCAGAGCCTTCCTCACACGATGTTGAGGCAGTCCAGGAACGGTTCCGCGGTGGCTGCCTCGCCGGTGATCCGGCAGTGGTCGCGCCACGCGGTCCGGGTCGTGCCCCACGCGATGAAGTCGGTCGCCGTGCTGTGGATCCGGGCTGCGGCGCCGTCCGCGGCACCTGGCTCCACCGTCAGCAGGCCGTCCGGTCCGTCGGCGGGAACGATGGTGGCGGTCGTGGCGCCCGGTCCGGTGAACTCGAGTACGAGCGGCCGGCTGACAGTGGCGGTGAGTTCGGCCCCCTGCATCTGCGGGATGCCGGCGAGCATGAACTCGACCGCCGGCGCCACCAGCTCGTCGTCGGGCGGAGGGACCGCGAAGGGAAGCGGACCGCCGGGTTCGAGCATGTCGTAGCGCAGGTGGCACAGGACGTTGAATGCCATGGTGTTCGCCAACAGGTGCCGGGGATAGGTACCCAGGCCCGGTACCAGCACTGGCTCGTCCGCCTGCGGCACCTGCTGTCCCGCCTCCAGGATCTCCAGCTGCCGAGGGGTGAAGCGACGCCACTCCTCGATCACCTCGGCGTGGCTCCGGCCGCGGCGCTCGTCGACCCTCATGTCGTGGTAACGCTCGCGGTTCTTGGGCCACGACGGATCCGGGGCGGGAGGGTCGACGGCCTCATGGGCGAGGGCGCCGAGGTGAGCGAGTACGTCGATGACGCGCCAGCCCGCGCAGGCCGACGGAGACTCCCACCCGCGGTCGTCTACCAGAGGTACGATCTCCGACAGCTGCTCGCTGCTGCGCCGCGCCGAGGCGACACCCTCTCGACTCATCAGCCTCTTCCTTCCACGCCGACTCCTCGCGGCGGGCCACCGCACGAGCCGCCCGCCGGTGTCACGCTTCCGGCGCCTGACGGGACATCCGATACATCACTGTCACGTCTGCCCGGCCCAGGCCGTTGACCACTGCCAACTGCAGCCGAGCGATGCTGTCGACCAGGATTCACGGCAAGTCACCGTTCACCGGCTACCAGGTCACCGCATTCACGAACGACGAAGAGGAAGCAGTAGGACTCCCCAAGAGGGCCAGGTGGACGGTCGAGAACGAACTCGTCGAAATGGGCGTCGACTTCACCAAGGGCGAGATGTGGAAGCCCTACACGGTGGTGGATCGCAACCTGTTCACCGGACAGAACCCTGCCCTCGGCATCCGTCTTGGCGGAACGCCTGCTCAAGGTTCTCTAGATGATCGATTCCAGTGCGGTTGTGACACCAGACTCGGATTTCTCTCGCCACCGCACTGCACGTGAAGACTGACGATCGCACGGTGACATCCTCTGACTCGCGTAACGAACGACTCGACAAGGTCCTACGGGCCCCCGCTTGCGCCCAGGATGAGGACGGCCACGGCCGCGGTTACATCTTCTCCCAGAGCCCCCGCGACGCCCCCCGAGGCCAACCGCGACCAGCCTCCTGACCTGCAGAGATACCCTTCGCGCCAGGTAGGCGGCTGTTAAGGCACGGGCCAAGCGACATTCGGTGCGGCCGGGATTCGACGCCACTGTTCCGTCACACGCATCAGCCCAGGAAGCTCAGTCGCACCTGCCGGTTCGGATTGTCCTTGTTGGTGTCCGCCAACCTCCGTTAGGGCAACCGTCTCGATACCTGGCGAGCTGCGCTGAGGCGTAGCCATGAAGGTCGAACAAGGACCTCGTGGGGCGGGCTCGTTGTCAACGCCATCAAGGACTGGCCACATCCCAATCCCGGCAGCATCGACACGCTCACTATGGGCGCCTGTATGCCCGCGAGCTGCACCTCGGGCGTCAAGTCCGCCGCAGGCGACCGGCGCGTCGCGCACTGCCGCAGTGGAAGAAGGGCGGCATCGACAGCGCGGAGAACGGCGGCAGCTCCCTCGCGATCCCCAAGGTCGAGAAGAACAAGCAGCTCGCCCCAGGCGGGTGGGCATCGCTGCCTGGCCTTGCGTGAACGTCCTGGCCGGTTCGCGGTCATGAGCCGGCGCTGAATACGACCGCGCTCCCGCCCGGACGTTGTCGCCGGGCGGCAGCGCGATCGGTGCGCAGTCGGAGGGGGTGAGTCAGGACCTCTACGCCTTGACGGTGCCCCGCTCATCGAGGTCGGGATTCCCGTCCGCGGGCGGGCCCGCGTCGGCATGGGCGAGGGCATCGGCGGGGGTGTCGGTGCCCGCGACCCGCTGCGGCAGTTTCGCCGCGATCGCGATCGTCACCACGGCGAGGGCTGCCGCGACGCCGAAGCCCAGTTTCATACCGCTCACCTGGGCGGGCACGGCGGCGACACCATCGGCGATCTGGCTGCTGGTGCGCGACGACATCACGGTCACCATCAGCGCGGTGCCGAACGCCGCGGCGACCTGCTGCAGCGTTCCCAGAATCGAGCTGCCGTGGGAGTACAAGTGCGAGGGCAGCGCGCCCATGCCGAGGGCGAAGACCGGGGTGAACGTCGCCGCCAGGCCCACCATCAGCAGCACGTGCAGCCCCAGAATCTGCCAGTACGGCGTCGTCATCGCAATCTGCGCATACCCGGCGAGGGCGAGCGCGATGCCGATCGAGCCGGGCAGCACCAGCGTCCGGCTGCCGAACCGGTCGAACGCCTTTCCGACGGCCGGTCCCAGCAGGCCCATGGCCAGACCACCTGGCATGACCAGCAGGCCGGTTTCGAGCGGGCTGAGGCCGCGCACGTTCTGAAGATACAGCGGCAGCAGAATCATCGAGCCGAGCATCGTCAGGAAGCCGATGGCCATCAGGGCCAGGGACAGGGTGAAGGTGCCGTACCGGAGAGTGCGCAGGTCCATCAGCGGCGTACCGTCGCGCTGCAGCCTGAGCTGACGGAGCGCGAAAACCGCGATGGCCGCGATACCGGCGGCGGCGATGCCGATGCCGAGCGTCCTGCGGTCGCTCTCACCGACCAGGCTCAGGCCGTACACCAGCCCGCCGAAGCCGAGCGCCGCGACGCAGACGCTGAACCAGTCGATGGAACTCGCCTGCTGCTCACCGACGTTCTCCAGCTTGCGCAGCCCGAACAGGGTCACCCCGGCCGCGATCGGCAGCACGACCACGAACAGCAGCCGCCAGGAGCCGGCCTGCAGGATGACCCCGGACACGGCGGGCCCGAGCGCGGGGGCCACCGACATCGCCAGGGTGACGTTGCCCATCACCTTGCCGCGGTTCTGCGCAGGCACCACGGTCATCAACGTGGTCATCAACAGCGGCATCATCACGGCCGTGCCTGCGGCCTGAACGACGCGGCCCGCCAGCAGCACCGCGAAGGCCGGGGCGACGGCCGACACGACGGTACCCACGAGGAAGGTGCCCATCGCAAGCGCGTACGCCCTCCGGGTAGTGACCCGCTGCAAGAACCATCCCGTGACTGGAATCACCGCAGCCATGGTGAGCATGAACGCGGTGGACAACCATTGCGCCGACTGCTCGGTGATGTGCAATGAATCCATCAGCCGCGGGATCGCGTTGATCATGATGGTCTCGTTGAGGATCACCACGAACGTGGCCAGTACCAGCAGCCGCACCACAATAGGTGTGCCGCCGCCCGCCTCCGCAGCGGTTGGTCGTTCCGGAATCGCAGCTGACATGACAGCACCTCACTGGGGTTCCTGGTCGCAGTCGCCCCGTAGCCGAGGGTCGCCGGACTGGATGGTCGGTAGTCGCACCGATACAGACCGGCGGGCGCACCAGAACTCATCGGCCGCCTGAGTGTGCCTCATCGCCGAGTGGATCACCCTCGAATTAAAGCGTGGTGCACATCGCGCCCTGGGGGGCATCGACTGATGACCTGCGTGATCCGATCACGAAGGTACGGGTCGGCAGCCGGCGCACGGACCCGGCCTGGTCGGCAAGCTGCCGTAGCCGGGTGTGTGCAGCCGGGACGAGAGGGAGTGGGAGCAGCCGGATCCCGCCGAGGCCGCCGCGACGGCCGTGTCCACCAACCTCCGTTAGGACAACCCCAGCCTACGTGCCATCCCGGACACCCGGTTTCAGGGCCGTCCCCTCAGGTCGGACAGCAGGAGGTCCAGTTCTCGCTCCTCCTCGACCCGGACGCCGGCTTCGGCGAGGGCCGCGGCAAGGCCGGGGTCCCAGGGCGTCCAGGTCGGGGGGCCCGTGAGGGGGCTGGGCGGGAACTCCGAGGCGCTTCCGGCGAGGGCCGCGCGATAATCGGCGGCGGTGTACCGCCAGGGACGCCACGGGACGCGTCGCAGCAGGGCGCTGGCGATCTGGAGCCCGCCCCAGTCGAAGTCGCCGTGATAGCGCAGGGCCGCTCCTTTCCCGTGCAGGTGGCGCAGCAGGGCGAGCGCCGCGGCCGATGGCTGGCCTTGGAGACAGACCAGGGGCGGGCAGGCAGGCCCAAGGGCGTCCGCCGCCGCAGCGAGGACGGCCGGGTTCTCGCAGACCCACACCGCGCGGGAGGTGACGAAGGGTGGCCGTCGGGTGAGTTGGCGGAGCGTCAGGACGGCTGGTTCGCCCTCGTCGGCCATCCAATCGAGGGCGGAGGTTCCTCGCAGGTTCAACGTAAGGACCGTCGAGGACAGTGCGTCCTTCAACAGCCCCGCCGACGCCCACGCGTCACGCCGCCATTCGGCGCCGCTGCCGTCGGCGAACCCGGTCAGGGCGCGGATCCCGGACAGCGTGAGAGTGGCCTGCGGGGTGCCGTCGTCCAAAGCGTGGGCCGAGCCGAGGACCTGGGCGGCGAAAGCAGCCAGCGAGACGACGGGGTCGGCCGGAAGTGCGCGAAGTGCGGCGCAAACTCCTGTGAGCAGGGTGTGCACTGCGTCGGGGGTGCGGCCCAGGCGCCGGGCGAGGCCGTCGGCCCGCACCCTCGCGGCCCAGGCGGCGAGCTCGGGCCGGTCCCGGACGAGCGCCTCGAGGGGTGCATACGCCCGTTCCCAAGCAGCGTCCTCCTTCGCCCTGGCCTGGGCGAGCGGGGTGACGGGGCCGGTGAGCGCCGTGACGGCGGCGGCGAGGCCGTCGGGGCTGATGCCCGATCGGCGCAGCACGGCGTCGACCGCCTCCAGCCGTACGGTGAGGGAGCGGCCACTGCCGGGGGCTCGGGCGAGCAGCCGCTCGGCGGCGGTCCTCTGGGCGGGTGTGGGACGGGCCAGGGAGACGGGGCCGGTGAGAGGTTGGTCCGCCGCGAGCCGACCGCGTACCCGGTCGACTAGCCACTCGAGTTGCGGCGCGCCCAGGAGGCGGCGCAGTCGGGGCACGTCGACCGTGGCGCCGGCGCCCCGCTCCGGTACGGCGCCCAGCGCTCCGTCCCCGTCGTGCGTCAGCTCCACTGTGGCTCCCGCTCCGGCCGGCCGACCGCCTCCGGTGCCGGATGCCGCACGGGGTCCTCGCGGCGGTGCCGCCTCGTGCCGTCCCATTCCCAGCGGGTCACGAGCACCGCCGCCACCTCGTCGGTGCGCGACAGCTGGGCAATGGCGATGCCGGGGACCTGCGGGTAGCAGGCCCATTCGCGTTCGCTGGTCATGACCACGTCGAGGTCGAAGGCGCTCAGTAGTCCCAGGCACTTGGCGCGCGAGTCGTCGTCCACTCCCGCGAACGCCTCGTCGAGGGTGACCAGGCGGGGTGCGTACGGACTGCCGGCGCTCGCGTAGTGCGAGGAGGCGGCGGCGAACAGTGGTACGGACACGGCGAGAACGCGTTCGCCGCCGGAGGCGGGGCCTGTGGCCGGGACCCAGCGCCCGTGCTGGTGGCGTTCAACGCCGAATTCGTGCCAGGTCCGGTAGTCGAGGGCGGCTGTGAGGTGTTCCAGCCAGCTGCCGGAGGTGTCGTCGGTCTGCTGACGGGCGATCTGCGCCTGGAGGAACTCGCCCACCGCCGCGCGGTCCTCCGGCGTCCAGGCGTCGGCGGACTGACGCAGCCGTTCGCGGGCCTGGGCGAGTCCGGGCGGGGCCTTGCGGGAGGCCCGCCACATCAGACGGAGTCTCATGCCGGTGGAGGTGGGGCGGTCCTCCAACTCGGTGTTCATGTCCCGCACCTGCCGCTCGGCCGCGCCGATGAGTTCCTGGAGGGTGCCGGCGACTTCGGTGATCAGGTGGGTTTCGAGGATCTCCCTTTCGTGGGCGGACAGGATGCGGGTGAGTTCGCCGACCTCAGCGCTGAGCGCATCGGCGAGTTCGGGCACGGCGCGCTCGCGGCCCTGGTAGACGATGTCGACGACCATGCCGTCCTCGACCATGCGGGCGGACGCGCTGTGTCCGTGCCGGGACAGGGTGTCCTGCAGGGTCTTGAGTTCCTCGCTGAGCCTGCGCTGGACGCGCTCCCAGGCGGCTTCCGTGTCGTCGACCGACGACAGGCCTGCCTCGATGGCGCGGGCGAGCGCGATGGCGGGGCTGGCCGCCCAGCGGCCGTCGTCCGTGGCGGGAACCTGGAGGTCGGGCAGGGCCACGGTGATGAGACCGGTGGTCGTGAAGCGCTGGAGCGCCGCGACGGCGTCCGCGCGCGCCTCGGCGGCTTCCGCAAGGTCCTTCTCCATCTGTTCGATCCGTCCCTCGGCCCGGCCCGCCTCCCGGTCCGCCTCGGCATGGCGACGCCGGGCGGTGTTCTGCTGTGCCTCACAGGCACGCTGTCCCTCGGTGGTCTCGGCGAGTCGCCGTTCGAGCTCGGCGACGGCGGCGCCGACGGTGGAGCGCAAGGTGGCGTGGCGGGCGTCCGCTGCGGTCGCCTCGCGCTCGGCTTCCTCCGCGCGCCGGGCCAGGTCGCCGGCCCGCTGCTCGGCTTGGGCCGCTTCGGCGCGCTCGTCGTCCACCTGGCGTGCGGCCTCGCCGCGTGCGCGCAGGGCCGGCCACAACGCGGCCAGAGCGGTTGCGAGGGACCCGAGGGCGCGGCGTACGGAGGCGAGGCCGGGCCGGTCCGCGGGCAGTCCCAGGTCGGCTGCGGTCTCAGCGAGTTCGGCGGCTGCCCGCTCGGCGCGCGCCGCGGCCTCGGTGACGCCGGCGGCGCGCTCCGCGCACCGCGTGCGGGCTTTGCGCACGGTCTCGGCGGCGGCGCTCACGAGCGCGTGGGCCCGCGCCAGCGGCGACTCGTCGGGGACGTCGGCGAGTTCGGCGTCGAGCGTGTGGCGGCGGACGGTGATCGCCTCAGCACGGACCATGACGGCTTCCGACTCCTCGCGGAGAACGATGAGTTCGCTTCCGAGCTCGGCGATTCGAGCCCTGCGTGCCGCCTCGCGCGCGCCCTCACCGATGTAGACGGCGGCGGGCTTGGACCACCGGCCGATGAGCGCGCCGACGCGGAAGCGCCCGTCGTGCGCCGCCCACGTGCCGGCTCCTGCCCCGTCGCCGAGGCCGATGGCGGCGAGAAGCCTGGTCATCGTCTCGTCGCCCACAGCCATGGCCTGCCGGTCGCCGGGGTCCACGGCCGGGCGCAGCACTTGGGCCAGCGAGGGACCGCTCACCGGTCCGACCAAGGGGGACAGCAGGACCCCATGCCCGTCCACGGCGAGAGCGGAGCCGTCGGGCAGCACCCAGGCGTCGAGCAGACCAGAGGCTTCGAGTGCCGCTTCGAGGCCCGCCCGATCGAGTTCGGACAGTTCGTCGCGGAAGTCGACCAGCCGCCAGAGGGGGGCGCCGGGCAGGTGTTCGCGCAGTCCGGGGGTGCGGGTGTGCGGGGTTCGCGGTCCGCGGCTGCCGCCGTTCTCCAGCTCGGCGAGCTCGCGCCGGACCTCCTCGGTGCGCTCGGCCAGCTCCGAGGACCTCCGGGTGGCCTCGGCGGCCTGGTCGGCGAGAGCCGCCGAACGGACCGCGTGCGCCCGGGTGGCGTGGGCGCGCGCCGGGTACGGGCCTTCGAGGCGATGGGTCCAATTCTGGAGTTCGTCGAGGAGGCCGGGCTCGTCGGCGTAGGCCAACTCGCTCCAGGTGGCGGCGCGTTCACGCACGTCGTCCAGGAGGGCCTGTCCGGCGCGGGCGGCGGCCTCCTCCGCCTCTCCGTGTGTCTCGGCGGCCTGGGCGAGATCGTTCTCGGCCTCGTCGAGGCGGCCCACCGTCCGGCGGTACGCGTCGGCGGCCCGCTCGGCGGTCTCGGCCAGACCCTCGACGTGGCCCAGAGCCCGCTGAGCGCGGCCCATGGCGTCCTCAGCCGCGCGCCGCGATTCAGACTCGGGCCGGTCGTCGTCCGGCAGCAGGGTGACCTGCGCGGCGGCGGCGTGCTCCCGCGCCAGGGCGGAGGCGCTCTCGGCCTGCAGCCGGGCGGCGTTCAGTCTGTTCTGGGCGGTGCCGAGCCGTCCGAGCGCCTTGGTGTGGAGTTCCTGGGCCTGCCGGCGGTCGCCTCGGACCTGGTGGGCCGTCTGGGCCGTACGGGCCGCCTCCATCGCGGCGTGTTCCAGCTCCCGGGCATCACGCATCTCGGGCGCCTCTCGCAGGGCCTTCTCCTGGGCGCGCAGACGTTCCGCGGTCTTTGCCAGGGAGGTGATCTGCTCCTCGGCCGCCGTCCGCGTCTCCTCGGCGCGGCTCCGCCGCTCCTGCGCGTCGGAGAGGTCCCGTTGCACGCGCTCGTAGCGGGAGTGTTCGCCCCGCGGAACGCGGGCCCGACGGCGGGTGGCGATCCGGGCGTAGCGCCGGTAGTGCTCCAGGAAAGCGGAGGCGGCCCGTTCGGCCGCGGACGCGGCGACGAGTTCCTCCTTCTCCTCGTCCAGGGAGCGGAACGCCTCGGCGACATCGGCGATGACGGCCTGGTCCATCGGCGGGAGCGCCTCCGTGAGGGCCCGGGAGAGAGCCGCCTCGTTGGGGCGCTTGGACAGCTGGGGCTGGCGGAGCTGGATGAGCAGATCGACCAGGGCCGCGTAACGCTGCTCACCGAGTCCGAAGAGTGTCTCGTCGACGGCCCTGCGATACGTCTTGGCCTGGTCATACACCATTCCGTGCCCGGCGACGGCCTCGGCGAGGCGGTCCCGGGACAGGGCCGTTCCGGTGGCGTCGAGCAGCCGGAGGGGCGTCTCGGCTCGCACGGGGGAGCCGTGGTCGACGCGCTGGCGGGTGACGGCGTACCAGTGGCGGGCGATGCCCCGGCCGCGGACGGCCTTGAGCCCGCACAGCAGCGTGCGGAAGTGCTGCTCGCCGGTCGTGTCGTCGCAGCGGCCGAACTCGATCCAGGTGTAGCCGAGCCGCTCGGAATGCGGGTGTTCGTCGCCGAGCAGGAGGTTCCACTCCATCCGCTTGCCCGGGTCGCCGTCGGGTTCGACGCGGCGCGGGCTGAGGTCGCCGTCGAGCAGGAACGGCAGCGTCAGAGCGAGCACCTTGGACTTGCCGGTGCCGTTGTTGCCCCGGAGCAGCAGCCGCCCGTCCCGGAAGTGGAACTCCTCGACGTCGTAGTGGAACAGGTCGACGAGTCCGACACGCAGGGGCTGCCAGCGGGAGCGCCGGGGGGCGGGGAGGCGGGTCACGGGGCGGCCTTTCGCTGCGAGGGTTGAGCGGAGCCGGGCTCGCGTATGACGGTCTCGCCGACCGCGTACCGGGCGAGGGCGGGGCGGGCCACGATCCCCTGGGACGTACGGGAGGCCAGGCCCAGGGCCGTGAGCCGGGAGACGGCCTGTTCGACGAGCTCGGTCTCCATGCCCGGCTCCCGTGCGGACTTCGACCAGAAACCACCGTGCTCGGCGGCGAGTTCGCGGACACGAAGGGCCAGTGCGTCGAGGGTGACCGGGCCCTCGGCGGCTGCGAGGTGCGCGGCGAGCAGAAGGGTGACGTGGCCGTGCGTGCCCTGTTCGGGCATGCGGACGTCGGTCAGGTCATCGTCCGGGTCGACCATGGCGATCCCCTCGGCACGCACCTCGGCGACGAGTCCGGTCAGCTGGCTGATCCGGGCGGTGAGGAAGCCGCGCTGCCGCGTGAGGTAGCTCAGTTCGGCGTCGGTCAACTCGTCGTAGTACACCACCGGGTCGTCGAGCAGACGCCGGGTCAGTGCGCGCCGCATCGCGCGGAAGCGCAGCTCGTCGCTGTCCAGGGCGGTTTCCTCGACGAGTTCGGCGAGCCGGTCGTCGAGGTTGTCCGCCCGCACGGTGGAGGGGCCCCGCCGGGTGGCGAGGAGGCCGGCCAGGATCCGGCGTTCCACGTCGTACAACGCGTCGCCCGCCCCGCTGACGTACGCCTCCTCCTCGCCCGCGACACGCCGCAGCACACCGAGGGCGAGCAGAAGCCGTACGACGGCGGCGAGGTCGAGACGCTCGTCGCGGCGCTCCATGGCGAAGGAGATCCCCGCCTCGGTGAGCCGGGGGTCGGCGGCGTCGAGGACGATCTGGTCGGCGAGGCGTCCCAGCGCGATCTGCGTCTCACCGCGTTCGAGGGCGGCCAGGGCGAGGCAGAGCAGCACGTAGCGGCGGCGGGTGAAGGGCGTGGCGCCACGGGTCGCGTCCCGCGCGGGGTGGGTGGGGTCGGTGAGGACCCCGGGGACCTTGCGCAGCCGGGCGGCCTCGGCGTCCACCTGAAGGGCCCAGCCCGTGTTGCGGTCGAACCACTCCCTCAGTTCGGAGGCGTGCCGGCGGACAAGGCGGAACTCGTCGGCATGCCGGCCCCGCGCGAGCAGCAGCGGCTGCCCCAGCAGGGCACGTGCCGCCCTGCGCAGGTCGGCGGCGTGCTGGCCGTCCAGGACCTCGGCGAGCGGTGTGGTCATCAGCCGGCGTCTCCGTCCGTCAGGTCGACGATCTCGATGAAGTGGTCCGGGCCCCGGAAGACTCCGCCGGACGTACGGACCTCAGCGGTGGTGGCGTCGGTGACCGCGGTGAGTCTGATCTCCATGGAGCCGTCGTTGCTGGTGGCCACGGTGTGCCGCATGCCGGGCCGCCACGTGGCCAACGCGTCTCCGAGCAGCTGGAGAAACTGACCGAAGGATGCCGGGTCCAGTTCGCCGAGGTCGGACAGGCGCGTGACGCCGTCGGTGACGAGCCGGGCGCGGGCGGCGGCGGTCTCGGCGGCCTGCTTGGCGGCCATCTCGGCGAGCGCGCGCCGCCGCTCCTCCCGGTCCTCCACCTTGCGGGGCTTGCCGCGCCGCTCGTAGCTGCCGGTGCGACGCAGTTGAGGGCTGATGCGCAGTGGCTCGGCCTCGGCCCACGAGGTGGTAGCCGGGACGGGCCGCGCCGCACGGGCGTGGAGGGTGTCGGCATCGACGGTGAGGTGCCGGGCCGGATAGAGGCCGAAGGCGGCCCGCCACAGCCGGTGCCGGGCGTCGTCGTCCGGTGCCTCGGCGAACCAGCGGGCCAGGGTACGGAAGTCCGCGGACCGGTCCGAACGCCCCGACCGGCGCTCGTTCAACGCCCGTACAACGGCCAGGAGCTGCGGAATCGCACCGAGTGCCCGGCCGCGCAGGAGCCGGGCCTGCGACTCACGCCCGTCCCTGCTGATGAACCACGCGCCGAGCCCGGCCCAGCGCGCGGCCCACCGCTCGAAGGCTTCGTTCTCGGCGTACTCGGCCTCTTCCGGCGAGGCGTCGGCGGCCTCCCGACCGGCGGCGGCCCGCAGCAGGGGCTCCGCCCTTCCGTCCTCCTCCAGCTCCAGGATCAGCCGGGCGATGCGCCCGCCCAGCGTGATCAGGTCCTGGATGAACCGCTCCAGGTATTGGATGAGTCGGTCCTTGTACGCGAGGAAGACCTCCTCCTCGATGTCGTGCAGGTCGATGGTCCGCTGGAGCGAGCCCATGAAGGCCCGGGCGTTGTCGGCGAGCGCCGCGAAGCGGCTGGCCAGGGCGTCCAGCGCCAGGTGCGCCTTGGCGGGATCGGGCTCTTCCTCGGCCGCCAGGACGAGGAGGGCACGCAACTGGGTGACGATGTCGTGCAGCGCGACGGCCTGGAGCGCTCCGCGGCGCCCGAGCGCCTCGTCGTAGGCGGACAGGGCCTCCTCCGCGGCCTCACCCTCCCGCGTGAGCTGGTAGATGAACCGCTTCCGGTAGAAGTCCTCGACCGCCGTCACGCGGGCGGTGTCCGGGTCCGCCCGCAGATTGCGCCAGCCGACGAGCTTGTCGAGTGCGCCGACGACGGTCTCCAACTCTGCGGGGCGGATGTCCTCAGGCAGCGCGGCGTGCACGTCCTCAGGACGCAGATGGACCGCGAACCGTTCCTTGGCCGTCAGGAACACCCGCATCACCTGGCGGTAGAGCGGGGTGTTCGGAACGGAAAGGTGAGCGAAGGGGCCGAAGCCCGCCGACTCGGGATCCGGAACGGCCGAGGCGGGGGAAGCGGTGACGGTCATCACCGGCCATTCTCCCCCAGACGCCGCCCGCGCCGGCAGGGACCAAGTACCTGGCTGATTTTCGCCGTTCTGATCCACGCAAGAGAGTGGGCCGCGTCCCGTCGTATGCCGACGGACGCCCAGCCCACGCGCGAGAGACGCGGGCAGGACCATCACTTGGTGCGGCCGGATCCCGCCTACACTCCCAGCCCCGTAGTGACCGCTACCCGAGAAACGACAGGCGGACCTTCCTGTTCGGGTTATCCCGGTTCGTATCCACCAGGCAGACCGACTGCCATGTGCCCAGTTCGAGTCGGCCGCCGAGGACCGGGACCGTCGCGTGGGGCGGCACGATGGCCGGCAGGACGTGGTCGCGGCCGTGGCCGGGGCTGCCGTGGCGGTGCTGCCAGCGGTCGTCGGCGGGCAGCAGGGTGTGCAGGGCGGCGAGGAGGTCGTCGTCGCTGCCCGCGCCGGTCTCGATGATCGCGATGCCGGCGGTGGCGTGCGGCACGAACAGGTTCAGCAGGCCGTCCCGGCCGGCCGCGGTCTCCTGGAGGAATGCCTCGCAGTCGCGGGTCAGGTCGACGACCGTCTCCCGGGAGCCGGAGGCCACGTTCAGCACTCGTGTGGTGAAGGCAGGTGACATGTCCCCCATCCTCCTGGATCCCCGGGGAAGATCGGCGCACCCGGCGCGGTTGGGAGGGACGTGAACACCCTTCGTGAGGTCGACGTGGTCGTCGTGGGCGCCGGTCAGGCGGGTCTGTCCAGCGCCTATCACCTGCGGCGCACCGGCTTCGAGCCGGACCGCGACTTCGTCGTGCTCGACCGCCCCGCCGGTCCAGGCGGTGCCTGGCAGTTCCGGTGGCCGTCGCTGACGTACGGCAAGGTGCACGGCATGCACGCGCTGCCGGGGATGGAGCTGACCGGCGCCGATCCCGCGCGGCCGTCGTCGAAGGTCGTCGCCGCCTACTTCGCCGACTACGAACGCGCCTTCGACCTGCGGGTGCGGCGGCCGGTGGAGGTCACCGCGGTCAGGGAGGGCTCCGGCGGGCGGCTGCTCGTCGAGACCTCCGACGGCCCATGGGCGACCCGGGCGCTGATCAACGCGACCGGCACCTGGGACCGGCCGTTCTGGCCGCGGTACCCGGGTCAGGAGAGCTTCCGCGGGCGGCAGTTGCACACCGCGCAGTACGCCGGTCCCGAGGAGTTCACCGGGCAGCGCGTGGTCGTGGTGGGCGGCGGTGCCTCCGGCACGCAGCACCTGCTGGAGATCGCCCCGTACGCGGCCGCCACCACCTGGGTGACCCGTCGTCCGCCGGTCTTCCGTGACGGCCCGTTCGACGAGGACGCGGGGCGTGCGGCGGTGGCCCTGGTCGAGGAACGGGTGCGGCAGGGGCTGCCGCCCAGGAGTGTCGTCTCGGTGACGGGACTCCCGCTGAACGACGCCGTTCGGCAGGGACTGAGAGACGGCGTCCTGGACCGCCGGCCGATGTTCGACCGGATCACCCCCGACGGGGTGGGGTGGGCGGACGGACAGCGGGTCACGGCCGACGTCATCCTCTGGGCGACCGGGTTCCGGGCCTCGCTGCGCCACCTGACGCCGCTCGGGCTGCGCGAACCGGGCGGCGGCATCCGGGTGGACGGCACCCGGGCGGTCGCCGATCCCCGGATCCACCTGGTCGGCTACGGACCATCGGCCAGCACGATCGGCGCCAACCGGGCCGGCCGCGCCGCCGTCCGGGACATCAGGCGCCTGCTGGAGGAGGAACCGGCCGCCGCGGCGTGACCAGTGCGAGCCGCTGTCGCGTGACCGGCGTCCGCCGCGGCCGGGCACGGCTCACTTCACGGACTGCGGAGCGCTGCTCCTCAGCCGGGCGTTGAACTCCGCCACATTGCGCTGGTGCTCGGCGTAGTCGGCGGTGAAGCGCGTGTCGCCCGGCTTGACGGTGACGAAGTACAGCCAGTCGCCCTGGGCGGGGTTGGCCACGGCGCGCATGGCCTCCTCGCCCGGATTGTCGATGGGCGTCGGCGGCAGCCCCATGCGCTGGTAGGAGTTGTAGGGGCTGTCCAGCCGGGTGTCCTCGGTGGTCATCCGGACCGTGCTGCGGTTGAGCGCGTAGTTGAGGGTGGAGTCCATCTGCAGCGGCATGCCGCGCTCCAGCCGGTTGAAGACGACGCGGGCCACCTTGTTCATGTCGGCCTTCGAGGCGGCCTCGGCCTGCACGATGCTCGCGATGGTGATCGCCTGGTACAGGTTCATGGAGTTGCGCTGAGGCCCGGCGGCGACCGGGGCCGCGTTGAACCGCTTGTTCGCTGTGTCGACCATGTAGGACAGCAGGGACTGCGGGGTGCTCTTCTCGTCGAGGGGATACGTCGCCGGGAAGAGATAGCCCTCCGGGTTGCCTTCGGCCGAGCTGGGCAGGTCCAGGTGGGCGCCGGGGATCGACTGCTTCGTGGTGCCGGGGGCCAGGCCGAGGGCCTTGTCGATGGCGGCGAAGACCTGGCCGGACCGCCAGCCCTCGGGGATCACCAGCGTGCGCGGTCGTGCAGGAGTGTCGTCGTGGTGGAGCGTCAGCAGCGGCACCGCCACGGCGGTGCCGGCCAGGGCGGCCCCGGTCAGGACCAGGACCAGACGGCCCCGGCGTGTCAGTCGGGTCGTTCTCCGTGACGGAGTGTTCCTCTGCATGCGGGCACGGTAACCCTCAAAAGACCGTAAACCCTGCATATCGTCAGCTTGTCGGCTCCAGTTGCGTGGCCGGTTCCAGTTGCGCGTCCCGGCGGACCAGGGCCGCGTAGCGTCCGTCGAGCTCCAGCAGCTCCTGGTGCGTCCCGCGTTCGGCGGGCCGCCCGGAGTCGAGGACGACTATCTGGTCGGCGCCGCGGACGGTGGACAGGCGGTGCGCGATGGTCAGGGTCGTCCGGTTGGCGGACAGGGCGTCGATGGCCTCCTGCACGGCGGCCTCCGTACGGGTGTCCAGGGCGCTGGTGGCCTCGTCGAGGATGAGCACCGGCGGGTCGCGCAGGATGGTCCGGGCGATGGCCAGCCGCTGCTTCTCGCCGCCGGAGAAGCGGTGGCCGCGCTCGCCGACGACCGTGTCGTAGCCGTCGGGCAGGGCCGCTATGTGGTCGTGGATCTGCGCCGCCCGCGCCGCCGCGCACAGTTCCTCGTCGGTGGCGTCCGGCTTGGCGAAGCGCAGGTTCTCGGCGACCGAGGCGTGGAAGAGGTACGTCTCCTGGGAGACGACCCCGACCGCGCGGGCGAGGGTGTCGAAGTCGAGGTCGCGCACGTCGACCCCGTCGATGGTGACGCGGCCGCCCGTGACGTCGTACAGCCTCGGCACCAGGTAGCCGAGCGTGGACTTGCCCGCGCCGGTCGGGCCGACGATCGCGAGGCTGCTGCCCGCGGGCACGGTGACGTCGATGCCCTCCAGGATCGGGCCGCTCTTGCCGTCGTAGCGGAAGTCGACGTCCTCGAAGCGGACCTCGCCCTTCACCTGGTGGAGGTGGACCGGCCGCTCGCGCTCGGTGATGTCGATGGGCAGGTCCAGGTACTCGAAGATGCGCTGGAACAGCGCGAGCGAGGTCTGTATCTGCACACCGGTGGACAGCAGGCTGACGGTCGGCCGGAACAGGCCCTGCTGGAGCGAGACGAAGGCGACGATCGTGCCGATGGACACCTGCGGTCCGCCGAACTGGAGGGCGACGCCCGCGGTCCAGTAGATGACGGCGGGCAGGGCGGCCATGACGATCGTGATGACGGCCATGCGCCAGCGCCCGGCCATGTTCGACCGCACTTCGAGGTCGACCAGGCCTTCCGACTCCGCGGCGAAGGAATCGGTCAGCGAGGCCGAGCGGCCCATCGTGCGGCCGAGCAGGATGCCGCTGACGGAGAGGGACTCGGTGACCGTGGCGGCGATCGCGGCCATCTGCTTCTGCCGCTGGGTGGTGATCTTCTTGCGCTCGTTGCCGACGCGGCGGCTGATCCACACGAACACCGGGAGCAGCAGCAGTGAGACGACCGTGAGCCGCCAGTCGAGGGCGACCATCGCGACGATCGTGGCGACCACGCTGGTGACGTTGGAGACGAGTGAGGTGGCGGTGGAGGTGACGGTGGCCTGCATGCCGCCGATGTCGTTGGCGATGCGGGACTGCACCTCGCCGGTGCGGGTCCGGGTGAAGAAGGCCAGGGACATGCGCTGGAGCCGTCCGTAGACGGCGGTGCGCAGATCATGCATGACGCGCTGGCCGACGGTCGTGGAGATCAGCGTCTGCAGCACGCCGAAGACGCTGGTGAGGACGGCGCTGAGGATCATGCCGAGCGCGAGCAGGCTCAGCAGCCCGGTGCGGCCCTGCGGGATCGCGACGTCGAGGATCTCCTTCAGCAGGAACGGCGTGGCGACGGAAACCAGCGACGCCGCTCCCACGAGCAGGCCCACGATCGCCAGACGGCCCCGGTAGGGGCGGAAGAGGCGCAGGATCCTGCGGACCTGCCGCGGCTGCTCCCCGGCGTCGGCGGGTGGGGTCCAGAGGGGTTGATGGTCGGGATGCATGGGCTCCTACGGGGGTGAGTGGGTGCCGGACCGCTGGTGCGGCCGACGGTGGACACCCGATCCTAGCTCACTGTTACCTATACTCACAATGAACGAGGTCCTGGTATTGTTCCCCGCATGACCTCCCCCGACGCCGACGGTCTTCTCGCCGAGCAACTGCTGCGGCTCACCCGCCGGGTGCACCGCATCCAGAAGCGGCACCTCGAACAGCGCGCCCTGGGCATCAC
This sequence comes from Streptomyces sp. NPDC088817, assembly GCF_044750345.1. Lineage (NCBI taxonomy): Bacteria > Bacillati > Actinomycetota > Actinomycetes > Kitasatosporales > Streptomycetaceae > Streptomyces > Streptomyces sp. NPDC088817. The sequence goes on from NZ_JBIVJN010000006.1 coordinate 93,726, forward strand.
GCCGGCCCAGTCGCGGCTGCTGCGCACCCTGGCGCACTTCGGCGAGCCGCCCCGCATGGCGGATCTCGCCGAGTCCCTGGAGGTCGTACCCCGCGCGGTCACCACACTCGTGGACGGCCTCGAAGCGAACGGCAAGGTGCGCCGGGTCCCCGATCCGGCCAATCGCCGGGTCATCCGCATCGAGCTCACCGACGACGGGCGCACGGCCCTGCGGGAGCTGCGCCGCGCCCGCCGGGCCGCCGCGGAGGAGATCCTGGCACCCCTGACGGGCGAGCAGCGCGAGACGCTCGGTGGACTGCTGGATACGCTGGTGGGCACGGTGCCCGCCCAGGGACGCGGCTGCTGAACCGTACCTTCGGCACGTCGGCGCCGGTCACGGAACGATGGGCACGGCGCGGGCTGGAACACACGCCGTCTTTCGCCGGCCGCCCGGCCGACGCGGCGGCTACAGCCGCAGGTTGGCCTTGTCCCCCATGACGATGACGGGCTTGTCCTTCGGATCGAGCCTGCGGAGCAGGTACTCCATCGCGGACTCCGGAACACTCACGCAGCCCAGCGTGCCGTCACCGTGGTCCAGGTGCAGCCATATGCCGCCACCCTTGCTCTGGCCCAGCGGACGGGTGGGATCGTCCGGGCGGGTGCCACGCAGACGGTTGTAGTCGATGGCTATGACGTAGTCGAAGTCATGCCAGTGCGCTTCCTCCCAGTAGAAGGGGGAGATGAAGGCATCCTCGTCCTGCGTGTACGGAAGCCGGGTGCCCGGGTCCTCGAGGACACCGCCGGCGTCGGAGAGGGTGAACACTCCGACCGGGCTGCGCTCGTCGTTCTCCCGGTGCTCGATCACCCAGCCGCGCTTGCCGTTGTGGGCCGGCCAACTCTCCTGCGGCTCCCACTTGGTGCCGTGCTTCTCGTAGAGCACGAGCGTGGAGTCGGGGGAGGTCTTGTCGTCGCCGAAGACCGCCACGATCTGCCGTGTGCCGACGGGTATCCGCTCCCACATGCGGTCCCCGATCCCCGGAACCCGGGACTGCACCACGGGCGGGCTGGGCCGGGCGGTCCCTGTCGGTCCGCCCGGTCTGGGTATGTCGCCGTAATGGTGGGCCTCGTTGGGCGTTCCGCCGCACGCGGCCACCGCCGTCAGAAAGAAACCACAGGTCGCCGCAGCGACCATCGCACGCCTTGCACCGCGAGTCTGCATGTCCTCATCTTGACCAGGAGACACGACGTGATCTAGTCGAGATTGGTCCAAACAGCCTTATCTCCTTTCTGATAGGGCATTCCGCTCCTCGCCCCTGGTCAGAGGCCCCTGGCGCGAAGGCGGAAGCACGGCAGGCCCGGGCATCCGAGGAGTCGGCGGCAAAACGGCCAATCCCGAACCCCCGTACGGAAAACCGCTTGCTCTCGACCGCTTCGCGACGCCAGGCTGTCACGGCTCGCCCGCCGCCCCGGGGGCAGCGTTCCGCCACTGACACGAGCCACTGGGACGTCATGCAGATCCAAGACCTTCCGTATCCCGATCCAGGGGTTCCTGACGCCCGCTCGGGTCCCCGACTCCTGTGGTGGCTGGGACGGAACCAGCTGGGCGGGCAGTTGAAGGCACTGGCGTGGGGACTGCTGCACTTCGCCTCCGTCTCCTCCCTGCCGTTCTGCGTCGGCCTCGCCGTCCAGGCGGTCGTCGACCGTTCGGGTGCCGGGCTGGCCCTCGCCGGCGGACTGCTGGCGGTGGCATGCGCCGGCAACGCGCTCGGCGACACCTGTCTGCACCGTGCGGCGGTCACCAACTGGATCACCGCCGCCGCCCGCCTCCAGCAACTGCTCGCCCGCAAGGCCGCCGGTCTGGGCTCCGCGCTGACCCGGCGGGTGGCCGCCGGCGAGGTGGTGGCCGTCTCTACAGCGGACGTCGAGAAGATCGGCTGGTTCGTGGAGGCCGTGTCCCGGTTCACCGCGGCCGCCCTCACCATCGTGCTGGTCTGTGTCGCCCTGGTCGTCTACCAGCCCGCGCTGGGCCTGGTCGTCGCCGTGGGGCTGCCCGCCCTGGCTCTCGCGGTGCTGCCGCTGCTGCCCCGCGCGACCCGGCGCGCCGATGTCCAGCGGGAGAAGGCGGGCCGCGCCACCGAACTGGCCTCGGACACCGTCGCCGGGCTGCGGGTGCTGCGCGGCATCGGCGGGGAGGAGCTGTTCCTCGACCGCTACCGGCGTGCCTCCCAGGAGGTGCGGCACGCCGCCGTCCGCAGCGCCCGCATGTGGTCCCTGATCGCCGCCATCCAGGTCCTGCTGCCGGGCCTGCTGCTGATCGGGGTCGTCTGCTACGGCGTCCATCTGGCCCGCGCGGGCCGGATCAGCGTGGGCGAACTCGTCACCGTCTACAGCTCCGTCATGGTCCTCACCTATCCGCTCCACCACTTCGTCGAGATCGCCATGGCGTACTCCTTCTCCCGGCCCTCGGCCACCCGGGCCGCCCGGGTGCTGTCCCTGGAACGGCCCACCGACGGAACCGGGACACGGGCACCCTTCGTGCCGTCAGGTGATCTGCACGACCCGGCGACCGGACTTCGGGCACCGGCCGGACAGCTCACCGCCGTGGTCTGCGGTGACCCGGACGCGGCGGGTCGGCTGGCGGAACGGCTCGGCGGCCACCCCACCGAGCCGGACACCTCGGCGCGGCTCGGGGGCATACCGCTGGACGAGTTGCCGCTCGGCTCCGCGCGCACCGCCGTACTGGTCCAGGACAAGGACCCGGTACTGCTGTCAGGATCGCTGCGCGCGCTGCTCGACGTACCCGCCTCGGGCAAGGTCACCGCCCGGGAAGCACTCAGCGCCGCCCAGTGCGACGACGTGCTGGACGCGCTCGCGCAGTCCTCGCCGGCCGCCGAGGACCCGATGGACGTCCGGATCACCGAGCGCGGCCGGTCCCTCTCCGGCGGCCAGCGCCAGCGTCTGGCTCTGGCCCGGTCTCTGATCACCGACCCGGAGGTGCTCGTCCTGGACGAACCGACCTCCGCCGTCGACTCCCACACCGAGGCCCGGATCGCCCAGGACCTGCGTGAACTGCGCGCCGGACGCACCACGGTGGTGTTCACCTCCTCGCCCCTCCTCCTGGACCGCGCCGATCGCGTCGTGCTCGTCCACGAGGGAACGGTCGCCGCGGTCGGTGTGCACCGGGATCTGCTGCACACCGAGCCCCGGTACCGCGCGGTGGTGACCCGGGAGACCGACGAGGAACGCGCCGCGCACGGCCGCCTCGACAGCGGCGGCAGACTGCGGGCCGCACCGGAACGCGCGTCGGACGACGCGCCGCACGACGACGAGGCCGCACCGCGGGACGCCACTGACAAGGGCCTGGAAGAGATGGACCAGATGGAAGAGATGGAGGAGACGGCGTGATCGGCGTGGCGCCCCCTGCCTACGACCCTGCGGCCCCGACGACAGCCGACACCCTGCCCGTCGGCTCCGCCTCGACCGTACGGTCCTATGTGACCGAACTGCTCCGCCGGCACCGGCGCGACTTCGTCCTGCTCATCACCGCCAACACCGTCGCCGTGGTGGCCTCCATGGCCGGTCCCTGGCTGCTCGGCGGCCTGGTGGAACGGGTGTCGGACCGTACCCGCGAGCTGCATCTGCCCCTGATCGCCGCGCTGTTCGTCCTCGCACTGCTCGTCCAGGCGGCATTCGTACGGGAAGTGCGGCTGCGCGGGGCGATGCTCGGCGAGCGGATGCTCGCCGACCTGCGCGAGGACTTCCTCGTCCGGTCGGTGGGCCTGCCACCGGGCGTGCTGGAACGCGCGGGCACCGGCGACCTGCTCTCCCGCATCACCACCGACATCGACCGGCTCGCCAACGCGATGCGCGAGGCCGTGCCGCAACTGGCGATCGGTGTCGTATGGGTGGCGCTGCTGTTGGGCGGTCTGATCGTGACCGCGCCACCGCTCGGCGCGGCCGTGCTGCTGGCCGTGCCGCTGCTGGTGGTCGGCTGCCGCTGGTACTTCCGGCGGGCGCCGTCCGCCTACCGCTCGGAGGCCGCGGGCTACGCCGCCGTGGCCGCCGCGCTCACCGAGACCGTCGACGCCGGGCGCACCGTGGAGGCGCACCGCCTCGGCGAGCGCCGCGTCGCGCTGTCTGAACTGCGGATCACCCAGTGGACCGCGTGGGAACGCTACACACTCTGGCTGCGGTCGGTGCTCTTCCCGGTCATCAACGTCACCCACGTCACCGTGCTCGCCTCGGTGCTCATGATCGGTGGCGTGTTCGTCCTGCGGGGCTGGATCGGGGTCGGCCAGCTGACGACGGGCGCCCTCATCGCGCAGATGCTGGTCGACCCGGTGGGGCTGATCCTGCGCTGGTACGACGAGCTGCAGGTGGCGCAGGTGTCGCTGGCCCGGCTGGTCGGGGTGCGCGACATCGAGCCGGACGCCGGGGACGACTCCCTGGCCCCCGCCGGCCGGGACGTGGACGCGGACCGGGTGCACTTCGGCTACCGCGAGGGCGTCGACGTGCTGCGCGAGGTCTCCCTGAAGGTCGCCCCGGGCACGCGGCTGGCCCTGGTCGGCCCGTCCGGCGCCGGGAAGTCCACGCTGGGCCGCCTGCTCGCCGGGATTTACGCGCCCCGGGACGGCCGGATCGCGCTCGGCGGCGCCGAACTCTCCCGGATGCCCGCCGAACGCGTCCGCTCCCATGTCGCCCTCGTCAACCAGGAGCACCACGTCTTCGTGGGTTCCCTGCGCGACAACCTGCTGCTCGCCCGCACCGATGCCGTCGACGCCGAGCTGTGGGCGGCGCTGGGCGCGGTCGACGCGGACGGCTGGGCCCGTGCCCTCGACGACGGTCTGGACACCGAGGTCGGCTCCGGCGGTCTTGCCCTCACCCCGGCACAGGCCCAGCAGATCGCCCTCGCCCGGCTGGTCCTGGCCGATCCGCACACGCTGGTCCTGGACGAGGCGACCTCGTTGCTCGACCCGCGTGCGGCCCGGCACCTGGAGCGGTCCCTGGCCCGTGTCCTCGATGGCCGCACGGTGGTCGCCATCGCCCACCGCCTGCGCACCGCTCACGACGCCGACATCATCGCCGTGGTCGAGAACGGCCGCATCAGCGAGCTGGGCAGCCACGACGAACTCGTCTCGGCGAACGGCGCCTACGCGGCGCTGTGGCGCTCCTGGCACGGGTGACCGCTCGAAGGCCGTACGCCCTGGGGCCCTCCGGCTCTCGCCCGCCACGAGCCACGAGCTGCACCACCGCACGGCGTGCGGCGCACGGTCCGCGTCGTCTGCGGATGCGGATGCCGATGCCGATGCGGATGCAGTGAGCGGAGTGGTGACGAGTGCCGTCGCCGGGGCCTGCTGAGCCCCGGCGACCGGTGCGGTACCAGGCCCCGCGGCCGGGGCGGGCGTGGGACGGGAGCGGCGGTGGACGGGGCATCGGCCGGGCGGCGCGGCCGGTGCCGTTGCGCGGTGGCGAACTGCGGTGGAAGGCTGGAAAGCGGAAACGGCTCGGGGAGCGCCCGGGAACCGTTCGTGTCGGGTGCCGGTTGTGCCCCGCGCGCACCGGCGGACGCACATCGGCCGCGGAGAGAACGGGCCCCGTCCCCACCACCTGGAGGTACCCGTGGACAGCGCCGACGGATGGGGAGACGACGTCTACCAGCCCGACGACTCCGAGGTCAGGGAGGACACGGGAGTGCTCGACCCGGAGGACACGCTGATGTACGACGGTGTCGACGACCCCCTGGACCGTGGCTGGTCGCCGCCGGAGCGGCCGTGGGCCGTGGAGCACACCGGCGTGACCGCCGAGGAGCGCCACCGGGGCGAAACCCTGGACCAGCGCCTCTCCGAGGAAATGCCCGAACCGGCCGCCTGGGACGGCGACGACATGGGCGACTGCGAGGACACCGACGGGGAACTCCTGGACAACGAGGTCGGCGCCGCCCGCTCCGGCCGTCTCGTCGCCCCCGACGAGGGAGCGCACGAGGACGACGAGAGCGCCCTGGTCGCCACCGACGTGGGCATCGACGGCGCGGCCGCCTCCGCCGAGGAGGCCGCGATGCACGTCGTGGACGAGGAAACCTCTCAGGGCTGACCCGGCCGCCCGCGTGCCGTCACCCTCTCCCCCGCCGCACGAGGAGCATTCATGCAGCAGGACAAGCACCCCGACTACCACCCCGTCGTCTTCCGGGACCGCGCCGCCGGCTACGCCTTCCTCACCCGGTCCACCGCGAGCAGTGAGCAGACCATCGAGTGGGACGACGGCGCGACCTACCCGGTCGTGGACGTGGAGATCTCCTCGGAGAGCCACCCCTTCTACACCGGCAAGGCCCGCACGGTGGACTCGGAGGGCCGGATCGCGCGGTTCGAGCGGCGCTACGGCGGCGGTCAGGTACCCGAAGGCGACGGAGCCGCCTGACTACCCGCCGGGGAGGCAGGACGGCCTCCCCGGCGGGGAGCCGGGCCGGACGAGCGGGACGGACGCGACCTGGGCTCCGGCGGGGCCACCGCGCGCTGCCGCGCCTCGTCCGCGTTGAGCGCGTCCCTCAGATGACGTTCAGCGCGACCACGCAGCCCAGCCCGCCGAGCACCATGAACGCCGGCATCAGCACCTTGAGCTCGACCCAGTCGCCGGCTCGGAACCGCATCGCCTTCGGCGGCCCGATGGGGTACCAGCGCTTGCGGCCGATCGGTATCGGCCACAGGACGGGGCACCCGGAGACGGTCAGCGCGTCCCCGAGGTCGTGCATCAGCGCTCCCAGCACGATCGGCAGGCCCAGCCACAGGTACTCCTGGCCGGAAGCGGTGAACAGCCAGTCCGACCCGTTGCCGGGCTGGTCGAGGATGTCCGCCAGAATCCAGGCACTGGTCGCGGCCAGCAGCCAGACCAGGACCGCGCTGCTCGAGCCGCGGGCCGCCCGCCACAGCAGTCCCTCGATGGCCAGCACCATGTGCACGAAGAGAATGCCCAGCACCGCCCAGCGGCCCCCGGTGATCGCCAGCACGGAGGTCCCCGTCCCGATCAGCACCGCCCACAGCCAGGTGTGCGTCAGCGTCCGGTGCCCGCCGGAACGGCGCGGGTCTCCCTTCATCCGCGTCGCCTTGTAGACGGTGTAGGACAGCTTGTCGACGATCTCGCACAACGCGTGCGAGACGGGTCCGAAGGCCCGCGAGATGGTGGCGGCCTTGTGGTCCAGGTCCGGGGCGAGCGCGGCCCCCGCGCAGATCAGCGCACCGACCAGCAGGACCGGCCAGGGCATCGGGTGCCCGGCCGCCGCGACCGCCGCTCCAAGGCCGAGCCAGGCTGCCGCTCCCGACAGTGAGTGTGCTGGTCCCATCATGGCCGTGCCCGCCCCATTCCTCTTGCGCCGCTGTCCAGTTGACCCGGTGTGTTGATGTACTGCCGGCGACACAGCGTAGCGGTCATGATCTTCGGTCGGGCATCCGATTCCCGTCTCGGCCGGAGTGCCAGGCAAGATGGGGGCGTGACCCTCATCGATCAGCTCCCGCCGACCGCCGACCCCGACGCCCTGTACGAGGCCTTCGAATCCTGGGCGCAGGAGCGCGGTCTCACGCTCTACCCCCACCAGGAGGAGGCGCTGATCGAGGCGGTCTCCGGAGCCAACGTGATCGTGTCGACGCCCACCGGGTCCGGCAAGAGCATGATCGCCGCCGGCGCCCACTTCGCCGCGCTGGCCAGGGACGAGGTCACCTTCTACACGGCACCGATCAAAGCGCTGGTGTCGGAGAAGTTCTTCGAGCTGTGCAAGCTGTTCGGCACCGAGAACGTCGGCATGCTCACCGGCGACGCCTCCGTGAACGCCGACGCGCCCGTCATCTGCTGCACGGCGGAGGTCCTCGCGTCGATCGCGTTGCGCGACGGCAAGGACGCCGACGTCGGCCAGGTCGTCATGGACGAGTTCCACTTCTACGCCGAGCCCGACCGGGGCTGGGCCTGGCAGATTCCGCTGCTGGAACTGCCGCAGGCGCAGTTCGTCCTCATGTCGGCCACGCTCGGCGACGTCTCCTTCTTCGAGAAGGACCTCACCCGCCGCACCGGCCGCCCCACCGCCGTGGTCCGCTCGGCGACCCGCCCGGTTCCCCTGTCCTACGAGTACCAGCGCACACCGCTGACCGAGACGCTCACCGACCTGCTGCAGACGCGCCAGGCGCCGGTGTACATCGTCCACTTCACCCAGGCGCAGGCCGTGGAGCGGGCGCAGGCGTTGATGAGCATCAACATGTGCTCGCGCGAGGAGAAGGATCAGATCGCCGAGCTGATCGGCAACTTCCGCTTCACCACCAAGTTCGGCCGCAACCTGTCCCGCTACGTCCGGCACGGCATCGGCGTCCACCACGCCGGCATGCTGCCCAAGTACCGGCGTCTGGTGGAGAAGCTGGCGCAGGCCGGTCTGCTGAAGGTGATCTGCGGCACGGACACGCTCGGCGTGGGCGTCAATGTACCGATCCGCACGGTGTTGTTCACCGCGCTGACCAAGTACGACGGCAGCCGGGTACGCACGCTGCGCGCCCGTGAGTTCCACCAGATCGCAGGCCGGGCCGGCCGCGCGGGCTACGACACCGAGGGCTTCGTCTGCGCACAGGCCCCCGAGCACGTCATCGAGAACGAGAAGGCCCTCGCCAAGGCGGGCGACGACCCGAAGAAGCGCCGCAAGGTCGTCCGCAAGAAGGCACCCGAGGGCTTCGTCGGCTGGACGGACAGCACCTTCGACAAACTCATCACCTCCGAACCCGAGCCGTTGACCTCCCGCTTCCGCGTGACGCACACGATGCTGCTGTCGGTGATCGCACGGCCCGGCAACGCCTTCGAGGCGATGCGGCGCCTGCTGGAGGACAACCACGAGCCGCGCAAGCAGCAGCTGAGGCACATCCGACGGGCGATCGCCATCTACCGCTCGCTGCTGGACGGCGGCATCGTGGAGAAGCTGGACCGGCCGGACGCCGAGGGCCGTATCGTCCGGCTGACCGTCGACCTCCAGCAGGACTTCGCGCTCAACCAGCCGCTGTCCACCTTCGCGCTGGCCGCGTTCGAGCTGCTGGACCCCGAGTCGCCGTCCTACGCGCTGGACATGGTGTCCGTCGTGGAGTCCACGCTGGACGATCCACGGCAGATCCTCGCCGCCCAGCAGAACAAGGCGCGTGGCGAGGCCGTGGCCGCGATGAAGGCGGACGGTGTCGAGTACGAGGAGCGCATGGAGCGCCTCCAGGAGGTCACCTACCCCAAGCCGCTGGAGGAGCTGCTCTTCCACGCGTACAACACGTACCGCAAGAGCCACCCGTGGGTGGGCGACCACCCGCTGTCGCCGAAGTCCGTGATCCGTGACATGTACGAACGGGCCATGTCCTTCACGGAGTTGGTGTCGTTCTACGAGCTGGCCCGCACCGAGGGCATTGTGCTGCGCTACCTGGCCAGCGCGTTCAAGGCCCTGGAGCACACCGTCCCCGACGACCTGAAGTCCGAGGACCTCCAGGACCTGATCGCCTGGCTCGGCGAGATGGTGCGCCAGGTCGACTCCAGTCTCCTGGACGAGTGGGAGCAGCTGGCCAACCCGGAGGAGATGACCGCGGAGGAGGCCCAGGAGAAGGCCGACCAGGTCAAGCCGGTCACCTCCAACGCGCGCGCGTTCCGCGTCCTGGTCCGCAACGCCATGTTCCGCCGTGCCGAGCTCGCCGCCCTCGACCAGGTCGGGGAGCTGGGCGAGATGGACGGCGAGTCCGGGTGGGACGCCGAGGCGTGGGGCGAGGCGATGGACAAGTACTGGGACGAGTACGACGACCTCGGAACCGGTCCCGACGCCCGCGGCCCCAAGCTGCTGGTGATCAAGGAGGAGCCGCAGAACGGGCTGTGGCGGGTGCGGCAGATCTTCGACGACCCCGCCGGCGACCACGACTGGGGCATCAGCGCCGAAGTCGATCTCGCCGCGTCCGACGCCGAGGGCCGCGCGGTCGTCCGTGTGACCGACGTCGGTCAGCTGTGAGCCGACGTCGACCCGTTCCGAACCCAGGAGTCTCCCGCCCATGACGAACCCGGCCGAAAGGCTCGTCGACCTGCTCGACCTGGAGCAGATAGAAGTCAACATCTTCCGTGGTCGCAGTCCGCAGGAGTCCCTCCAGAGGGTCTTCGGCGGGCAGGTGGCCGGCCAGGCGCTGGTCGCCGCCGGACGCACGACGGACGGGGAGCGGCCGGTCCACTCGCTGCACGCGTACTTCCTGCGCCCGGGCCGGCCGGGTGTGCCGATCGTGTACCAGGTGGAGCGGGTACGGGACGGGCGGTCCTTCACCACCCGCCGGGTCACCGCCGTACAGCAGGGCCGGACGATCTTCAATCTGACCGCCTCCTTCCACAAGCCTGAACAAGGGAGCTTCGAGCACCAGATGCCGCCGGGGCGCGAGATCCCGGATCCGGAGTCCCTGCCGACGGTCGCGGACGAGATCCGGGAGCATCTGGGCGCACTGCCGGAGCAGTTGGAGCGCATGGCACGGCGGCAGCCGTTCGACATCCGGTACGTGGACCGGCTGCGCTGGAGCGCCGGGGACGTCAAGGAGGCCGAGCCGCGCAGCGCCGTGTGGATGCGCGCGGTGGGACCTCTCGGTGACGACCCGCTCGTGCACACCTGCGCGCTGACCTACGCCAGCGACATGACCCTGCTCGACGCGGTGCGCATCCCGGTCGAGCCGCTGTGGGGGCCGCGCGGCTTCGACATGGCGTCGCTGGACCACGCCATGTGGTTCCACCGGCCGTTCCGTGCGGATGAGTGGTTCCTGTACGACCAGGAGTCGCCGATCGCGGTGGGCGGCCGGGGCCTTGCCCGGGGCCGCATCTACAACCTCGAGGGGCAACTGATCGTGTCCGTGGTGCAGGAGGGGCTGTTCCGCAAGGTGGGCTGACCTGCGGTTTCACCGATCATCGGTCGGCCCGCGTCGCGTCGTGCGACGCTCCGCGGGCCGGCCGTTGCGACGTTCTCGCCGAGAACGAAGCAGGGGCCGTGGTCCGAGGCGCACCCCACCGCGTCTCATCGCGTTTCGTTGCACCCCACAGCGATTGCGCCAACTAGCGTGCCAGCGAAGACGCATGGTCCAGTCCACGTTCTCGATCTTGGTTGAGGGCCGTGCGCAGTCCACCTTCGTTGGTTCATCGATCACCACGCGTAGTAGGGATGCCAGGATCCCGGGCCGTATGCTGCCCGTGGCCCAGATCGAGCTGGCAGAGCTTCTCCTCGGCACCACCCGAAGCGCGCACGTTCGCAGATTCCTGGAGGGGAGCGAGCGAGAACCCGCGCGCCGGTCATCCGATTTGGGAGCCCTGACGCGCGGGTTCTGCATGTTGATGGCGATTCTTGCATATGGGTCTGACCGCGTATCCGTGAAAGCTATGGTCGATCACCATCGGCTGGAGTCAGCGGCGCTATGCGGCGCAGTTCGAGCAGTCGGGCGAGCCAGTCCGTGCGGGTTCGGCGGGCTGTGGTCGAGATGTGTGCCTGCGGGTACAGGGCGTCGAAGCCGTGGAAGCCGCCCGCCCAGACGTGGAGTTCGGCCTGGCCGCCCGCCGCCCAGATGCGGGTGGCGTAGTCGGTGTCCTCATCGCGGAAGACCTCGGCGGAGCCGGTGTCGATGTAGGTGGTCGGCAGGCCCGAGAGGTCCTCGGCCAACGCCGGCGAGACGTATGGGCACACCTCGGCGTCGGTGAGGTCGCCGAGGACCGAGGCCCATCCGAACGCGTTCATCTCACCGGTCCAGACGCCGGGCACGCCGGAGTACTGGCGGCTGGAGGTGGTGGTGTTCCGGTGGTCGAGCATGGGGCAGATCAGCATCTGCGCGGCGATCGCCGGGTTGCCGAGGTCGCGGGCCAGCAGGGTGACGCCGGCGGCGAGGCCACCTCCCGCGCTGGTGCCTGCGACGATGATCCGTGCGGGGTCGATGCCCAGTTCGGCGGCGTGTTCAGCGACCCAGAGCAATCCCCGGTAGCAGTCGTCGACCAGGACGGTGCCGGTGGCCTCCGGCGCGAGCCGGTAGTCAACGGAGACTACGACCGCGCCGAACTGGTCGAGCCACTCCAGCGGGATGTCGATCTGGGAGAAGCGGTCGCCCATGACCATCCCGCCGCCGTGGATCCAGTAGATGCAGGGTGCGGCGGTGGTGCGATCGGAGTTCGCGGGGCTCGCGGGGCTGAGGACCGACAGAGGGATCGGGGCACCGTCTTTGGCGGGCACGGTGAGCTCGCGCCGGTCGACCTGTCGGTGTTCGAGGAGGGGTTCGATGGGTGGCGAGGGGAGTTGGCGCAGTTGCGCGAGGACTTCCGGGTTGAGCCGGGACATGAGGGGCATGTCGGCTAGGAGCTCACGCAGTTCGGGGTCCAGGGCGGGTCGTGCCGTGGTCATGGTTGTTGCCTTTCGTGGGTGGTGCCGGACCGTCGGGCGATGAGGGTGGCGCCTCGGCGGGCGCCGCGGCGGCAGGCCGGGGGGATTGATCGGGGCTTTAGAAGGCGGCCTTGCCGCGGACCGGGACGTAGTCGGTGTACTCGGGCTCCTTGGCCAGCAGCGGGTCGATCTGCGCCACGATGGATTGGGCGGCCGCACCGGCGAAGATCCGGTGATGGTCGTCCTCGCTGGTCCATCCCTCGGTGACGTGGACGATGTCGGGATCGGACGCGGAGCGGGAGACCAGGTAGACGACGCAGTGTTCGCTCGCGCCGGGGCTGCCCTGGTTCAGGCCGGTCAGCAGCAGGTCGACAAGCCGGTCGCCCAGGCCGGGCCTGGCGGTCAGGGTGGCGCTGAAGCCATAGTTGGCGATCATGGTTGCTCTCTCGGTCAGTGGTGGAGTGCGGTGATTCCATTCAATCCACCTGACCTGCGGAAACGTTAGAACGATGCTCGCCCGCACTTGCATGATCCTCGCGAGTGCGGGAGCTATGGCCCGAGGCGGTGCTGCAATGGACGCATGCACCTCGAAGAGCTCCGCATCCTGCTGGCCCGGCACGCCGGGCCCGACTGGACCACCGCCATCGACGGCGTCCTCGTCTCGAAGGTCGACCGCCCGGACCCCCCGGCCCCGTCCATGTCCGGCATGGTGCTGGCGGTCATCGCTCAGGGCGCCAAACGACTCGCTCTCGGCGACCGGGTCTACGAGTACGGTCCCGGGCAGTACCTGGTCGCATCCGTCGACCTGCCCGTCACCGGACAGTTCACCCAGGCCGAGCCCGAACAGCCGGCGCTCGGCTTCGGGCTCACGCTGGAACCGTCCGCCGTCGCCGAGTTGCTCCTCCAGGCCGGCCCCGGAGACGCCCCCCACGCCGGCGGGGGCACGCCCTCGGCAATCGCCGTCAGTGACGCCCCGCCTGCGCTGCTCGACGCGGTGGTCCGGCTGCTGCGGCTGCTCGACGAGCCCCGCGACCGGGTCGTACTGGCCCCGCTGGTCAAACGCGAGATCCTGTGGCGCCTGATCACCAGTGAGCAGGGGGCGACGGTCCGCCAGCTCGGCCTCGCCGACAGCAGCCTCAGTCATGTCTCCCGGGCCGTGCGCTGGATCCGCGAGAACTACGCGCAGCCCTTCCGAGTCGAGGACGTGGCCCGGATGTCCGGCATGAGCGCCTCCGCCTTCTACCGCAACTTCCAGGCCGTGACCGCGATGAGCCCCATCCAGTTCCAGAAGCAGATCCGGCTCCAGGAAGCCCGGCTACTGCTCGCCACCCACCCGGGCGATGTCACCGGAGTCGGCCATCGCGTCGGCTACGACAACCCCTCCCAGTTCAGCCGGGAGTACCGCCGCCAGTTCGGCGCGCCGCCCAGCCGGGACGCCGCCCGCCTGCGCGATGCCGTGCGCGCCCCCGCCGGTGTCCTGCCCTGAGCGGGGATGCAACTGCGGAGGAGGATTATGCAAGGGTGTGCGAGGATAGTTCTGCTATTTCCGCAGGTCAGAGCGATTCAATGGGGTTGCCAGTTCTTCTGCGGAGCAGGAAAGTGCCTGTGCTCCGCGGATCCCATCACATCGCCGAGGGGCACAGCATGAAGACAGTTCTGATCACGGGTACGTCGTCCGGATACGGCCGGGCGACCGCCCTCCACTTCCACGCGCAGGGGTGGAACGTCATCGCCACGATGCGCACCCCCCGTGCGGGCGTCCTGCCCGAGTCGGACCGGCTTCGCGTCGTCGAACTCGACGTGACCAAGCCCGCGAGCATCACGGCCGCGCTCGAGGCGGCGGGGCCCATCGACGTCCTGGTCAACAATGCGGGCGTCCCCTCGATCAGTGTGTTCGAGGGCACCCCCATGGCCCAGGTACGGGAAGTGTTCGAGACCAACACCTTCGGTGTGATGGCGACCACGCAGGCGGTGCTGCCCCAGTTCCGCGAGCGCGGCTCCGGCGTGGTGGTCAACGTGACCTCCAGCGTGGTGCTGGGCCACATGCCGCTCTCAGCCGTCTACAAGGCGAGCAAGATGGCCATCGAGGGGTTCACCTCGTCCCTCGCGCTCGAACTCGCGCCGTTCGGTGTGCAGGCGAAGACGGTCGAGCCGGGCGCCTGCCTGACGACGAACTTCGCCACCAGGGCGACGAACGGCGCCTCACTGGACGAGCTGGTCCCGGCGCCCTACGCACCGTGGGCGAAGAAGGCCATGGACTCCTTCACAGGCCAGGACCTGTTCACCGAGGAGACCGATGTCGCCGAGGCGGTGTGGCGAGCCGTGCACGACACGACCGGCCAGCTGCGATTCCCGGCCGGTCCCGACGCGGTCTGGCTCGCCCAGGCGAAGTGACCAACCAGCAGGCAAGGTGACGTGTACTGACGCCAGAAACCGGCCCCGCGCACACACGCGCGGGGCCGGGCCGCCGTTCCATGTGACGCCTACCGAGGTAGCTTGGCTGTTCGCTCCGGGTGGGCGGCGCCGACATAGCGCATGGCGGTCTGCTCGGTGATGCCGAACAGCCGCATCAGCTTGAGGGGGTCAGCGCTCTCGAATGCCTCGTTGAGGATCCGGTCCTGGCGCAGGCCGCCGAGGGTCAGGCCCTTAGGGAGGGCCGCGCGTAGCGTGCCGATATTGACGGCCGGGTGGTCCGGATCGACAGCGGTCTTCTGGCTGACCAGCAGGTGGGGGTTGGCCGAGGCGGGCCACCGCAGGTGGCGTTAGGCCGTCCAGTCGGCGGCGAGTTGGCGGGTGAGCTCCTCCATGTAGAGGGTGTGCCGCAGCAGGCCGCGTCGTACTTCGAGGGTGCCACGGGAGAGGTTGAGGTCCGTCGTGTGCAGGGTTCGGATCTCGTGTCCGGGCAGTGCGTGGATAGAGGCCAAGGCGACCACGAGGCGGCCGAGCGGCGTCGACGCATAGTCGAGTAGCCCCATCAGGAGGTCGGGGGGACCGGGACTTCGGGATCCCCTTGGGGTCACCGACCGGGAGGTCCCGGGCGGGGTTGCGAAAGATTACTCGTTCGCGTTTGAGCGCGCGGAACAGGCTTCGCAGGGCTGTGGCCAGCCCTCGGCGGGCGTAGCCGGACAAGCCGTCCACGGCGTTCTCGACGTGGTCCTTCGTGATCTGCCTCAGTGATTTCACGTCGGCCGTCGTGGTCCACGCGGTGAGGGTGGGCTGGAGCGTGGTGAGGTAGCGGCGGATGCCGTCGTACCCGCGGGGCTCGCCTTCGCGGCGGCCCTGCTCGCGCATGACTTTCACCCAGGTGCCCACCTCACTCGCGACCGTCTCCGGCAGGGCGGTGAGGGTCGACTCGATCCACGCCAGATTCGCGTCCCGACGCAGGTCGGGGTCCTCCACCAGCAGACCCCGGGCGCGCAGGAACTGGCAGACGGGCTTGGCAGCGAGGTTCACGTCGATCCGGGCGAGGTCGTGCACGTCGCGTTCGAACACGGCCGTCTCGGCGCCGAGCCAGTACAGGAGGATCGTGAGCGTGCGGGTGTTCTTCCGGTAGTCCGTCCGCTGCCCCGGTCGATGGCGGGTGAACTCCTCAAGAAGGCACTGGGCAGTCTCGGTCAGCGGCGGCTCGCCCGAAGGCATACTCCGCAGCCGGGCCAACACCGGGGCCCAGTCGCGCCGGCTGGTGAACAGCGCTTCCTGTCCGCGGCTCGTGTGCAGAGCGGGCCGTCGCTCGTCGTAGTCGGGCGCCTGGCCGTCGCCGACCGGGAACGCCTCGAACGGCCCGCCCTTGCCGGTCGGCGACCGAGCAATTCAGTGCGGCGCACATCTTGTCCAGGTCATCGAGGCGCACCGTCACCGGCGTACCGCTCCACAGCGCCGCCACCTTGCTCAGCGACGGGTTGAACCCGGCCTGCTGAAAGGCTGCCAGCACCTCGGTCGGCCGCCACAGGTCCCGCTGGGCGGCCACCATCCGCGGATTCCACTTCACCGAAGGTTCCCCTTGTCCACCACCAGTCGCTGGGCCGCCCGGGAGCTGGCCGCCAGATTCGCGAGCTCTGGGTCAGCGTGAGCGGTCGCCATGTACCGAAGAGTCGTCGTCGCCCAGTCGCGCCCGAGAACCTTCTGGATCTCCCAAAGTGTCATCCAACGCTCGTAGTTGTGGGTCGCGCAGGCGTGCCGTAGCAGGTGCGGAAACAGATCGGTGACCGGACCCGTGAGGGAGTGCGAGGCCGCAGTGTGCAACGCCTTTCGGAACGTGGAGCGCACGATCGCCGGCGCGATCGGAACGTTCAGGTCGGCGATCTCCTTCGGCTTGCGCTCTGAGGGCCACAGCGGCGCCCGCGGATGCTCGGCGTCGTCCCCGAACTCGCCCCGGATCTCCTCGATGTACCACCACAGCAGGGCACGGCCCTCCTGGAAGAGGTACGCCTCCCGCGGGCGAGGGCCGGAGCCGTGGGCGCCCTTACCGAGGACGACGAACCGGCCCCACCGGCCGTGCTCCCAGTGGATGTCGCCGAGGCAGACTCCGCACAGTTCTGCCGCCCGCACTCCCGACAGGTAGGCGATCTTCGTCATCACGTAGTCGCGGCAGGCGACCGCGTACTTCCGTGCGTTCGGCAACTCCTCGCGCCAGCGGGCGAAGAAGTCCTTCATCGCAGTCCGGGACGGCGGGATGCGTAGCCCGAAGTCCCCTCGGTGGCGCGGCCGGTTGAACGGGTCGATCGGAGACTCGACGGTGGCTCCGAAGCGGCGCATGATCTCACCCGCGTACCGTTGCTCGAGGAAGACGAAGTACGCGTCGATCTTGTTGATCTTTCCGCGCAGTGTCGACTGTGCCCGCTTGCCGGGGCCCGCGAAGTACTTGTCGACCTCCCGGGGTGTCAGCTGCCAGGGGACCGTACCGTAGTACTCACAGACTTCGATCACCGGCTTGATCAGCCCGTCGAGCGTCGTCGGCGCCAGGCCAGCCGCGTCGCGCGCCCACTGGTACTCCGAGAGCGTGTCGAGGAAGAAGCTCTCCTCGTCGTCCGCGGACATGCGGGCTTGGCGGCGCCGCTGGAGCGTGACGACGTCCGCGAGTCCGGTCTCGACCGACACCGAAGCCGGGTTCACCGGCACGGCCGACTCCGGCACGGGACGCACGAGAGTTACTGCGGAGATCTCACATCGGAGGTTGAGGCGGGAGAATGTGGTGGTCTACCTGCTGAGATGCGGCTTTGTGGTCGTCGATCGTCCGACGGAAACCCGCGCGTACTCCACTAAGACTGACTTGGATATACCTTCCACCTCACCGAGTCGGCCTCCTGTGGGACGCCCCCAACCAGAGTGACGCGGTGACGTCCACCGTCTGGCCGTCGTCCAGGATCACGGGGGAGACTCCACTGGAGCCGCGCGGCCACCGTTCAGCGTGAGTAGGGGTATGCGACCACCACCACAGAATGTGCCGGGGCGCGGTGTGGACGAGCGTGATTTTGACGCCTTCTACACCGCGAGCGTCGGCCGGCTCGTCGGCCAGTTGTACGCGATGACAGGTGACCTGGCTGAGTCTCAGGACGTGGTGCAGGAGGCATTCGCCCGGGCCTGGGAACGCTGGTCCGAGTTGGACCTGAACGGTGCCCCCGAAGCGTGGGTGCGCACGGTGGCCTGGCGGCTGGCGGTCAGTCGGTGGCGGCGGGCGCGCACCGCGCTGGCCTTCGCCCGGCGGCAGGGTCCGCCCGCCGCCGTACCGCCGCCGGAACCGCACCACGTGCTGCTGGTCCAGGCACTGCGGCGGATCCCCGAGGCGCAGCGGCGGGCGGTGGTGTTGCATCATCTGTGTGACCTGACGGTGGAGCAGGTGGCTGCTGAGACCGGTTGCCCCGTCGGCACGGTCAAGGCGCACCTGCACCGCGGACGGGCCGCGCTGGCACGTCTGCTGGCCGATACGGACCTCGATGTGCGGACGACCCGGCTGCCGGAGGTGAGGCATGGTTGACAGGACAGAACTGGAGCGGAACCTGGCCGGACTCGCAGAGTCGGGCCGGCAGCAGGTGATGCCGCTTGCCGCGCACCGGGTGCGGGCCCGTGGTGAGCAGCGCATGCGCCGCCGACGGGCAGCCGTGGCGTTCGGCGGGGCGCTGCTGGCCGTCGCTGTGGTGGTGGGCGGTCTGTCGCTGGTCCGAGTCGGCCGGGTGTCGGAGCCGGCCGCGATCGCGCCGGCGCCGACCGTTTCAGGCTTCGTGCCGCCGTCGCCCGCACCGGGCGAGGAGTACGCCAGTGAACTGGGCTACGTGTACGGCGCGGTGGCGGAGGGCGACATGGTGCGGGTCACCGTCGAGCAGCTCCGTACCGTCCGGGGGACCACGGTGCCCACGGGTGTGGTGCACACGCTGACCCTGCCGCAGGGGACGCTGGTGGAAGCCCGGCAACTCTCCGGCGGGTCCCCTGCGGATATGCAGCTGGACCAGTTGGTGAGCCGGCTGGCTGCCGGGCCGCGGTGGATGTTCGCGATCGACTACAACAGCGAGGGCCGGGTGGAGTCCTTGCGGGAGACCGACTGAGGCCGCCGCCGCATTCACGGCATCGAAGTGCAACCCAGAGGCGGCCCAGAGCGTAGAGCTCATGTATCCCGACTGCATCTGATCCGATGGGACCTTGCCGTGCTCACTTCTCGCCGCCGAACCAGTGCCCTTTCCCTGACCTCTCTCGCCCTGACCGCTCTCGCCCTGACCGCATGCACCGGCAAGGGAGGCGACGGGCAGGCGGACGTCGCTGCCCCGGCAACACCGGTGACGGCTTCAGCGTCGGCGTCCGGACAGGCCGCCGCGACGACCCCGCCCACCGCGACGGTCCCGGCTACTACGACGACCCCGCCCACCGCGACGACCGCGCCCACCGCGCCCAGCGGCGACACCGCCTCGGCCGGCACGACACGCTGGGCCGGTACCAAGCAGTTCATGCAGATACGTGAGGGCTGGATCAGCGGCGGGCGGACCTACCTGTCAGTGCGGACGGCCCGGAAGGTGGCCGTCACAGACCCGCACGAGGCGTGGCTGATCGTCCCCGGTGAAGGGCCCTACACCACAGTGCTCATGGCCACAGACGCCCGGGTGCTGCTGTCGGTCCCGCTGGGCGACAGCTCCCACCCCTACCCCTACTCCCAGACCGAGTTCGTCAACCGGCTGATGGCCGAGCCGAGCTCCTCCCGCTCGGGGCTGGGGTACGACCTCAGCTTCGACGGGAAGGGCCGGGTGACCAGGTTGCAGTCGCTGTACACCTCGTAGGGGATGGCCGAGCGCGTCCATGAGGGAGGCCGGCTGCTCGCCGGTCAGCCATGCCCGGTTCGATACAAAACCTCGTTCCTCGTGTCCGCCAAGGCCCCCTCCTCGTCCACCGACCCGCCGAACCTGATGCGGCACCGGGAAGAGGGGGCCGGGCCCTTGACGGACACGGCCCCGCCACCCGACGGAGCCTCAGTCCGCCCAGACCTCGGCATCGTCGGCCGGGACGGAGGTGGCCAGGCCCAGTTCCTTGCGGGCGGCGACCGACTTGTTCGGGTCGATGTCGGTGAACGCCGGGCTGTAGGCGATGTAGAACGCGTCGGCGTCGGCGGCGTTCGCGGCCTTCTTCCAGTTCCCGGCCGCCTTCGTCAGCGTCGCGCGGAGCTTGCCGACCTCGGTGCCCTCGATGCCGCCCAGGCCCTTGACGTGTGCGTCGAGGGCGGCCGCGACGGCCTTGGCCTGCACCTTGTAGCCGACCAGGTCGTCCTCGACGGTGTCCTTCTCGGGCTGGTTCGCCCACAGGGCCTCATAGACCGCGTTCGAACCCTTGAGGTACGTGGTCTGCTCGGGCTTGAGGGACTTCGCGGTGTCCAGCGAGCCGCTGAACGTGCCCTTCTCCGCGGTGTAGGTGCAGCTCACCGCGCGGTCACCCGTCGCCCAGCTCTCCTTGGTCGGGGTGTAGTAGAAGAGGGCGACGCCCTTGGGGAGCGCCCAGGTGTCCGGGGCGTACTTCTGCGCCTCGACCGGGCAGCGGTTGTCCGCGATCGTCGAGACCCCGTCGTCGCCGGGGTACTCCTTGCCCTTGTCGATCGCGAACTCGCCGACGACCTGGCCCTTGTGCGCCTCGCCGCAGGGCACGATCTCGACGGCGTACGCCGTCCCCTCGGCCTTGCCTGTCGGGTTGTAGCAGTCACCGATGTCCAGCGAGAACACCGAGCGCTGGCGAGCCGCCTTCTTCGCGCCGTCCTTGACGCTGTCGACGGCGTCGGAGACGTCCGAGCATCCCACCGCGCCGATCGCGAGCAGGGCAGCGACGGCGGATATGCCGCGAAGGGAACGATGCGGGGCGCGGATTGCCATGACGTGCACATCCTCTTATGTGATCTTGAGGTCCGCGCGCATCGTATGCCATTCCTGTGGCCCGGTTGTGCGAGGCTCTCGCGGTTCCAGCGCACCAGGTCACCGGTGCGGTACACGCGGGAGCCGGGTGGCTCGAACGGGTCGGCGGTGAACTGCTCGGCGGTCAGCCCCGGACGGTCGTGGTAGCCGCGGGCCAACTGCGCACCCGCGATGTACAGTTCGCCGCCGCCTCCGTCCCGCACCGGCCGCAGGGCCGCGTCCAGCACGTCGGCCGGACCGCGGCCGAGCTCCGGTACGAGAGTGACGCCGACGCGAACGAGGTGGCCCAGCACCTCCTCGACTCCTACGAGAACGGGCTTCTCGAGGACGCACCGCCTTGGGCCGAGGGCGTCTTGCGAGCCGGAGCGGAGAACGCCGTGAGGGAGGAGGACATCTGCCGTGCCTCCGCCCTGCTCGAGCTGGCGCACGACCTGTGTGCCGACGCGCAGAAGCAAGTGGCCATCAAGCTTCGGCTGTCCACCATCCTGTGGCGCGTCGACCCGGGGCTGTCCGAGCGGTACCTCTGCGAAGCGACGGAAGCGGTACGCGCCCATCCGGTGCCGGCCGCGCAGATCCTGCCCCTGCTCCACCTGCTCACGGCACAGGGACGCATCGCCGACGCCGCAGAGATGCGGAAACGGCTCTCCACGGCCGGCCTCGGGTCCGGGCATGCGCGCACCGCGTGGGGCGCCTCTCCCGAGCCCACGGCGGGCGCTCCGCTCGTACCGCGGTCCGACCACTCCACGCAACTCGACGAGCTGGGCGAGGCACACTCCTATGTGTCCTTCGACGCCAACACCATGGACCTCGAGCGATTTCTGCAGGCAACCACGCTGACGCCCGCGACGATCCCGCCGATCGTGCAGGCGCTCATCGCCCTGACCTGCTCGGAGAAGGCAGCCCGGAGTGTGCACTGGTGCCGGGTGTTCCTGGACCAGTCGCTGCGCCTGCAAGCTCCGGGCTGGCAAGCGCTGTTCTCGGCGATGAAGGCGCAGGGACTGCTGCGGCTGGGAGACCTCGAAGGTGCCGAGGAGCATGCACTCGATGCTCTGGAGGGGCTGCCCGATCCACGGCGGAGCCATTTCGCCTACGCGCCCGTCGCCACGCTGCTGCGCGCCCGAACCGAGATGGGCAAGCACGTGGAGGCGGCGGCGATCGTGGACCAGCCGGTCCCGGACTCCCTGCATCTGTCGGTCCACGGACTCGCGTACTTCCGGGCTCGGGCCCGAGACCTGTTCCGCGCGGTGCAGGCGGACGGGCGCGCTCTCGCCGCATCGGTCCGTCGGACGGTCAGGGGCCGGCGGGCGCGACTCAGGTGGCTCTGCGGAAGAGCCTGCCGAGCAGGCCGCGTGCCGGCCGGGAGATTTCGACGGGACGGCGCCGTTCGCAATGCTCGGCCGCGGGCGGACACCGGTGCCGTGCCGAGCGCGGGTGTGCGTCCGTGTCCCGATGTGCGTCCCGATGTCGGTGGGTGTCCGGATGCCGGTGCATGTCCGGATGCCGGTGTGAGTCGTCGTGGTGCGGATGCGGGTCGGGGTGTCGTGAGGCCGGGCGTGGCGCGGCCCGCTGGATGCGTGCCTCCCGCACCGCCCGCTCCAGGTCTGCTCGGAGCAGGCCGATCTCGTCGGGGTCCTGCGCCGTCGTGATCCGCTCGGTCAGGTGGGCGGCCGGCGAACCGGGAGTGCCATGGGCGGGTGGTGGAGGCCGGAAGCGGCTCAGATGGGAACGCTCGTAGGGGTCGGTGACGATCTCGGAGATCTGGATCAGGTCGAGCAACGAGGCCAGGGCGCCCGCCCGCTCCCACGGATCACCGGCCTGACCCAGCAGGAAGCCCAGGTGCCGTCCGCGCCAGTTGCGGGGGCGCAGGTCCAGGCCGGTGTCCAACTGGCCCCGCAGCCTTTCCGGCAGGGGTCGACTCAGCAGCGGGGCGTTCTTCGCGTCGCCGGCGAACTCGCACAGTTCGTCGGCCAGGTACCGCCAGACCACGGCCCGGTAGCGGTTGAGGTGGAAGGCCACCGGAACCAGGAGGCCCAGCCTGGCCAGACGGGTGAACCGGGCGACGGTCACCTCCATGATCGCCGAGCCCTCCCTGGTCCCCACGGTCGCCACCCTCTTGCGCAGCGCCTCCGGAAAGTCCTCCTCCCCACGCAGCCGTTCGACCTCGGAGCGGTCGACCTGCCGGCTGTTTCCTCCCTCAGCGACACGGGTGCGGATGTGGCCGAGGTGCACGGCCAAGTCGAACTCGCCGCGTTTGAGGCCCAGTTCGCGAGCCGCCCGGCTCTGTGAGAAAGGTGCTCGGCCCATGGTGGCAGCCGTCGGAACAGTTGACGTGACCTCATGCGTGACGGTGTTGCCGGACATACTGGTCTCCCCCGTGGAGTGTCGGGATCGCGCCGTTTGCGATCACCTGCGAAAAACGGTAGCCGGTGACGGGATCGACGGCACGAGCCTGTGGATAACTCCGCGAGGGAACAGCGAAAGAGCAGGTCAGAGGTCTGGCGACGACGTCCGTTCAGGCCGGCGGGCGTCCACGACGTCGAGGTGCTCGCCGACCCGGTTGACGAGCAGGGTCATCTCGTAGGCGATCTGGCCGATGTCGACCTCCGCTCCGCTGAGGACGCACAGGCAGCTGCCCCCTCCTGCGGCGGTGACGAACAGCACCGCGTCGTCGAACTCGACCATCGTCTGGCGTACCCCGCCCGCCCCGAAGTGGCGTCCCGAGCCCTTGGCCAGGCTGTGCAGGCCGGACGAGACAGCCGCGAGATGTTCCGCGTCCTCGCGTCGCAGCCCCGTACTCGTCCCCGTCACCAGTCCGTCGGTGGACAGTACTAAGGCGTGGTGTACGTGCTCCACGCGTTGAGTCAGATCGTCGAGCAGCCAGCTCAATGTCTGGTTCTGCGCCATGATGCGGTCTCCCCGTGTGATCTCTTCCCCCCAGACCGGAGGATCTGCCGCCAGCCTTCCCCACCGCCACTGTCCCGGCAAGGAGGATGGGCGCCATGGCACAAAAGATGACCGATGAGGAATGGCGGGCTTTCGTCTCTTACGGCACCCGCACCGGCAAGCTGTCGACCGTACGGGCCGATGGGAGCCCTCATGTCGCGCCGATCTGGTTCCTGCTCGACGGCGACGACGTGGTGTTCAACACCGGCAAGGAGACCGTGAAGGGGCGAAATCTGGCCCGTGACGACCGGGTCGCCCTGTGCGTGGACGACGAACGGCCGCCGTTCACGTTCGTGGTGCTGCAGGGCCGCGCCCGGCTCTCGGAGGACCTCGACGAACTCCGGCAGTGGGCCACCCGCATCGGCAGCCGGTACATGGGCGAGGAGCGCGGCGAGGAGTTCGGAGCCCGCAACGGCGTGCCGGGCGAAGTCCTGGTCAGGGTCAGGGTCGACAAGGTGATGGCGATGAGGGATATCGCCGACTGACCGGACGGCGGCGGAGGGGCTCCCGCGGGTCGGGTCGTATGCGGCCGGTCGCCTTCGGCACGTGGAGTCGAGGAGCCGGGTGGTGCGATCCCGCGATCCGCCCGGTGCACTCGACCAGCCCGACGAGCATCCGCATCCCCGGGATCCGTCCGCCCCGGTGGGGGATCATGCGGAACATGAGCGACGACCACACACGTGTCCAGGAGTTCTTCACCGCCCGCGCCGCCGACTGGGACAACCGGTTCCCGGACGATGGTCCCGCCTATGCGGCCGCGGTCGCCGAGCTCGGCCTGCACGAGGGCGACCGCGTCCTCGACGCCGGCTGCGGCACGGGGCGCGCCATGCCCCCTCTGCGCGCGGCCGTGGGCGCTTCCGGCGTCGTCGTAGGCGCCGATCTGACGTGGGCCATGGTGGAGGCCGCCGTGAGGGCCGGGCGGGACAGGGAAGGACTGCTGCTACTCGCGGATGTGGGCGCGCTGCCACTCGTGTCGGGGTCTTTCGACGCCGTGTTCGCGGCGGGCCTCATCGCTCACCTGCCTCGCCCCGCGGAGAACCTTCGCGAGTTGCGGCGCGTTGTACGTCCCGGCGGCACGCTGGCGCTCTTCCATCCGATCGGCCGTGCGGCGCTCGCCGCGCGTCAGGGCCGGCGGATCACGCCGGACGACCTGCGTGCGGAACCCACCCTCCGCCCGCTCCTCGCCGGTTCGGGATGGCGCATGACCTCCTACGTCGACGAGGACGCCCGCTTCATGGCATTGGCCGTACGCGAGGACTGACCGCCGTCCGGCCTCACCGGCCCCACGGTCTCCGGGTGAGGAACCGCAGGTCCGAGTGTGCACGGGAGTCGTGACAACGGCCTTGCCCTCGCACTAGGGTGCGCGCCGTTGGACGAACCGATGGGGAGGCTGGGATGGCCGGGACGGAAGAGGAGGTCGCCACCGCGGACGACGCTCTGTATGTGCTCACGGCGGTACTGCTGACGCCTGCGCAGTTTCCGAGCGTCCTGGGGGACGACTACCCGGAGGCCTGTGCGGCGCTCGGCCTGGCACCGCTCGCCGACGGGTACGGCCTGGTGCTCGGCCAGGACGGTGACGGGGCGCGGTGGACGGTCGCCGTCGACGACGTGTCGCTGGTCGCCGTGGCCATCGCGTCCTGGGACTGCGGAATGGAGTACGACCTGTCGCCCGACGAGCACAGCGTCGTCGCCGCCCTGCCGGGCTGGCCCCTGGCCCTTGCCGTGGCGGCTCCCGGCGTGCCCGCGCCGCACGACCCGGACCCGGAGTCCTCCGGCGGGACCCCGCTGTCCCCGCCCGACACCGGTGTCTGGGGACCTGCCCAGCGCCGTCTGGGCGCCGACGAGATCGCGCTGCAGTGGGCGGTGTGGCGCGAGCAGCTCGACGACGTGGAGTTCCTCGCTCCCGCAGACAGCGCCCGCGCCGCGGACGGCGACGATCCGTCGAGCGCGTCGGCCCACGGGACCGGCGAACCGGCGGACGGAACGGGTGGCAGTGCCTCTCCGAGCCACAGCGGCATCCGGCGCGTGCTGGCGGAGGCACGCGCGTACGTGGACGCGCCGCCGCCGCTGGGCCGGGTCCGGTCGTCCTTCGCGCCCGGCGACGCGCGTACCCTGCGGGCCGACGGTCCGGGCTGGTCGATGGTGGCCCGCACCGACGACATCGCCTTCGTGCTCCTCGACGACGAGCCCGGCGAAGTCCTGCCGATCGGTCGTGGGCCGGAGCTTCCGGGCCTGCTGGAAGCCCTCGACAAGCTGGCGGTACGTCCCCTCTGAGCCCCTGTCCTCAGAGGGGACGACCGCCGGAGTCCGACGCTGGTGGCGTGGGTTCAGCGCGATGTCCGGACGCCCGTGGACCGGACCGTCGGCCTGCGAGCGGCGATGTGGCCGGCTCCTGCGCCCCTGGTAGGAGCCGGCGGGGACGGGAGCGCTTCAGCGGCCGAGCTCCTTGCGGGTGACACGGCGCAGCCGGCGTCGCTGCGAGGGGTCCAGGGCCAGGTATGCGGCGGCCGGGACTCCGAGCACTATCAGGACGGCGACCCACCAGGGCAGCCAGATCAGCAGAATGAGCCCGACCGCCACTCCACCAGCGGCGATCTTCGCGTTCTTCGACATCTGTCGCCTCCTTCGCGGCCACTGCCGCTCTCTGCTGTGAGAACGGGCCCGTGCTCCCGGCGGTTCCGGACCGCGACCCTGAGACGCCCCTGAGGCGCACCCCTACTGGTCGCGCCGTGGCCGCTCTCCATTCTGAAGGAGGAGCGAGCGCCGGACGAGCGAGGCTCACTCACACGCGTGCGGACTCTTCTGGGCACACACGCGCGTGTGTGTGCCCAGAAGCCGGAGGCCTCCGCGTCAGCCGCGCGCACCCAGCAGGTGGTCCATCGCGAGCTGGTCGAGCCGCTCGAAGGCCATCCCGCGCGCGGCGGCCGCCTCGACGTCGAAGTCCTCGAAGGCCGAGCGGTCGGCCAGGAGCGCCTCGAGGCCGTCCGCCGCCGTGGGCTGCACCAGCTCGTCGAGCCGGGAAGCGCGCAGGGCCTCCTGGACCTCCGGGTCGGCCCGGAAGGCGGCCGAACGCTCCCTGAGGATGAGGTAGTTGCGCATGCAGCCGGCGGCCGAGGCCCACACGCCGTCCAGGTCCTCGGTCCGCGGCGGCTTGAAGTCGAAGTGGCGCGGGCCCTCGTAGCCGGCGCTCTCCAGCAGGTCGACCAGCCAGAAGGCGGCGCGCAGGTCACCGGCGCCGAAGCGCAGGTCCTGGTCGTACTTGATGCCGGACTGGCCGTTGAGGTCGATGTGGAAGAGCTTGTCCGCCCACAGCGCCTGGGCGATGCCGTGCGGGAAGTTGAGCCCGGCCATCTGCTCGTGGCCGACCTCGGGGTTGACGCCGTACAGCTCCGGGCGCTCCAGGCGCTCGATGAACGCGAGCGCGTGGCCGACGGTGGGCAGCAGGATGTCGCCGCGCGGCTCGTTCGGCTTGGGCTCGATGGCGAAGCGGATGTCGTAGCCCTGGGAGGTGACGTACTCGCCGAGGAGGTCGAACGCCTCCTTCATCCGGTCCAGCGCTGCCCGCACGTCCTTGGCCCCGCCGGACTCGGCACCCTCGCGGCCGCCCCAGGCCACGTACGTCTTCGCGCCGAGTTCGACGGCCAGGTCGATGTTGCGGATCGTCTTGCGCAGCGCGTAGCGGCGCACGTCGCGGTCGTTCGCCGTGAACGCGCCGTCCTTGAAGACGGGGTGGGTGAAGAGGTTCGTGGTGGCCATCGGCACGGTCATGCCGGTCGCGTCGAGCGCCTGCCGGAAGCGCTTGATGTGCGACTCGCGCTCGGTGTCGGAGGCGCCGAAGGGGATCAGGTCGTCGTCGTGGAAGGTCACGCCGTGTGCGCCGAGTTCGGCCAGGCGCTGCACCGTCTCGACCGGGTCGAGGGCACGGCGCGTGGCATCGCCGAACGGGTCCCGTCCCTGCCAGCCGACGGTCCACAGGCCGAAGGTGAACCTGTCCTCGGGGGTGGGCTGGTAGCTCATGCCGCGGCTCCTTGCTCGCTTGCGACTATTTCGTCATGGCGATTTACAAATTAGTATGCCGACGCGTCCCTGGGAAGGGAACAAGGGCCCCGACCGGGACGACACCCGCGTCGCCGGGCCGTGTACACCAAAAGAACCGCAGGTCAGATACCGCGAGCCGCGGAAAGAGGGAGAGCCGATGTCAGCAGCCGAGGGTCCGCTCGTCGTCGGTGTGGATTCGTCCACGCAGTCCACCAAGGTGCTCGTCGTCGACGCGGCCACCGGGCAGGTCGTGGCGAGCGGGCAGGCGCCGCACACCGTCTCGTCCGGCGACGGCCGCGAGAGCGACCCGCGCCAGTGGTGGAACGCCTTGTGCGCGGCGCTCCAGCAGTGCGGGGAGGCGGCGCACGAGGCCGCCGCCGTGTCGATCGCCGGCCAGCAGCACGGCCTCGTGACTCTGGACGCGCAGGGCGCCCCGGTGCGGCCGGCGCTGCTGTGGAACGACGTACGCTCGGCGCCGCAGGCCCGCCGTCTCGTCGAGGAACTGGGCGGCCCGAAGGCCTGGGCGGAGCGCACGGGCAGCGTGCCGGGAGCCTCCTTCACGGTCACGAAGTGGGCCTGGCTCGCCGAGCACGAGCCGGATGCGGCGCGGTCGACGGCGGCGGTGCGCCTGCCGCACGACTACCTCACCCAGCATCTGACGGGTGAGGGCACGACCGACCGGGGGGACGCCTCGGGCACCGGCTGGTGGGCGTCCACGACCGAGGCGTACGACGAGGAGACCCTGGCCCATGTGGGGCTCGATCCGGCGCTGCTGCCCCGGGTGGTGCGCCCGGGCGAGGTGGCGGGGACCGTGCGCGACAGCCATGGCCTGCCGTTCTCCAAGGGCACGCTGGTGGCGGCCGGCACCGGTGACAACGCCGCCGCCGCGCTGGGCCTGGGGCTGCGACCGGGCACACCGGTGCTGAGTCTCGGCACCTCCGGCACGGTGTACGCGGTGTCCCGCCACCGGTCGGCCGACCCGACGGGCACGGTGGCGGGTTTCGCCGACGCGCGCGGTGACTGGCTGCCGCTGGCCTGCACTCTCAACTGCACGCTCGCCGTGGACCGGGTCGCCGCTCTGCTCGGTCTGGACCGCGAGGCCGTGGAACCCGGTACGTCCGTCACACTGCTCCCCTACCTGGACGGCGAACGCACCCCGAACCTGCCGAACGCCTCCGGGCTGCTGCACGGGCTGCGCCACGACACCACGCCCGGACAGTTGCTTCAGGCCGCCTACGACGGCGCCGTGCACGCCCTGCTCGGCGCGCTGGACCTGGTGCTCGACCAGGACGCCGACCGCACCACCCCGCTGCTGCTGATCGGCGGCGGCGCCCGGGGCGCGGCCTGGCAGCAGACCGTGCGGCGCCTGTCCGGGCGGCCGGTACAGATCCCCGAGGCCCGAGAGCTGGTCGCGCTGGGCGCCGCGGCGCAGGCCGCGGGGCTGCTCACCGGCGAGGATCCGGCCGCGGTCGCCCGCCGCTGGCGCACGGCCGACGGCCCGGTGCTCGAGGCGGTGGAGCGCGACGAGGCGACCTTGAACAGGATCTCCGGGGTACTCTCCGATGCGGCACCGCTGCTGGAGCGCGGGACGCGGACCCCCTGACGGCCGCCGACGGGCGGACGGCCGTCCCGCGGCCGTCCGCCCGCACCGCACCGTTCGGCGCGGAGCGCCGGCGGACACCGACCAAGAACGACACCGAGGACGACGGAGGCATGACCGCACCGCTGCACGAGGCCCACTCCGCCGGTCCGGGGCGCACGCTGCCCGACACCCAGCAGGGCATGCGCCGCCGCAACCTCGCCCGGGTCATGCACACCGTCCGCGACGAGGGGCCGCTGTCACGGGCGGCGGTCGCCTCACGCATCGGACTGACCCGTGCCGCGGTGTCCACCCTCGTCGACGAACTCGTCCGGGCCGGACTGCTGGATGAGCTGGGACCCGAGCGGCCCGGCCGGGTGGGCCGCCCCGGTTCGGCGCTGGCCGTCAGCGGGCACGGCCCCGCCGGGGTCGGCGCGGAGGTCGGGGTCGACCACCTCGCGGCCTGCGTGGTCGATCTGCGCGGCCAGGTGCGGGCGCGGGCGGTACGTCATGGAACGAACCGGGGCCGCTCCCCCGAACCGGTGGCGAGCGAACTCACCGCACTGATACGCCAGGTCGTCGCCGAGGCGGAGCGGCAGGACCTGTGGGCCGCGGGGCTCTCGGTCGCGGTGCCGGGACTGGTCGCACGGGACGGTCGTACGGTCGTGCGTGCCCCGAACCTCGACTGGAACGACACCGATCTCGGCGTCCTGCTGCCGCCCGGACTGCCCCTGACGGTGGACAACGAGGCGAACTTCGGCGGACTCGCGGAACTCTGGCTCGGCGAGGACACACCGCGTGACTTCCTGCATGTGTCGGCGGAGATCGGCATCGGTGCCGCCGTGGTGGTCGACGGGCGGCTGCTGCGCGGAACGCGCGGTTTCGCGGGCGAGCTGGGGCATGTGCCGGTCGAACCGGAGGGGCCCGCGTGCCCGTGCGGCGGGCGCGGCTGCCTGGAGCAGTACGCGGGAGAGGAAGCCGTGCTGCGGGCGGCCGGCCTTGAGCCGGGCGAAGGCCGGGTCGGACTGCTGGCGACCCGCGCCGCCGCGGGCGACGAGGACGTACGGCGGGCGCTGCGGGATGCCGGCAGGGCGCTGGGCGTCGCGCTGACCGGCGCCGTCAACCTGCTCGACCCTCGGAGCGTCGTGCTGGGCGGTGCCCTGTCCGCACTCGCGCCCTGGCTCCTGCCCTCCCTGGAGGCCGAGTTGGCGAGCCGGACCGCGGGTGCCGCCTGTCCGGTGTCCGTGTCCCGGCTGGGCCCCGAGGGACCGCTGCTGGGCGCCGCGCACGCGGTGGTGCGGTCCGTCCTCGACGACCCGGCGGCCGTGGCCGAACGCGTCTGATCTCAGGCCCACTTCACTCGATCGAGTGGCGAAGTTTTCCACAATTCCCCGGGCGTCCACCGAACCCCGCCAGTCTCTTCTGCCCAACACGCGAGCCCCGTACCGTGATTCACACGAGGTGCCGCCGTCGAGTCGGGTCGCCGGCGGATCTCGGGTGATGAAGGGGTTCTCATGACGGGGGAAACACCAGCTGTCCCGGACAGGCACGTCAGGCCCACCGGTTCGACACGTCGGGCGCTTGCCGCCTTCCGAATAGCCCGGCTCGACCCGGTGAAGTGACCCGCGCCTGACCACTGTTCGGCAGGCGGGCTGCCGGCCGGTCTGCCACCCGGGCCGACCAGCGCCCGTTGACCGATCCGTGTGACACCGACTCCGCGTGCATGGCCACGCTCCACGAGGAGCGGCCGTCGGTGAGCGAGACTCGCCGCGGGCCGTACGAACTCCCCCACTCACCGACCGAACCACCCACCTCCTCACGGACGGCCCAGCGGCCTCCCGCCCCTCCCCACGACACCCGCACCACTCCCCCACACACAACAGAAAGGCCACCGCCCATGGACCGGGCACGACCGCTCCTCCCCAGCCGACGCCATCTGCTCAAGGGTGCCGCCCTGGCCGTCGTCCCCTATGCCTTGCTTCCCGCCACGCGGGTCGACGCTCAGCCCCAGGCAGTCGACTACCCGGAGGCCGAGTGGCAGCCGGCCAGCAGCTCCAACTACACGGCGTCCAGCCGGCCCACGAGCTACTCGGTGGACCGGGTGGTCATCCACGTCACCCAGGAGACGTACGCCAGCACCCTGGCGATCTTCCAGAACCCGAAGAAGGAGGTGTCCGCTCACTATGTCGTCCGGTCCGCCGACGGGCAGGTCGCGCAGTGCGTCCGCGAGTCGGACGTCGCCTGGCACGCCGGGAACTGGGACTACAACACCCGCAGCATCGGCATCGAGCACGAGGGCTGGGTGGACAAGCCCGCCTTCTTCACCAACGCGCTGTACGAGGAGTCGGCCAGGCTCACCGCGGCGATCTGCGACCGATACCGCATCCCCAAGGACCGCGCGCACATCATCGGGCACTATGAGGTTCCGGGCACGGACCATACCGATCCGGGGCCCAACTGGGACTGGGTGCGCTACATCAGACTCGTGAACTTCGCCTGACGGAGAGCCCGGGCGAAAAGGTTGTCCCGTCGCGCACCGGGAGTGACGATGTCCACAGCCGCATCGCCGTCCGGGGAGGCCGCATTGACCGATCCGTGGGTGGCCCTGGAACCGGGAGCCGACCCTGCCGAGCGTGTCCGGGCCCTGCGCCGGGCGCACGAGACGTTCACCGCGGTGGGCACGGTGCCGCGTCCGGTGCGTCCGGTGGTGGCCGACTCGTGGCGGCGTTCCGCGCGGGCGGGTGTCGGGCCGGACGGCACCGCGAGTGTGGAACTCGGCGACGGTGACCTCGGCACCTACAGGGCGGAGCATCCGCTGGCGCCGGTGATGCCCCTGTTCCGGGAGCTGCTGGGCACGTACGCCGCCGACGGGGAGCATCTGCTCGCGGTGTGCGACGCTCACGGCAGGCTGCTGTGGGTGGAGGGGCATCCGGGAACGCGGCGCAAGGCGGACCGGATGAACTTCGTGCCAGGCGCGCGCTGGTCGGAGACCTCGGTCGGGACGAACGCGCCGGGCACGGCGGTCGCGCTGGACCGCCCGGTGCAGGTGTTCGCGGCCGAGCACTTCATCCGGCGCGTCCAGCCCTGGACGTGCGCGGCGGCCCCGGTCCACGATCCGCGCACGGGAGAGGTGCTCGGCGCGGTGGACATCACCGGTGGGCACGGGCTCGCGCACCCGCACAGCCTCGGTTTCGTGCGGGCGGTGGCGCGGGCCGCCGAGTCCGAGCTGGCGCTGCTCGCCCCGCGTCGGCCCGCCGCCGACGCGGCGGAGTTGACCGCGCTCGGCAGGGACGAGGCCCGGCTGGTGGTCGGTGGCCGCGGTGTTCGGCTGAGCCGTCGGCACAGCGAGATCATGGTGCTGCTGGCCGGTCATCCGGAGGGGCTGACCGGGGACCAGTTGCTGTGCGCGCTGTACGAGGACGAGTCGGTGACGCCGGTGACGCTGCGGGCCGAACTGGCCCGGCTGCGCAGGGTGCTCGGTACGGGGGTGCTCGCCTCACGACCGTACCGGCTGACCGTTCCGGTCGGCTCGGACGCGGCGGCCGTCCAGCACCGGTTGGAGACAGGGGCGGTCGCGGCGGCCGCCGCGGCCTACTCCGGTCCACTGCTGCCCGGCTCACAGGCGCCGGCGGTGGTGCGGCTGCGCCGGCGTCTCGCCGACGGAATGCGGAGCGCGCTGATCGCCCGTCGCGCCCCCGACCTGCTGGCCGACTGGGTGCACACGCCGTGGGGCGAGGACGACCTGGACGTGTGGCGGGCCCTCGTCGCCGTGCAGCCGACCGCGACGGCCCGGGCCCGGCTCGCCGCGCTCGAGGCGGAGTTGGCGGCGCCGCCCGGCTGGCACGGTCCGGCACCCCGCTGACCGCTTCGGGCCCCCACCACCCATCGGTGGCCCGTTCCGCAACGTCCTTGCAACGTCGCCGTGTCTAGTCTCGCGCCGAGAGCTGTCCAACGGTGGACAGCGCTGCTGAGGGAGGCAGACCAGGATGACCCGTTACGCGGCGCCCGGCACCGAGGGCGCGATCGTCTCCTACCAGACGCGCTACGACCACTTCATCGGCGGCGAGTACGTGCCGCCGGCCCGCGGGCAGTACTTCGAGAACCCCTCGCCGGTGAACGGGCAGCCGTTCACGGAGGTCGCGCGCGGAACGGCGGAGGACGTCGAGCGGGCGCTGGACGCGGCGCACGCGGCCGCCCCGGGCTGGGGGCGCGCCTCCGTGACCGAACGTTCCGGCATCCTGCTGAAGATCGCCGACCGCATGGAGGCCAACCTCGAATCCCTGGCGGTCGCCGAGAGCTGGGAGAACGGCAAGCCGGTCCGCGAGACGCTGGCGGCCGACATCCCGCTGGCCATCGACCACTTCCGCTACTTCGCGGGCGCGATCAGGGCGCAGGAGGGGTCGCTCGGGGAGATCGACAACGACACGGTGGCGTACCACTTCCACGAGCCGCTCGGGGTGGTCGCGCAGATCATCCCGTGGAACTTCCCGATCCTGATGGCGACCTGGAAGCTGGCGCCCGCGCTCGCCGCGGGCAACGCGGTGGTGCTCAAGCCCGCCGAGCAGACCCCGGCCTCGATCCACTACTGGCTGAGCCTCGTCTCCGACCTGCTGCCGCCCGGGGTGCTGAACATCGTCAACGGCTTCGGTGTGGAGGCGGGCAAGCCACTCGCCTCCAGCCCGCGAGTGGCGAAGGTGGCGTTCACGGGCGAGACGACGACGGGGCGGCTGATCATGCAGTACGCCGCCGAGAACATCAAGCCGGTCACGCTGGAGCTCGGCGGCAAATCGCCGAACATCTTCTTCGACGACGTCTCGGCGGCGGACGACGACTTCCGTGACAAGGCGCTCGAGGGCTTCACGATGTTCGCGCTCAACCAGGGCGAGGTGTGCACCTGTCCGTCCCGGGCGCTGATCCAGCGCGGTCACTACGCCGAGTTCGTCGAGGCGGCGGTCGCCCGCACCGAGCTCATCACGACGGGCCACCCCCTCGACACGGACACCATGATCGGGGCCCAGGCCTCGAACGACCAGTTGGAGAAGATCCTCTCCTATCTGGACATCGGGCGGCAGGAGGGTGCGCGCGTCCTGACGGGCGGGGAACGCATCGAGCACGAGGGCGAGTTGAAGGGCGGCTACTACGTCCAGCCGACCATCTTCGAGGGCGACAACCGGATGCGGATCTTCCAGGAGGAGATCTTCGGCCCGGTGGTCTCGGTGACGTCCTTCGACGACTTCGACGACGCCATCAAGATCGCGAACGACACGCTGTACGGGCTCGGCGCGGGCGTGTGGACCCGGGACACCGGTACCGCGTACCGCGCTGGCCGCGCCATCCAGGCGGGCCGCGTCTGGACCAACTGCTACCACGCCTACCCCGCGCACTCCGCCTTCGGCGGCTACAAGCAGTCCGGAATCGGCCGCGAGACCCACAAGATGATGCTGGACCACTACCAGCAGACGAAGAACATTCTTTGTTCCTACAGCCCTCAGAAACTCGGTTTCTTCTAGAGCCTCAAGGGGTTGCCTGGAGGCACCGTTACCCTCCAGGCAACCCAACACCAGACACACTCTCAGCAACCGACTCAAGGGTCTGATGCAGGGTTGGGTGACAGGTTCGGTCACGCGGCGCGGAGGGCCGGGACGGTCATGACGGTTTCGAATTCGACGGGGGTCAGCCGGCCGAGTGAGGCTTGTCTGCGGCGTCGGTGGTAGGTCCTCTCGATCCAGGTCACGATGGCGATCCGCAGTTCCTGGCGGGTGGCCCACGTGCGGCGGTCGAGGACGTTCTTCTGCAGCAGGCTGAAGAAGGACTCCATGGCCGCGTTGTCGCCTGCCGCCCCGACTCTGCCTGTCGATCCGGCGATCTTGTGCTGTGTTGGGCGAGTTCGATGCCCGGGGCGCAGCCGTCGGCGTTCTCGCGGTCCCCCTCCAACTCGGGGTGGTCCTTGGGGCTGCGGTTCTGAACCTGGGCAGCGGCCGGCCGATCGACCGCCTGAGCGTCGTGTGAGCGCAACCCCGCCAGGATCTTCGCCGGCCCGTCGTAGGCGTGGGAGATGGGCTTCACGTCGCCGCCATCTTCCTCTGGTCCACCGGGCGATCCGAACGAAGGTCTTCAGCCGTCGTACGGGACCCAGGCACGCTTGCCTGCGCGGTTGCCGTACCAGTAGTGCGGTGCTCCCTTGATGCTGGTGGTGCGGAACGGGTGGCCGTGGTCGTCGATGCGGATCGTGCCGGTGCGGCCCTGGGAGGACCAGTCGAGTTCGAGGTACCAGCGGGCGTCGTAGAGCTGTGTCGCCGCGACGACCAGCAGCACCTCCGCGTCCTCGGCGGAGACGCGGTACGGGAAGTCCACGGCCGCGATGGCGTGTCCTGTGTCGCTGCCGCTCCTCGCACGGATGACAGGGCGGTCGGCATCGAGGTCCACGGTGAAGTGGCGGGGTGTCAGATCGCTGCCGCAGCCCTGGTCCATGGCGTACGCGTTCCCGACGGCCGGGTCACCGCGGTCGGCGATGCGGACGCGCAGCGCCTCCAGTACCACGGCCGTGGACGACCGCCCCTGCACCGTGACCTGCACCAATGTCTGCCGCCCGGGTACCGCGCCCTGCCTCGCCGCCCACGCCCCGGCGTCCTGCTGCACCGGCGGTGCAGGCACCTGTGCGGGCGGCTTGTCGATGACGTAGTCGTAGCTGCAGCCCATGTCCCAGACCTGGGAGTCGGCGCTCCAGGTGAGGGGCAGGCCGGTGGCCGGCTTCGCGGCCGAGGCGGGACCGCTGCCGGTGGCGGACGGGGCGGGGGCCTTCTGCGGGGGGTCGGGCGGCGCGGACCTCCGGGAGGCGGAGGGGGAGGCGGTGGCTGACGGTTTCGCCGGAGGTTGGGGTGCGGGGGCGGTCGTCCTCCGGTCGGCGGAGCCGGAGGCGTCCGCCTCAAGTAAGTGGCCGCCCGACAGGGTGGACACGCTGCCCGCTGCGGCGAGCAGTGCGCAGGCGGCAGCGGTGGACGCCAGGATCCGCCGGCGGCGGTACCGGGGGCGCGGAGGGGGTGAGGGGACGGGCCTGTCCGGGTCGGGATCGTTCCCGGGCTGCTCCGCGGGGCTGCTCTCCTCGGCGAGCGCCCGGTCCGGGACCGCTGCGGGTGACGGTGCCGAAGCGGCCGTACGCGCCCGCTGCCGAGCCGCCACCGCCGACAGCCACAGCCGGTGCAGTTCGAGCCGCTCCTGCGGTGTCGCCCCGCAGAAGGCCGCGAGCCGCTCCACGGGCGCGAAGTCCTGAGGCACCGCCTCGCCCGCGCAGTACCGGTGCAGTGTGGAGGTGTTCATGGCCAGGCGGCGGGCCAGGGAACCGTAGCTGCGGTCCGTGCGGTCCTTCAGCCGGCGCAGCAGCGCCGCGAACTCCTCAGCATCGTCTCGAATCGGCACTGTTCCCCCGCTGTCCGTCTGCGATCCCGCATTCCAGGCACTCACATACCTGCACGTCAGATGGGCTGGGATGGTTCCACCGTCGCCAAGAGGGCGTCAGTCGTTGCGCGGCGCTGCGGTGACCGCCGATGCTCTGGGTGTCGCACCGACCAGAGCCGGACCGGCCAACTGGCGGCAGGCGGCGTCCGAGACGCGTGCACTGCACTCATGCGTTGTCAGGGTCTCGTACGAGCCCTCCTCCCGTCACGGGGCCGGGGGGGGGCGGCCCGGAACCGACCTCCGCAGCAGCGCCCCGCCATTGGGCCATTCGGCCATTCGACCATTCGGAAACGGAGAACAGACATGAACAGTAAGACCCGCACCGCTCTCGTCGCCGGCGGCCTCACCGTCGCCCTCGGTCTTGGCACCGCCGTCCAGGCCTCCGCCGGGACCCCGCGCAGCGTCAGCGGCAAGCCGTCCGACAACCTCACCCGCGTCGCCGACTTCTACGGCGCCTACATCGACGCGCTGATCGACGAGGACAGCGGCCACCTCGGGAAGGCCCTGCGCAGCCACTACCTCACCGCCGACTTCCAGAAGAAGCTGAACGCCTGGGAGGCGAAGAACCACGCCAACGGCGTCCTGCGCGCCCAGAACGTGCCGCTCGCCTGGAAGGTCGCCGACAACGGCAGCATCGGCCGCAACACCGAGGCCGTCGTCACTTTGACCTTCGGCTCGGGGAAGGTGAAGCTCTTCGTCGATGTGAACCGCGGCCATCAGGTCTTCCGCATCGACACGAAGAGCCTCCGCAAGTAGCGCGGCACTCCTGCCCGGGCCACCGCGTTGCCGATGCGAGGCAGCGGCCCGGGCAGGCGGCTGTGCGAAGCGGGGGGAATGCGCGTGTCAGGCCTGCCTCGGGTATCAGCCGGGCGGGATTACTGACGCGGCGCCTGGAAAGAAGCCCGCGGTCCTGTCCGGTGACGTCCCCAGCGCCGTGGCAGACAGGGTCTTGCGGCGCGCGTGGCACGCCTGGTGGGCTCAACTAGGCTACGGAAAGGTTCTTTTGTCCTCCGGGCATTGGGACGAGCTCGGACGCTGGCAGGCGGCTTCCGCGTGGACTGACCCGCAGCGCACGGTCCGGATCGCGCTGCGCCGCGCCACCGAGTACGAGTTGGTCGAGCTGCTGTCCAGCAGCGTGGCCGGGGTGGACGACGCGGGCCGCCTGACCGCGTGGAGGCTTTGGCGCCTTTTCAACGCCCGGCGGAACGCCCACGGCGGGCGCCGGAGGGCCGTCGCCCAGGCCGACCACGTCACGAGGTGGGACCACGTCCCGATCGCGGTATCCGAGCGGACCCGCAGCATGGCCACCCCCGCCGCCCCCGGCGGTCCTGCACGACCGCCAGGCCGAGCTGCACGAGCAGGAGCGGCGCCGCGAGGCCGCGCGGATCGCGGCGGAGGCCGAGCTGGCACGGGAAGCCAAGCGCGCCGACCTTACCGGCCCTTGGGGCTGGACCGGTACGCACCGCGCCCGCAGCAGGAGCGGCCGCGCCTCTGGGCGTCGCGCGAGCCGGAGGCCGTGCACGAGGCGCAGACGGAGGAGCGGCGCCGTCTCGACATGCCCCTGACGAGGTCGGAGGCCGAGGAGGCGCACCAAACGCGGCAACGCGCAAGAGCGCTGGTGGC
Organism: Streptomyces sp. NPDC088817; assembly: GCF_044750345.1. Taxonomy (NCBI): domain Bacteria; kingdom Bacillati; phylum Actinomycetota; class Actinomycetes; order Kitasatosporales; family Streptomycetaceae; genus Streptomyces; species Streptomyces sp. NPDC088817. The sequence goes on from NZ_JBIVJN010000006.1 coordinate 132,094, forward strand.
GTTCGTTGCATCAATCGACGTGGTTCAACGACCCGGATCTGGCCCTCCAGGAACCCGAGGCCGCGCTGGCCTACCTGCACTCGGTCGCCGCCACCTACACACTTCGCGTGCAGCAGACGCTCAATGAGCTTCAGACGATGCCCGGCACGTGGCGGGACAGCCTCGACATGAACGACTGGGCTCTGCGGCTCACGCCCGAGGAGACGGCCGCCCTGCACCAGGATTTGAGGGACGTCGTCGCCCGCTGCCGGCCGGATACCCCGGAGGCGGCAGCAAGTGCCCCCAAGGGAGCTGAGCGGGTCGGCGTTATCACGCACGTTCTGCCTGAGCTGGATGTGCCCGCCACGTCGGCGGCTCCTTCCGGCCCTCGGAAAGCGACAGGGACGGAGACGTCATGACGGAAGACGTCGCTGGCGCCGACGGCATACCCGGCCAACGGTCCTCACGACCACTGAGCGACGTCTTGGCGGCTATGGCCGTGTCGCTGACCGGTACTCGGGTCTCTGCCGTCGCGCTGCCCTGGTTCGTGCTCGTCACGACCGGCAGCGCCACCCAGACCGGACTGGTCGCCTTCTGCGAGATGGCCCCCTACGTGACGGTCAAGGCGTTCACCGGGCCGCTGGTAGACCGGATCGGCCCGCGGGCCGTTTCCTGGACCACTGATCTGGCCAGCGCAACCGCCGCGGCTGCAGTCCCCCTGTTTCACGCCTTGGATCTACTGTCCCTTCCACTTCTGCTGGCCCTGGTCGCGCTGATCGGCGCTGTGCGCGGCCCCGGCGACCTGGCCAAAGAGGTCATGGTCCCGGAGGCGGCCGAGCGCGGCGGCGTGCCGTTGGAGAGGGCCGCCGGTCTGTCCGGTGTAACCGAGCGGCTCGCATCCACCATTGGCCCAGCGGCCGGCGGCGCGCTGGTCGCGTTGCTCGGCCCCCTGACGGGGCTTGTCGTAAACGCAGGTTGCTTCGCTCTCGGATCAGTAATCATCGGACTGGCGCTGCCTCGCGGGATGGGGCGTGCAGCCGAAGAAACCCCCTCCCAGGCCGGGGAGACGGGAGCGGGTTACTGGCGACGATTCGGCGAGGGCTTCACCTTCCTGCGTGGCGAACTGTTGTTGCTGACCGTCATCGTCATGGTCGGGATCACCAACCTGCTGGATGCGGGGTTCACCACGGTGCTCATGCCCGTCTGGGCCCAAGAATCCGGCAACGGTCCGGCTGTGATCGGCCTGATGGGCAGCGCGCTGGGAGCCGCGGCGGTCGCGGGGAGTCTGGTTGCTGCGTTTGCTGCACACCGGCTGCGACGCCGGGTGGTTTTCTTCACCGGATTCCTGCTGGCTGGGGCGCCGAGATTCCTGATTCTCGCCTCCGGTGCGCCGATGGGAGCGGTATTGGCCGTGTTCGCCGTCAGTGGATTCGGGGCGGGATTCCTGAACCCGGTGCTGGGGGCCGTACTCTTCGAGCGAGTGCCGCGCCGGATGCTGGGCCGAGTCAGCGCGCTCGGTGCCTCTCTGGCCTGGGCCGGTATCCCTCTCGGCGGCCTGATCGCTGGGGCCGGGTGGCCTCCGTCGGACTTGCGCCCGCGCTGCTCGCCGGCGGGGCTGCGTACTTCCTCACCACGAACCTGACTGGGCTGCGGCCGGAATGGCGCGAGATGGACCGCGCGGGTGAGCGGCACGCCCAGGATCGGCAATCCGAGGAAGCCGTTCAGCCGGCCAGTGCGAATCTCACGACATAACGATTACGGAGAAGCGGGAAGCATCTGGTTGCATCCCCTCTGCCACCGCTCCGACAGGCGTCGGCAATGCCTCACGCGCGCCCGGCCAGCTGGTGACGGCGTCCGTCGGCGCCCAGGGGCCTGGAATTTTGACCGCTGCAAGGTCAAGGCCGGCGTCCATACCGAGGTTGACCTCCCCGTATGGGTGCACCAGGGACCAGAAGAGCGGGGTCAGGCCGCGCCGGTCGGTGGGTGTGAGGAGGCCGCCACACTCCGGTTCGCCGAGGATGTCCTGGAGCCCCTACGCCGCGAGGGGCGACCTGCAGTGGATCTGCTGCGGGCGACCGTCGACACCGTGCTACGGGGCGATCCGCTCTGCCGACCCCGGCACCGGCGGCGCAGGACTCCGGGCGGTCATTCCGACGGTCACGATGATGATCAGGAGGTGGGCTCGTGACTGAGGCAGACGGCCGGGTGGCATTGGTGACAGGGGCCAGCAGCGGAATCGGTGCGGCCACCGCGGGTCTCCTTGCCGCGCGAGGGATGCGCGTGGTGGTCAACTACCTGCGCAACACCAAGGCGGCCGACGAGGTCGTGGCCGACATCGAGGCCGCAGGCGGGCAGGCCATGGCCGTGCAGGCCGACGTGCGCGAGGCAGCGGCCGTCGAGAGCATGATCGAACAAGTCCAGGCGGCATGGGGCGGCATCGACGTGCTCGTGCACAACGCGCTGATCCCGTATGCGGTCAAGTCGTTCCAGGACATGACGTGGGAGGAGCTGGGCGGCAAGATCGACGCCGAAATGCACGCGGCGTTCGCGGTCACCAAGGCCGTCCTGCCCGCCATGAGCGAACAGGGCTGGGGACGCATCGTCTACATCAGCACCGGCCTCAGCCGCCGACCCCGGGCGGGCATGATCGCGCTGGGCGCGGCCAAGGCCGCCCTGGAGCAGTTCGCCCGTTACCTCGCCCAGGAACTGGGCCCGCAGGGCATCACGGTCAATATCGTCGCAGGCGGCCCGGTGGAGGACACCCGCATGGGGTCCGCGCTCGACGAGGAGATCAAGCAGCGGCAAATGGCCCTCACCCCTGTGGGCCGCCTGGCACGCCCGGCCGACGTCGCCCAGGCGGTCGCCTTCTACGCCGACGAGGACAACTCCTTCATGACCGGCACCACAGCCGCGGTCGACGGCGGAATGTCGATGGACTGACAGGCCCGACCCATATCCGCCGCACCGTCACCTCAGCACCATACGCCGCGCCGTCCCGCGCCCGTACAGGACGGCGCGGCGATGACAGGATCGAGGAACAGCTTCATGTACAGGATCGATCTCGCCTACGTCGGGCGGGGCCTGCACGAGGAACTGGCCGCCTACATCGCCGACCAGCAGGACTACTACGCCGACGAGGGCGTCCACGTCGCACTGCGCGACGGCTGCACCTGGGACATCGAACGGCTGCGCCGCTGCGCCACCATCGGACTGGGCCGGGCACTGCTCTCCCGCCTGACCGACGGCATCCCGTGGGTCGCCCTCAACGTCAACACCCACCACCCGCTGTTCTGGTTCCTCGCCCGCCCCGGCCTGACCTCCCTGACCGACCTGGCCGGCCAACGACTGGCGGTACACGCCCCCCACACCCCTCCCGGGTGCTTCGCCCGGATCGTGCTGCGCAAGGCCGGCCTCGACCCCGACCGCGACGTCGACACCGTCGTCCGCTCCCCCGGCAACTACGGCATGGACCTGCGCCGACTCCGCGAGGGCAAGATCGACGCCGCCTACGTCGGCAGCACCATGGCGCCCGAGGCAGTCGCCGCCGAACAGGGCTGGCAGGTGCCGGCCTGGGTTGGCGACCACTTCCAGATCCCTACCGTGGGTGTGGCCGTCGACCCCACCTACATCGACCCGGACGACCCCGCGGTCCAGGCCGTCGTACGAGCCCACCGGCGCGCCCTGCAGGTGATCCACAACGAACCCGACACCACCGTGCGGCACATGCGGACGTTCCTGGGCGGACAGACCGAGGACGAAGTCCGAGCCCACTACGAGACGTTCATCGCGCCATACTTCACCACCGACGGCCAAGCCGACCTCGCGGTCGGCGACAGCGCGATCATCGAGGTCGCCGCCGAACTCGATGTCCCCGCCACCGTCACGGCAGCCGAGTTCTACCGCACCGCCACAGCCTAGAGGCCCAGCGACGCCCCGCTGCGCGGGCAGTATCTCGAGATCACCCACGCAGAAACCCCCGCGGCCGCTCGTTGGCCAGGAGTTGGGGGTGTGAAACTGGTGACCTCGCATAATCGAGAGTCGCGTATTCCTCAGCCTGTGAGGGCTCGCTGTCACCGTATGTAGCTACTGGGAGCGTAAGGGCGCTCAGCTCTTCGGAATCCGTGCAGTGAGGCGGGCGGTCAGGCTACTGGCCGGGTCCGGTCACCGACCGCCGCCCCACACCCGTCGAGCACATCCTGCACTGGTCGACCTGGCGCCGACGACGACAACACCGGGCCCGCACCAGCCACTACAAACGCCGCGGACACAGCCCCTGACCTGGTCAGCAGTCAGGGCAAGCACCGTTGCAGTACTAGACCAGGTCGAGTCCGGCCGATCATGGCCGGGCACAGGGCGGTGTCAGACGTGGAGGGATGCGAGTCTCGAGGCCATCCAGGATCCGTTGGAGGCCGCAGAAGCCGCACCAACTGCCGTTTTCGATGGTCAGGATCGGTGCGACCGCTGTACCACCAGCAGACGAAGAACCTCCTGGTGTCGTACTCCCCGAAGAAGCTCGGCTTCGTCTAGGCGCTTGCGCCCCGGGCCGCGGTATTCGCCGCTGCGTCCGGCGCAGCAACGCCGGTTACTCTCGCGTTGAACAGCTCGGCTACCAGGAAGGCCAGGTCAAGTGCCTGGTCTCCGTTGAGGCGTGGGTCGCATGCCGACTCGTATCTGCGGTGCAGGTCGTCGAAACCCAGATCGGCGCTGCCGCCGACGCACTCGGTCACGTCCTCGCCGGTCAGCTCCACGTGCAGTCCGCCGGCGTGGGTGCCGAGCGCCTGGTGCACCTCGAAGAAGCCGGCGACCTCGGCGAGGATGTCGTCGAACCGCCTGGTCTTGTGCCCGCTGGGCGCCTCGAAGGTGTTGCCGTGCATCGGATCGCACACCCACACCACCGGCGCGCCGGAAGCCGTGACCTTCTCCACTAGCTCCGGGAGCAGGTACCGCACGCGGTGTGCCCCCATGCGCACGATGAACGTCAGCCGGCCCGGCCGCCGGTCGGGGTCGAGGCGGTCGATCAGGGCCAGCGCCTGCGCGGGCGTGGTGGCAGGGCCCAGCTTCACCGCGATCGGGTTGTCGATGCTCGCGAAGTAGGCGACGTGGGCGCCGTCGAGCTGTCTGGTGCGGTCACCGATCCACAGCATGTGGCCGCTGCCCGCATACCTTCGGCCGGAACGCGGGTCGTGGCGGGTCAGCGCGGCCTCGTAGTCGAGCAGCAGTCCCTCGTGGCTGGCGAACAACTCCGTGGTGTGCAACGGACCGTCGCCGCACGCGTCCCTGAAGGACAGTGCCCGGTCGATTCGACCGGCGAGTTCGCCGTAGCGTTCACCGGCGGGCGAGCGTGAGACGAAGTCCTGGTTCTCCTTGTGCAGTTGGCGCAGGTCGGTGCCGCCGCGGGCGAATGCGCGCATGACGTCCAGGGTTTTGCGCGAAGCGTCGTACATCCGAAGCAGCCGGGCCGGGTCCGGCCGTCGTTCGGCCTGGCTGAAGCCGATGCCGTTCACCGCGTCGCCCCGGTAGACCGGCAGGGTGCGCCCGTCGACGGTCTCGGTCGGCCGGGATCGGGGCTTCGCGTACTGCCCGGCCATCCGGCCCACCTTGACCACCGGCACCGCCGACGCGTACGTCAGGATCACGGCCATCTGCTGCAGGAGGCGCAGTTTGCCGTGAATCGCCCGCGTCGAGAGGAGGTCGAAACGTTCGGCGCAGTCGCCACCCTGCAGCAGGAACGCCTTGCCCTCTGCCGCCTTGGCGAGTTGCGCGGCGAGCGTGTCGCACTCCTGTGGCGTGACCAACGGGGGCAGGGCTGCCAGGCGTTCCGTCACGTCGCCGAGCTCGGCCGGGCTGGGCCACTCCGGCCGCTGATGGGCGACGAGTGTCCGCCAGTGCGCGGAGGCTTCGCCGGTGAGGGTCAACGGGATCTCCGTCCGCTTCTCATGGCTCTACGGCGCGGGGCGGTCGGCGGTGGACCATCTCGACGAGATCGTGGCTGATGCCCAGGTCGTCGAGCAGCAACTGCAACGGTCCGGTGTCCCGCGCGGGCACGGGACGGGACGCGGCCCACTCGCTCAGCTGACCGGTGTCGATCTCGAAGCCGCCCTGGGCCGCCACGGTCACCCAGGGGTCCAGGTCCGCGGAACGGAACGCGGTCAGCCCGGTGACGAGCGCTTCGCGGAACGTCCGCTGCAGTGCGCCGTCCAGGTTCCGGTAGAGCGAGCCGCACAACTCGCGGAACACCACCGCGTGTCCGCTCTCGTCCCGCCGGTGCAGATCGGTGGTGATCCGGTTCATCGGCTGGATCTCCTGGGCGGTGGCGAGTGCGGAGAGGAACCCGCTGATCGTCGTCTCGGCGGCCAGGGAGAACGCGATGTCGACGATGTCGCGGTCGAACCCGGACAGCCCGGCGCGGGTCGCCTCCAGTTCCTGGACGACCGACCAGACGCCCGGCGCGAACCGCACGTCCGTCAGGTCGCGCCGCCTGCGGGTGACGCCGACGGCGTTGTGGCACATCAGGATGTGGTAGTGCTCATCGATGATCGTCTGGTGCAGCGCGTCGACGGCGACGTCGTCGCGGCGGACGGGGATCCGTTCCTGGAGCATCAACCGGCAGGCCGGCAGGATGATCTCGATCTCGATGGCCGCGGTCTTGGCGTTGTAGGCGATCCACGCCGCGGACAGGATGCGCTCGCGAGCGTCCCGGTCGAGCCGGTCGGCACCCGGAAGTCCCAGCACCGGGACGAGGTGTTCGGGGAAGTCCGGCATCGCCGTGTCGAAGTGACCGTCGAGGTCGAGCTCGTCCTTCTTGACGGCCACTCGCTTCCCCCAGCGTCGCGTCAGCTGCACCAGCAAGTCGCGCTCGTACTCGGGCTCTTCGCGTGCCGCGGTCATCGGGAGACCTCCTTCATGGGTTCTCCACGGGAATCGGGGAGGCGCCGACCGCAACGGCGAGCGCAGCCAGGCGCGACTGCCAGCGCTCGGCCGCTGCGGCGTCCGTGTCCTGGAACCGGCCCAGCCCCTCGGTGACCGGCCGGATGCCGTGCAGGGCGTTCAGCGTCCAGACGGGTACGTCGGCGAGATCCGGCGCGGTGGCCTGTTCGGTGACGACCTGGTGCCCCGCCGTATCGGCGAGCTCACCGAGCAGGGCGCGGGTGACCCCGGAAAGCAGGCCGGGGCCGGGTGGTGGCCCGCACAGCGTGTCGCCCCGCCACCAGACGATGCTCGTGGACGCCCCTTCGAGCACGTGCCCCTCCGGCGAGACCAACAGCGCCTCGTCGGCTCCCGCCGCAGCCGCGGCAGCGCGCAGGGAAACCAGGTGGTCCAGGTCGGCGCCCTTGACGGCCGGCACTCGCCGGCGGTCGGGTCCCGCCGCGGTCCACAACCGGACGGTCGCGGTGCGTGGCGGCGCGGGGCGCAGCCACATCCGCAGCCGCGTTTCCGACCCGATCTCCACGAGTTCGACGCGAGGAAACCATCGGCCTCGCGCGGGCAGCGACTCGGCGACCGCCCGCATGAACCGGTTCGTCTGTTCCGCTCCCGGTCCGGAGAGCTGGTCGCAGGCCGTTCCGAAGCGCTCGGCGTGCCGGTCGAGTCCCCGCACCCGCCCCTCGTCCACGAGCCAGGAGTCGATGACCCGCACCGTCCCGGCGGCGTCGGCCGTCAACCATCCGCCATCGGCGTCCCACCACCGGCGGACGCCCTGGTCCCTCGCTGTGTTCATCGCTGTGTTCATCGCTGTGTTCATCGTGCGGAGCCGCCCACGTCCGACACCGTCGGCGCACGCCAGGCGCGGAGCGACGCCGCCGCCTTGAGGAGCATTTCCTCGTACTCTTCATGCGGGTCGGAGTCGAGCACGATCGCCCCGCCGGCTCCGATGGTCAACCGGTCACCGACGCGGACCGCGGTGCGGATCACGATGTTCAGGTCCGTGCCGCCGGAGAGGCCGAAGTAGCCGAGGGCGCCGGAGTAGACACCCCGGGCCTCCGTCTCCAAGCGGTCGATGATCTCCATGGTGCGCAGCTTCGGCGCCCCGGTCATCGACCCGCCCGGGAAGCACTGCCGGACGCAGTCCATCGCGCTGACCCCGTCATTGAGCCGTCCACGAACAGTGGAGACCAGTTGGTGCACGGTCTCGTAGCTCTCGACGGCCAGGTACGGGTCGACCTCGATGCTGCCCACCTCACACACCCGGCCCAGGTCGTTGCGCAACAGGTCGACGATCATCAGGTTCTCGGCCTGGGTCTTGGCGCTGGAGGCGAGGGTGGCGGCCAGTTCGGCGTCGCGCACCGGGTCGGCGTCGCGGGGCGCTGTGCCCTTGATCGGCTTGCTGGTGACCGTGCGGTCTCTCTCGATGCGCAGGAACCGCTCCGGCGAGGAGCTGAAGACCGTGACGTCGCCGAGGCGCAGGAGCGCGGCGTACGGTGCCGGATTCGCCCGGCGCAGCCTCAGGTAGAAGGACGTGTCGTCGTCGTGGAACGGCATGTGCAATGTGTTGGTCAGGCAGATCTCGTAGCTCTCGCCCCGGTTCAGTTGCCGTCGGCTCTCCGTGATGTCCGCCAGGTACTGGCTCCGGCCGCGGCCGAGGTACTCCTCGGCATTCGGGGGCGGGCCGGCGGCAGGTTCGCGGGGCGGCTCGGCGGCGGTCGGGCTCAGGCCCATCAGGAGTGCGGACGTACGTTCCACCCACTCCCGCGCGTCGCGCCGGGTCTTCTCGTCGTGGACGGCCACCAGGTAGGTCAGTCCCTCCTGGTGGTCGACCGCGATGACACGATCGGCGAACATCCAGACGGCGTCCGGCGTTTCGGCGGTGTGGCGGGCCGTGGCCCCGCATTCGGCCTTGAGTTCGTAGCCGAAGTAGCCGACGTAGCCGCCGGTCAGGTCGAACGGCAGGTCCGAGTCGGGGATGCGCCGTTCACACAGCCGCTGCTCGAGGATGTCGAACAGGTTGCCGGTGACGAGGCGGACGCCGTTCGCATCGCGCACTTCCACTGTCCCGCTGCCGGTGCGGTAGGTCAGGACCTCGCTGAGCGGACCTGACGTGTCGCCGAGGAACGAGAACCGGGACAGGCCTTTCTCCACCCGGCTGCTGTCCAGCCAGAAGCAGTACGGGATGTTGTCGAAGAACTTGAGAAAGACGGCCTCGGAATCGGCAGCGGTCGACACGACCGTGCTGATGATTCCCAGTCCTTCGACCGCGCCGGGCGTGTCGTCGGACCGTGCGGTGACGGCGGTGGTGTCGGTGACGGACGGCCGTTGTCCGTGCTGCGTCCGGCGGGTCAGTTCGGCGAAGTTCTGCAGGATCTCACGCCCGTGCTGAGAAGCGATCGACTCGGGGTGGAACTGCACGCCCCACTGCGGCAGATCGCGGTGACGCAGCGCCATGAGCACACCGTCGTCCGCCCACGCGGTGGCGACGAGTTCCTCGGGCAGAGGCTCCTGCACGCACAGCGAGTGGTAGCGGACCGCGACGAATTCACGCGGAATGCCGGCGAACAGCGGATCTCCGTCGTGGGAAACCTTGGCGAGGTGCCCATGTTTCGGTTCGGGCGCGGCGACCACCGACGCTCCGGCCAGGTGCGCGATCATCTGATGGCCGAGGCAGACGCCCAGCACGGGCAGCGTGGTGCGGCGCAGCAGGTCGCTGACGAGGCCGACGTCGCGGGGGTTCTGCGGCCGTCCGGGGCCGGGTGAGACGACGATGTTGTCGAAGTCCTCCAGCCGCAGGCTGGACAACATCGGATCGTCGTTGACCATGACGACGGGCTCCTGGCCGTTGATTTCGGCGATCAACTGGTACAGGTTGAAGGTGTACGAGTCGTAGTTGTCCAGTAGCAAGGTACGCATCACGGACCGTCCAAGATTTTCCGGAGCGCCTGGACGTCACCCGGTGCCAAGGTGATCCCGAAGATCTCCTCGGGAGCGGAGAGCATCTCGTCCTTGTCGAGTTCCCGGAAGGTCGCCGGCTCCGCGGGACGTATTTCCGTGAGAGTGCTGCCGGCGAGGAGGTGCCTCACTTCGGGCTGTGTGCGCTGCAGGACCATCCGGTGGTTGAACGGCGAGCGCGGGTGAGTCAGGCAGAAATGGTTGAGGAGCTCGAAGTCCGACGGATAGCGCACGTCCGTGGTGAAACCGTAGAGCTCTGCCGGGCCCTCGGGTCGCAGGAACCGCAGTACGTGTTCACCATTCGGTTCCCGCACCAGGTCGAAGGGCCAATCGCCGTCCAGCCGCGAGTTCTCGGCGAGGCGGATGGGGACGTGCGGCCCGTACGCACCGAAACTCACGTCGAAGAGCCAGCGTTCGTCGTCGAGCTGCACGCACAGGGCGACGTGGAGTGCGGGACCGAATTTGTTCCCGGTGCGGATCCGTGTTCTGCCCGCGAACGCAGAGAACGTGAAGCCGATCCGGTCCAGCACTGCCGCCACCAGGACGACCTGTTCCAGGCACCAGCCGCCGCGGCCCTGTCGCACGATCTTCTCCTGGACGCTGTCCAGGTCCAGCGGCACCGCCGTGCGCCCGAGCACCGCGTCGAGGTTGTCGAAGGCGATCGCGTCGACATGGGCGGCGTGCAGGCCGCGCAGTGTGGAGAGGTCCGGAGCCACGTCGCCCTCGTAGCCCACGCGGGTCAGGTAGGCGTCCAGGTCGACGCCGCTGCCCTGCCACATCGAATCTGTCACCCGTAGCTCATCCTTCATGTGAACTGCCCGGCGATCACGGCCGCGAGAATGATCCAGCCGAAGTAGGTGTTGGCGACGAAGGCGTCCCAGCACGATTTCGGATCATCAAGGTCCACGCGTGCGAGCAGATAGGACAAGAAGATCCCCGCGAGCACGACGATCAGGTAGAACGCCCACCCCATCGACGTCCGGGAGCCGGCCCACAGCACGCCGGCGACGCTGATCGCGACGAACATCGCCAGCCACGCCTTGGTGGCCTTGCCGAACAGCAGAGCGGAGGACCTGACACCGATGTTCCGGTCGTACTCCTTGTCCTGATGGGAGTAGATCGCGTCGTGAATCAGGGTCCAGAAGGCCCCGCAGGCGTACAGGCCGTACACCGCGAGCGGGTAGTGGAAGCTCCCGGTCACCGCCGTCCAGCCGATCAGCACATAGACGCTCATCACCAGCGCCAGGAACGCCGAGGGCCAGAAGAAGATGCGCTTCATGAAGGGGTACGCGACGATCAACGGATACGAGGCCCCGGCGACCAGGGCTGTCTCCACGTTCGCCACCGCCAGGACCAGCAGTGCGACCACGGCCTGTGCGGTGGCGAACAGGAGTGCGTTCCCGACGCTGATCGCCCCCGACGCGACAGGACGGGTCACGGTGCGGGCGACTCGGGCGTCGACGTCCCTGTCGACCACATCGTTGACCGCGCAGGCCGCGCCGCGCACCAGCACCGCGGCGATTGCGACAACCACCACCGCCGGCAGGTCCGGTCGTTGCCCGGAGGCGAGGATGACGGCCCACAGCCCTGGAAGCAGGTAGAGCACGTACCCCGTAGGCCTGTCCAGTCGCATCAACAGGAGATACGCGCGGGCCGAATCCGGACTCTTCGCGACTACGTCTGTAGATATCTTGTGCAGCATCAGGATCTGATCACCATGTCACCGGAAGTTGGATCAACCCGCCGATCAGCGTGTTGTGGCGCAGCCCCAGCTCCTCCACCCCGACAGCCAGACGCATGGTGGGGAAGCGCGCGACGAGCTGGGTGAGCACCACCTGCAGCTGCATCCGGGCCAGCATCGCGCCGACGCAGGAGTACGCGCCGCGCCCGAACACGAGGCTGCCCGTGGTGTCGCGAGCGACATCGATCCGGCCGGGGTCGGCGAAGACCGTCTCGTCGTGGTTGGCCGCGATGATGTTCAGCAGCACGAAGTCGCCGGTCCGGATGGTGACTCCGTCGATCTCGAAGTCCGTCAGCGCATAACGGGGCATGCCGCCGTTGTGCGGGTTCGGCATCGACATCCGCAGGGTTTCCTCGACCGCTCCGGGGACGAGGCCCGGGTCGTCGAGCAACGCCTGCCACTGCTCGGGGTCGGCCAACAACAGCGACACACAGGTGCCGATCCGGGCCACCGTGGTCTCATAGCCACCGAACAGCAGCAACGCCGTCAGCCCGAGGACCTCGTTGTCGTTGATCCCCTCGGTCGCGCAGATCCTGGAGATCACGTCATCGCCCGGATTCCGCCGCTTGTCCGCGACGAGTTGCCTGCAGTAGCCGAACAACTCGCCCAGTCCCTGCTTGGACCTGACCGGGTCCCCGACGTTGGCGGCGTCCTGGGTCCAGCTGCCGAACCGGTCCTTGTCCTCCTGGGGCACGCCCAACCACTCGCACATCACCCGAATCGGCAGCGGCAGTGCCAGCGCCTGGCGCAGGTCCACCGGCGGCTTCTGCCCGGCCAGTCCGTCCAGGAGCCGCCCGGTCAGTTTTTCGACGTAGGGCCGCAGCGCCAGCATCCGCTCGGGCGAGAAGTGCGGCTCCAGCAGCGCACGCAACCGAGCGTGGTCGGTGGCGAAGTCGCCCAGCAGGCCGGCGAGAAGCGCCGACCCGCCGTCCTTCGCCGCGGCCTCCGGATCGGGATTCGAGCGGCCGAGCCGGTCGTCGTCGAGCAACCGCGCCACCTGGGCATGACCGGTGACCAGCCACGCCTCGTCGCCCTCGGCGGTACGAACCCGATGGACCGGGCCCTGGGACTGGAGTGTGCGCAGCCTTGGCGCGAGTTGCAGCACGTTCGTCTGCTCGAAAGGCAATTGAGCTGGGGTACTCACTGACGGCCTCCGCCGGAATCTAGGTTCGGATGGTGGGTCTGCTCCCAGTGCCCGAACTCGCCGCGCCTGACGGGCGGGGCCGGGCCGTCGTGGGTGCCAGCCGTGATCATGTGATCCGATCCAGATGCCGTCCCTGTCGGGAGTTGTGGGTCATGGCGTGCGATTGACGATGCGGTCGAACAAGGCGATCAGTTCGGTGGACGCGGCCGGCGACAGCTCCGCTCGTCCGAGGTGCTCCAGAGCCGAGTCCAGATGGCTGCGGGACAGTCGCTCGGCCGTGTGCCGACCGCCGGATTCCTCGACGAGGTCGGCCATCTCCTGCAGGTGCGCTGCCGTGGTGCCGTCGGAGTGCCACAGCCGGCGCAGTCGTTCGCCGGCCGGGCTGTCGACGGACAGGGCCGCCAGCACCGGGAAACTCGGGTTGCGCCGCAGGATGTCGCTCCGGACGGGCTTGCCGGTCACTGCGGGGTCGCCCCAGATGTCCTCGACATCGTTGAAGATCTGGAAAGCGAGGCCCAGATGCCTGCCTGCGCCGCGCAGGGCAGCCAGGACGTACTCCGGTCCACCCGCCCGCAGCGCGGGCGTCACCAGTGCGCACTCCAGCAGCGCGGACGTCTTCTCCTCCACGATCCGGTCGTACTCCGCGATGCCGGTGTCCGAACCCAGCCGGACGGTGAGCTCGCGGGCCTGGCCCGCGAGAACCAGACCGAGGGCTTCGGCGAACACGCTGGAGATTTCCGCACGGCCGGGGCCGGGGTCGTCGACGACCATCCGCAGCGCAAGAGCCTGCAACGCGTCCCCGGCCAGGATGGCCGGACCGGCGCCGAACACCTTCCACGCGGCGGGGCGGCCGCGACGCAGCTCGTCCGCGTCGATGATGTCGTCGTGGATCAGCGTCGAGTTGTGCAGCAACTCCAGTGCCGCCGCCTGGCATCGCACGTCCTCCGGCCGCAGGCCGACTCCATCGGCCGCCGCCATCATGAGGGCGGCGCGGGTCAGCTTGCCGCCCTCCGCACTGCTGGGGTCACCGTGTTCGCCGACGAAGCCGAGGTGGTAGGAGCAGATCCGGGCCAGGGTCGGCTCCAGTGCGGAAACCTGCTGCCGCACAACGGGCAATACCGTGGACTGCACCATCCTCGGCGACAGGAAGGCCTGGAGCCCGGTCGACGAGGTGTCGAGTGCGCTCATCGGGATTCTCCTCCGGTCGCGCGCCTTTCCAATTCCTGGTCAGAACCTGCGCGCATGGGGTTCGCGAATTGCACCACCGAAAATCACTGTGCTGGATGTGCTGCGTAAATCCCGGTGAACTGTCGATAGGCAGTTGCTCCCGCGTCTACGCGCAATCTGAACTGGAGTGATGCACCGGAATTTTCGTGATCGTTCCAGCCGCCATCCTGAACGACCCCTCCCGCCGTGTCAACGATGCGGCGGGAGCATCTTCGACTTTAGGAAAAACCCCAAAGAAGACGGCGTAAGACCTGGATTAGACTACCCTTCCGGTGAAGGACTCGGTTTCCACCGACGGCGCGGATGCCCTGTTCGGCGCTCGACGCGACCTGCCCCCTGGTGGCCAAGGTGCACCAGGAAGCCCGCCGGATCACCCGCGACTGCCGAGCAGTATCACACAACGTCACTGATCATTACCGGGAATGGTTTACTGAAAGCTTGAGAGACGGAATGGCTATGTCAGTTGGTTCTGCTCAATTACATGAAGACAGGTCGTTCGACCCGTATGGCGCACATCGCGACGACCCGTATTCCTTTCTGGCCGACGTCGGAGATGCGGAGCCGGTCTTCTACGCCCCTCTGCTAGACGCGTGGTGCGTCACCCGACGCGAGGACATGATCGCGGTGCTGCGGGACGACCGAAGCTTCTCGGCGCGTGACCACAACCCTCGTCCCGCGGTCGCTCTGCCCGAGGACGTGAGTCGGATGTTCCGCACCTGGCGCGGCGCCGACGCGGTGGCCGTCGGCTCACTCGACCCGCCCGAGCACGCCAGGGTCAGGGAAGTGCTCAACGCCGGGTTCACGCCGGCCAGGGTCAGGGCGTTCGAACCCACGATCCGTGCGATCGCCACCGATCTCGTCGAACGCACCGCGGACTTGACGGAGTTCGATTTCATCTCGGCGTTCGCCGTTCCGTACGCCCTCGAGGTGATCTGCCGGCGCCTCGGGGTCCCGGACGAGTACGTCGACCGCTGCCGCACCTGGTCCGAGCAACGCATCGAACTCATGATGTCGCAGCGCAACGCCGATCCTGAACAGCTGCGTGAATACGCCCGCGGGCTGATGGACTTCGGAGCGTTCGCCCGTTCACTCGTGCAGGAGCGGTTGGCGTCACCGCAGGACGACCTGATCAGTGAGCTGCTCCACGACGGCAAGGCGGGCCGCACGCTCACCGCCGACGAGGTTTCCGTCCAGGTCCCCACACTGATCTTCGCGGGACACATGACCTGCGCCGAGGCGCTCGGCACGATCCTCTACCAGCAGCTCCGGTCACCCGGCGGCTGGGCCGAGGTCGTCGACGGAACAGTCGCCACACGGGACCTCGTCGAGGAGGGGTTGCGGTTCGACAGCCCGCTGGCGGGCATGTACCGGACCGCGGTCCGTGACGTGGTGGTCGGTGACGTCCACCTGGCCGCGGGGAGCCGGCTACTTCTGCTGTACGGGGCGGCCGGCCGGGACAGTCGCGCTCACGCATGTCCGGCCGCGTTCAGTCCGAACAGCCAATCCGCAACGCATCTCGCGTTCGGGCACGGCATCCATTTCTGCCTCGGAGCCGGATTCGCCCGCGCGGAACTGGAGATCGCGGTAGAGGCCCTCGCCACCGGGATGCCGGGACTGACTCTGGCGCCAGGGCGGCCGCCGCATCACCGGCCGGTGTTTCCGCTTCGGGCGTTGACCGAGTTGCGGGTACGGCAGTGAGGACGGGCATCCGGGCGGGGGCCGGGGCGAGCCCCCGGGTTCCGCGGATCAGTATGCCGGCTTCGTAGTCCGCGAATTGGCGGATTGAGCTGGGGATACGGCTGTTTTCCGGTGAGCGGTTGTCGGCGGGACCGTCGGCAACCGCTCACCGGGCTCGCCGGCCTCGCCCAGTGGCGCGCAGCGGACCGAGTGTTGCGGTTGCGCGGCGAGCGGATCGATACCTTCGTGCGGGTGCCGTCAGACGCCGAGTTGGAAACCGGGGACGGCACCTGCCGTCATGCGCGGACCGCGGTCAGGTAGAGGTAGCCGCTCTCCGGGATGGACCCGAACCTGCGCACGAAGTCGATGAGCGAGTCGGCCTGTTCCTTGCCGACCAGATCGGACAGCTTGTCGCGGACGGTCTCGAAGGCGTCGGCCATGAGCCCGAGGGTGCGGATGACGTTGTCGGTGATGTCGCGGATCTCCACGTCGACGAAGCCGTTGGCGGCCAACGCCGTCCGGTATTCGTCCACGGTGCCCAAGGAACGCACCGCGTAGTTCTCGCAGATGTGGTCCAGGACCACGCGTCCCTCAGGGCTGACCGGGCCGCGCTGGATGACGTCGGCGACGACGAGGCGGCCGCCGGGACGCAGGACGCGGGCGGCCTCGGAGAGCACCTGGCCGCGGTCGGGCATGTGCCACATCGACTCGAACGCCCAGGCCGCGTCGAACGAGCCGTCGGGGAAGGGCAGGTCCATCGCGTCCGCGAACTGGAACGTGGCCCGGTCCGCGAGCCCGGCCTCGGCCGTGAGTTCCGTGGCCTCTGCCACCTGGATGTGGCTGACGGTGATGCCGACCACGTTCACGTCGGAAGCGCGGACGAGTCGCCGCGCGGGATGACCGACGCCGCAGCCGATGTCCAGGACCCGCTGGCCGGCCTTCGCGGCGAGACCCGAGATCATCAGGTCGGTCAGGCGGTCGGTGGCCACCTCGACGGAGCTGTCGTCGGCGTCGTTCTCCCAGTAGCCGTAGTGGATATTGCGGCCCCACGCGGAACCGTAGATCCGGCCGAACCCGTCG
Organism: Streptomyces sp. NPDC088817; assembly: GCF_044750345.1. Lineage (NCBI taxonomy): Bacteria > Bacillati > Actinomycetota > Actinomycetes > Kitasatosporales > Streptomycetaceae > Streptomyces > Streptomyces sp. NPDC088817. The sequence goes on from NZ_JBIVJN010000006.1 coordinate 148,821, forward strand.
TACACGTTGCGGACGTCGCCGTGATCGGGAGCCTTTTCGAGCGTCATGAGGAATTCCATATCGTTGCGAAGGGGGTGACGTGGATACAGCTGACGTAGCCCTTGGGACCTTGGCAGCTGAAGGGGTGAAATGCGGCCGGAAACCCGCTGCGCTGGGCTGGGCAGTCCCAGCCCAGCGCCTGCGTGATCCCGTTTCCTCGCTACTTCTTCAGCTCGAAGCGCAAGAAGCCCAGCTTCAAGCCCCCTGCCTGCCATTCGGCGCCGAGCGCCTGGTTCGCCATCAGGGATATCCGCAGATTCCTGCGGTCGACCGGCGAAAGGCTGCTGTCACTGTCCAGTACCGCCTTCGTCCAGGCGGTACTCTCCTCCCAGAACGGCAAGGTTTCTGACGTGGCGTCGACGTCATCGACCAACTCGAAACCCGCAGCCTTCGCAGCTTCCGCGTAGTCGAGCACCGTGGCCGGCTTCGTGTAGAAGTATTCGGCCCACACATCGGCCCCGTGAGGGCGCGTGAGGAACACTTCCTCGATGCACACACTCCCGCCGGGACGAAGCACGCGCGCCAGACGCTCGAACCACTGGGGACGGTTGAAGTACCCGCTGCTCTCGATTGCCACTGCCGCGTCGTAGGGGCCGTCCAGGGGGAGATGCATGGCATCGCAGACCAGCGTTCGGACCTTCCCGTCCACGCCGCATTCCCGGGCGAACCCGTCGATGATCGGCGCGTGTTCCTGCGCGTTGGTGACCGCCGTGACGTCGGCGCCGTACTCCTGTGCCCAGAAGAGCGAGCCGCCGCCAAGACCGCAGCCGACGTCCAGGATCCTCCCCGACAGCCGGTGTTCGGCGCCCCAGATCTTGGCCCCGTACCGCAGCAGACCCTCTTGATGACTCCGAATGCTGTGGCGAATGGCATCCGGCGTCGCGTCGTGAGGGTGCAGCGGCGCTTCAGAGGAGGGGTAGTGACCTACATGGTAGTGAATCCTGGGTCCAGGCCCGTATTTGCGAACGAGCCTGGCTGTTTTGTCGTCGTAGTACTGGCCAACTATTCTCACCTCGTCCTGAGGCTCCAGCACTGCTTGAGGCGAACTTGAAAGTTCATCCAGATTTGACACGGCCACTCCTCCAGAGCTCGGATGCCGACGACGTTGGCGAATGGCATTCAACAAGGATCGCTGGACCGGATTCCATGGAGAAGTGGTTTGCGGTTCGAGCAGCGCCTCGTTCGAAATGCAGAGCCGCCCTCACGATCCGGAATCTTGAGTCGTCCCGAAATTGAGTGGCAGCTATTGGATTCCATCCTGGAGGGCAACCCTGGTCGTGTCAACGACACAGCGTGACCGTCTTCGACTTTAGGAAAAACCCCAAAGAAGACGGCGTAGGGCCTGGATTGGACTATCCTGCGGAACGGTAGCTGCTGGGCGGCACCCAAGGCCGCACTTCGAGTCCGGTTATCAAGCCGGCACCCAACGGCAGACAAGACTTCCTGAGAAGGGCTCGGTTTCTACCGACCGATGTGGATGCCCTGTTCGGCAACGCAAGCCAGGCGCTCCGACGCGGACGTCATGGCACGGAACGGAGTGGGAATGAGTGGCGGTAAGCAGGTCCTGCTGGCCGAGCCACGCAGTTTTTGTGCCGGTGTACGCCGGGCGATAGCCATCATCGACCTCGCGCTGGAACAGCACGGCGCGCCGATCTACGTCCGCAAGGAGATCGTGCACAACCACTATGTGGTGCGCGAGTTCCAGCGCCGGGGTGTCCGGTTCGTCGACTCCGAGCAGGAGGTACCGGAGGGCGCGGTGTGTGTCTTCTCCGCGCACGGCGTCTCCCCGCAGGTGCGGCAGAACGCGGACGCACGCGGACTGGACGTGCTCGACGCGACCTGCCCCCTGGTGGCCAAGGTGCACCAGGAAGCCCTCCGGTTCGCCCGCGACGGACGGACGTTGCTGCTGGTCGGGCACGCGGACCACGAGGAGGTCGAGGGCACCTACGGACACGCCCCCGACCGGACCGTCATCGTCGAGACGGTTGCCGAGGCGGAGGCACTGGACCTTCCCTCCGACGCACCTCTCGCCTACCTCACCCAGACCACGCTCTCGGTGGACGAGACCAGGGACATCATCGCCGTGCTCCAGCGCAGGTTCACCGACCTGCGCGGGCCCGCCACCGACGACATCTGCTACGCCAGCCAGAACCGGCAGGACGGCATCAGGGCCATTGTGGACCGGTGCGACCTGGTGCTGGTGGTCGGTTCGACCAACTCCAGCAACTCGATCCGGATGGTCGAGGTGGCGCGCAGGCTCGGCGGCAGGGCCGAACTGGTGCCGGACGTGACCCACTTCGACCCCATGTGGCTGGCCGGCGTGAGCACGGTCGGCGTGAGCGCCGGGGCGAGCGCGCCGGAGATCCTCGTCGACCAGCTGCTCGACCGGCTCGCCGAACTGGGTTACGCGGACACGTCCGTGGAGCGGGTGGCGACCGAGGACATCGTGTTCTCCCCGCCCACGCGGCTGACCGGAGTGGCGGACGTGCCGTGACCGATCGAGACCGAGCGACCGCGTAGGGCAGTCGGCCCGAAGTGACCGAGAGGCCGGCCGCGGCCGCCCACCACACCCAGTGAGGAGCACTGTCCGACATGGCGCTGCTGGAAACCGTGCGCCACCCGGCGCGGCTGCGTGAGCTGACCGCCGGGGAGCTCCGTGACCTCGCCGGGGAGATCCGCGCGTTCCTGATCGAGCGGGTCTCCGCGACCGGGGGACACCTCGGGCCCAACCTCGGTGTGGTCGAGCTGACCCTCGCGTTGCACACGGTGTTCGAGTCCCCGCGGGACCGATTGCTGTGGGACACCGGGCACCAGTCCTACGTGCACAAGATCCTCACGGGCCGTCAGGCCGGGTTCGACCGGCTGCGCAAGTCGGGCGGGGTCTCCGGCTACCCGAGCCGGGAGGAGTCCGAGCACGACCTGGTGGAGAACTCGCACGCGTCCACCGCGCTGTCCTATGCGGACGGGCTGGCCAGGGCGGACGCCCACCTCGGCCGACGCGACCGGGCGACCGTCGCGGTCATCGGCGACGGCGCGATGACCGGCGGCATGGCCTGGGAGGCGCTCAACAACATCGCGGGCGGGCCGGAGCGGCCGCTCGTCATCGTGCTCAACGACAACCAACGCTCCTACGCGCCGACCGTCGGCGGGCTGGCCGAGCACCTGGCCGACCTACGCGCCGGGCGCGGGCCGAGCGTGTTCGACCAACTGGGGCTCTGTTACGTCGGCCCCGTCGACGGTCACGACCTCCGCGCCGTCCAGGACTCCCTGCGCCACGCGGTCGCACTGGGCGGGCCGGTGGTGGTGCATGTGATCACCGCCAAGGGCAAGGGATACCGGCACACCGAGAGCAACGACCTCGACCTCGGCCATGCCGTCAAGCCGATGGACCCGCACACCGGGCAGGCGCTGAAGGCGTCGCCCCCGTCGTTCACGTCGGTGTTCGGCGAGAAGCTGGTCGAACTGGCCGAGCAGCGCGACGACCTCGTGGCGATCACGGCCGCGATGACCGAGCCGACCGGGCTCCTGCCGCTGCAGCGCAGGTTTCCGCACCGGGTGATCGACGTCGGCATCGCCGAACAGCACGCGGTCACGATGGCCGCCGGGTTGTCCATGGGCGGCGTGCACCCGGTGGTGGCCATCTACTCCACGTTCGTCAACCGCGCGCTCGACCAACTGCTCATGGACGTCGCGCTGCACCGCCGCCCGGTGACGTTCGTCCTCGACCGGTCCGGGGTGACCGGCGACGACGGGCCGAGCCACAACGGCATGTGGGACCTGTCGGTGCTTCAGGTGGTGCCGGGGCTGCGGATCGCGGCGCCGCGGGACGGCACCCGGCTGGCCGAACTGCTGGCCGAGGCGGTGGCGTGGCACGAAGGTCCGACACTGCTGCGGTTCCCCAAAGGCCCCGCCGGCGATGACCTGCCCGCCACCGCCACGTTCAACGGGATCGACGTGCTGCGCCGTTCCGGCCGGTTGGACGTGCTGATCATCGCGGTGGGTTCGCTGGCCGGGCTCGCGCTCGCCGTCGCCGACGGTGTGCGGGCCCAGGGCATCGGGGTGACGGTGGTGGACCCGAGGTGGGTCACCCCGGTCAACCCCGCGCTGGCCGACCTGGTCCGCCGCCACCGGCTCGCGTTCACGGTCGAGGACAACAGCCGTGCGGGTGGAATCGGTTCCGCGATCGCGCAGGCGCTGCGGGACGCCGACGTGCACACCCCGCTGCGCGAGTTCGGCATTCCGAGGCGGTTCCTCAGCCACGGCTCCAGGGCCGAGGTGCTCGCCGCCTGCGGGCTGACCGCGCAGAACATCACCAGGGTCGTGGTGGAGCTGCTGACCGGCCTCGACGCCGCACCGGCGCCGGCGGACATCGACGACCCCGGCACCTGGCCGGTTCGCTCGGGGGAGGAACATTGACGACCACCCGGCGCGATCGCCCGTGCGGCCGAGGACGCGGGGATCCCGATCCGGATCGGAGGGTGAAGCACCACGACCCGGTGGTGATGTTCGAGGCGTAGCGCAAGCGGTCGGAGCGACTGCCCGCTGCACCTCGGCGTGACTGAGACCACTGGGTTCTCGCGAACCTCCAAGCATTAATCCACAGCTTCGCAGGCAATGCGCGGGGGCCACGAATCTGTTCGCAGAATCTGGAGGACGAACGCCCTCGAAACTAACGCGACGCGATTCGGCGCCTGCAGCTTTTCGGACATGACGCGGACGTGATAGTCGATGGTCTTCGAGCTGAGGTACAACTCTCGCGAAAGTCGCCCGCTGGAGAAGCCGGCCGCAACGCCCTCCAGGATTTTGGCCTGAACCGAGCTGGGAACCCAGCCACCGACCGGCTGGGACATTTCGCAACCGTTCTGATCATTACCCATGGCACCCATCCATTCCATACAGCCCGGCTAGGCCAAAACCGTAAACGGAGAAATGCGTCGGGGAGAAGTACTGGAATAAGAGTCTAGGTGTACCCCTAACACTCCATCTGTAGACCGCGATCCTCATGTCTGGGATGCGGCTTGTCGCCGGTAATGACTGGTGCGAGAGCGAGCATGGCCAGGGTGACCCGTCGTGTCCAGGACGGATAGCGGCGACGGTGCAGCACTGACCGACGGGTCTACGGTGCCGACAGGGCTGTGCGCTCCGCTCTCTCCAGCCAGTCGGTGTACCAGCGTACGAACGTCACCGGCGTACCGTCGTCGCCGAGCAGCGGGGCGAGGTCTACGTCGTCCACCCGGCAGTCGGACCAGATCGTCCCGCGATGGCTGCCGCTGAGGATCAGCCATTCTCTCTGGGCGCAGCCCAGGTGGGAGATCACGGTCGAGGATGTCCGGGAACCGGCTGGGTCATGCGGACCCTGTGCTCGTACGAGCGTGCGACGACGTGGTGCGGTCCCCGTTCGGCGCCGGGTCGGCCGGTCCGGGGAGCCCGCCGGGACCGGCTTCCGGCGCCGGATGTCCGAGGGACGACTCGGTGCTCTCGCCGAGGAAGCCGCCCGACTGGTGCCGCCACAGCTTGGCGTAGGCACCGGCCGCCGCGAGCAGTTCCTCGTGGGTGCCCTGCTCGACGACGCTTCCGCGGTCGAGGACGACGAGACGGTCCATGCCGGCGACGGTGCTCAGGCGGTGGGCGACCACGAGGGCCGTACGTCCGTCCATCAACCGCCACAGGGCGTCCTGGACGAGGAGTTCGCTCTCCGAGTCCAGCGCACTGGTCGCCTCGTCGAGCAGCAGGATCGGGGCGTCGCGCAGGATGGCTCTGGCGAGGGCGACGCGCTGGCGCTGGCCGCCCGAGAGTTTGACTCCCCGCTCCCCCACCAGAGTGGCGAAGCCGTCGGGGAGTTGGTCGGCGAACTCCGTGACGTGCGCGGCCGCGGCCGCCGCGTGAACCTCCTCGTCGGTGGCGCCGGGCCGGGCGAAGGCGATGTTGTCCCGCAGACTGCGGTGGAACATGGCGGGTTCCTGCGGGACGTAGGCGATCAGTGAGCGCAGATCGGTCTGGCGTAACCGGCAGATGTCCTGACCACCGATCAGGATGCGTCCGTCGTCGATGTCCGACATCCGCAGCAGGAGCCGGGTGAGCGTGGTCTTGCCGCCGCCGGACCTGCCGACCAGACCGATCCGCGCGCCTGCGGGCACGTCCAGGTCGAGTCCCTGGAAAATCGGCTTCGCGGCCCTGTGGGCGAAGGTCACCGTCTCGAAGCGGATGCCGGTGTCCCGCGGTGAGAGCGGTTCGGGGCTCGTCGGGTCGAGCACGGTGGGCGGATCCAGCAGCAACTCCGTGAACTGCGCGGCCTCGGTCATGGAGCTTTCCAGGCGCCGGTAGATCTGGTTGAACTCGAACATGATCTGCGTGGCGTTGGAGTAGTAGGTGAAGGCGACGACGATCTCCTCCACTCCCTGGCCCGAGCCACCGAAGGCGATGGCGACCGCCAGACCCAGCACGTTGGTCAGCACGGACATGGGGGCTACCAGGGTGTCGACCCGCAGATTGCCGTAGTCCCACGACCTCAGCGTCAGACGCCGGGAGTCCGCGACACGACTGCGGTGTTCCTCGGCCTCCCGCCTCTCGGCCGCGAACGCCCGGATGGTCTCCATGTTCATGAGACTGTCGGCGACGTGGCCGGAGACCAGGGCGACCGCCGCCTCACGGTCGTTGACCATCCTCTGCCGGCGACGAATCAGGGGCGTCGCGGCCACCACGGTCAGTCCGATCATCACAAACAGCCCGGCGACCAGCATCGGTTCGTAGCTCCACAGCACCACGGCACCGAACACCAGGGGGACGAGACTGCCCACGATCCGGTACGTCAAGGTGTCGACGAAGTCCTCGAAGCGCTTGCCGAAGCTGAGTACCCGTTTGGTCAGGGAGCCGGCGAAGTTGTCGTGGAAGAACGCCGCGTCCTTGGCGAGGAGTTCGTCCATGCCGCTCACGTACAGGTGTTCCATGCCGAAGGCTTCCACCCGGTTCAGGCAGTGCTGCCCGACCCGCCACACGACCTCGGCGAGCAGCAGCGTCACCCCGAAACCCAGCACGTACGGCAGCGCCGAGCCGAGGGTGAGACCGTCGTCGGCGGCGGCCTGTCCCGCCAGTTTGGCGATCAGCAGCGGGGCGACGTAGCGGATGCCGATGTTGCCCACGGCCGGCAACAGCAGCGCGGGCAGGGCCAGCAGTCGTAGTCGCAGCAGTTCCCGGACGTAGCGGCGAAGTACCAGAACGACCGCGCTCCTGCCCGGTGTCGGCCCTCGCGTCTCTTCTGTCCCCATCGCACTCCCGGAGGTTCGGAGGTCGGAAGTCTCCCGCCCCGGGCGGTTCTCAGTCCAGGCATTTACCGCGGACTGGCGAGAACCGGACACTGCTGTCTCCACGAACTCCTCCTTGCGGCACAGGAGTTCCTCGCGGAAGAGGGTGCCGAGCCGCAGGCGTCGCTCCATGGTGCGCTTGAGGCTGACGCTGGTGAAGACATCCTCAAGGTGCAATTCGGCGCTCATGGTGTAAATCCAGCCATCACCCTCGACGTCTTTCCCCCGATAAACAGCCCATAGCCGTGGAGCGCTTTCCCGAGTTTCATCTTGCGGACCCTTCGGAAAAACAATCAATCTGACGACATGGGAAATCTGATGCGATGCTGATCCGGGCTTGGTAACCGGCTGAGCACACCCGCCGATTCCCCTCCGTCCGGGCCGGTCGACGCGGGCGAACTGAGAGTAGCGATCACCTGGTAGGCAATTGACCCCACCGCTCTCCGGACGACATGCTGGATAGGCGCTCGGACAGATATCTGCCCGGCCGCGGGCGCCGGGTGAACACCGGCCACGGACGGTGAGTAACGTCGGCCCAGCGGGCGGGGCTCTCCCCGCAATGGCGTTCCGGTTGCTGGCGCGGCGGGCCCGGCCTCGCGCTACGCCTTTCCGCCGCCGTCCGTCTGATGGCCGTGGTCGTATGCTGGGGCCCGTGACACCGAAAGCCGATCAGGGGCCGAGACTGCGGGCGGACGCGGCTCGCAACCGCGCCCGGGTGTTGCAGGTCGCCCGCGAGCAACTGGCTGCCGGTGATGACTCGCTCCAGTTGAACGCCATCGCCCGGCTGGCCGGCGTAGGTGTGGGTACCGTGTACCGGCATTTCCCCAATCAGCATGCGCTGCGGGAGGCGCTGTCGGCCGAGCGGTTCAGGGAACTGGTCGGCGAGGCACAGGCCGCGGCGGACGCCGAAGACGCCCTCGCGGGCCTGCACCAGCTGCTGCGGTTCACCCTCGCGTGCACGTTGGAGGACACCGGGTTCGCCGCCGTTCTCGAATCCGCCGCCGACGCCGAGGCCCACACCTCGGAGCTGAAGGCCGAACTCGACCAGGCTGTCGCTCACCTGCTCGACCGTGCCCGCGTGACGGGCGCCATCCGGCGCGACGTCGAGGCCGATGACGTGCGTCGCCTGCTCTGCGGCATCGAGCACGCCGTGCGTGCCTGTGACAGCGATCCCGCACGCACCGAGGTCTACCTCGATGTCCTCATGGAGGGCCTGCGTCCGCCGCGCTGACTGCCGCTCGGCAATCGGCACGAGGGGCTCTGGTCGCCACTCGCCACCTTCCCATCAACCGGATGACCATCCGGTTGTGTTAGCGTGCCCCCATCAAATCGGATATCTATCCGTTTCATGCCGGCGAGACAGTGGAGGGCGGACGCCATGGAGCAGCGGGCAGTTGTGACGGCAGGGACGGGAGGCATCGGCCTGGAGACCGCGTTGGGGCTGGCGGAGCGCGGGTTCGCCGTCACCGTGGTCGGCCGCGATGCCGAGCGGGGTGCCCGCGCGGTCGAGCGGATCGCCGCGGTCACCACCGGAGGCAGGCCGCGGTTCATGGCAGGCGACCTCGCATCGCTGGACGACGTCCGGTCGCTCGCTGCCCGACTGGCAGCCGAGGGGCCGCTGAAGGTCCTCGTCAACAACGTCGGCGCGATGTTCGCGCAGCGGCGGCAGACCGTCGACGGGATCGAGGCGTCGTTCGCGGTCAACCACCTCTCGCCGTATCTGCTGACCGAGCTGCTGCTCGACCGGCTCCGAGCCGGCGCTCCGAGCCGGATCGTGAACGTCAGCTCCGGTGCGATCCGCGTCGCCAAACGCTCCTTCGACGCGGTCGAGCCGCCGGGCGGCTACTACGGCTTCCACTGGTACGGCCGGGCCAAGCTCGCCAACCTCGCCTACACCCTGGACCTGGCCGAGCGCTTGCGCGGCAGCGGCGTCACCGTCTTCGCCGCCGACCCCGGCGGTGCCGCGACCGACATGACCAACGGCACCATGACCTCACCCCGGATCGTCTCCCCGCCCTTGCGGCTGCTGTGGCCGCTGGTCCGCCGCACCTTCGAACGCTCCACCACCGGCCCCGCGTCCGAGGCCGCCAAGCCGTCCATCGTCGCGGCCACCGACCCCGCACTCGACGGGCAGACCGGTCTGATCATCGGTCCTCAGGCCCGCCCCGTTCCCGCGTTCCGCGCAAGCACCGACCCCCGGACCGTAGCCGCCGTGCTCAAGCTCAGCCGACAGCTGGCACCTCTTCCAGACGGCCGTTGACCGAGCGAGTCACGCGGATCCACTGCGCAGGCATCCGGCCACGGCCCGCCGGCAGCACGACGGAGACCGGGGAGCACGTGGAGATGTGCCGGCCGTACCAGGGGTGAACCTTTCACCGCCCCCGCATCGTTGACTATGCGTAATCAGAAGGCGCCTGGGGTCGCCCCCCGGGAGACAGACTCAAGCACGAAGAAGGCTCATGAACACGGTCACTGCCGGCGAGAACTACACCGTCTCGGTCTTGCAACGGCTCTCGGAGAGAGGCGATCGTGACGCGATCGTCGCGGGGAAGTGGCGGATCAGCGGCGACGAGGCCGTCAGCACGGTCCTGCGCTTCTTCGCGGCCTTACGGGGCAGCGGTCTGGTGGAGGGAGACGGAGTCGCGCTGTTCGTGGAGAACACTCCGGAAGCGCTGCTGCTCCAGCTGGCCGTTCACTTCTCAGGCTGTCGACTGGTCTTCGTCCCGCCGGAGCCCGGCAACGGCGAACTTGAAGCGTTGATCCAGCGCGCCGACGTCAAGTTGCTCCTGTTCGACCCGGTCTTCGAGGAGCGGACCCAGTGGATCGCCGGCCGGATCGACATTCCGAATGTGTTCAGTGTCGGCGCATCCTCGAGTGCGACCGACTTCCTTGTGGCGGCGTCCGGCACCACAGGCTGCTCGCTCGGCGAGGCTGCCGACGGCCGCCACATCGCGACGCTGCTCTACACAGGCGGTACCACCGGACTGCCCAAGTTCGTCGTCCACCGCAGCGGCTACTACGACCTCTATGTGCAGGCTTCGAGCGCGTACGCCGCCGACGCCTCGGCTGAAGGCGCGCTGCTGATATGCACGCTGGTGACGCACACCAGCGGCCACGGCGCCTTCCTGCTGGGCGCCCTGAGCGGCCATACCATCGTGCTGCTGCGGACGTTCGATGCCGGCACGGCCCTGTCCGCGATGGACAGATGCTCATGGGGCAGAACGGAGATCGGGGTCTACCCGGCGGCAAGCCGAACTGGGGACCTGCAGGTCGAACGGCACTTGATCGTGTTCTGAAGGATGTTTGTCACAAGACATCGGCGAGGCGGCCCACCTGGTTCGGGTCAAGGCCGTAGCAGTAGAGCATGACCTCGTCGGCGCCGAGGTTCGCGAAGTCGGTGATCGCATGGCGGATCTCGGTCGGCGTGGTGAGCATTCCGGCCACCATCCGGTCGGCCATGCCGGTGAACGCGTAGTACGCGTGCATGTTGGCCTGGGCGTCGTGGACCACGTCCTCAGGACCGAGCGCGACGTTGACCTGCGCGACGATGCGCGGTTCGCCGTCGCGGTCGTACTCCTTCCAGAATCTGCGGGCGGTGTCGAACAGGCTGCCTGCCCAGGAGGGCGCCGCGGCAGCGAGGAAGCCGTCACCCCAGCGTGCGACGCGTTCGATTGCGGCGGGCTTGAAGCCGCCGAAGAGCACCTCGGGGCCGCCGGGACGGGCGGGCGCAGGACCGATCGGGCCGACGCCGTCTCCATACGGCTCGCCGGACCACAGACGGCGCATTACCGCCATCTGCTCGTCGAGGCGTCGGCCTCGGGTGCGCTTGTCGGTGCCTGCGGCCTGGTGGTCGTCGTCCCGGCCACCGATGCCCAGGCCGAGGACCAGGCGGCCACCGGTCATCCGGTCCAAGGTGGCGGTCTGCTTGGCGAGGAGAGCGGTGTCGCGCAGAGGAGCGAGCAGCACCTCGGTCTGCACGCGAATGCGGGACGTGGCGCCCGCGAGAACGGCGAGGGCGACCAGGGGTTCGGGGTTGTGGTAGACGAGCCGGTCGAGCAGGCCGAGGGTGCTGAAGGGCCCGTCGTCGGCGCGCTGGGCCCAGGTGAGCAAGGTGGCGGGGTCGGCGATGGGCAGGCCGATACCGACGTTCATGAAGGAGACCTCCGAAGGGAAGGGTCGACAAAGACTGCTGCCGCTCCTCCGGCACCTCAGCGAGGTGGGACGTTCCCGCTCTGCGGCGTGCTTCTGGGGAACGTCTCGTCGAAGTGATCTCACCCTAGGGTGATTCGGTTTGACGGGACAAGCCGATTTGGGCCGACTGCTGCCCCCACCCGGTGGAGTGGTTGCCGACGTCGTCCGCTCTTTCTTTCGGATCGCCACTCGCAGCGATCGAGGCAGCGAGTCCCGGCCGCCCGGTAACCGCCGAGGTCCAGCAGGAGAACGTGCGGGCGTGTTGGCCCGGCGGCCCGCGAGCACCCACCACGCCCGGCTCCGCGGTGAGAAAGGGCACACCCCGCCCGCCGGCACGAAGCCGACCAGCACCACGAATGCCCAGGTCACAGCCATCTGAGATCTCTACGAACCCGAGGGCGGTTCACGGAGATCGTTTTGTTAGGTGTCCTAACATTTCTGGATAGGCCCCACGACAGGGCGCCCACTGTGCACGGCCTCTCCCACCTCTTCGGATCGAGGCCGCGGGCGACTGCCCACGCCGACGCCCGCTCGAACTCGTCTCCGACAGAAGGAGGACCGTATGCCCGAAGCCGCAGAAACGTCCCACCCCGGGGGCGAGGCGCCGAAGGCCCCGATCGAACGCCGCCACCTCGGCGGCACCGAACGGCGGCGCCACGGCCAGGAGGCGGAGAACCGTCCTCCCGTCTCCAGTCAGGAACTCAGCAAGGCCCCCGCGGAACTCATCGAGGAACCCGGCCCCAGGGTCAACTGGCGCGTCTTCGTCATCGCCTCGGCCGTCATCGTCGCCTTCTCCCTCTGGGCGATGCTCGTGCCCGCGCACGCCGCCGGCACCATGCAGACCATGGTGGGCTGGATCGCGGAGAACCTCGGCTGGTTCTACGTCCTGACCGTCACCGTGGTGATCGTGTTCGTCCTCTGGGTCGCGCTGTCCAAGGAGGGCTCCGTCCGGCTCGGCCCCGACCACTCCCGGCCGCAGTACAAGCTCTTCACCTGGGTGGCCATGCTGTTCGCCGCCGGCGTGGGCATCGACATGCTCTTCTACTCCGTCACCGGGCCCATCAGCCAGTACATGGCGCCACCGACGGGCGCGGGCCGGACAGGCGCGGCCGCCCAGGACGCCGTGGTCTGGACCATGTTCCATTACGGCGTGGCCGGCTGGTCCATGTACTCGCTGCTCGGCATGGCCATGGGCTACTTCGCCTACCGCTGGGGCATGCCCCTGTCCATCCGGGCCGCCCTGTACCCCCTGCTCGGCAAGCGCGTCCGCGGCGGGATCGGCGACACGATCGACATCGTCACCCTGGTCGGCACCGTCTTCGGCGTCGCCACCTCCATGGGCATCGGCGTCGTGCTGCTGGACGTCGGCTTCGCCTCGCTGTTCGGCCTGCGGCAGGGCCTGTCCCTGCAGATCGCGCTGGTGGTCGTGGCCGTGATCATGACCGTCGCCGCCTGCACCTCGGGTGTGAACAAGGGGATCCGGCTGATCTCCGAGCTGAACATCTGGAGCGCGGCGGCCATGGTGCTCTACATCCTGGTGACCGGAAAGTCGGCGTTCCTGCTCAACGCACTGGTGGAGAACATCGGCCGGTTCGTCTTCTCGCTGCCTGACCGGACCCTGCAGACCTTCGCCTACCAGGACGGAGGCTCCAAGTGGATGGCCGGCTGGACCCTGTTCTTCTGGGCGTTCTGGCTGGCCTGGGGCCCGTTCGTGGGCCTGTTCCTCGCCCGCATCTCCCGCGGCCGGACGCTGCGTGAGTTCGTCATCGCCGCCATCACCGCCCCGGTGCTCTGCGACTTCCTGATCGTGAGCATCTTCGGCAACAGCGCCATGTACCAGGTCATGCACGGGAACACGAAGTTCGCCCAGCTGGCCGTGCACAGCCCGGAGGAGGGCTGGTACGCGCTGCTCAAGATGTTTCCCGGTGCCAGCTTCCTCATCGGCCTCGGCACGCTGTCCGGACTGCTGTTCTACCTCACCAGCGCCAACTCCGGCGCCATGGTGATGTCCAACTTCTCCTCCTCGATCCCCAACCCGTCGCAGGACGGGGCGAAGTGGCTGCGTGTCTTCTGGGCGGTGCTCACCGCGGTGCTGACCATCGCGATGCTGGTGGCCGGCGGGGTCACCACCATGGAGTACGCGACGCTCATCTTCGCCCTGCCGGTGACGGTCATCGCCTGGCTGGTGATGGCCTCCTTCTCCAAGGTCCTGCGCATGGAGCGGGCCGAGCGCGAGGGCCGGATCCTGCGCCGGCAGTCGACGGCGGCGCACGGCGGTCACGTGCCCGAGCGCACCTGGCGCCAGCGGCTGGAGCGGATGCGCTCCTACCCCTCGAAGAAGCAGGTGGCCCAGTTCATGGAAGTGTTCGTGCAGCCGGCGCTGGCCGACGTGGTCCGCGAATTCGAGAAGCAGGGCTACCAGGCCACGCTGGACCTGGTCCCGAACGAGCACGCCGGAATCCCCGGCCACGCGCTGGTGGTCGCGATCCCCGAGCACCGCGACTTCCACTACCAGGTGCAGGCCGTCGAGGCCCCGGTGCCGATGTTCGGCGGACGCATGTCCCGCCAGACCGACGTCTACTACCGGGTCGAGGTGTTCACCCAGACCGGCTCCGAGGGCTACGACCTCATGGGCCTGTCCCGCCAGCAGGTGATCGACGACGTCCTGGACCGCTACGAGGCGCACCTCGGCTTCCTCACCTACTCCGCCGAGCGCGACTACGCCTCGGTGCTCACGCCGCCGATCGTGACCGCTACGGGCGCCGTCCCGATCGTGGAGCCCGCGGAGCCGCAGGACGACTCCGGTGCGGACACCGTGGGCAGCGGGCCGAAGGCGTAGGCGTAGGCGACGGTCACAGCACCTTCCCCGCGGCGCAACCACGGAGAGCCCTCAGGCATCATGATCATCAACCGGGGGGAGAGCCACGAGAGAGGGCGTCCATGCACGCGGACAGACGCTGGGCCAGATCCGCCGTCGCCGCCACAGGAGCGGTGGTTCTCTTCACCACCGCCTGCGAGGGAACGCCGGCCTCGGCGGACGGGGACAAGGGCAACCCCGGCTTCGCGGCCTTCCAGGGCAAGCCCTGTCCGAAGCTCACCGCCGCCGACAGGACCAACGGCCACCTGATCACCACGGCCGCCGGCCCTCGCGAAGGCGTCACCGTCCACCCCGGCGGCGAACCGCGGACGGTCCTCGTCAAGCTCTGCAACACCACCGGCAAGGCACTCCGCGACATCGCGCTCTCCGCGCAGGTCGAGTCGGACTACGCGGGCGAGCGGGCGCCCAAGCTGACGGTGGAGCGGCGCGAGGCCCCCGAGGGCGACTGGCACCCCGTCGAACTGGTCGTGGCCAACGACTACCAGCCGCTGACCGGCGCTTCCGGTGCGCGGGACCTGCCCGCCCACGGCACCCGCACCGTGGAGTACCGGATCAGCGCCGCCAAGGACGCCCCCGCGGGCCGGGGAGGGTTCGCCGTCCACGCCGTCCGGGCCGACGCGAACCCGCCCGACATGGAGGACATCCGGGGCGGCGGCCACGGAGGATTCCCGCTCACCACCGCCCCTCGCGGGTGACGGGTCCAACGGCACCCCACGTCCTACGGGGTCCCCCGGGAACTCCCACGATCCGGTGCGGGGCCCCCGGCGAATTCCTTCGGCCCCTCACCTCGACGGCTCGCCGCCCTCGTGGGGCGGCGAGCCGTCCCACGAGGTGACGTCATCACTCAGCATCGCGCAGGGAACGGATCAGCGAGGAGCGGGCGCGGGCCACGCGTGAGCGGACCGTACCGATCGGGCAGTCGCTGAGCTGGGCCGCCTCGGCGTAGGGCAGGCCGAGGAGTTGCGTCAGGACGAAAGCCTCCCGGCGCTCGTCGGGCAGCATGTCGAGCAGTTCGGTGAGGGCGATGCCGTCGTCGAAGCTCGGCAGGCCACGCGGCTGGGCACGCTCGGCGGCTGTCTGCCAGTCCTCGGTGTCGGACAGGCGAGGCCGCGCCGAGTTGTACCGAAAGCTGTCGATCACCGCGCGGCGGGCGATGGACAGCAGCCAGGTACGCGCGGAGGAACGGCCCTCGAAGCGGTGCAGGCTGCCCAGAGCGCGCAGAAAGGTGTCCTGGGCCAGGTCGTCGGCGGCCTGGGGGTCGGCACTCAGGAAGGTGACGTAGTGGCGGACGTCTCTGTGCAGGGCGCGGACGAAGTTCTCGACGGCCTCGGGGTCACCGCCGCGAGCGGCGAGCGCCCAGGCCGTTATCGACTCGTCGGTGGCCGCGTTCTGGTCATGCGCCCTCGTCCTGGACGGCGTCTTGTCGGATGCGGCGGGCAGGGCAGGACTGATCACCTGATGTCCTTCTCGGAAATCCGGAAAATCCGGTATCCGGATCGCCCGGCCCTGGGCGCGGCCGATCCGGTGATGGCGTGGGAGTGTGGCGGGCGTACGCGCGCATGGCCGCGCACGCCCGTTGCCCGGGCCCGTTCGGGCGTGGCACACACGGATGGCCCGGGGAACCGGCTGTCTCAGACGACAGCGGTCCCCATGGGCGGACCCCGAGAAGTGATCGCGTGAGCAACGAGCAGCCCACGCGGCGGACGGGCGGAGCGGCCGCGGCGAACGTGGATGTTCGGTCGGTGCGGTGGTGCGGGCAGGGTGAGGGGCAGCCGCAGGGGTGCGGCCAGCCATCCGGCCACGGCGCGCAGAATGCGGAAGGCGGCGCGTTCCCCGTAGGCGAGCCACAGGCCGCACATCAACGCGGCGAGCAGGTGGGCGGCGAGCATTCCGGTGGCGGCCGTCCCCCCCATGGCGTGACCTGTTCCCGTCATGCAGTGCGGGACGCTCAGCGACTCCGTGGCGGAGCCCACCCGGGTCATGCGGTCCGTCGCGTGGCCCATATGAGCCATCGAGACCATGTAGTCCATGAAGGGAGTGCCGTCACCCGTGCCGTCCATCGCCATGGAGTCCATGGGCATGGACGGCATCGGGGGCGCGGACGGCGTGGACAGTTCCTGCGCGTACGAGAACCACACGTGCAGTGCCGCCTGGACGGTCACCGCGACGGAGAGAACGAGAAGGAGTCCGCGCTCCCGGCCTGCCAGGCATAACGCCGTACCACCGGTCACCACCACCGCCGCGGCGAGGGCCCACCAGGGCACCGCGGTGTCCGACATCAGGGCGTGCCCCAAGGTGGCGAGCAGCACGCAGACGGCCGCGAACACCGCGGCTCGTACCGTGCGCAAACACCACCCGACCGTCATGGCGGCTCATCCTCGCATCGCTGGCTCTGCCGTCACGGGACGGTACGAGATCTCCCCCGGCCCCACACTCAACACTGTCTCCGTAATTCAGGTCACCGTAAAGGGCGGGAACTCAGGAAGAGTTGGATCCGACTGCTGTCCCGGGAGGTGCGTCTGTGACGACGGAACAGGCGGGACGGGCCGGACAGGGTGGGACCCCGCGGACGGCCGGGGAGGCGGGGGCAGGGGCACCGGGTGCCCTGACCGCGCTGCTGACGTGTGCCATGGCCTTCTCGATGCTGCAGCTCTTCCTGCTCGGCGCGCTCGGCCCGCGGCTCGTGGCCGAGTTGGGCGTCTCGCCGACCGTGCTGGGGCTGACGACCACCGTGGGGTTCAGTACGGCGGCCGTGCTCTCTCCGCTCGGAGGCCGGGTGGTGGACCGGGTGGGGCCGAGGCGTTGTCTGGTCGCGCTCCTGGCGATGGCGGCGGTGGCGCTGGCCCTGATCGGGTCGGCGCCGGGTGCCGGCTTCCTGCTGGCGGCCGTCGCGCTCGGCGGGCTGCCGCAGGCGCTGGCCAACCCGGCCACGAACAAGGCGATCCTCGCCGCCGTACCGCCCGCACGGCGCGGTTCGGTGACGGGGATGAAGCAGTCGGGGGTGCAGCTCGGGGCGTTCGCGGCCGGACTGCCGCTCGCGGCGCTGGCCGGGCTCGCCGGATGGCGGGGTGCCGTGTGGACGGCGGCGGGCGCCGCGGTGGCGGCGGCGGTGTGGGCGGCGTGGGCGTTGCCCGCCGACCCGCCGGCGAAGTCCACACCGGCGGTCCTGGTGCCGCGCGGCATGATCGCGTGGCTGCTGGTGTTCTCGCTGCTGCTCGGCTGCGGCATCGCCTCGGTGAACACCTACCTGGCGTTGTACGGCACCGAGCGGCTCGGTCTCGGGCCCACCACGGCGGGTGCGCTGGTGGCCGTGCTGGGAGTGGCCGGGATCGCGGGGCGGGTGGGCTGGTCGAAGGTCGCGGGGCGGCCCGAACGGGCACCCTGGCTCCCGGGTTCCCTGGCCGTGGGCGCGGTGGCCGCGGCCCTGCTGCTTGCCTGCTCGTCCTCCTTCCACCCGTTGGCGTGGGTGGCGGCCGCGGCGGTGGGCGTCTTCGCCGTGGCGGCGAACGCGGTGTCGATGGTCCTGGTGATGCAGCGCGCCGCGCCCGGCCGGGCGGGACAGGACTCGGCGTTGGTCTCGGCGGGCTTCTTCGCCGGATTCGCGGCCGGGCCACCGCTGTTCGGGGTGCTGGTGGAGGCCGGCCGGTACGGGGGCGGTTGGCTGCTGGTGGCCGCCGAGTTCGCGGGAGCCGGGGCGGTGGCGTTGCTGTGGGCCGTGCGGGAGCGTGGGACGGGCGTACGGTCATGAGGGCACGCACGGATGAGGTCACGCCCTCGCCGGAGGACCGGCAGGCACCCCGGGCCCCGGTGACCGCTCCCGCCTGGGCCGCCCCGGCCCTCGCCTCCGTCCTGGCCCGGGTCGCCGTCACCCGTGCCGAAGTCGGCGACCGTTTCCCGCTGTACGCGGACCCGGACACCGGCACGTGGCGGACGACCGCGCGCGGCTCCTGGACCGGTGGTTTCTGGGCGGGGCTGCTGTGGCTCCGCGCCCGGTCCACCGGCGACGACGCCGACCGTGCGGCCGCGCGGGCCTGCACGGCCCGCCTGGCCGACTGGGCCGAGACGGACACCGCGGCCCGTGGACTGATCTTCTGGTACGGCACCGCATTCGCGGACGACGACCTGGGCCTGCGGGAGCGGGCCGCGCGGGCCTGCCTGGACGCCTTCGACCCCGAACTGGGCCTGGTGCCGTGGGGTTCGGCGTTCGGCGGGCCGCCGCTGACGGCTCGCGTGGACGGTGTGCCCGGGATGGTGCCGTTGCTGGCAACTGTCGACTCGGAGGCAGCTCGCTCCCATCTGCGACGACATGCCGAACTGTGCCTCGGGGCGTGGCCGCCCCGCTGGTCGTGGCGGCACGACCCGGGCACGGGCTGGACCGCGTGCACCGATCCGTCACCGGGCTGGAGCCGGGGCCCGGCGTGGCTGCTGCTCGCCCTCGCCGAGGCAGCGCACCTGACGGACGGCGACGAATTCTCCGTTCACGCCGCCGCGTTGCGGGCACCACACCTGGTGCCGCCCGCTGACGCCGCCCACCCCGACGGCCCTCGCGACACCTCGGCCGCCGCCATCACCGCGCTGGCACTGCTCGGCCTCGGCCACCGGGACCGTGCCCTCACCGTCCTGGAGGCTCTGGTCGAAGGCCACCTGACCGGCGATGGCCGCCTCCTGGACGGCTGTTACGACCTGACGGCCGGAACAGCCGTGCGGCAGGAACTGATCTGGGGCGACTTCTTCCTGGCGTACGCCCTCGCCGTGCTCACCGGCCTCACGGCCGTGAACCCCGTGCGCTAGGCCGGATCCGTCCGCAGCACCCGCCGCGCCACCGACGTGATGTGCAGCTCGTCCGGGCCGTCGAGGACGCGGGCGGCGCGGCCCGTGCGGAAGAGGGCGGGGAGCGCGGTGTCCGGGCCGAGGCCCGCCGCGCCGTGGACCTGGATCGCCGCGTCCGCCACCAGGCTGAGCGTGCGCGAGGCGGCCACCTTCGCCAGGCCGACCTCCACATGGGCATCGGCGCCCGCGTCCAGCCGGGCCACAGCCTGGTGGACCAGGGGCCGGGCCGTCCGCAGGGCGAGCAAGGACTCGAAGACGTGACGCTGGACGAGTTGCAGGTCGCCGAGCGGGCCACGGGAGCGGGTGCGGGTGACGGCTCGCTCCCGCATCAGCTCGAAGGCACGGCCGGCCTGACCGAGCCAGCGCAGGCTGCGCAGGGTACGGCCGAGTTGGAGCCGTTCGGCGGCCACGGCGAGAGCCTTGCCGCGTTCGCCGATCAGGTGGTCGCCGTCCACTTCGACACCGTCGAGTTGGATCTCCGCCTGGCCGGCCGCGCCGAGTACGGTCAGCTCGCGCACCACCCGGAAGCCGGGGGCGGCAGCGGGGACCAGAAGCAGAGACAGGCCCTCCCGGTCACCGGCCCGGCCGTCCGTGCGGGCGAGGACCGTGACGAGATCGGCGTCGGCGGCCCCGCTGACGAACCATTTGCGCCCGGTCACGTGCCAGCCGCCGCCCTCACTCGCATCGGCGCGGGTGGTGGTGAGGAAGGGGTCGGTGCCGGGGACGTCCGGCTCGGTCATCGCGTAGCAGGCTCGCAGGTCCCCGGCGACCAGCGGTGCGAGTTGGCGCTCACGGACGCGTCGGCTGCCGTGCCGCCACAGCATGAGCGCGTCCAGGAGTGAGGCCGAGCCGAGTGCCGCCGGGCCGTGGTCACTCTCGCCCTCGGCCTCCGCGACATGGGCGTACGACGACAACGGCAGCCCCTGGCCGCCCAGTTCCGCCGGGAGGGGCAGCGCCCACAGCCCCGCGGCCTCGGCGTCCTTGCGCAGCCGTCGCAACGCCGCCGCCGCGTCCGGACCGCCGCCGTCCAGGACCGGCTCGCAGGGCACGACCCGGGCACGGACGAAATCCGCCACCCGGTCTCTCAACTCCTGTATTTCCGGTGGACATTGCGGATCACCGAGCGTCACGTCCCACACCGGTCCCTCACCCCTTCGGGAACTCCGGCTCCTGCCGGTCCGACCATCTGTTCGTGGAACTGGTCGGGGGCGGCCGCTCCCGGGTTCCCGTGCGTCAGGAAAGGAGAGCCATGGCATCACCAGCCACACGGGCCGGCGCGCAGACGACGGCCCGGCCGCTCGACGGGCTGCGCCTGGACGCCTCGGGCCCGCCGGGACCGGCGGACGGACTCGTCGCGGAGCACCTGCGGCTGCTCGGCGCGGAGTGCGCCGGACACCCCGGTGGCCATGTCAGGCTCTCCGGAGCGGAGTTCGGCGGGATCACCACCCGCACGAGTTGGGGCGACGAAGCCGTCGACGAGGCGACCGTGCAGGCGGCCACCGGCGTCATGGCCGTGCACGGCCGGCGCGACGGCACCCCGCGCGGCCTGGCCGTCGACTACGCCGCCACCGCCACCGGCGTCCTCGCCGTCCAGGCACTGCTGGCCGGGCTGCTCGCCCAGGCGCGCGGCGGACGGCTCACGGAGGCGGAGGTCAGCGCCGAGCGGGCCGGGCTGCTCGCCGTCTCGCAGTATCTGGCCGCGGCGGGTGCGGAGGACGGCGAGGTCGCCGAAGTCGCCCCGGGCGGGCCACCGTTCACCTCCGCCGACGGGGTCGTCTTCGAACTGGAGACGCTGGACCCGGGCGCGTGGGCCGCCTTCTGGCGTGCGCTGGACGCTCCCGGGGACGCGGTACGGCGCGGCTGGCAGCCCTTTCAGTTCCGTTACGCCACGGCCTGCGCGCCCCTGCCCCGGCCGCTGTACGACACCGCCAGGGCCGTCACCTGGGAGCTGATCCGGGGTGCGGCCCGGTCCTCCGGTGCCGAGGTGTGCCGGCTGCGTTCGCTTGCCGAGCGGGCCGCGGAGCACGACGGGGCCCCGCCGTGGGAACTGACCCCGCGCGACGCGTCGTACTCCGGCCGGGCGGCGGAAGAGGTCGACGCTCCGCTGGCCGGCCTGACCGTCCTGGAGGCCGGCCGCCGGATCCAGGCGCCGCTGACCGCGCATCTGCTGGGCCTGCTCGGCGCGGAGGTGGTGCGGATCGAGCCGCCCGGCGGGGATCCGCTGCGCGGCATGCCGCCCACCTGCTCGGGGGTCTCGGCACGCTGGCTCGCGCTCAACCGCGGCAAGAAGGCCGTCGAGGTGGACATCAAGTCCCCGGCGGACCGTGAGCGGCTGCGCGCGATGGCGGCGCGGGCCGATGTCTTCCTGCACAACTGGGCACCCGGCAAGGCCGCCGAACTGGGCCTGGACCACGAGCACTTGTCCGCCGCCCATCCCGCGCTCGTGTACGCCGACACCAGCGGCTGGGCCGGACGGCTGCCCGGCGCCCCGATGGGCACGGACTTCATGGTGCAGGCCCGTACCGGGGTCGGCGAGGCCGCGCGACCCGCCGACGAGCCGCCCGCGCCGTCGCTGATGACCCTGCTCGACGTGCTCGGAGGGCTCATCGGCGCCGAGGCGGTCCTCGCGGGGCTGCTGCTGCGGCAGCGCACGGGGGCCGGTGTGCGGGTGGACTCGTCCCTGCTCGGGGCCGCCGACGTACTCACCGCGGCCGCCCGGGCGCGTGCCGCGCAGGGTCTCGATCCGCGCCGACCCGCCGGGTTCCGCCGGCCGCTGCCCACCGCCGACGGCTGGATCGCGCTCCCGGACCACTCCGCGATCCCGTACGACGCCCGCGGCCTGTCCACGGCACGGGCGCTGGAGCGGCTGCGCGGGCGCGGTCTGTCCGCCGTCCCGGTCGTCACCGACCTCGGCGGCCTGCTCTCCTCCGGCTCGATCAGCCGCGACGCGCACGGCGCCCCCGCCGTGCCCGACCCCTGGAGGTTCGCATGACCGTCGCCCTGCACGACCTGCTGCCCGCCGAACTGCGCCGTACCTGGGCCGTGGAGGGAACCTGCCCCGACCTCGACCTCTACAGCCTCTACCGCGCCCATCGGATGGCCGATCCGCACCGCACGGCCGTCCTCGACGCCAAGGGCGCACTCTGTTACACCGCGCTGGACCGCAAGGCCCGATGTCTCGCCGCCGGACTCACCGGACTCGGCATACGTGCCGGTGACGTCGTCGGCGTCCAACTGCCCAACGGACGCGACGCGGTCGTCGTCGACCTGGCGCTGGCCGCCCTGGGAGCGGTCGCGCTGCCCTTCCCCGTCGGGCGCGGCGGGCGCGAAGCGGCCTCGCTGCTGCGCAGATCGGAGGCGGTCGCGGTGATCGCGGCGGGCGAACACCGGGGCAATCACCACGCGGCCGACCTGCTGGCAGTCGCCGGTGAGCTGCCCGCGCTGCGGACGGTGATCGCCTCGGGAGCCGCGCCCGAAGGTGCCGTCCCGCTCTCGAAGTTGCTGCGCACCGACCCGAAGTCCCTGGTCCCGGCCCGTCCCGACCCCGACTCCGCCGCCCGCATCCTGGTGTCGTCCGGCTCCGAGGCCGAGCCGAAGATGGTGGCCTACTCGCACAACGCGCTGGCCGGCGGACGCGGCAACTTCCTCGGCTCCCTCATGCCGGACGGGCGCCCACCGCGCTGCCTGTTCCTCGTGCCGCTGGCCTCCGCGTTCGGCAGCAACGGCACCGCCGTCACCCTGGCCCGGCACGGCGGAACCCTCGTCCTCCTGGACGCCTTCACTCCCGAGGCCGCGCTGGAGGCACTCGCCGAGCACCGGCCCACCCACGTCCTGGGCGTGCCGACCATGATCCGGATGATGCTGGACCGTATGGCGGAAGGCGGCGGGCCGGAGTTCATCCCGCCCACGGCCGTGATCGTAGGGGGCTCACCACTGGACGAAGCGACGGCGGTGGAGGCACGCGGAGCCTTCGGCTGCCCGGTCGTGAACCTCTACGGCTCGGCGGACGGAGTCAACTGCCACACAGGGCTCATGGACGACTCCCCCGACGGTGACGGGGGGCCGGGCATCCCCGCGGGGCGCCCCGATCCCCGGGTGGCCGACATACGGATCACCGTCCCCGGCACGCAAGAGCTGGAGGAGGTGCCCCGGGGCGCGGTCGGCGAGATCGTCGCCCGCGGTCCGATGACCCCGCTGTGCTATGTCGCCGCGCCCGACCTCGACTCCCGCTACCGCACCGCGGACGGCTGGGTGCGCACCGGGGACCTCGGGCTCATCGACCGGGACGGGACGCTGAGGGTCGTCGGGCGGCTGAAGGACGTGGTGATCCGGGGTGGGGCCAACATCAGCCCCGCGGAGGTGGAGCTCGAGCTCGCCGCGCATCCCGGTGTGCGGGACGTGGTGTGCGTGGGGGTGCGCGACCCGTTGATGGGTGAGCGGCTCGCGGCGTGCGTCGTGCCCCGGGAGGGCTCGGCGCCCACGCTGGAAGGGCTGTGCGCCCACCTCGACACCCGTGGTCTGGAGCGCCGCAAGCACCCCGAACGACTACTGGTGCTGCGCGAGTTGCCGCTGACACCGGCGGGCAAGCCGGACCGGGCGGCGCTTCGGGAACAGTGCGCGGCTCAGGCGGAGGACCGGATACCTCTGGCGTCGGCCGGCTGACCCACCGCTGAGCGGGAGGGCCACCCGGTGACACCCCGGGCGGCCCTCCCTCCGTGTCTGCCGCTCCCGCGGCTCAGGAGGCGGCCATCGCCTTCTTCACCACCGTCGCCGCGTTCTTGTACACGGCCAGCAGATCCAGGTCCCCGGCCGGGTAGTTGACGATCTCCACCTGGCGCGCGCCCGAGTCGGGAAGCACCTTGCCGGTCGTCATATGGACATTGTCCAGGACCAGTTGCGGCCTCTTCTTCGAGAGGTCGGACAGCTCCTTCGCCGTCACCGCGTCAGGGCCGTACGTACCGACGAGGTTCGCGCCCGCCATCTTCGCCGACCACGTCGAGAACACCTGGGCGACGGCGGTCGGTGCCTTGCCCTCCGGCCAGGCGGCCCTGAGTTCCTTCCGCAGCGTGGCGTACTCGGTGTCGAAGGACGTGATCCATCGGGCGGCAGCCTCCTCGGTGCCGAACATCCTGCCCAGCCGGGTCACCTCGGCCCTGGCCTTGTCGGCGTCGTTGTCGAGGTCGACCTCGACCAGCTCGGCCTTCGACCCGGCCGCCTCCTTGAACTTCGCGGCGTAGGGCTCGAAGGGTGCGTACAGCACGAAGTCGGCGCCCGCCACGGCGGCCAGGTCCGACGGCTTCGGGTCGTAGTCGGGCGCGTGCTGCACCGACTCCGGCACGATGACCTTGACGTCCTTCGCTCCTGCGGCCTTGGCGAAGGCACCCTCCCAGCTCGTGGTGGCCACGACGACCGGGGCGCCCTCGTTCCCGCCCCCGGGCTTCGCCTCGGACGAGGAGGACGACGAGGTGTTCTCCCCGCCGCAGCCGGTGAGCGTGAGCGCGGTGCCGAGGGTCAGTGCGAGGACGGAAGTGATGCGGACGCGGGTGCGCGCCATGAGCTGATTCTCCGTTCGGGGACGAGGTGCACGGCGAGGACGACCACGCCGGCGGTGAGGACGAGGACGGGACCGGGCGGCCAGTCGAAGCGGAGCGCGACGAGGAACCCGGTCAGGTTCACGACGATGCCGATGCCGACCGCCCAGGCGGTGATGGACAGCAGGGAACGGCCCAGGCGGCGGGCGGCGAGAGCCGGCAGGAGGGTGAGCGCGTCGACGAGCAGGGCGCCGGTGAGCTTGATGGCCCCGGCGACCGACACCGCGACCAGGACAAGGAGCAGGAGAGTGAGCCGTTCGACGCGTACGCCCGAGGACACGGCGAGTTCGCGGTCGTAGAGCAGAAGTCCGATGTCCCTGCGACGCCACCAGAACAGGGCCGGTACGGCGACGGCGAGGCCGGCCAGCAGCCAGAGGTCGGCGGTGCCGACCGAGAGGATGGACCCCCACAGCAGCGCGAAGGCTCCCGCCGCGTTGACACCCGAGACGGCGAGCACGAGCAGCGCGGCCGCGATCGCCAGGCTCATCAGCAGGCCCATCGCGCCGGAGAGCCCGTCCGGGGTGCGGGCCAGCGGCGCGACCCCGGCTCCGGCGAGCGCGCAGGCCACCAGCGCGCACAGCATCGGGTCGAGTCCGGTCAGCAGACCCACCGCGATGCCCAGCAGCGCCACGTGCATCATCGCGAACCGCACCGGCATGATGTCGAGACCCACGATGACCACCCCGATCACGGGCAGCCCGACGGCCGCCGCCAACAGGGCGGCGCCCGCCCGCTGGACGGGCACGAGCTGGAGCAACTGACCGACGTCGGCCGCGGCCAGGACGCTCACCTGACCTCCCGCAGCCGGCCCGCGGCCATCTCCAGCACCCGGTCGCATCGTTCGGCCAGGGCACGGTCGTGGGTGACGACGATGACGGTCACCGGCAGGGAGAGCAGGACGTCGGCCGCTTCCTCCTGTCCGGCGAAGTCGAGGGCGGCGGTGGGCTCGTCGGCGAGCAGCACCCCCGCGCCCCCGTCGACGCAGCCGACCGCCCGCGCCAGGTACATGCGCTGGAGCTGGCCTCCGGAGAGCGTGTGCAGCGGCCGGTCGGCGAGATGCCCGACGCCGAGCTTGCCCGCCGCCTCGGCCGCCTGCGCGCAGGCACCGCCGCTGGCCAGCAACTCGCGGCCCAGCAGCGGAAACCGGCCGGTCGCCGGCTTCTGCGGGATCCACGCGCACGCCCGGCGCCGCCATGCCCACTCGGCCGCGCTTCGGGTGTCCCGCCCTCCGACCAGGATCCGGCCTGCGGACTGCCGGTGCAGGCCGAGAACGGCACGCAGCAGCGTCGTCTTGCCCGACCCGTTGGTGCCGGTCAGCGCCACCCGCTGCCCCGCAGTGATGTCGAGGCCCACCTCGCGTACCGCCTCGACCCGGCCGTGCCGGCACACGACGCCGGACATCAGGACGTCCAACCCCTCCATGCCACCTCCCTGCTTCGTCACGACAGCAGTCGGACGGGGAGGCCGGTGAGTTCCCCGGGGGTTCTGCTCACCGCCGGACCGGCACGCCTGGACGACCCCGATCGGTCACGCGCCCTCCTGCCCGGGCCGGACCACCACGGCGAGGGCCTCGACGCGTCCTGCGTGCTCCGATCAGTACCAGCAGCAGGAGGAACCCGCAGAGGGCAGGCGGTGGCAGCGCCTTGGGGGAAGCTTCGGCCACAGGGCCGTCAGCGCGTTGCGGGGTCTGGTCCATCACCGAGTCTCCAGGTGGCGTCACACGGCAACAGTGCCGTCGAGCCACACCACTTCGGTGGTCGGACGCGTCGGCGTCCCAGTTCCCCGGCAACGATGTGCCACGGCTCACACTTCTCGCTCGCCGAACAGGCACTCCCCTGGACCGATCGCCGCCCGCCCCTCAGCTGACGCAGAGCACCAACCGGGCCCGCGGCCGCGGGTCAGGCACCGGACACGCCGTCACCGACCATGGAGAGTGGGTCGACAACGGCGTCGAACGTCTTCTCGTCGACATGTCCGCTGGCCAGGGCCGCCTCTTTCAGGGTCTGGTTGTTGGCGAGCGCGGACTCGGCGATGTGCGCGGCGTTCTGGTAGCCGATGACGGGGCTCAGCGCGGTGACCAGCATGAGGCTCTCGTTCACGTACTGCGCGATCTTCGTCCGGTTCAGCTCGGTGCCGTCGACGGAGAACGTCCGGAACTTCTCCATCCCGTCGGCGAGGATGCGCGCGGAGTGCAGGAAGTTCTGGATGATCAACGGGCGCATGGCGTTCAGTTCGAAGTTGCCCTGGCTCCCGGCGAACGCCACCGCGGAGTCGTTGCCGAGCACCTGGATCGCGATCATGACGATGGCTTCGCACTGGGTGGGGTTGACCTTGCCGGGCATGATCGAGGAGCCCGGTTCGTTCTGGGGAAGCAGTAGCTCGGCGAAGCCCGTGCGGGGGCCCGAGGCCAGCCATCGCATGTCGTTGGCGATCTTCATCACGGCGACAGCCAGTCCGCGCAGTGCTCCGTGCGCCCGCACCATGGGGTCCAGTGACCCCTGCGCCATGAACTTGTTCCCGGCGGTGACGAACGGCTTGCCGGTCAGTTCGGCGATCTGCGCCGCGACGTCACGGCTGAAGTCCTTCGGCGCGTTCAGGCCTGTTCCGACAGCGGTGCCACCCAGGGCCAGTTCGAGCAGCCCCTTGCGGCTGTGCTCGATCTCATCGATGCAGGCGCGCACTTGGGCGCCGTAGCCCGACCACTCCTGCCCCACGGTCAGTGGCACGGCGTCTTCGAGGTGCGTGCGGCCGATCTTCACGACCGTCTTCCACTGCCCGGCCTTCGCCTCGAGGACCGCGGCGAGGTCTCGCGCCTGCGGGAGGAGGTGGTCGTCGATTTCCTGCACCGCGGCGATGTGCATCGCGGAGGGGAAGCTGTCGTTGCTGGACTGCCCCATGTTGACGTCGTCGTTCGGGCCCACCGGCTTCTGGCTCCCGAGCGTGCCGCCGAGCAACTGCGACGCACGGTTGGAGATGACTTCGTTGACGTTCATGTTGCTCTGGGTGCCTGAGCCCGTCTGCCAGACGAAGAGCGGAAAGTGCTCGTCGAGCTCCCCCTTGATGACTTCCTCCGCGGCCCGCACGATGGCCTGTTTCTTCCATTCGGGCAGCCGGCCGGCGGCGGCGTTCACCAACGCTGCCGCCTTCTTCACGTAGCCGTAGGCGTGGTAGACCTCCTTGGGCATCCGGTCGCCGCCGATGGAGAAGTGGATCAGCGACCGTTGCGTCTGCGCTCCCCAGTAGCGGTCGGCCGGCACCTCGACCGTGCCCATGCTGTCGAACTCCTCGCGCTGTCCGTCGGCCCGGATCCCGATCGGCACTTCCCGCATCTCGGGGGCCGACTGGTCGCCGCCCCGGCTCACTTGGCGTGCTCCGTATCGCTCACGGGATAGACCGGCTGCCACATCGCGTCCTGGACCGCTTGCACGAGGTTTTCGTGCGTCTTCGTCGCGACACCGTCCTGTGCCGCGGCACGGGCGACGGCGACGGCGACGGTGGCCGAGGACGCCCTCAGGTTCGCGACCGGCGGCAGGAGCGAGGCGCCCGGCCGGGACACGTCGACCTGGCCGGCCACGGCTTCGGCGGCGGCGAGCAGCATGCCGTCGGTCACGTGCCGGGCACCCGAGACGATCGTGCCGAGGCCGAGTCCGGGGTACAGGAGCGCGTTGTTGGCCTGTCCGATCTCGTACGAGACGCCCTTGTACTCCACCGGTCCGACCGGGATGCCGACCGCCATCAGTGCTCTGCCCTCCGACCAGATCATCGCGTCGGAAGGCATGACCTCGATGCGGCTCGTCGGATTCGACAGCGGCAGGAGGATCGGGCGGTCCACTCCCTCGGCCAGGGCGCGTACGACGTCCTCGGTGAAGGCGTTGTGGACGGTCGACGTGCCGATGAGGATGGTGGGTTCGACGTGCTTGATGGTGGTCAGCAGGTCGATCTCACCGTCCGCCCACGCGCTCACCTCGGACTTCGGCCTTGCGTAGGCCCGCTGGTAGTCGGGCAGGCCGGCCATGTCGTCGGTCACGAGGCCATGGACGTCGATGAGCCAGATGTTGCTCTTGGCCTGTGCGGGGGTGGCTCCGTCGCGCACCATCGCCGCGTGGATCTGGTCGGCCATGCCCGTACCGGCGGTCCCCGCTCCGAAGACCACCAGTCGCTGCTCGGTCCAGCGTGTCCCGGTGACCTTCAGGGCGGAGAACACCGAGGCCATGACGATCGCCCCGGTGCCCTGCATGTCGTCGTTGAAGATCCGGTACTTGTCCGCGTTCTCCACCAGGATCCGCCGGGCGTTCGACGGCCCGAAGTCCTCGAAGTGCAGCAGCGCGTTCGGGAACAGCTCGGACACGGTCCGGAGATAGAGGGCGATGAAGTCGTCGTACCGCTCGCCCGTCACCCGTGCGTGCCGGTTGCCCAGGTAGGGCGGGCTGTTGAGCAACTGCTCGTTGTCCGTCCCCACATCGAGGTTCACGGCGATGACCCGGTTCGGATCGATACCGGCCGCGGCCGTGTACACGGCGAGCTTGCCGATGGAGATGTCCGTCCCGTTGACGCCCCAGTCCCCGATGCCCAGGATCTCCTGAGCATCCGAGACGACGATCAGGTCGACGTCGCCCGCGCCGAGGCCGAGCGACTCGAAGGAGGCCTTCACGTCCTGGGGGCGGTCGATCGACAGATACACCGCGCGTGAGTCGCGGTAGTCCGTGGACCATTGCTGTATCGCGTCGCCCACGGTCGGGTCGTACACGACGGGCAGCAGCTCGTCGAGGTGGTCGGCCAGCAGCTTGAAGTACAGAACCTGGTTCCGGTCGTGGATCTCGTTGAGGTAGATGTACTTTTGCAGATCGGACGTCTTCTGCATGAGCTGTCCGTAGGCCCGGCCGGCCTGCTCCTCGAGAGTCTCGACGGCCGCCGGCAGCCGCCCGGTGATCCCGAGTTCCGCCCGCTCCTCCTCTGTGAAAGCGGTGCCGCGGTTTCGGTAGCGATCCTGCAGGACAGTCGGCTTGACAGGCATGGATGCCCCTTCGGGTGTTTCAGGAATCAGGTCGGGACGAGGGTCTCGGGCCGCATCTCGTAGGAGTGCTGAATGGCCTGATGCCGCGTTCCGAGGCCGTCCGTGACCTTGCGCTCCCAGGGGACCTGCTGGAGGTGCTTGGTCTCCTCGATCATCGACGCGGGCTCCAGATTGCGATAACGGTCGACCTCTCCTGCGGCGACGGCGGTCAACGTCGCATAGACCGCTTCGGGATCGAACTGCGCTCGGGGGAAGGCGAGTTCGGAGTAGTCGAAGAGCCGCTGCGAGGGGTCGTCCTCCCAGCTCTCCCAGGTCTGGAACATGCGGTCGTTGAAGCCTGTCAGGAACGGACCCGGGTTGACCGTGGCGACCTCGACGTTGTGCTCCTGCAACTCGTAGGCCATGGTTTCGGCGATCGCCTCGACCGCGTGCTTGGAAGCGGAGTAGATACCGGTGAAGGGGTTGACGTTCAGACCCTCCCGGGACGAGACCCAGACGATTCGGCCGGCGCCGCGTTTGACCATCTGCTTGGCGATTCCCTGGGTGAGGAGCAGCGGGCCGGTGACGTTGACCTCGAACTGGTGCCGGATGTTCGACGCGGGAATGTCGACCGTGGAGCCGCCTTCGCCGACTCCCGCGTTGTTCACCAGGATCTCCACGCCCCAGTTGAGAGCCTTGCGACGATCGCCGTCGTTGGTGACGTCGAGCTTCTCGACCTGCAGGCTCACCCCTCGCTCAGCCGCTTGCCGCTTCATCGTCTGCACCTGGGCGTAGATCTCAACCGCGGCGATCACGTCGAAGTTCTTCTCCGCCAAGCGCATGGCGGCCTCATGACCGAAGCCGGTACCCGCTCCGGTGATGAGCACCTTCTTCAGCTCACGATTCGCCATGGAGATCTTCCCTTCGAGCTTTCTTCCCAACGGCCGAACCCGGGCGCCGAATTTGCTTCACGGGTACTTCGGCCGGGGCACGCGAAAAGCCGCCTGTGCGGAAAAGTTCAAAAGTTCCCTTCGCGGCAGCAGACCTGACCAGAAGAGGTCGAGGCCGCAGGGAGGCCGCGCTCCGCTCTCGTTGCCACGTTGCCACACACTCCGCCGCCCCGCGATCCGGCCACCGCCCGGCCGAACTTCCCGCCCCGGCCGTGGCCCTGGCGGGAAATCGCGATCACGCGGCACGGCGTCGGATGCGCGACAAACAGGGACACGCGAAGATGTTGATCCGCGGCATACGGCAGAACGCGGACCGTCACGCCTTCCGCGTCAAAGGCACCCTCGCGGTTCGAGTCGCCCACCGCCCACGGCAACCACGGCGACAGCCGGCGCATTCCGCACGGCCCTCACTGTTCTCAGCCGCCGATCAGGCCACCCGCACCCCGCACGCCGAGGAAGTGGAAGCACATGGCTGTCTCCGGAATCCTGACATCGAACAAGGGCAGACTGGCCCTTGGAATCACGGTCCTCTCCGCCCTGAGCTTGATGCCGACGTACCTCGCACACGATCTCGACGGGGACCCGACGGGCCAGAAGCCGACCGTGGTGCTGGTACACGGAGCGTTCGCCGACGGGTCCAGCTGGAACGCGGTGGCGCAGCGCCTGCAGCAGGACGGCTACCAGGTCATCGCCCCGCCCAACACGCTGCGCGGCATACCCCAGGACTCGACGTACCTGAACAGCCTCCTGAAGACCGTCAAAGGGCCGATCGTCCTCGTCGGACACTCCTACGCCGGCGAAGTGATCTCCCAGGCAGCCGCCGGCGTCGACAACGTCAAGGCACTCGTGTACGTCAACGCGATCATGCCGGACAAGGGAGAGTCCTTCGCGAGCCTCTCCAGCAGGTTCGCGGCAGCCCCGATCGGCAAGGCCTTCAAGCAGGTCCCGTTCCGCAACGGCGACGGCACCACGGGCACGGACGTGTACATCCAGCCCGACAAACTCCACGCCACCTTCGCCCAGGACCTCTCCCGGCAGCAGGCGTCCGTCCTGGCCTCGACACAGCGCCCGATCGCGCTGTCGGCCTTCACCGACAAGCTCACCGAAGCGGCCTGGCGGGACAAGCCCGTCTACGTGCTCGTCGGCACACAGGACCGGGCCATAAACCCCGACCTCGAACGGTACGAGGCCAAGCGCGCACACGCGCGCAGGACCGTGGAGATCAACTCCTCACACGTGTCCCTGATCTCCCACCCCCAAGCCGTCACCGATCTCATCCTCAGCGCGGCCCGCGGCTCCGGCCGCCGGTAGACGTACAGGCGTGACCTCCCGCAGCCGCGGCCGGCGGTTCCAGCCACGGCTCCGAAACCACGGAGCGTCACTCCGACGCGGCGCCGAAGTCCCCCGTTCGGACGCCATCGCCTGGCCCGTTCGGTCTACCGCGTGAACGCTGAGGTGCCGTAGGCCCCCATCGAGAGCGAGGTCAACATGACAGTGCCCGCGATACGCGGCTCACTGCTCCGAAGCAGAGCGCTGCACGTGGCGACGGCAGGGTGCGCGGTCACCGCCCTGTCCGCGCTGACCACAGTCCCGATGGCGGCGAACGGCGGACCGGACCCCGCCAAGCCGACCATCGTCCTGATCCACGGCGCCTTCGCGGACAGCTCCAGCTGGAACGGGGTGATCGAGCGTCTGCAGCGCCGCGGTTACACCGTGATGGCCCCTGCCAACCCGCTGCGCGGCCTGTACAGCGATTCCGCGTACATCGCCTCCGTCCTGAAGTCGATCAAAGGCCCGATCGTCCTGGCGGGTCACTCCTACGGCGGTGCCGTCATCAGTACTGCCGCCGCGGGAAACCCCCAGGTCAAATCCCTGATCTACATCAACGCGCTGATGCCCGACGTCGGTGAGAGCGGCATGTCGCTGTCCGCCCGCTTCCCCAGCGCCCTGGGCAGCGCCACGACCTCCGTGCCGTATCGGAAGGCCGGTGCCAGCGGCACCGACCTGTACCTCAAGCGGGACAAGGTCCACTCGGTCTTCGCCAACTGCCTGCCCGAGAGCCAGGCGAACCTGCTGGGTGTCACCCAGCGCCCGGCGGCCACCACCGCGTTCTCCGAGACGGCCAAGGTGGCGGCCTGGAAGGAGATCCCCTCCTGGGCCCTGGTGGGACGGCAGGACATGACCGTCAGCCCCCAGCAGGAGCGCTTCGAGGCCAAACGGGCCCACTCCCACACGCAGGAGATCGACTCCTGCCACGTGTCCCTCATCGCCCGCCCCGACGCCGTGGCCAACCTGATCCTCCAGGGCGCCACCGCGACCGCGGGCCGCGCCTGACATCGACGCGGCCGTCCTTCCCGATGACGGCCTCCTGACGTTCGGATCGCCGGCCCGGCCGGTCCGCGGCTGCCGTCACAGGCCCAGCAGCAGGTCGCGGACCGCCGCGGGCTGGGACAGGAACGGGTGGTGGCCGGTGTCGAGTTCGACGACGTTGCCCGCCCGGCGGGCGAACTCGCGCTGCAGTTGCGGCCGGGTGCCCCGGTCCTGGGCGCAGACGAGGTAGGTCGAGGGCATCTGCTGCCATGCGGCCGCCCCGACCGGGTGCCGGGTCACCCGCACGCTCTGCCGGGCGAGGTGGCCTGCCGCCTGCGCCTGTACCTCGGGGTCGCAGTCCTGCAGGAACGTGTCCACGAGCAGCTCTGGGCGGACCCCGAACGTGCCGGCGTCGGGGTCGACGTCGAGAAACGGGGCAGGGCTACCGTCCCCGAAGTCCGACAGGCTCTGCCCGGCCTCGGGCAGGTAGCTGGAGACCAGCAGCAGGTGGCGCACGGACCCGATTCCCGCGGCGGCTTCCGCGGTGACGACACCGCCGTAGCTGTGGGCGACCACGACGGTCGGCTCGTCGCCGTCCCGCAGCACCTGCCGCACCGCGGCGACATCCTCCGGCAGCCCCGGACCGCCGACGCCGCCGGGCAGGCCCGTCTCCCCGCAGCTCGGCAGTGCCGGGGCCACACTCGGCACCCCCCGCTCCCGCAGCAGCGCGGCGGTGCGGTGCCACCACCACGCCCCGTCCCGCACGCACGCCCCGTGCACGAACACGACTCTCATCGCCACCTCCACGTCGGCCGCTCCCGGGAAGAACAGATCTCGATCACAGGCTCCCATCGTCGTCGAGGACGCTGCTCGCGCAGTGGTCGAAAGTGATCGCCCCGTTCACCGACCCGGCCGCGTTCGGCGTTGACCCCGCCGACGCGTTCGACGCCCTGGACACGGAGATGCCGTGCGACACGATCGTGCCGGACCACGTCCATCGCATGGTGCTCCGGGCGGAACCGTCCCCGCCTCGACCTGCGCAACAACCGTCTCACGCACGTGCCCGACATGATCGCGAAGCTGCCCTCGCTGGAAAAGCTGGATCTGCGGTGGAACGTTCTCGAGGAGCTGCCGCCCTGGCGGCCTTCAAAGCGCAGCATGCGCTCTGGTTCCTGTAAGCGTCACGAGAGAGGCGATGCGTCGTGATCTGGGCGTCACTGCGGACGCCGGCGAGGAAGTCACCCGTCGAATTCCTTGGGCTCCCCTCCAGTCACTCCATCTCCTTGAGCGGGGTTTTGCTGAGTAGCTCGACGGCCTCGACTCCTGGACCAGGTGCGGACGGTGCGCCGGGACGGAAGGAGCTCCGTCCCGGCGCACCGTCCGCGCCGGCGGTCTCACCCAGGCCGTCAGCAGCCGATCGGGGAAGAGCCGACGGCCACGTCGTCGAACCAGAGCGTGTCGTCGCCCGTCCCGTAGCTCTCCCAGCCCAGGCGCAGGGCGGTGGGCCGGGGCGGGGTGGTGCGGGCAAGCCACTGCTGGTCGATGTCCGGGGTGGGGACGCCGTCCGCGTGCAGGCCCGGGATCTGTTCGTCGCCGAGCCAGGTGTCGAGCTTGGGCGCCGTCGTGTCGATCGCGAAGCGCAGGCACTGCCAGCTCCCGGTCGGCAGCGGCCTGCTCTGCGCCACGCCCGCCGGGCTCTGCGCGGGCAGGGTGGCGTCGTCGGTCTCCCGGTTCCACTGGAGGGCGCCGTTCTGGCCGCCGACACGCAGGGCCCTACCGCCCTGGGAGCTGTCGGGCATGGAGACGAAGGTGACATGGGCGGCGGGGAGCGCGGTGGTGTGCCGCACCCACATGCGCACGTACATCACCGGCCCCACCGACGACAGGTTCGCGGTGGAGGCGACGAAGGCGTGGTTGCAGTAACCGGCCCTGCCGTCGATCCGCAGGGACCTGCCGCCGCTGTGCGCGACCGAGGTGTCGATGGTCGCGGTTCCGGAGCCCTGGCAGTCGGGCGCGGCGAACTGCCAGGCGCCGGAGGGAGTGGTGCCGGTCTGGTCCTCGAAGCCCGAGCAGACCACGGCGCTGCCGCAGCCGGTGGAGGGCGGCGGTGTCGTGGGCGGCGGGGAGCTCGGCGGCGGTGTCGAGGGCGGCGGGGAACTCGGCGGAGGTGTGGTCGGCGGCGGGGTGGTGCCGCCGCAGACCGCGCCGTTGAGGGCGAAGTCGGCCGGGGCGGGGTTGGCCGAGCCCCAGGTGCCCTGGACACCGAACTCGGCGGAGCCGCCGGTGGCCAGCGAGCCGTTCCAGTCCACGTTGGCGGCGACGACGGAGGCGCCGGTCTGGGTGACGGTCGCGTTCCACGCCGATGTCACCCGCTGACCGGCCGTATAGCTCCAGGTCAGGCGCCAGCCGTTGACCGCCGGGCCGAGATTGGTGACCTTGACCTGGGCCGTGTAGCCGCCGGCCCACTGGTTCACGGTGTAGTCGACCCGGCAGCCGGCCTCCGCGGCACTGGTGGGTGTCGCGATGAATCCGGACACCAGCAGGGCGGCGACGGTCCCGGCAGCCGCGAGGGTGGCGGTCAAGGGCCGGCGCAGTAATCGCAGGGGGGAGGTGCGCACGTATGCCTCCGAGAGAAGGATTGAAATATGGGAGCGCTCCCACTCATGACAGCGACCACGCCCGCACCCTGTCAATGCATGGGACGGCCAAGCCGACCGCGGCACACCGCCGCCCTGTGAAGCTGATCACCGCCGACCCGGTTTTGATTGAAGCTTGAACTTTTAAGGCATAGTGTCGGTGCCGCAAGTCGATCCCCCGGGATCCACCACCCATTGTGAGGAAGTCCCCCCATGTCGCTCGCTCTTGACCCCGCCGCCCAGGATCTTCTCTTCCGTGAGGCCCGCACCGCGAACACCTTCACCGCCGAACCGGTGTCCGAGGAGCAGGTCCAGGCGATCTACGACCTGGTCAAGTACGGCCCGACGTCCATGAACCAGTCGCCGCTGCGCATCACCCTGGTCCGCTCCGCCGAGGCCCGCGAGCGTCTCGTGCAGCACATGGCGGAGGGCAACCAGGCGAAGACCGCGACCGCCCCCCTGGTCGCGATCCTCTCCGCGGACAACGAGTTCCACGAGGAGCTGCCCCACCTCTTCCCGCACTTCCCCCAGGCCAAGGACGCCTTCTTCGGTGACCGTGGCGTGCGGGAGGGCCAGGCCGCGCTCAACGCCGCCCTCCAGGCCGCGTACTTCATCATCGGCGTCCGGGCCGCGGGCCTCGCCGCCGGTCCGATGACCGGTCTGGACTTCGAGGGCGTCCGCAAGGAGTTCCTGGACGACGACCACACCCCGCTGATGGTCGTCAACATCGGCAAGCCGGGCGAGGACGCCTGGTACCCGCGCTCCCCCCGTCTGGAGTTCGACCAGGTCGTCACCACGGTCTGAGCCGGCTCGTAATACCTTGAGCCGGTGCCGGCCCGGACCTGTGGTCCGGGCCGGCACCGGCGGCCACGGCCGCTCCGCGCCAGGCTCCCGCGGTGCGTCCGGTCGCCCGGCCGTAGCGGCTACTTGCCGGTTCCGCCGAGGTGAGCCGCCCACGGGTAGTAGACGTAGTCGAATGCCGCAGGCGCCCCGGTGATCCTGCTTCCGAGCCACACGTCGTTCGTCAACCGGATGCCGGAGAACATCGGATCCATCTCCTCGTGCAGCTTCTGCTCCATCCGCACGACCAGCTTGGAGCGGGCGCTCTCGTCCTTCGTGCCGATCGCCTTGGCGCAGAGCCCGTCGATGCCGGCGGTCGGCGGACCGTAGGTGACGTCGCCGCGCAGCTTGTAGACCCAGGTCGTCGGGTCGGGGTTCGAGTACGACGTGGCCAGGTTGGGCTTGATCCGGAAGTCGGGTGTCTGGGCGAGCAGCGTCTCGCACATGTTCGAGTTGATCGTGTTCGGCGTGTAGTCGGCCGACTGGAAGGGGTCGAAGGTCCGGGGCTCGCCCTGGAAGACGTTCCAGGTGATCCTGTCGACCGAGCCCGAGCCCGAGCCCGCGGGCGTGAACGTCGTCAGCGCGTCGGAGGACTCGGTCGCGCCGGTGCCGGATGTGCCTCCGGAGCAGCCGGCCAGGACGAGGGCGGCTGCGGCGGCGACGGCGAGCGCCGTCGTGCGTCTGCGTGGGCGGGGTGAGTACATCGCGGTGCTCCTGGTCAGCATCGGGCTGTGACGGCTTCGGGGTCCCACCCGCCGCGGGGGACGCTGTCGCGCAACAGGCGGGTGTAGGGGTCCTGCGGGTTGTCGAGGACTGCGGCGGTGGGTCCCTGCTCGACGACGGCGCCGTGGCGCATGACGATCGTGTCGTCGGCGACCTGGCGGATGACGGCGAGATCGTGGCTGATGAACAGGTAGCTCACGCCGCGTTCCTGCCGCATGTCCAAGAGCAGGTTGAGGATCTGTGCCTGGATGGAGACGTCCAGGGCCGACACGGCCTCGTCGAGGATGAGGATGTCCGGATCGGCGGCGAGCGCGCGGGCGATGGCGACGCGTTGGCGCTGCCCTCCGGAGAGCGACCTCGGCAGTGCCGCGAGCTGCCGGTCGTCGAGTCCGACGAACTCGGCGAGTTCCCTCACGCGCTTCCTGGTCCCGTCGCGGCCGAGCCGGGAGTGGACGCCGACGACCTCCGCGAGGCAGTCGCCGACGCACTGACGGCGGTCGAGCGAGGTGTAGGGGTCCTGGAAGACGATCTGGATGTCCCGGCCCCGTTCACGGCGGCTCCGTGCGGAACGCGCCGGGTGTGTGCGGTCCTCGCCCCGGTACATGATGCGACCGCCGGAGGGACGCTCCAGACCGATGATCATCCGCGCCGTGGTCGTCTTGCCGGAGCCGGATTCGCCGACGATGCCGAGGGCTCCGCCCGGGGCCAGGGCGAATTCACCCGCTACGTCGGCGCCGCCTCGGCGCAGGCGATGGACCGCGGACTCAGCCTGATGCTCGTGCCCGACCCGACCCGGCGGCCGACACCACCGCTAGCGCTGTCGCTCGACGGCTACATCGTGACGATGCCTCATGTGGACGACCCGGTGATCGCGCTCCTCGCACGGCGTGGGATCCCGTACGTCACGCCGGGACGCGATCCCAGCCGCCCGGACTTCACCGACTGGGCCACAGAGGACGACGGTTCGAGCTTCCGGCGCGTCTACGAGCACTTCGCCGCGTCCGGTGCCCGGTCGATCGTGCTGTTGCGCGGAACCGACCCCAACGCGTGGAACATCGACAGCGAGGCGACGTACCGCGCGTGGTGTGGAAGTGCCGGGATCACGCCGCGCGTCTACATGTCGGCCGAGCGCGCCGGCGAGCACGGCGGCGAGGACATCGCGCACGCGATGTGGACGCCGGGATCCCTGATGCGATCCTGTGCCACACCGGTCGTCAGGCGGCCGGAGTGCTCACGGGCCTCACGGCTCGCGGCGTCGCCGTGCCCGATCGGACGATGCTTGCCGCGGCTTCCGACTCCGAGCACACCCGGCACAGCCGGCCCGCCATCTCGGCGGTCGAACTCCACGCCGTGGAAACGACGTTGGCGCTCCTCGACCTGCTCCAGGCGCGGATCGCGGGCGAGCCGAGCGCGGGACCGGTCCTGACGACCGCCCGGTTCCGGGTCCGCGCGTCCTCACGACGCACCGGCACGAACGCCTGACGGTCCCGCCCCTTCCGCCGCACGAAGTCCGCGGGGCCGCCCGGTCGGGGGCGCGGACGCGGGCCCCCGACCGGGAACGCGGACACGGGTCCCCGGCCGGGTAGCACGGGGTCCCTGCCCGATACTCCGTCAAGGAACGCGGGCCACGCCCGCGTAGATGCCGCTCTCCTCCGACAGGGGCGGTTCCTGGTCGGCGCCGTACCACTCGGTGGCGGTGACCAGGCCGGGCGACACCAGTTCCAGTCCGTCGAAGAAGCGGGCCACCTCCTCCCGGGTGCGGAAGCTGAGGCGGATGCCGCCCTTGGCGTACTGGGCGATCACCTGCTCCGCCAGTTCGGGGAAGAGGTCGATCGCGGCGTGCGAGAGGACCAGGTGGCTGCCGGACGGAAGGGCCTCGACCAGGCCCTTGACGATGCCGTGGGCGTTCTGGTCGTCGCGGATGAAGTGCATCAGGGCGATCAGCGACAGGGCCATCGGCCGGTCGAAGTCCAGCACCTGCCGGGCGTGCCGCACTATCTGGTCCGGCTCGCGCACATCGGCCTGGATGTAGTCCGTGGCGCCCTCGGGGCAGCTCACCAGCAGGGCCTCGGCGTGCCGCAGCACGATCGGGTCGTTGTCGGCGTAGACGATCCGGGCGGTGGGCACCGTCCGTTGCACGATCTGGTGGAGGTTCGGCTCGGTCGGGATGCCGGTGCCGATGTCCAGGAACTGGTCGATGCCCTGGGTGGCGAGGTGGGCCGCCGCCCGGTGCATGAACGCGCGGTTCTGCCGCGCCGCGTCCCGTGCTTCGGGCGGCAGCGTCTCGCCGACCGCCTCGTCGACGGGGTAGTTGTCCTTGCCGCCGAGCAGCCAGTCGTAGACCCGCGCGGGGTGGGCCCGGCTGGTGTCGATGCGATGAGGCCGCGATTGGTCCGTCGTCATGGCAGACTCCGTCGTCCGGGAGGTGGGGCTCCGCCGCCTTTTGATCATCGTACTGGGTCGTGTTCAGGGCCATGTGCCGAACCGGACAGCGACGACGTGCTCTTCGGACGGCTCCCAAACTCCCTTTTCCGCAAGGTAGTTGACACACCGTCCTTGCAGGCCGGCCTCGCCCGGCGTGATGCTTGAGCCCTCTGATGGCAGGGGCTCCGGGCGGTACGGTCCCGGGCCGGGTGTGCCGGTGACCCGTGTTTCCGCCGCCACGCCCCGCTCCCCGGCCTTACTCTGGTCGGCACCATCAGGGAACCGCGCCGGCTGTCTGGAGGTAACGGGGTGAACGGGCGCAGTCCGGAACGGGTCCGCAACGAGCTGGTCGTCTCCATCGTGGACGCGTTGCAGGGTTCGGCCACGGTGAACCAGGCGAGCAGCCGTGAGATCTGGCGGGAGATGCTCGCGGCCGAGCTGGCCTCCCCCGTGGAGCCGTTCGGCGGGGACCGGCTGCGGCCCTGGCTGCTGCAGATCGTCATGGCGTGCACCGAGGTCGGCGACGGGCTCGCCTGCCTGGTGCGGTCGCTGGAGTACGTGGAACAGCAGTCGACGACGATCGGCACCCTGTGGCCGCTGGTGGACGAGTGGGAGGCCGTCGACTTCTTCAACCACGCCGACCTGCGTCCGTTGCGGCCCGTCCTGCTGTCGCTGAGCTCCCCGGACCTCGCGACCATGGCACGTCGCGCGAGCCGGTCCCGCGTGCAGGAACTGCCCCCCTGGTGCCGGACGGGATGGCAGGTCTTCCTGCGGCTGGCGGGAGAGAACTCCCCGAACGGCGAACTCCCGCCCAGCATGGCCTTCCTCGCGCTCTGCGCCGACCGGCTGGTGGCGGACAGCCGGGCCGACGCCGCCGAGGTGCTGCGCCGCTTCACCCGCGGCCAGGCCCACACCCTGCGCCTGGACGGCGCCCTCGCGGACTGGCAGCACTCGGAGTTCCCGCAGGCCGCGCCCTCGCTCGTCCCCGCCTATCTGATGATCCAGTTCGAGCCGGACCGGATCGAGGCCGACCGCTTCTACCTGTCGCACTGGCGCCAGTCCGACCCGGAGGGCTGGCACCCCGTGCCCGGCGAGCCCGTCCACCTGCGCCGGGAGGAACTCCCCGGCGCGGTGGAGAGGCTGGTGGAGGAGGTCGAGGAGAGATGGGCCGACCTGCGGCAGCCGGTCCTCCTGGAGTTCATCCTGCCGTGGGAGCTGCTGAACGAGCCGGTCGAGTGGTGGTCGAAGGAGTCCCACTCCGACTCCCCCACGCCGCTGGCGCTGGACTACCCGGTGGTGGTGCGCAGCCTCGAACGCCTGCAGCGGACCGCGTGGCACCGGACCTGGCACAACAAGTGGCGGCAGCTCCGGGAGCGCCCCGCGGACAGCCATCCGCACTGGAGCCGTCCCGGGCAGGACTCGACCTACTTCTTCCATCTGGAGCGTGAGTTGAAGGAGGACCAGCACGCGGTCTGCCTGGTGCTCAGCGAGCCGCCCGGCGACGACTCGGGTACCGGCCGGCGGGAGGTCCTGGCCGGGTTGCGGGCCGGCGTGCCCGCGATGGTCTGGCACCGCAGCGACTGCTCGGATCCGGCGTTCCAGGACGCCATCGGCGAAATACTGCAGGACCGGGGGCTCGGCAGCCTCGCGGAACGCATCGGAAAATGGCGCAAAGAGGCCCTCGCGCTCGGCCCCGAGGTCTGGGACCAGCATGTGGGCCGCCACCTGGCCATTCTGCTCGACGACCCCGAGCGCAAGCCGGGGCCGGCCGGGCCGGTGTAGCGGCCGTGCCCCCGCCGGCCGCGGCACGGGCCGAGGTGATCCTGCGGCGATCACCGGCGCGGGGCCGTATTGCGACGGTCTTGCGCGGGGGGTTGACGGGGTGCCACGCTGGTGGTCGGAACAGCCCCTGCGGGGGTCCCGCGTACCGCACACCACCGGGGGCGC
Organism: Streptomyces sp. NPDC088817; assembly: GCF_044750345.1. Lineage (NCBI taxonomy): Bacteria > Bacillati > Actinomycetota > Actinomycetes > Kitasatosporales > Streptomycetaceae > Streptomyces > Streptomyces sp. NPDC088817. Next base: position 190,474 of record NZ_JBIVJN010000006.1, read on the forward strand.
GTTCCCGACAGCCGACTTGTGATTCCTTCCGTCATCCCCCTGGTGGACATCCGTCTTGCACCACGCGCAGACGACTGCCAGGCTTGGCAACGTGGCTGTCACGCATGCCCGCGGACTGCGGGACTCCTCTGCCGTCCTTCCTCCGTGCTCGGGCAGCGCCGGACGCTCCGAGGGCGCTTATGCAGCATGACGACAGCCCACGACCCGCAGCGCCATCCGCGCCTGACGAGGCGTCGTTCGAGGGCGTGCTGCACGCCCTGAGCGGACTGGAGGCGTCGGACCCGGCCGACCGCCCCGGCGTCCTGCTCGTGGTCGACGACCACGTGAGCATGCGCGTCTGGGAGGACACGATCGGCCGGCTGGCCGACGGGCTCGTCCGGCAGGAGCGGCTGGGCCCGATCACCACCGCGCGGCTGCTGAGTTCGGACGACACCGAGCCGGCCCGGATCCGGCTGGACCACCTGCCTCCCGGCACCGTCAGGCACCGGGTGGTGCTGGTGCTGACCGACGGCCTCGCCGCGGGCTGGCGGGCGGGCGCGGTCCTGCCGCTGCTGCGGGAACTCGGCCGGTCCGAGCCGCTCGCCGTGCTGCATCTGCTGCCGCAGCGGCTGTGGTTCCGCACCGGCCTTGACGTGCACCGCATGCGCCTGAGCGCCACACATCCCTGGGCGCCGAACGACTCCTTGGGGTGGGAGCTGCGCACCTCCCCTCTCGAACCCGTCGAGGACGTCGGCGCCCGGGCCGGCGTGGTGCCGGTGCCCGTCCTGGAAGCGACCGAGCGCTCCCTGTCCTGCTGGGTCGACCTGGTGGCCGGACGCGGGTCCGGGGGGACGGAGATGTCCGGCGTCCGGGCCCGTGACTGGAAGCGGCGACCGGACGCCGCGCGGGCGTTGCCCTGGCTCCACGGCGTCCCCGACCCCGACAGCGCCGTCCCCGCCCGGGAGCGCGTCTCGGACTTCCGCGCCGCCGCCTCGCCCACCGCCTTCGCGCTCGCCACCCGGCTGGCGGCGGCGCCGCTGACGCTGCCGGTGATGGCGGCGCTGACCGCGTCCGTGCCGGGCGCCGGGCCCGCCCACCTCACCGAGCTGCTGATGAGCGGGCTGGTGCGGCCGGCGAGCGGGGACGCCGAGCGCGCCGCCGACGTGGCCTTCGCGTTCGGCCCCGACAACCGCCAGGAGTTATTGGCGCTGTCCCGCCGCCGTGACACCGTCCGGGTGCTGCACGACGTGCGGGCGCTGACCGCCCCGGAGGGCACCGAGCCGGTCCGGCCGGACGCCGATCCGCCCGAGACGACCCGCATCCCGCCGGTGACCCAGCACAACGTCGCCTTCCTGCGCGTCGAACTGGCCGCGTTGCGCGCCCTGTCCGGACGCTTCGTGCCACAAGCCGAGCGGCTCGCCCGCGCGCTGCGCGAGTACGACCGCGAGAACACCGTGAGCCTGCGCAAAGGCGCGGGCCCGCGCCCCGGGCGCACCGCCCCGCACGCGCACGAGACAACTGCAGAAGGAGCCACGGCCATGTCCACCACGCAGCAGGAACCCGCGGTGGAGAGCGGGCGTTCGACGCAGCCTCGCGTCTGGGGCAACATCCCCCCGCGCAACCCGTACTTCACCGGCCGCGTGGATCTTCTGGAGCGGCTGAGCGAACGCCTGCGGGAGGGTTCGACGACGACCGTGCTGCCGGAGGCCATCCACGGCATGGGCGGCGTCGGCAAGACCCAGCTGGCCATCGAGTACGCCTACCGGCACCAGTCCGAGTACGACATCGTCTGGTGGATCCCCGCCGAGCGCCCCGGCCAGATCGGCCAGGCCCTCGTCGAACTGGCCCAGCGGCTCGGCCTCGTGACCACCTCCGAGGCCAACATCGCCGGGCCCGCAGTGCGCGAGGCGCTGCGCGAGGGGCGGCCGTACTCCCGCTGGCTGCTGATCTTCGACAACGCCGACAGTCCCGAGCGGGTCCGCGACTACTTCCCCACCGGGGGCAGCGGCACCATCCTCATCACCTCGCGCAACCGCCGCTGGAGCGTGGTCGGCCCCTCCCTCGAAGTCGACGTCTTCAGCCGGGAGGAGAGCAAGAAGCTGCTGCGCCGTTCCGGTCCCGACGATCTCGACGACGCCGACGCGGACCTCCTCGCCGACGCCCTCGGCGACCTCCCGCTCGCCCTGGAGCAGGCCGCGGCCTGGCGGGCGGAGACCGGGATGCCGGTGTCGGAGTACCTGCGGCTGTTCGAGCACAAGCGCAGCGAGCTCCTCGAGGTGTCCCCGCCGCCGGACTACCAACTGCCGGTCGCCGCCGCGTGGAACGTCTCCCTCGACCACCTGGAGACCCGCAGCCTCACCGCCCTGCGCCTGCTCCAGCTCTGCTCCTACTTCGCGCCGGACCCGATCTCCCGCTCCATCTTCTCGGGTCTCGGCGGTTCCACGATCGACCCCGAGCTGGACAGGGCCCTCAACGACCCGATGCGGCTGGCCCGCGCCATCCGGGAGATCAACCGCTACTCCCTCGCCCGTATCGACCACCGGACCAACTCCATCGAGATGCACCGCCTGGTGCAGGCCGTGCTCATCAACCGGATGTCCCCCGGGGAACAGAAGCGGATGCGCGACGGCGCCCACACTCTGCTCGCCGCCGCCGACCCCAAGGGACCCACTCAGTCGGCCAACTGGCCGCGCTACGCCGAGCTCTACGGTCATGTCATCGCCTCCGGCGCGGTCGAGTCCGACCAGCCGTGGGTCCGCCAGCTCGTGCGGAACATCGCCAGATACCTCTGGTACTGGGGAGACCACAAGGTCGCCCGCGAGTTCACCGAGCAGGTCTGGGAGACCTGGCAGCAGCTGTTCGGCGAGGAGGACCAGCAGACCCTCCTGATGGGGTGGTGGCTCGGCTTCCTCTACCTGAAGGCGGGGCGGTACGACGACGCGTCCCGGATCGCCGCCCAGCTCAAGGACGTCTACGCCCGCACGGCGCCCCCGGACCGCGAGGACACCCGGGAGGACGCGCTGGAGACGATGAACCTGGACGCGGCGGTCCGTCGCGTCCAGGGAGACTTCGCCACCGGCGCCGAACTGGATCAGACGGCCTACGACCGGGCCCGCCGCGCCTTCGGCGAGGACGACCCCGTCACGCTGGCCACCGCCCACAACCTGGGGGTGAGCCTTCGGCTCGCCGGCGAGTTCCAGCGCGCGCTGGAACTGGACCGGCGCACGCACGCGCTGAAGACCCGGCTGTTCGGCCGCGATCACCCGCAGTCGCTGATGACCGAGGCGAGCATCGCCATCGACGTCCGTGAGACCGGTGACTACGTCGGCGCGCGATCCCTTCAGCAGGCGGTCGTCGACGGCTACCGGACCCTCTTCGGACCCCGCAACCCCACGACCCTCACAAATCTCCGCCAGCTCGGCGAGTCTTGCCGCAAGGAGGGCGACCACGCCACCGCGCTCGAGCTGGCGCGCGAGGCGTTCAACCAGTTCACCCGTCGCTACGGCGACACCCACCCGGAGTCCCTGACGGCCGCGCTCACCCTGGCGGTGGCGTTGCGGCACAACGGCGAACTGGAGGCGGCCCGCGACCGCGGAGAGCGGGCGGCCGAGCGGTTCCGCCGGCTCTTCAGGAGCGACCATCCGCACGTTCTGGCGGCCGACATCGACCTGGCGGTGACCTACCGGCTGCTGGGCCGGGTCGAGGAGGCCAAGGAGCAGGACGAGGAGGCGCTGCGGTCGCTGACCGAGCGCCTGGGGGAGAGCCATCCGATCACGCTGGCCTGCGCCATCAACCTGGCGAGTGATCTGAGCGCGCTGGGGCGGACGGACGACGCCCGCGAACTCGGCGAGAGGACGGCGGCGTTGTGCTCGGCGAAGCTGGGCGAGGACCACCCCACCACGCTGGTGTGCCGGGCCAACCTCGCCCTGGACCTCATCGCCGTCGGCCGGGAGGCCGAGGGCGAGGCACTGCACGCGGACGTCCTGAGCCGTATGGAGCGCGTCCTGGACGAACCCCGTTCGGCCGGCTCCCACCCTGCGACGCTCCACGTTCGGTCCCGGGAGCGGGCCAACTGCGACATCGATCCGATGCCGCTGTGAGGTGACCGGCCCGGGGACCGAAGTGCCGCCGTTCCTGCCGGGAGGGGCGGCACTGGCGTGACCCGTCGGCCCGGTTGGCTCCGGTCAGTGCGCCGCGAACGGGGGTGAGCCGAGCCACGTGGCCAGATGGACGGGGTCGGGTGGGGTGCCGGTGGTGCGGAGCAGGGCTTCGTGCGTCGCGCGGGCCCGTTCGGGGTGGTCACAGAGCAGGCGGGCCGCGACCGGGTGCGTGTCCGACGCGGCGAGGGCCCGGCCGAGGCCCGCCCAGGTGCCGGGCCGTCCGGGCTCCACGGCCAGGTTCGCCACGTACGCCTGACGGGCCGCGGCGGCGTCTCCGGCCGCCAGCAGGGCGTCACCGGCCAGTGCCCCGGTGACTCGTGCGGCGGCCTCCTCGGGCCCTTCGGATTGCCGGCCGTCGTGCGCGCCGCCGTAGCGGTGGCGGACGAGCATCGCCAGGCAGTCCAGCCATCGCGCTGAGGGATCGGGCACCACCTCCGGCTCGGCCGCCAGGACGCCGGGCGGTCCGCTGTCGCCGGCCAGCCAGGCCCGTACGGCCTCGTCCACGGCCGCCGGGGCGGGCCGCAGATGATGGGCCCGCCAGCGCGTGACGTGGTCGGCGGCGCAGAGCCGGGCCGGCGCCAGGTGGTCCTCGGGCACTGGCTCGGCGAGCCACCGCACGCAGTGGTCGCGGAGCGTGTCCAGCAGGGTGGTGCCGAGCGGGGTGAGGCGTGGATGACGGCGAATCTGTTCCATCGCCGTGGCCACATGGGCCCGCCACAGCGCGAACTCGAAGTGCGCCGTGGCGGTCCGTGCGTCGGCGGCACGGCGGTGGGCACGCCAGAAACGGGTGATGCCGACGAAGGCGTAGATGCCCTGCAGGAGCCCTTCGAGTGGACGGGGGTCGTCCCGCCAGGGCGCATACCACAGCTCCGTACCGCTGTCGGCGTCCCGGGTCACGAGCGGTGTCAGATGCAGCAGACCGCCCAGCTTGGTGTGCTGGAACTCGTGCACGAGCGTGACCGCCAGTTGCACGGCGTCGTCCGGCTCCGAGGCCTCGATGCCGCCGAACGCGTCCCCTGACGACACGCTGCGTGGCCGAAACCTTTCCCTTGCCGGGGTGGGACTCAGAGAGAAAACGCCCCGCCGCATCGCGGCGGCCGTCTCGGGCTGGTCGCGCAGCAGCACCCTCCAGGACCGTTCCAGCGTCTGCCGCCACCGCGCCGCGGCCTCCTCGGGCAGCGGGCGCGGCTCGGTCGGCTGCGGATACGTCCGGTACGGGTCGACGTCGTCCAGGGCGACTTCCAGCCGCCGTCCGGCCGGGCCGACCGCAAGCCGGCGTACCGGATGCCACCCGGGCCCCGCCGAGCCGGGCGGCAGCGGTACGGCGACCGTGTGCCCCGGCGTCCGGACCACGGCATGTCCGGCTTCGGCCCGCACGGTGGCCGTCGCCCACGGCTCGGCCGAGGGCAGTTCGGCGCAGCCCAGGCTGGGCAGGGGAACCCTGCCGTGCCGGACCGGCACCTCGATGCTGAAGTCGAGCTCCGCGCGTAGCGCGGCCGCGGCGGCCAGGGCACGGACATGGCCGAGCACCACCGCGAGCGGCGGCTCGTCCTGCTCCGCGGTGCCGGCGCGCAGCCGACGCAGCACGGTGGCCAGCCACATCCCGGTCTGCGGATACATGAGCAGCTCGTCGACGACGGCGGGAGCGCGGCGCTGAGCGGCACTGAGCAGATCCCACGCCGGTCCCAGGTCCGCGGCGTCGTCGAGCATCCGTAACAGCAGCAGCCTGCGGCTGCGCTCAGCGGCGGTCAGGAGGTCCACGGTCGCCGGTCCGCCCTCGCCGCGGGCCAGTTCGGCGAGGCTGCCGGGCGGGACACGATGATGCGGCAGGCACGGCTCAGCGGTCATGGGCGGCCCCGTCGTCAGTGACGACGCCCCTTGCTGCCGCCTCCTCCTTCTCCGAAGCCGGAGACACTGGCCAGTGGGTGATCGATCCCGTGCTGCAGTTCCTGAAGCGACATGGCGAGAAATCGACTGTCAATGGAGCGCAGTGCATCAAGAGACACCCCCGCGAGATCGACAAGACTGGACTCGACGGTGGCCGCAGACGACTCCATGACGGCCAAACCCCTTCCCCCCGATGGCAAGTACGGATGCGGGCTGCTCACATCCCCCTGATAATCGCCCGCCGTAGCCTGGATGAAACACCGCATCCGCGCGGTGCCGCCATATCGGGTCAGCCGTCGTCCTCGCCTCCGCGGTGGCGCCGGGACAACGCCACCGCCTCCTTGTCGAGGCGGGCCACCCCGGCGGAGTCACCCTCCATCAGCCTTACCGCTTCCATGAGTTGGTCCAACGTGCCGCGATAGCGCAGACAGGTGCGCAGGATTCCGAACACGTCCGGACGCAGCGCCGGTGAGCGGGGGCTCATGGCCGCGATCACCGGATCGATGCTGCCCAGCACCAGCGCCAGGGTGGTGCGCTCGCTCACCGTGGGCAGTGCGGTCAACGCGCCGACGAGTCCGTCGAGTTCCCGCAGCGGCAGGTCGTCCGGCAGGTGTGCCAGGCTGCCGGGGCCCGCGATGCCGGCAGGGTGGGCAGGCGGCTCGGGTGGTGAGGTGGGCAGCCCGGCGTACCGGTGCAGCAGGGCGAGGTCGGCCCCCGGCAGCAGCTCGTACCAGCGGTCCGCGCGGACGGCGGCGAGGCGGCCCAGGCCGTCCGAGCGGTGGTGGACACTGACCAGCCCGATGAGCGTGTCGGCGTGCCACACCGCCGCGCCGGACATGCCCTCCCAGGGGGAGCGGTCGGGTTCGGGGTCCGACCGCGGTGGGGTGACCGCGAGTTCGAGGGTGCCCTCACGGCGGTTGGACAGCACCGAGATCATTCCGGTGGCGTGGCAGGAGTCGCGGTACTGGGAGGGTGAGCCGTCGTCGAGCCGGCGCATCCGGTCCTCGCGCAGCTTGAACCGCGGGAAGCCCAGCGCGCTGCACGGCAGCAGTTCGTCCGTGTCGGGTACGGCACCGTACGCGGGCGGCTCGCTCACGGCCTGGTGGACGCCGGGCGGCACGGGCCCGGTGAGCTCCAGGAGCGCCACGTCGGCCTTCCCGGAGGCGAGCACCACGTGCGCGGGCGCGGTCCACTCGTCGGGGCGGTCGGCTTCGAAACGCACGTCCACTCGGGGGCGCTCCGCCTCGGTGACACGGACGACGTGGGCGGCGGTGAGGACGTGCGACGGGCCGACGCGGTAGCCGGAACCCCGCCGTCCGCCGCCGCGCCCTTCGGGCGGTCGCACCAGCACCTCCGCCACGCGTACCGGTTCCAGCCCCCGACGTGCCCGGGTCACCGCGCTCAGCGCTCGCCCTCGGCCTCGTCGCCGGCCACCCACGGCGCACGTCCGCCACCGCTGCGCGTGCGCGGGTCGAGTGTCAGCTTCACCCGGTGCGTGACGCTGTCCGCCAGCCGGCCGTCCGCGCCGGTCTCCACGACCCAGAAGCGGATCTTCCCGCCCGCCGTGGCGGACCGCTCCACGACGACGGCCGCCTCCAGCTCCACGGGGCCCACCTCGAAGTACAGGTCCTCCCCCTGCGCCGCGGTGCGGGCCGCGGTGAGCTCGCGGCGCAACTCCTCTATCAGTTCGGCGAGTTCAATCACGTCCGCTCCTTACCCGGAAGGTCCTTCCTTCACTCGATCCGGGTGGATTCCGCCTTTCCCGAGCGGTGTGACACCACGGATGCATTAGGGTCGTGCCGCGGCCTGAAAAGTGTTGAAACTGTGAAGCAGTGGCATACATCAGGCATTCTTCGCATCACTTCACTTTCACTGTCATGGGGACGGCGTCATGGAGAAGACCGGAGTCGAGTCGGAGCTGATCGACCTCAGCGGCGTCCCGTTGGACAGCTGGCCGGAGCTGGAGCTGCCGTCCGCCGAGGGCTCCATGCGGCGCCTGCTCAGCCGTATCGACGACCCGGCCGGCAGCCTCGGCGGCTACAACCCGCAGCGCGACGAATAGGCACCCTCCATGCACCAGACGGCCCCACCCCACGTCCTGTCACCGCGGTCGTTCGACCAACTGCTGGGCGGAGGGGGCGGCCCCGCGACGGTGGACGCCCTGCGCTCGAGCGAGCGCAGCTGGCGGCTGCTGGTCGTACGGGCCCTGCTGGACGCGGCCGCGACGGCACCGACCGGTCCCCTGCCTCCGCTGGACGAGGGCTGGCGCCTGTTGTCGCGGGCCTGGTCCGCGGCCGCGCCGGAGGTGGAGCGGCTGCTGTCCTATCCGGCCCTCGGTATGTGGTCGGCGCACACACTGCGTCGACTGCGGGGCACCGCCGACCACGAGGCGCCCCTGTGGGCGGAGACGGGGCACCTGCACGCACTCGCCGCGAGCGCGGCGATCCGCGCAGGCATGGAGTTTCGTACCGGCATCCCGGTCCGGTACGGCTGGGCCGTCCTGCCCGCGCTCGGGGCCATGCGGGTACCCGGCGGCCCGGACTGGACCGTGGCCGAGGTGTCCGCCCGCGACGGGGACGTGCGGATCGCGGGCCGTCGACTGGGCGCACCGGGCTGGCATGCGCCCGCCGAGCTGCGCGCCGACGGACGCACGCTGCTCCTGGACGACATCGACCCGTATCGCGCCCTGCGCACACCGGGCGTTCCCGAGCCGCTCGAATCCCCCGCCCAGTGGCAGGAGTTGTTCGGCTCGGCCTGGGAGATCCTGCACGCCACCGATCCGGACGAGGCCCGGGCGCTGGCGGACGGGCTGGTGTCCGTGGTCCCCCGCCCACGCTCCGAGCGGTTCCGGCCGCACAGCGCGTCCTCCGGCGACGCCTTCGGCACGGCGGTGGCGTCGGTTCCCGACGACGGCGAGCAGTTCGCCTCGACGCTGGTGCACGAGTTCCAGCACAACAAGCTCAGCGCGTTCATGCACCTGTTCACCCTGTACGAGGACCCGGGCACTCGGCTGTACTACGCCCCCTGGCGGGACGACCCGCGGCCGCTGGGCGGGCTGCTCCAAGGGGTGTACGCGTTCTTCGGAGTCACCGCCTTCTGGCGGCGGCGCGACCATCCGCTCGGGCGGTTCGAGTACGCGCTGTGGCGCGCCCAGACGGCGCACGCGCTCCACACGATCGGCCGGTCCGACGGGTTCACCGACCTGGGGCGGCGCCTGCTGGCCGAACTCGCGGGGCGGCTGGAGCCGTGGCTCGCGGAACCGGTGGACGCGCGGACCCGCGCCGCGGCCGACCTCGCGATCGCGGACCATCGCGCGACCTGGCGGGCGTACCACCTGCGCCCCGACCCGGGTGCGGTGCGGGCGCACGCGGCGGCCTGGCCCCACCGGGCCCGGTCCGTCGCGCCCCGCGACGAGCCGACGGTCGTCGCGGGGCGGCCGGTCCGGGGCTTCGACACGCGGGCGGTGCTGCTGCGGTGGCTGCTGGCGGACCCGGCGGGCTTCGACGGGCTGCGGGGCGACCCCGGTGCCACGGTGAGCGGCGCGCGGACCGAGGACATCGACCTCGTCACGGGCCGTACGGCCGAGGCGCTGCGTGCCCACCACGCGCGCATCTTCCGTGGCGAGGGCGACCCCGAGACCTGGGTGGGGCTGGGTCTCGCCGCCCGGGCCGAAGGGGACCCCGCCGGTGAGGGACTGCTCGCCCAACCGGAGCTGGCCACGGCCCTGCACACCGAACTCGACGGCCGTGCCGACCCATTGGAGCTGGGCCGCGTGCTCGCGTCCTCCGCGTCGGTGACGGTGGCGTAGTGGCGGCCCCCGGGTTCTGGCCCGTCGGCGTGGGACTGCCTCATTTGGGTCCTGGTATGGGCCTCTGAGCCCTGTCCCTGGGCCCAGGGGTAGTCGTTACGGTTCGGTCCCCGGCGGGTGTACGGAACGGCTCCCGGTGACCCGATCGAGCGAGCGACGACGAGGTGACGTGTGAACCGCAGCGAGCGAATACGCCGAGGAGTACGCACGAGCACGGGGCAGACGGCGGTCGAGTACCTGGCCATGCTGGGGCTCGTCACCCTCGTGGTCGGCGCCATCGTCGGCGCCGTCATCGGGGGTGACATCTCCAACTCCGCACACCGGGAGATCTGCCGGGTCGTGGGGACGGACGGCGGCGACTGCGGCGACGACAACGATGTCGGCGGTGGCGACGGGCGGTCCGGGACCGGCGAACCCGTCCAGCCCGCCGCCGCCCCCGGTGACGACTCCGGTAAGCCCGGTGACGAGTCGCACGACAAGCCGGACGGCACCAAGGGGAACGCGCTTCCCGATCTGTGCTTCGAGCCGAAGGAACGGGCATCGAAGTCGTCGATCTCCGTGCCGGGCAACGGCCCCGTCAGCACCGCGGCCGCCTGGGGCTACTCCTGGCTGGTCAACTTCGTCATCGACAAGGTGAACAACGAGAAGAACAAGGAGAAGCGGGTCCAGGAGGCGCTCGCGGACCTCGCCTACTGCCTGCCCGACTACAACATCGTCATCGCGCAGCCGCACGAGGGCAATCTGCAGCAGATGGACGGTGCGGCGCTGATCGAGACCGTCAGCATCAGCGGCACGACCTACCGCGTCTACGCGTTCAAGACCGGCAAGTTCACCTGGGCGGACGACGCCGACCTCGGGTGGAAGAACCGCGCGTTCCACGGCGTGTTCGACGTCAGCGAGGACCGCCGCACCGTCACCTTCCAGGAGCCGCCCCGTCCCAAGCGGAAGGAGGGCTGGAAGCCCGGTGACGAGGGCTGCGAGATCGAGGGGGAGGAACTTCCCGACCGGAGCCGGTACTACAACACGTATTCCCCGCTGGACAACGAGGCGTCGGCTCAGGCCGTCCGGATGCTCGTGAACGACATGCGCCGCTGCTACCCCGACTACAACGTGGTCGCGATGCACTCGGAGCAGTCGTCGCACTGGGTCGAGGAGCCGGATGCGTTCGTCCATCACGGCAGGTACCGGCTGAACTCCCCCGAGTACCACGACGGCGAGAAGGGGGACGACATCGCCTCGGGCCGGGCCGTGTTCGACGTCTACGTCTTCGACAAGGGCACGTTCAGCAGTGACGGCGACGGCGGCTACACCAACTGGGCCTTCTACGGCGACTTCACCCGCGACGGCTCGAAGGTGGCCTTCGAACAGCCGGAACCCGCCGATCTGGACGCCGATTCCGTCCCCACCGGATCGAGCGCGGTCAACTTCAACGACGGGACGCCGAAGTACACGGACGGCGGGCCGTACCCCGGTACCGACTACTCGGGCAAGGTGCCGGGCGACAGCGCCGAGTTGATCCATTCGCTGATCGACGAGTACAGCCGCAGCTTTCCCGGCACGAACATCATCGCGGTGAAGTCGTTCAACGACCTCTCCTTCTCAGGAGTGTCCGGCCTCGAACACCTCGCGGTGGTGCATGGTGTCGATGTGTTCTCCATCGACGAGGGCACCGTCTCCAACAACGGTGACGGCGGCTGGCAGAACTGGGGCTTCGCCGGCACCTTCGACCGCGCCGACGGCTCGAAGGAGGTGAGCTTCACCAGCCACTGAGGTGTCCGGCGCGCGGCTCACGCGGGGGTGGCCAGGCGGCCGAGGGTGCGGTCGAAGAGGTTCAGCAGGAGGTAGAGCACGCCGGCACCGAGCATGATCCACGCGAGGTGGTGCATGCCGCTGGTGTCGGCGCTGTGCCCGAACGACGCGGCGGTCGCGGAGGAAGCGGCCGTCGAGCCGACGTAGGCGAAGGTGCGCAGCAGTCCGGCCGAGGAGGCGACGCGATCGGGATCGGCCTGGAAGTACACGCAGTTCTGCAGAGCCAGGGTGTTGAGGCCCTGTGGAAGACCGAAGACCAGGGCGACGAGCGGCAGCATCCACACGGCACTGCTCCCGGTCAGCGTCAGCATCAGCGCGCAGGCGGCGATCTGCCCGGCCGCGCCGAGCAGCAGCTTCCCGCGCACGCTCCTGCGCCGGCCGGAGACGATCGAGACAGCGATCGCCGTCACGAACATGGGCGTCTGCGCGAGACCCGCGTGGAAGGGCGTCAGCCCGTAGCCCTCTTCGGTCCACTGGGTGAAGCCGTAGAGGAAGCAGTAGGCGACGACGTAGGCGACGAGCGCCCGCCCGTAGGTGGCCAGCAGGGGCGTGTTGCCGCCGAGCACGCGCAGGTCGATGAACGGTGTACCGGCCCGCAGTTCCCGCACCGCGAACGCGGCCCCCGCCGCGACGACGATCACCGGCAGGTACCAGGTGTCCAGGTGCGGGTTCATCAGGAACAGCAGCAGGGCGACGAGCATCCCGGCGAAGAGGCCCATGCCCGGCAGATCGAGCCGGGCGGCGATCCGCCCTCGCCGCGGCGCCTCGCCGGACCCGGCCCTGCGGGGCAGCCGCCACAGCCCGAGCAGCGCGGCCGCGAGCGCCAGGGGCACGTTCACCGCGAAGGTGGCGCGCCAGCCGCCCACCGAGATCAGCATGCCTCCCAGCAGCGGCCCGATGACCGCGATCGTCTGATTGGCCACGGCCAGGGCGGTCAGCACCCCGGCGGGACTGTCCTTCCCGGTGCGCTCGGCCTCACTGCGCAGGAGGGCCATGGCGGACGGGTAGCCGGCGCACGTGCCGAACCCGAGCAGGACGCGCGCGGCGATCAGCACACCCAGGTTCGGGGCCAGGACGCCGATGACACCGGCGACGCCGACGAGGCTCGTACTGATCAGAAAGAGCCTGCGCGGCCCGAAGAGGTCGATGAGCCGGCCCACGACCGGTTGCCCGAGCGCGGTGGCCAGGTAGAGGGCGGAGACCAGCCACGCGGTCTGCGAGGCGGGAGCCCCCAGGGCCCTGCCGATGGGGACGAGCGCGACGGCCATGATCGAGGAGTTGACCGGGTTGAGGATCGAGCCCAGCATCATCGGCGGCAGCAACCGGCGGTCGAGACCCGGCCCGGCCCTCCCCTCGGACGTCGGGGTGGTCCTCACCTCAGTCATGGATCAGCCGCTCCAGCACGGCCATGGCGGCGATGACCGTCCGCCGTTCCTCCTCCGTGCACCTGTCCCGCAACTGACCGGTCAGCCACTCCGTGCGTGCCTGCCGCCCCTCCTCCACCCGCCGATGGCCTTCCGCGGTCAGCGTGATCAGCCGGCGTCGCCCGTCGTTCGGGTCGGGGCTCTTCTCCAGCAGCCCCGTCTCCGCCATGGCGCTGACGGTCGCCGCCATCGACTGGTGCCGTACGCCTTCCTCGGCGGCGAGGTCGCTGACCGTCACGCCCTCCTTGCCGGACAGGCGCGCCATGACCGACGCCTCCGCCAGGGTGAGGTCCTCCACCTCGGAGGCCTTCAGAAGGCGCCGCCGCAGCCGGCCGATCACCGCGCGGACCGCGCGCGACGCCTGGAGCGCCGATGGGGCCGGGGTCGGATTCTCGCTCATATGCGCAGGCTAATCTGTACAGCCCAATCTGTACAGGCATCCTGTATGAACCTTCGCGTCGGCGGGTGGCGCTCTCACACCTCGGTGGCGCGCCCGGACTCGGCCTTGCCGACCGGTGCCGGGTCCGGCGACATGGGGCGGCCGGGCAGGAACAGGCAGAGCGGTACGGCGACGGCGGTGAAGGCGACCGACCACCGGAAGGCGTCGCCGAAGCCGTCGGCCAGGGCGCCCGGGGTGCGGGCGTCGCCGGTGCCGCGCTGGAGGACGACGGCGAGCGCGGCGGTGCCCACCGAACCGCCGACCTGCTGGGCGACCCGGGTGATGACACTGGCGTCCGGGATCTCCTGGTGACCCAGGCCGGCATAGGCGGCTCCGGTGAGCGGGACGATGGCGGCGCCCATGCCGATGCCGCGCACGAGCAGTGCGGCCATGAGCAGCACCTTGCTGGTGTCGGCGGTGGCGAAGACGAACGGCACGGTGGCCGCGGTGCAGAGAGCGAATCCGGTGAGGGCGACCCAGCGGGGGCCCATGCGGTCGGTGAAGTCGCCTGCCCGGGTGCGCGCGACGAGTGCGCCGATGCCCTGCGGGATGAGGATCAGTCCGGCGCCGAGCGCGTCCTCGCCGCGCAGCCGCTCCCAGTACAGGGGCAGGAGCAGCATCGCCCCGTACAGGGCCATGCCGGCCAGGAAGGTCAGGGCGGAGGCGCAGGCCGGCGCCCGGTGGCGGAGGAGCCGCAGGTCGACCAGCGCGTCGGCGCGCGGCAGGGCCCAGGCGGTGAAGCCGCCGATCAGGGCGAGCCCGCCGGCCAGCGGCACGAGCACCTCGGCGTCGGTGAGGCCCGCGCTGCCCGTGACCCGGGACAGCCCGAGGATGACGGCGGCGACCCCGGGGCCGAGCAGGAGCAGGCCGACGACGTCCAGGCGGGCGCGGCGGCGGCCGGGTGCGGGACGGTCGTCGGGCAGGTTGCGCCGGGCGAGCCAGCCGCCGACGGCGCAGAAGGGGATGTTGACGAAGAACATCCAGCGCCAGTCGGCCAGATACAGGATGACGCCGCCCAGGACCGGGCCGAGGATGGGGCCGAGCGCGGTGGGCAGGGTGACGGTGGCCATGACCTTGCCGATGTTGCGGCCCTTGGCGGCCTGGACGACCAGCGTGATCATGAGCGGCATCATGATGCCGCCGCCGATGCCCTGGACGACGCGGAAGGCGATGAGGGAGGCCGCGTTCCATGCCAGTGCGCTCAGGACCGAGCCGAGCAGGAACACGCCCAGCGCGGCGATCCACAGGCGTCTGCCGCCGATCCGGGACTGGGCCCATCCGGTGACGGGGATGGTGACGAACACGGCCAGCAGGTAGCCGGTGCTGACCCACTGGATCGTGGACAGCGGGGCCTCGAGACCTTCCGCCAGGCTGTCGAGGGCGACGGTGACGATGGTGGTGTCGAAGACGACGGCGAGGGCACCGACGACGACGGTGAACGCCAGGCGCCACACGGCAGGATCGACACGGTCGGGATCCGGTGCCGCGGGCGCGGCCCCGGGCCCGTGGGGGGTGCTCATGAACGACCGCCTTAAGATATAGAGTCTTATCTTGCGGCTCTCACGGTAGGGCGGCGAAATAAGATAGGCAAGTCTATCTAACGGAGATGCGCATGGCTGAGCGGCGCCGCGGGGCGGCACTGGAGAAGGCGCTCCTCGACGCGGCCTGGGAAGAACTCACGGCCAACGGCTACGCCGGATTCACCATGGACGCCGTCGTCAAGCGCGCCGGCACCAGCCCCCCTGTGCTCTACCGCCGCTGGTCCGACCGTGACGAGCTCGTCCGGGCGGCCATCGCCCACGTCCTGGAGCAGTCCCGGGTCGAGGTCCCCGACACCGGGAGCCTGCGCGAGGACGTCCTCACCCTCATGCGGACGATCAACGCGACCCGCGCCCAGCTCATCACCGTCATGAGCGTGCACCTGGCCGGCTACTACCAGGAGACGGGAACCGGCCCCGGCGACCTCTTCACCGCGGCACGCGAGAAGACAGCCGACGTGATCTTCGAGCGGGCCGTCGCCCGCGGCGAGATCGCTCCGGAACGTCTCGGCGAACGCGTCATGTCGCTCCCCTTCGACCTGCTGCGCCACGAGATCCTCGTGACCTTCGCCCCCGTACCGGACCGCGTCCTCGAAGAGATCGTCGACACGGTCTTCCTCCCCCTCGTGCGCGTGGGCTGAGCAGGAGGCTTCCGCGGTCGCGCGGTGACCCCTTCGACGCACGGGCCACATACAGGCACTGGACGACATACCGACCAGTCGGCATGATGGTCCGGTCACCCGACGTCGTCTCCCAGGAGCCACGATGAGCCCCGACCATCCGCCCGGACTCGATCTCGACCGGCTGCGCGGGCTGCTCGACCAGGAGCGGCCCGGCCTGGTACAGGGCCCGCTGACCGGCCGGCTGATCGAGGGCGGACGGTCGAACCTCACCTACGCGGTCACGGACGGCGCCTCGCGGTGGGTCGTCCGGCGGCCCCCGCTGGGCCATGTCCTGGCCACCGCCCACGACATGGGGCGCGAGCACCGGGTGATCAGCGCCCTTCATCCGACGGACGTGCCGGTGCCGCGCCCGGTACTGCTGTGCGAGGACGAGGACGTGCTCGGCGCGCCCTTCTACGTCATGGAGTTCGTCGAGGGCACCCCGTACCGCACCGCGCGGCAACTCGCCCCGCTGGGCGAGGAGCGCACCCGCGGCGCCGTGCTGTCCCTGGTGGACACCCTCGTCGAGCTGCACGCGGTGGATCCCGCCGAGGTGGGCCTCGCCGGCTTCGGCCGCCCCGAGGGCTTCCTGGACCGGCAACTGCGACGCTGGGGAAAGCAGTTGGCGGCCTCCCGCAATCGCGAACTGGCCGGCGTCGACGAGCTGCACGCGGCGCTCGGGCGCGCGCTGCCCCTCTCCCCCGCCCCGGCCGTCGTGCACGGCGACTACCGCCTCGACAACGCGCTGCTCGGCCCGGACGACCGGATCACCGCAGTGCTCGACTGGGAGATGTCCACGCTCGGCGACCCGCTGACCGACCTGGGCCTGCTGACGATGTACAGCACGCCGCTGGGCATGCCCGACTCGCCGGTGTCCACCACCGCCCAGGCGCCGGGACACCCGTCCGCGGCGGAGCTCGTCGAGCGGTACGCCGAACGCTCGGGGCGGGATGTCTCGGCGGTCTCCTGGTACACGGCGTTCGCCTGGTTCAAGCTCGCCGTGATCCTGGAGGGCATCCACTACCGGTACACGCTCGGCCAGACGGTCGGCCGGGGTTTCGACCGCATCGGCGACCTCGTCCCCGTCTTCATCGACCACGGACTGACCACGCTGCAGGAAGGCTGACCGGACATGGACTTCGCGTTCGACGCGCGCACCGAGGAACTCCGCGCCAGGCTCCTGGCCTTCATGGACGAGTACGTGTACCCGGCCGAAGCGGTGGCCGACGAGCAGCGGGCCGCGCTCGCCTCCCCGTGGGACACCCCTGCCGTGGTCGAGGAGCTCAAGACGGAGGCGCGCAGGCAGGGCCTGTGGAACCTCTTCCTGCCGGACGCCGGGCACGGCGCCGGGCTGACCAACCTCCAGTACGCCCCGCTCGCCGAGATCACCGGCCGCTCCCCGCACCTGGCACCCGTCGCGCTGAACTGCGCGGCGCCCGACACGGGCAACATGGAGGTGCTCGCGCAGTTCGGCGACGAGCGGCAGCGGAAGCAGTGGCTCGAACCGCTGCTCGCGGGCGAGATCCGTTCGGCGTTCGCGATGACCGAGCCGGAGGTGGCCTCCTCGGACGCCACGAACATCACCACGCTCATCGAACGCGAAGGCGACGAGTACGTCATCACCGGCCGCAAGTGGTACATCTCCGGCGCGATGAACCCGGACTGCAGGATCTTCATCGTGATGGGCAAGACCGACCCGGACGGCCCGGACATCCGCCGCCAGCAGTCCATGGTGCTGGTGCCGCGCGACACCCCCGGCGTCACCGTCCGGCGGGCGATGCGGGTCTTCGGCTACGAGGACCACTCCCACGGCGGCCACGCCGAGGTGGTCCTCGACCACGCGCGCGTGCCCGTCTCCCACCTGATCGGCGAGGAGGGGGGCGGCTTCGCCATCGCCCAGGCCCGGCTCGGACCGGGCCGTATCCACCACTGCATGCGGCTGATCGGCATGGCGGAGCGGGCGATCGAGCTGATGTGCCGACGGGCGGTGTCCCGCACCGCCTTCGGCAAGGCGCTGGCCCAGCAGGGCGTGGTCCACAACTGGATCGCGGACGCGCGGGTCACCGTGGAGCAGTTGCGGCTCCTGGTGCTGAAGACGGCCTGGCTGATGGACACCGTCGGCAACAAGGGCGCGCACACCGAGATCCAGGCCATCAAGATCGCCACACCCCGTGCGGTGGTCGGCATCCTCGACCGGGCCATCCAGTTGCACGGCGCGGGCGGGTTCAGCCAGGACCTCCCCCTCGCCGAACTGTACGCGGCCGCGCGCACGCTGATGATCGCCGACGGTCCGGACGAGGTGCACCAGCGGTCGCTGGCACGGCGCGAGTTGAAGAAGTACCTGTGACGCGCGGAGGCCAGGGCCGCCGGCGGTGCCGCGCTCCGGTCACGCGGAGAACGCCGCCTCCTGTGTGAAGAAGGCCAGTTGGGCCTTCTTCTCCGGCAGGTACACGTCCGGCAGGTCCACTTCGGGCAGGGTGACGAGAGGTCCGGCGGTGAAGCCCTCGCGGAGGAAGCGGGCGACGGCCCTGTCGTTGCGCACGTCGGGGTCGACCACGGCACGGGTGCGGCCCAGACCCCGCAGGACGTACGACAGCAGGGCCGCCATCAGCCGGGAGGTCCACCCGGACCGCTCGGCGCCCGGCGCGGCGGGGGCCAGGAGCAGATGGATGCCGAGGTCGCCGGGTTCGACGGCGTAGCACTCGCCGACGCGGTCGGCGGACGGTTCGTAGGTCTGGAGGAGGGCGACCGGTTCGCCGTCCTTCACGACGAGGAAGGCGTGGTGGGTGTCGAGGCCGGCCATATGGGCGTAGATCCCGGCCACCTGCTCCTCGGTGAGACCGGTCATGCCCCAGAACACGGCCCGTTGCCCGCTCACCCAGCGGTGGACCACCCCGGCGTCGGCCCGCGCGTCCAGCGGCAGGACACGCACGGTGCCGAAGCCGTCGAGGTGCCCCTCGTGGACGGCCTCGCGGGAGGCGTACGGGCGGTGCGGGGCGTCCACGGTGTGCGCGGTGCTCACGCTGTGCGCGTCAGACATCGGTCTCCTCGCTCTCCTTCTTCATACGCTCCCAGTCGGTGACGACCGGGACGAGCTTTCCCACGCGCCACAGGTGCAGTTGGTCACGGTGGTGGGGCGAGCCGGGGATCCCGGACGCGCCGAAGGGGACCACCCACCGGCTGTCCTCGCGGCGCGCCAGGTCCCACACGTACCGGGCGGCCGGCCCGCGCGCGGCCAGGTCGGTGAGGCCGGGGACGGCGGAGGTGCACAGCACGCAGTCGTGGTCGCCGGACAGTCCGGGTTCGTCGTACGGCGTCCCGGGCGGCAGCGCCCGCCAGGGAGCGAGGCGGTGGGTGTCCCCCCAGGTGCCCGCGGGCGGCCGGGCGGCCGCCTCCTCGACCGCCTCGCGGACGACGGACGGCCGGTCGATCCCGTACAGCTCCTCGGCGGTCAGAAGGTGTTCGAGGGCGTGGGCGACGCGTGGGAGCAGGGCCAGCCAGGGCAGGAAGACCTCCGGGTACGCGGGCGGGTGCGCCAGCGCGGCGAAGGCGGGGTGGGCCGCGAGCCGGCGTACGACCGCCGAGCGTACGGACGCGAAGAGGGCCGCGCCGGCGCTGTCGGCGTCCATGCGGCGGTCCCACCGCAGGAGCCTGTCCCGCAGGGCGGCCCCGTCGCTCAGGCCGTCGAGGGCGGCGAGGTGTTCCAGCAGGGGCGCGGCGGAGGCGAGCAGGGTGTCGGTGTGGAGCACGGAGACGTCGGCGGCGGACCACCGCCGGCGCTCGCCGAGCAGGGCCCGGATACGGTCGGCGCGGTGCGACGGGGCGAACTCGACACCCAACGGACCGGCCGGACCGCGCTGATTGGCCATGACGGCGACGCCGTCGGTCAGTCCCGCGCGTGGCGGCTCGTGCCATCCCCGCCAGTCGTGGCCGGGCTCCCAGGCGGGCACCACACGGATCCGGTTGGCCTCGGACCGCACCGGCACCCGGCCGGCCACCCGGTGCAGCAGCCCGCCCTCGGTGTCGGCGGCCTGCACGACGTTGACCGGCTCGGCCCACCGGTCCACGGCCCGGTCGACGTCGGCCACCCGGCGGGACCGCAGCAGGGGCAGCAGGGCCTCGAACCCGAGGTCGCCGGTGACACGGGGCGGGTAGCGCAGGCTGATCGCGACCGGGATCGCGCCGGACTCGTCCGCACCGTCGTCCAGCCCTTCGGGGCCGCCGATGACGACGGGGCCGCGCTCGGTCTCCAGCACCTCCACCTCGACCGGTTCCTCTCCGGCCACCTCGATCGTCCCGGTGTGCCGGGCGGCCCGCCGCCACACGCCGTCCGGACCGAGCGCCTCGACGCCGGCGCCGGTGCGCCGCAGCCGTTCCCGGTACAGGTCCTGGTAGTCGGCCATGGCGTTGGTGATGGCCCAGGCGACCGTGCCGGTGTGCCCGAAGTGGGCGATGCCGGGGACGCCGGGCACGGCGAGGCCGACGACGTCGAACTCGGGGCACGCCAGGTGGATCTGCTGGTAGACGCCCGGCTCCTCGATGAAGCGGTGCGGATCGCCCGCGATGATCGGCTGCCCGGTGACGGTCCGCTCGCCGGCGACGAGCCAGCCGTTGCTGCCCGAGGTGCCGGGGCCGTCGGTGGCGAACAGGCCCACCGCGTCCGCGTCGAGACGGGTCACCGCCTGCTCGCGCCACAACTTGGCGGGGAAGCCCGCGAAGAGGATGTGGGTGGCGAGCCAGACACCCAGGGGCGTCCAGGGCTCCCAGCGGCCGGGCCTGAGGCCGGCGCGGGTGAACTCCGGGGCCGTGGCGGCCGCCAGTCCGGCGTTGACGCCGTCCACGTACGCCCGGACCCACTCCGCCGTCTCCGCGTCGCGTCGCTCCAGGGCCGTGAAGCAGCGGCGGGCGGTGTCGTCCAGGCGGGCGCGCCGCGCGAACCGGTCCCAGGGAAGGGCCGAAGGACCGAGGAAGGACGCCGAGGTGCCCTGTCCGCGGTGCCGCTCCACCTCCAGTTGCCAGGACCGGTCCAGGGCGGTGACGCGGCCCTGGGCGCGGGCCAGTTCGGCCACGCCGCCCGCACGCAGGTGGGGTATGCCCCAGTCGTCACGGTAGACCTCGGTCGTCACCCCACACCCCTTCGTTTCATTTAGGTAAGCCTAACCTAATTCATTCCTGGCGGAATCCTACGCGTCCGCACCGTGGAGAGGCACTCGAACCCCCGCACAGGGCTCGCACAGAAATGGCATGTGCCGTTCACCGGACGGCCACGCGACGCGCGTTGAGGCGACAAGGTCCGGCCCTTGAATTCCCTTGCGCGGGCCGACCGGTCATCGCACGGCGACATTGTTTCCACAGTGGGGGGAACCACAGGTGGCGGCCACGCACCATGGGCCCGGCGGTAGGAATGCGGACGGACCGGGCCCGGACAGAGCAGACTCCGAGGCATCGGTTTCCGACAGAGCGGAGTCCGACAGACCGGAGTCCGTCATATCGGCGTCCGACGGATCGGCTCCCGACAGATCGGGGCCTGACGGATCGGCGTCCGACGGATCGGGGTCCGACGCATCGGGGTCCGACGCTGGGCAGTCCGGCAGGCCGGAGCCCGTCGAAGAGCCTTTCGGCCGGCCGGAGTCGGATCAACCGTCGCCCCGGCGGACCCGGGGCGCGCGCGGGTTCGGTGACCGGGTCTTCCGCCTCCAGCTGACGGCCACCGGAGTCGTCGTCCTCGCCATCATGGCGGGGGTCGGCCTGTTCCTGCTCCTGAGGGCCGGACAGGCGCTGCGCGTCGCCAAGTTCTCGTTCCTCACCACGGCCGCGTGGCAGCCGGACGTTCACAACTTCGGCATCGCGGCCGTGCTCACCGGAACCCTGCTGATCGCCGCCGTCGCGGTGATCATCTCCGTTCCCCTGGCCATCGCGACGGCCTTGTTCATCTCGGACGTGGCCCCGCGGAAGCTGCGCCGCTCCCTGGTCACCATGGTCGACCTGATGGCCGCCGTGCCGTCGGTGGTGTACGGGCTGTGGGGGCTGTTCCTCCTCCAGGAGAACGTCATCGGGCTGTCGCGCTGGCTGTCCGACTGGTTCGGCTGGATACCCCTCTTCAAGGTGGACGGCACCCAGCCGGGCGACCCGCTCGCCTCCGCCAGCGTCTACACCGCGTCCACCTTCGTCGCCGGCATCGTCGTCGCCCTGATGGTCACGCCGATCCAGTGCTCGGTGATGCGCGAGGTCTTCGCGCAGGCACCGGCCGGCGAACGCGAGGGCGCCTACGCGCTCGGCGCCACCCGCTGGGGGATGATCCGCGCGGTCGTTCTGCCCTACGGCAAGGGCGGCATCATCGGCGGGACGATGCTCGGCCTTGGCAGGGCGCTCGGCGAGACGATCGCGGTCTACATGATCATCTCCCCGGTCTTCGTCATCCAGCCGCACATCCTGCAGACCGGCGCGAACTCGGTCTCCGCGTTGATCGCGCTGCACTACGGCGACGCCTCCCCCTTCGGTATGTCGGCGCTGATGGCGGCGGGCCTGGCGCTGTTCGTACTCACCCTGGCGGTCAACTTCACCGCCTCCACCATCGCGGCCCGCTCCCGTTCCGGCGCACAGAGCGAGGCATGAGATGACCGTCGTCCAGGACACCGCCCACGACACCGTCGAGGACTCGGTACCCGCCGGCACCGCCGGGTCCGCCGAACTCCCCGACCAGCCACGCCGGATCGGCGGCCTGACCCGCTCGGGCGTGCTCGCCCTGTGCGGCGCCGCACTCTCCGGGTTCTGCACCGCCGTGCTGCTGTTCGGCCAACTCGCCCCGTTCTCTGGCCTGCTGGGGTTCACGGTCACCGCCTACGTCGGCTTCCTCGTCTGCTACGCGGTGCTGACCGGACTGGAGGAGGACGGGCAGGCGGTACGCGACCGGGTGATGACCGTGGTGCTGTGGACAGCGGCCACGCTGCTGTTCCTCGCGCTCGCCCTCGTCGTCGGCTTCACCGCCTGGCGCGGGCACGAGGCGCTGGGGCACCTCAACTTCTTCACCGAGGACATGCAGTCCACGGGCCCGCTGGACCCGCTGGAGCACGGCGGTATCGCCCACGCGATGCTCGGCACCCTCATCCAGATAACCATCGCCCTGGCGATCACCGTGCCGCTGGGCCTGGCCTGCGCGGTCTACCTCAACCAGATCCCGGGCCGCTTCTCCCGGTTCGTACGGACCATCGTGGAGGCGATGACGGCGCTGCCGTCGATCGTGGCCGGCCTGATGGTGTACGCCACCTGGATCCTCGGCCTCGGCATGCAGAAGTCCGGCCTCGCGGCGGGCTTCGCGATCAGCGTGATGATGCTGCCGATCGTGATCCGTGCGGCGGACGTCGTACTGCGGCTGGTGCCCGGCACGCTGACCGAGGCGGCCGAGGCGCTGGGCGCTCCGCGCTGGCGCACCGTGTGGCACGTGGTCCTGCCGACCTCGCGCTCCGGGCTCGCCACCGCGGTGATCCTCGGCACGGCCCGCGGTATCGGCGAGACCTCGCCCGTACTGCTCACCGCCGGCTACATCGCGGCGATCAACGCCGATCCGACGGACGGGCCGATGATCTCGCTGCCGCTCGCCGTCTTCACCCTCGTCAAGTCGCCCGAGCCCACGTACATCGCGCGAGGTTTCGGCGCGGCGGCGGTCCTGATGACTCTGGTCCTCGTGCTGTTCGCCGTCGCCCGGGTGATCGGCGGACGCGGCCCCGGCCACCTCAGCCGCCGGCAGGCCCGCCGCGCGGCCCGCGCCTCGCGCCGTGACGTGGAGCGTTTCACCGAACTGCACGCTCCCGCACTCCCGTTGTTCGACAGCGTCCCGCAGACCACCGACCCGTCCGCCACACCCTTCGGCGGACACAAGCCCGGAGAAATCGACTGATGCGCAGTCACCTGCCCCTTCGTCCGCGCCTCCTTCGCGCGCCGGCGATCTCAGTGTCGCGGCAGGCACCGTTCGCCCCGTCGCGACGCCCGGCACGCTCCCCCAAGCTCTTCGAGCAGGGGGGACCCCCACTCACCGCACCGGCCGAAATCCCAAGTACGTCCAGTACGAGGCCTTCCGGCCGGCACGCCGACAGCACGCACCGGACGCCGCGACGTCACGGGCGAACACTGCCTGCCGCGACACTGTGCGCGCTGCTCGCCATGATCGCCGGGCTGCTGGCCGGCCCGCTCGCGGCGACCGCCGCCGCCGAGAGCTACACCCCGATCGCCGGAGCCGGCTCCACCTGGGCCGAGAACGCCGTCGACGAGTGGCGCCGCGCCGTCAACCAGTACGGCATGCGGATCAGCTACGCCGGCACCGGATCCTCCGACGGCCGCCGCCAGTTCCTCAGCGGCACGGTGGACTTCGCGGTCTCGGACATCCCGTTCCAGACCAACCCGACCGACGGCTCCGCCGCCGAACGGCCGGGCACCGGGTCGTACGCCTACATGCCGATCGTGGCCGGCGGCACCGTCTTCATGTACCACCTGACGGTCAACGGCCAGCGGGTCACCAACCTCCGGCTCTCCGGCGACGTGGTCACCAAGATCTTCACCGGCGCCATCAAGTCCTGGGACGACCCGGCGATCAAGGCCGACAACCCCGGTCTGCAGCTGCCGCACCGCCCCGTCGTCCCGGTGGTCCGCTCGGACGGTTCCGGCTCGACGGCCCAGTTCACGCTGTGGATGACCAACCAGCACAAGGCCCTGTGGCAGGACTACTGCCGCAAGGTCGGACGCTCCGGCGCGTGCGGGCAGACCTCCTACTTCCCGACCGTTCCCGGCATGATCGCCCAGTCCGGTGACCTCGGTGTCGCCGCGTACGTCTCGCAGAGCTACGGCGAGGGCGCGATCGGCTACGTCAACTACTCGTACGCGCTCAACGCGCACTACCCGGTCGCCAAGGTCCTCAACCACGCCGGCTACTACACCGAGCCGACCCCGCAGAACGTCGCCGTCTCGCTGCTCCAGGCGAGGATCAACACGAACAAGAGCTCGCCGGACTACCTCACCCAGCAGCTCGACGGCGTCTACAACGACCGGGACAAGCGCAACTACCCGCTCTCCAGCTACTCGTACATGATCCTGCCGCTGAAGGTGCAGGGCACGTTCACCAAGGAGAAGGGCAAGACGCTCGGCGCGTTCTCCTACTACTTCATGTGCCAGGGCCAGCAGCAGGCACCCCAGCTCGGCTACTCGCCGCTGCCGATCAACCTCGTCCAGGCGGGCTTCGACCAGATCCGCCGGATCCCCGGTGTGCAGACCCAGAACATCAACATCAAGGGCTGCAACAACCCGACCTTCACCGCCGACGGCCACAACAAGCTCGCTGAGACCGCGCCCTACCCGGCGGAGTGCGACAAGAAGGGCTCCTCGGCCTGCACCACGGGCAGCGGCGGCGCCAAGTCCGGCGGCGGCTCCGGAGGTTCGGGCGGCTCCTCGGGCGGATCCACCGGCGGCGGCACGAACGGCGGCTCCACCGGCGGCGGTTCGACCGGCGGCGGGACCGTCGGTTCCACCGGCGGCGGTTCGGCGACCGGCGGCACGGGCGGCGCGGGTGGCACGGGCGGCACGGGCGGCACGGGCGGCACGGGCGGCACCGGTGGCGCGGGCGGCACCGGACAGCCCTCCGTCGACCCCGACACCGGGCAGACCCTCGCGCCCGGCGGCGCGTCCGGCGGCGGGGGCGGGGGCGGGGACACCACGGTCGCCGACGGCACCATCGCCCTGTCCCAGCCGGTCACGGTGGCCGGGCGTTCCGGCTGGACCGGCACTCAGACCCTGATGCTGATCACCGCCCTGCTGCTGCTCGGGCTCGTCCTGCTGCCCTCCGTCGTCTCCCGGGCGATCGCGGCCCGCAACGGCGGCCGCGGCGGCCACGACCGGTTCACCAACGGGGGTCCGCGATGAGCAGGGACACAAGAGGCAGGGCGGCGCGCGTGCGCGGACTGCTCCTGCGACTGGTGGCCGGGGCCGCCGCCGGCGCCCTCGCGGGCCTCGGCGTGGCCCAGGCCGCCCAGCCCGCGACCGCCGCGAGCGGCACGGCCGGCACCGGCTCCGCCGTGACGGTCTCCGGGCGCGGCGAGTTCAAGGACATGAAGTTCACGGTCGACCAGACCACCCGCCTCACCAGCCAGGCGATCACCGTCTCCTGGACCGGCGGCACCCCGACCACATTCGCGGGCACCTGGTTCAACACCGACTTCGTGCAGATCATGCAGTGCTGGGGCGACGACGACGGCACCGTCCCGGGCAACCCCGGCCCACCGCGCACCCAGTGCCAGTACGGCGCCTCGCCGACCACCGACCGCGGCGGCTGGCCGGGCAACGAGCGCGACGACACCCGCAAGGTCACCTACAGCGCCTCCCCCACCAGTTACGGCGAGGACGACCGGTACGGCGCGGGCGCTCCCCTGGGCCAGGGCGAGGTTCCCTTCACGTCGGTCGACGGCACGGTGGTCACCGCCAACACCCAGAACAACCCGTTCTACAACCGCAACACCACCAATGAGATCGACTTCGCCCGCACCGGCGCCGACGGCACCGGCCGCGAGTACTTCGAGGTGCAGACCGCCAACGAGGCACCGCACCTGGGCTGCGGTGCCGAGGTCGGCAAGAAGGGCACCACCCGCCCGCGCTCCTGCTGGCTGGTGATCGTCCCGCAGGGCCACCTCGACCTCGACGGCGAGCCGTACGCCGACCGGAGCATCGTCAACGCGGGCTCGCCGGTCTCCTCCACCAACTGGAAGAACCGCATCGCCGTCCCGCTGAGCTTCAACCCGGTCGGCAGCGGCTGCGCCCTCGGCTCCGACGAGCGGCCCACCATGGGCAGCGAACTCGTCGCCGACGCCATGACGAGCTGGCAGACGGCCCTGTGTCCGACCGGCACGGTCTACGGCTACACCAAGCTCGGTGAGCCCGACGCCCGCACCCGCCTCGCCGACACCGGCTCCGCCGGACTCGCCTTCACCACCCGGGCCCTGGGCGCCGACGAGGGCACCACCGCGCCGTCCGGCCCCACGGCCTACGCCCCCGTCGCGCTCTCCGGAGCCGTGATCGGCTTCACCATCGAACGCAGGCCCAAGGCGGGTGCCCCGGACGACATCCGCAGGCTCGCCGGGACGAAGGTCGACTCCATCGACCTCACGCCCCGCCTGGTCGCCAAGCTGCTGACCGAGTCGTACCGCAACTCCCCCTGGGGAGCGGTGCTCGGCGACCAGGTCGCCAAGGGCTACGACTGGGCGAGGAACAACCCGGCGGGTCTCGCGAGCGACCCCGAGTTCATCTCCCTCAACCCGGAGTTCGAGCATCTGTCGGTCTCCGAGACCCCGGCCACCGACACCGACCTGCTCACCTCGCTCGGCCACTCGGACACGGCCCGCGCGCTGTGGCAGTGGATCCTGTCCGACAAGGACGCCCGCGGCTTCCTCGCGGGGACGGCCGACGACTGGGGCATGCACGTCAACCCGTACTACAGCACCGACGCGCACCTGAACCCGACGGGCGTGGCCTACGAACCGGACCACGCCGACGACTACCCCAAGAGCGACCCCTGGTGCACGATCCCGCCGGGCACCGGCGCCACCGACAAGCAGTGCATGACCGACTTCCACCCCTACGTGTCCGACATGCACTCGGGAGCCCTGCACACCCGGCGCGCCGACACACTGTGGAAGGCGACCTGGGACGCGCTGGCCAACCCGCCCGCGTACAAGAGCACCGGCCCGCAGACCGTCGGATCGCGGTTCGTCATCGCGGTCACCGACGCGGCCTCCGCCGATCGCTACGGGCTGCAGACCGCCCGGCTGCGCAACGCCGCCGGCCACTTCACCGCGCCCACCACGGCGGCCCTCACCGCCGCCGTCGCAAGCGCCGCGGGCAAGGGGGCGCCGGAGATCAGCCCGGCCCGGGCCACGGCCGAGGGCGCCTACCCGCTCGCCCAGCTCGTCTACGGCGCGGCACGACCGGGCAAGCTGGACGCCGCCGCCCGCAAGGACTACGCGGCCCTGCTGCGGTACGCGGTGGGCGACGGGCAGATCAGCGGCGCCGACCCGGGCCGGCTCCCGGCCGGTTACGCCCCGCTGCCCAAGGACCTGCGCACCCGCGCACTGCAGGCCGCCGACGCCCTCGAGCACTACACCGCGCCCCCGTCCCACGGCGGCGGGACGGAAGGCGGCTCGTCCGGAGGAAACGGGGGCTCCGGTTCGGGCGGCTCCGACTCGGGCGGTCTCGGCACCGGCGGTGCCTCGGGCTCCGGGGGCATGTCGGACGGCGGTGCGGCCGGGGGCGGCACCGGCTCCGGCGGCACCGGACCGGACGACCGGAACGCGAGCCCGACGCCCAGCGGCGCTCCCTCGTACGACGGCGGCAAGGTCGTCCAGACCACGGCCTTCGGCACCACCCCGGACGACCCCGCGAACGCGCTGCGCTACGCCGTCCCGGTCGGTGCCGGACTCGGCGCCGCCGCCGCGGCGGGCGCGCCCTTCGCGGGCGGCAGCCGGCTGCGCCTCCCGCTGCGGGTGCCGCTCCCCGGTGGCCGCACGGTGACCGTCGTACCGGCGTTCACCCTGCCCGAACGGCTGCGGAGGCTGCTGCCGCCGGGCCGGGGCTGACCCTCCGACCGGAGCCGGGCCTTCCGGGGCCCGGCTCTCCACAGACGACCGCCCGCCCCGAAAGGCAGTCGGGGCGGACGGTCCGCACCACCCTGCCAGATTTCCGGCGTGCTCTCGGCCGGCTCGACGCAGGGCACCCCCACGGCACCTCCCCCACACCCACCGCACAGCACATCCACGCACACCGTCAGGAGACTCTCGATGCGCAGAATGCGCTCTACGGCCGCCCTCGTCGCCGCCGCCGTGGTGACCGGTGGCCTCGCTCTGGCGAGCCCGGCGTCCGCCGATCCCACCCCCTCAGGGACGTTCCGCCAGCTCGTCGGCGTGGGCTCCGACACCACGCAGGACGTGCTCAACGCCCTCGCCGGTGACGCCCCCCGCTACGCCGCCTCCGCCATCAAGTCGGAGGGCGGCGCGGGCATCGCCTCGTACGACGCGGTCGAGCCCGGCACGGGCTCCACCACCTCCAAGATCCAGACCCGCACGGGCGGCCCGTCCTTCCTGCGCCCCAACGGCTCCGGCAAGGGCCGTCTGGCGCTGAGCATGTCGCTCACCGGCGACAAGTTCCCCGACACCAACGGTGCCGCCATCAAGGGCCAGGTCGACTTCGCCCGCTCCTCCGGCGGCCCCAGCACCTCCGGCAGCGCGCTCACCTACATCCCCTTCGCCCGGGACGCCGTCGGCGTCGCGGTGCGCGGCTCGGCCCTGGACAGCCTCACGGTCGAGCAGCTGCACGACATCTACGCGGGCAACCTCAAGCAGGTGAACGGCCAGACCGTTCACCCGTACATCCCGCAGAACGGCTCCGGCACCCGCTCGTTCTTCCTCGGCACGATCGGTCTCAACGACTCGACGATCGACCCCAAGATCCCGACCGTCCAGGAGAACCAGGCCAACGACGCCATCACCGTCGACGGCGCGCTCGTCCCGTTCTCCGTGGGCAGCTGGATCGCCCAGATCAACGAGGTCGCCCCGGACCACAGCAGGGCCGCTGCCGCCCTCGGCGCCCACCTCGCCTCGGTGCAGCTGCCCGGCGACAAGGGCGTCACCAGCCCGGTGACGACCGTCAACGGCAAGCTGGAGCCGGTCCGCGGCTACTACGAGAACGCCACCTTCGGCCGGGACGTCTACAACGTCGTGCCCAGCCGGGCGATCGACCCCACCAGCATCTTCTTCGACAAGGACCTCTACGACGTCTTTGTCACCGACAGCGGCCACACCGCGCAGATGGCTAGCGACAACTCGCAGAAGGTCATCGCCGACTTCGGCTTCATGAACGAGTCGTACAACGGCTCGGTAAACCCGGCCAAGCACGCCAAGTTCGGCGGTCTCGAGCAGTCGGGCGTCGACCTCAGCGCACCTGCCGCGCCGACCCTCAAGGCCACCCCCAGCACCGGGAACCTCGCACTGACCTGGACCGCCCCGGCCGCCCCGGGCCTGCCGGTCACCGACTACCGCGTCACGCTGACCCGCGCGGACGGCACCCTCGTGGCGGCCAAGGACGTCCCGGTCACGACCACGTCGTACACGTTCAGCGGTCTGGCCAGCGGCAAGTACACCGCCACGGTCGCCGCCGCCAACCTCAACGGCGCAGGCGCCCCGGCCGCCTGGACCGGCGACGTCAACGTCAAGTCGGCGAGCACCACGCAGGCGAGCGCCGCGGCGACCGCCTACGGCAAGGCGCCGAAGGTCGCGGTCACCGTCACCGGCCCGAAGGGCGTCGTCCCGACCGGCAAGGTCACGGTGAAGGAGGGCTCCACCACCCTCGGTACCGGCACCCTCAACTCGTCCGGCAAGGTCTCCGTCGGCCTGTCGAACCACCTGAAGGTCGCGACCCACAAGCTGACCGTCTCCTACACCGGCGACAGCAAGCTCAACACGTCCTCGGCGACGGTCTCGCTGAAGGTCACCAAGGCGGCGCCGTCGGTCGCCGTCACCCGGCCCGCCTCGGTCAAGCACACCGACCGCGCCAAGGTCACCGCGAAGGTCACCGCGACCGGCACCACGCCGGCCGGCACCGTGCGCGTCTACGACGGCTCCAAGGTGATCGCCACCGGCACGCTGAAGGCCGGCAAGGTCACCGTCACCCTGCCGAAGCTGAGCCGCGGCAAGCACACGCTGCGCGCCTACTACGTGGGCTCCTCGACGGTGAACGCGAAGAACAGCGCGAACTTCACCATCAAGTCCACCTGACCCCGCTGCCGGGGAGGCCGCCGCGACGGCGGCCTCCCCGGCGGTACGCAAACCCCACGAACCATGAAGGAGGCGGGCCGCCGTGACGGTCGCCGTACAGACCACGCCCGCACCGGCCCTGCTCCGGACCCGCGTCCGGAGCGTCCCGGCCGTCCGCCACATCGCCCGGGGCGCGCTGCTCAGCCTCGCCGCCCTGCTGCTCGGCATCACCGCTCAAGTGCTGTTCCTCAGCGGCGTCCAGGAGCGGGCCGCCCAGCACACGGCGTACGACGAACTGCGCAACGCGCTCGCCCTGGGCACGGGCCCGGTCTCCCAGACCGACCAGCAGGGCAGGCTGCTGGCGCCCGGCACACCGGTCGCCCTGATCGACGTCCCCTCCCTGCGTCTGCGCCAGGTGGTCCTCGAGGGAACCGACTCCGCCGTCATGACCGACGGCCCCGGCCACCGTCGCGACACCCCGATGCCCGGGCAGGCCGGCACCAGCGTGCTGATGGGGCGGGCAGCCGCCTACGGCGGCCCGTTCGGACGGCTGGCCGACCTCGCCGAGGGCGACAGGTTCACGGTGACGACCGGCCAGGGCGAGGCGAAGTACCGGGTCGTCGGCGTGCGGCGGGCCGGAGACCCGGCGCCCGCCCCGCTCGCCTCCGGCCGGAGCCGTCTGGTGCTGGCCACGGCCACCGGTCCGGCCTACATGCCCGGCGGCATCCTGCGCGTCGACGCGGACCTGGTCTCCGCGCCCTTCGAGACCCCGGCGGCAGTGATCAGGCCCGGCACGCTGCCGGAGGCCGAGCAGCCGCTGGCCCGCCCCTCCGGGGTGCCGTGGCCGCTGGTGATGTGGCTCCAGGCCCTGCTGGTGGCGGCCGTCGCCGCGGTATGGACCTGGCACCGCTGGGGCCGCCACCAGACGTGGATCGTGTTCGCGCCGGTCGTCGCCCTGCTGGGACTCCAGGTCGCCACCCGGACCACCGAACTGCTGCCCAACCTGACGTGACCGCTTCCCGAGCCCTGCCGCGAACCGAGGTACCCGCCGTGACCGAAACCACCGACTCCCTGACCGACACGGTCGTCCTGCCCCCCGTCGAGGCCCTCCCCGCCGCGCCGGACGGGCCGATGGCCGCTCCCGCGACGCTCGACGCCCGCGCGGTGTCGGCCTGGTTCGGCAGCCACCAGGTGCTGAGCCGGGTGTCCCTGACGATGCCGGCCGGCCGGGTCACCGCGCTGATCGGCCCCTCCGGCTGCGGCAAGTCGACGTTCCTGCGCACCCTCAACCGCATGCACGAGCTGATCCCGTCCGCGGCCTTCGCGGGCGAGGTGCTCTTCGACGGCGAGGACATCTACGCCCCCGAGCGGCGCCTGACCGACGCCCGGCGGCGCATCGGCATGGTTTTCCAGAAGCCCAACCCGTTCCCCGCCATGTCGATCTACGACAACGTGGTGGCCGGCCTGCGTCTGACGGGCACACGCGCGAGCCGCCGCACGAAGGACGAGCTGGTCGAGGAGTCCCTCACCCGCGCCGGCCTGTGGAAGGAGGTCAGGGACCGCCTCCGCCAGCCCGGCGGCGCGCTGTCCGGCGGTCAGCAGCAGCGCCTGTGCATCGCCCGCGCGCTGGCGGTACGCCCCCGGGTGCTCCTCATGGACGAACCGTGCTCGGCGCTCGACCCCACCTCCACCCGCCGGGTCGAGGAGACCATCCAGGAACTCGCCGGGCAGGTGACGGTCGTGATCGTCACCCACAACATGCAGCAGGCGGCCCGCGTCTCCGACCAGTGCGCCTTCTTCCTCGCCGAACAGGGCACCCCCGGCGGCATCGTCGAGCACGGCCCGACCGAGGACGTCTTCGGCACGCCGAAGGACCAGCGGACGGCGGACTACGTGGCGGGCCGGTTCGGCTGACGGTCCCGAGAGGGGAGGAGGTTCGGCGCGCTGCCCGCGTGGGTCGTTGCGCGAACGCCGCTCGCCCTTGAGGTTGTCAGGATGAAAACCCTGCTCGAGATCGTCCTGAAACCTTTCATCGGTGGTCTGCTCGTGGTCGGTTTCGCCCTGGTGGCGGAGGCCGTCCAGCCCAAGCGGCTGGCCGGGATCTTCGCCGCCGCCCCCTCGGTGGCGCTGGCAGGGCTGATCCTGACGGTGGTGTTCAAGGGCGACCTCGACGCGGCGACCGCGGCACGGGGCATGGTCGCCGGAGCTCTGGCGTTCACCGCGTACTGTCTCGTCGAGGTCCCGGCGCTCGGCAGGTTCGGAGCCATGCGCGGCTCCGCGGCGGCCCTGGTCGTGTGGTTCGCGACAGCGGCCGCCATCGCCTTCGCGGTGGCGCCGTGAGGCCATCTCCGCGGCCCGGAGGCGGGAGCGGACAGGGGGCCGAGGACGACGACCGGGTGCGGGTGGACCTGCGGGCCGCCACGCGCACACCGCGCAAGGACCTGTTCCTCCGGTTCGGCTTCGGTGCGGGCGTGTCACTCCTGGCGGCCGTCGTGTCGCGGCTGTTCGGGCCGTTCGTCGGCGGCGTGTTCCTCGCCTTCCCCGCCATCCTGCTGGCCAGCCTGACCCTGGTGGCCGAGGAGGAGGGGCTGACGAGCGCCCGCGACGACGCGCGTGGCGCCACCCTCGGCACCGTGGGTCTCGCCGCGTTCGCCGTGGTCGCCGCGGTTCTCCTCCCTCAGCACTCGGCGTGGCTCGCGCTCGGAGCCGCGACGGCGGCGTGGCTCGCGGTGTCGCTCGGCGCCTACGGGCTCGCGCGGGCGACGGGGTACGGGGGCGACGAACGCTCCCCGGCGAACAAGTGACGCGGTGCCCCGGGCCGACTGTCGGCGCCCGCGCACGCGCGGGTTTGGCCGGGCGGCTCGCGGCCACCCGGGTGCCGAAGCCGGAGGCGCCCGGCCCGCGAGGAAGGAAGGACCATGCCCGCCTCGGACACGCTGGCGGAGTACCGCCGGAAACGGAACTTCCACGCGACCCGGGAGCCGAGTGGTGAGGGCCGGTCCGAGTCCGGTCCCGGGCCCCGGTTCGTGGTGCAGATCCACGACGCGAGCACCATGCACTTCGACTTCCGGCTGGAGGCCGACGGGGTGCTCAAGTCCTGGTCGGTCCCCAAGGGACCGTCCGGTGACCCGCACGACAAGCGGCTCGCCATGCCCACCGAGGACCACCCGCTGGACTACCGGAACTTCGAGGGTGTCATCGCCGAGGGCGAGTACGGCGCCGGCACGGTGATCATCTGGGACGAGGGCACCTTCCGGAACCGCAGCACCGACAAGGGCGGCCGGGAGATCCCGTTCGCCGAGGCGCTGGAGCACGGCCACGCTTCGTTCCGGCTCAACGGGAGCAAGCTGCACGGCGATTGGGCGCTCACCCGGTTCCGTCGGGGCGACGGGGGCGAGCGTGAGGCGTGGCTGCTGGTCAAGTCCCGTGAGACCGAAGGCGCCCGGCAGCACACGCCCGATCCCCGCCGGGCCCGGTCGGTTCGCTCCGGGCACACCCTGGGGCAGGTCGCCGCGCTGGAGGGCGAGAAGGGGTGAGCGTCCGGACCGGCACGACGTGTGAGCGAGGTGCGCCATGACCGCGGCCGAGATCCGGGCGGGCAACCGCACCGTCGAGATCAAGCGGGCCGACAAGGACATGTTCCCGGACGACGGCATCACCAAGGCCGGCCTGGCCGGCTACTACCGGCGCGTCGGCCGGCGCATCCTTCCGCAGCTGCGGGGCCGCCCCCTGATGCTGGAGCGGTACCCGGACGGGATCGACGGCGGCCGGTTCATGCAGAAGGACACCCCGGACTACTTCCCCGACTGGGTCCACCGCTGCGAACTGCCCAAGGAGGACGGCACCGTCACCTACCCGGTCTGCGACGACCTGGCGAGCCTGCTCTACCTCGTCGACCAGGCGTGCGTCACCCCGCACCGCTGGCTGTCCAGGGCCGACCGCCCCGACAACCCCGACCGGCTGGTCTTCGATCTCGACCCGCCCGACGGGGACTTCGCGCCCGTACGGGAGGCCGCCGCTCTCCTGCACGAGCTGCTGGACGAACTCGGTCTGCCCTCCGCCCTGATGACCACCGGCTCACGCGGGCTGCACGTGCTGGTGCCGCTGGACCGCCGCGCGGGGTTCGACGAGGTGCGCGCGTTCACTCACGACGTCGCCGAACTGCTCGCCGCCCGGCACCCCGACCGGCTCACCACCGCGCCGCGCAAGCAGGCCCGCGAGGGCCGGCTGTATCTGGACGTCCAGCGCAACGCCTACGCGCAGACCAGCGTCACCCCGTACGCGGTCCGCGCGCTGCCCGGCGCTCCCGTCGCCGCGCCGCTGAGCTGGGCGGAACTGGACGACCCCGAACTCGGCCCGCGACGCTGGACGTCGGCCACCATCGACGCCCGTCTGCAGGACGGCGATCCCTGGCAGCCCGCACTGCGCCGCGGCCACGCGCTGGGCCCGGCGCGGCGCAGGCTCGAAGCGATCTGATCACGCGGCCGATGTTCAGATCTCCCGCTTCCTCAGCGGGTGCACGGCGGGGCCCTGGAGGATCTGCCCGTCCGGAGCGAAGCGGGAGCCGTGGCACGGGCATTCCCAGGCCTGTTCGGCGCTGTTGAAGGACACGATGCAGCCGAGGTGGGTGCAGCGGGCGGAGACCGCCTGAAGTTGACCCTGTTCGTCGCGATGGACCGCGTACTGCCGTCCGTTCACGCGGACGACGGCGCCCTTGCCCCGGGGGATGTCCTTGAGCGCCGGTTCCGTCAGGGACGGCAGCCGGTCGCCGACGAAGTGCTTGGCGACGTGGGCCTGGTGCTTCAGGAACGAGGTGCCCTCGCGGACCACGGTGGCCAGGCGGCGAGGATCGTAGAGGCCGCTCCACTCGACCGTGCGGCCGCTGACGAGTTCGCTGAGCAGGCGGCCCGCCATGATGCCGCCGCTCAGGCCCCAGCCGCCGAAGCCGGTGGCCACCCAGGTGTGGCGGCTGCCGGCGTGGAGCGGTCCGACCAGGGGGACCGAGTCGGTGGAGTCGTTGTCCTGGGTGGCCCACCGGTGGGTGTACGTGAGCCCGGGGAAGCGTTCGTCGGCCCAGGCGGACAGCCGGGTGAACCGCTCCTCGACGTCGGTGGCGCCGGGGGTGAAGTGCTCGCCGGTGACGATCAGCAGGCGCCGGCCGTCCCCGTACGGTGCGGTGCGCACGGACCGCGTGTTCCGCTCGGGCGTGATGTACATGTCGCGCGGGGCACGCTCCTCCGCGAGCGGTGCGGCGACGACCAGTTCGCGGCGCGGGGAGAGCCGGGCGAAGAGGAGGGCGCGGTCGAAGACGGGGAAGTGGGTGGCGATCACCACCTCGTCGGCGCGGACCGACACGCCCGCGTCGGTCGTCAGGACGCAGGGCTCACCCTCGGTGAGGCCCACGACGCGTGTCCCCTCGTGGACGGCGCCTCCGCGCCGGCGCAGGTCGTCCGCGAGGGCCAGCAGGTACTTGCGGGGGTGGAACTGCGCCTGGTCGGCCACCCGGACGGCGCCGGCGACCTCGAACGGCAGCCCCGTCTCCGTGACGAACTCGGCCGGCAGGCCCGCCTCGTGCGCCGCGTCCGCCTCCGCCCGCAGCTTCTCCACGTTCCGGGGACTCTCGGCGTAGGTGCAGGCGGCGGCCTCCTCCCACTCGCACTCGATGCCGAGTTCGCCGACGATGCCGGCCGCGTGCCGGATGGCCTCGGTCTGCGAGCGCGCGTACAGCCGCGCGCCCTCGGGGCCGCGGGTGCGGCGGAGGTGGTCGTAGATCAGGGTGTGCAGTGCGGTGAGTTTGGCCGTCGTGTATCCGGTGACCCCGGCGGCGATGCGGTCCGCCTCCAGGACGGCCACCTCGCGTCCCTCCCGTACCAGTTCCCAGGCCGTGCTGAGTCCGGCGATGCCGCCGCCGACGACGGCGACCTCGACGGTGATGTCACCGGACGGAGGGGGTGCCGGGTCGCCGGGTGGCGCGGTTTCGAGCCAGTAGGAGCCCCGGATTCCTGTCTCGTCGTTCATGGCCGGCCGAGTTCCCCTCGCACGGGCCCGCGGAACCGTCGGGTTTTCGGTCGCCGCACCCGTGAAACCCGCACTGCGTCCCCCGGGACGTACCCGTCCTTCGCCGACATAGCGAGGCGTCATGAGCTCCACGACCAGGAATTCGTCCTGGCCGTCCTGCTCAGCGCCCGGATCAGGGCGGACATCGCCGTGGCCGCCGCACGGGCGCTCTTCGAGGCGGGCCTGCGCGACGCGCGCTCGATGGCGAAGGCGTCGTGGCAGCAGCGTGTGGACGCGCTCGGCGAGGGCGGGTACCGGCGCTACGACGAGCGGACCGCCACCCTGCTGGGCAAGGGGGGCGGAACTGCTGCTGGAGCGGTACGGGGGCGATCTGCGCAGGCTGCGCGGTGAGGACGACCCGAAGAGGGCGCTCCAGGACGTGCCGGGCCTCGGGCCGACGGGCGTCGACATCTTCCTGCGGACCGTCCAGACGGTGTGGCCGGAGTTCGCGCCCTATGTCGACCGCAAGGCGCGGGACGGTGCCGAGCGGCTCGGTCTGCCCACCTCGCCGGAGCACCTCGCGCATCTGGTGAGCAAGCGCGAACTGGCCCGTTTCACGGACGGGCTGGTTCATGCCGCGCTGGACAAACCGCTCGTCAATGACGTCCTCGCGCGGGCGAAGGCCGCGTAGCGGAGCGGGTTCGCGCAGCCGGTCCGCGGAGTTGGTCCACGTATCCCCCAGACGAAGGGCTGAGGTCATGAACGCCAAGCACGCACACCGGGCCGGTGGTGCGCCCACCGGCCACCGCGATCCGCCGTCGCCCGGGACGGCACCGGAAGAGCCGCCCCGGCCGGGCGCGGAGAGCGACCCGGCGGCCGAGGAACACGGGCGGCCGGTGGAGGGTCTGGCCGTGCCGGAGGACACCGCCATGGCCCCGGGCGCCACGCCTCCCGCCGAGTCCGGGGTGTCCGGGCTGGGCGCCCCGGAACGCGAGGCCCTGAGCAAGGGATGGGCCGCCGCGCCCCTCACCGTGATCTGGGTCGTCGTCGCACTCGTCGCCATCGGGCTGCTGGCGATGGCGGTCGTCCTGGCGACCAGCTGACGACGTGGGCCGTCGACGCCGGTCGTCACCGCGATCGGTACGGGCGTGCTCGCTCGGCGTCGATGGTGAGGCCCAGACCGGGCGCGCCGTCCCGGCCGACGGCGAGGGCGCCTCCGGCGGGGTCCAGCACGCCGTCGAAGAGGAGCCGCTCGATGCGGACGTGGTCGTGGAACCACTCCACATGGCGCAGGTTGGAAACGGTGGCGGCGACGTGGGCGTGGGCGTGCGGTGCGCAGTGGCCTGAGATGTCCAGGCCGTGTGCCTGGGCGAGGGCGGCCACGCGCAGCCATACGGTGATGCCGCCGCACCGGGTCACGTCGGCCTGGGGACAGTCGACGGCACCGGCCGCCAGCATGCGGGCGAAGTACGGGAGCGTGTAGCCGTACTCCCCCGCCGCGAGGTCGGGGGTGATCCGGGCGCGCAGCGCGGCGAGTGTGCCGAGGTGGTCGGAGGAGACGGGTTCCTCGAACCACGTCACGCCCTCGGCGTCGAGCGCGGCGGCCACCCTCACGGCCTGCTTGGCGCTGTAACCGCCGTTGGCGTCCACGTACAGGTCGACTGCCTCGCCGATGGTGGCGCGGGCCAGCGCCACGCGCCGCCGGTCCCGTTGTTCCCGCTGTCCCCAGGGCTCCCCGATCTTGATCTTGACGCGGGGAATCCCCTCGTCCTCGACCCAGCCCCGTAGTTGCCGGTCCTGCTGCCGGTCGTCGTAGGTCGTGAAGCCCCGGCTGCCGTACACGGGCACGTCGTCGCGCGCCGCGCCGATGAGGTGCACGAGGGGCAGGCCGAGCACCCGGGCCTTGGCGTCCCACAGGGCGATGTCGACGGCCGAGACGGCCTGCGCCGCGATGCCGGGCAGACCGGCGTGGCGCACAGCGCGCCGCATGGCCTCGTTCGGATACGGCACGTCGAGGACGCAGGCACCGGTGACCACGCCGGCCAGCAGATCGTCGACGACAAGCGCCGCCGCCGCGGGGGCGTAGGTGTACCCGAGTCCGGTGTCGCGGCAGCGGACGGTGGCGAGGACAAGCGTGGTGCTGTCCCAGGCAAGGGTCCCGTCCGCCTCGGGCCCATCGGCCGGAACGGTGTAGACGGCACTCTCCACGCACTCCACAACCTGCTTCCCACTCACCACAACACCTCCCGCCACCGGGTACCCCGGCATCGCGGAGGAACAGGGAAACGGGGGAACACCGAGGCGCTACGGAGCCACCCGCGTACTCGGCGATCCGGCCACCCGCGTCGATGCGGCCGATCCGGGACCTACATGTGCCTGCCGTGGGCGACCGAGACGATGAAGAGGATCACGATGCACAGCACGACGGCGG
Organism: Streptomyces sp. NPDC088817; assembly: GCF_044750345.1. Taxonomy (NCBI): domain Bacteria; kingdom Bacillati; phylum Actinomycetota; class Actinomycetes; order Kitasatosporales; family Streptomycetaceae; genus Streptomyces; species Streptomyces sp. NPDC088817. Next base: position 229,391 of record NZ_JBIVJN010000006.1, read on the forward strand.
CGAAGACGGGCCAGCCGCGTGCCTTGGTCTCCTCGCCGGGCCGACCGCCTGCCGGGGAGGAGGCCACGTGGCGCCAGCCGTGGCAGGCGGCGCACGGGGTGGCCGGGAAGGGGACGCGGACGTTCTGGCTGCTCAGGCCGGCCGTGGGGAAGGTGGCCCGGACGCCTGGTGAGGTCGGCGTCAGTCCGTGGAGGTAGATGGCGGTGCGCCGCGGGTCGAGGATCGCCGAGCGGTCGTCGTCGGGGTGGGCCAGCGCGGTCACGACCTGGGCCGTGGCCAGGGCGACGAGCTGGATGTCCACCCGGGCGCCGCGGGCCGCCTGGGTGTCGGCGGTGCCCTGCCGGAACGCGACCGCGCACTCGTAGCAGGGCGTGCGCCTGCCGGGAAGCACCCACAGGATCTCGCCGACCTCGGCGTCGCGGATCCTCGGATCCACCCAGACCGCCGGGTAGGCCGCGGGCCTGCCCACCGCGAGGGCCACGCGGTTGACGTGGCGCTGGCACACGGCCGAGTCGGTCGCCGCCACCACCACGTTCGCACCACCCACCAGTGACCGCTGCCGCTCCGCGGGCAGTTCGAGAAAGTCCGCGTGGTGGCCGGTGGCGTCGCAGGAGGGGAAGTCGCGACGGATCTTCGCGGCCAGTGCCAGGGCCTTGGGCTGTCCCAGGGCCGGGGCCCCGAGCGGGTGGCGGATCAGGTTCTCCACCGCGAGCGTGTCGGGGTCGACCAGCCGGAGCGGGCTGAACCCGATCCGGGCGAGTTCCTCGGCGAGGAATCCGCCGACCGCGCCCGTACCGACGATCAGCACCGCTCCCCTGCGCCGCCGGTGGCGCGCCCAGACGCGGTCCTCGGGCGGAGCGGTCAATCGAAGGTCCAGCGAGCCACGCGCACCGGGCCCGGCCCGGTCTGCTCGTCGCGGTCCGAGTCCTCCTCCGGCTTCAGCTCCCCGGTGTCGGCGTCGAGGAACCACTCACGCTCACTGGCGCGTCGCTGTTCCTCCGTCAGCTCGGCCTTCCGCAGGGTCTCCGGTGCTGCACCCATGAGAATCCCTCCCGCCAGTTCTCTCGTTTCCCTCATTGCCGTTCTCGTGCATGACCCTTTCCACGCTACGCGCCGGTAGCGGCGCCGCATCCCGGGACGACCGGCCTCGCAGGGCCGTGCGGGCGCGGCCCGGACGACGTGTTCTCGCCCGGGTCGCGCCGCCGCCCGCACGCCCGTCACGGGGTGCGCGGCGGGGTGGTCCCGGTCGTGGCGGAGGTGGTGGGTGTGGAGGACGCGGAGGGCGTGGCCGACGTGGGAGTGGAGGCGGTCGCGGCGGTGTGATGCGTGGCCTGGGACTCCTCGGGATGCAGCACGCACAGGGCCCAGATGACGAACCCGGAGAACGCGATCATCACGACCGACCAGACCGGGTAGTACGGCAGCGACAGGAAGTTGGCGAGGATGATCAGCCCGGCGATGGTCACTCCGGCCACCCGCGCCCACATCGCCGTCTGGAACAGCCCGATGCTGATGATCACGGCGAGCACCCCGAGGACGAGGTGGATCCAGCCCCAGCCGGTGAGGTCGTACTGGAAGACGTAGTTGCGCGTGGTGATGAAGACGTCGTCATGGGCGATGCCCATGATCCCGCGGAAGATGTCGAGCACTCCGGCGATCATCAGCATGACGGCGGCGAAGGCCGTCAGGCCGGTGGCCCATGCCTGCTTCGCCGAATGCGGCCGTGCGGTGTGGGTCGCGGTCATCTTCTCCCTCGTTTCGTCTCGCGTTGCGTCTCGTCCGGCGTGCTCATCGACGGCCGGGAGTGGAGCTGACGGAACTGCCGGGGCCCTCGGGGGCGGAGGTCACGGAGGTGGCGCGGCCCTCGGGCACGTCGCCGGCCAGGATCATGTCCTTGGCCCGGGCGAACTCCTCGTCGGTGATGTCTCCGCGGGCGCGCAGGTCGGACAGCCGGGCGAGTTCGTCGACCTTGGACCCGCCACCGCCGCCGGACGCGGTCTGCCGGATGTAGGCGTTGAAGGCGTCCTGCTGCTGCCGCGCCTGTGCGATCTCCCGGTGGCCCATGCTCCGGCCCCGGGCGATGACGTAGACGAGGACACCGAGGAACGGCAGGACGATGCAGAACACCAGCCACCCGGCCTTGGCCCAGCCGTTCAGGCCGTCGTCGCGGAAGATGTCGAGGATGACCCTGAAGAGCAGGACGAACCACATGATCCACAGGAAGAACCACAGCATCGTCCAGAAGGCGCTCAGCAGCGGGTAGTCGTACGCGAGGTTCATCTGCGTGCTCATTTCTCTCCGTTCCGGGCCTGCGCCCGGCTGCGCTGTCTGCCCTCTGCCAGCGTGCGCAGGGCACGGACCGGGCGCCTCACCCGATGCGGGTGACCGTGGCACGCCCGAGCGGCCTCGCGTGGCGTCGAGGGGCTCAGGACGCCGCCGGGTGTGCGCCGCCGGTTCCCGCGGACTCTGCGGGAACCGTGGCGGAGGCGAGGACGGCCAGGAGGATCAGCACCACGACGACGACGCACAGCACGAGGGCGACGACCGCGGCCGTGGGGTGGTTCCAGAGCACCAGAGTGAGTGCGCCGGCGGCGATGACGACGCCGGTGGTCCACTTCCGGTGGACGTCCAGCCAGCGTCCGGTCGCGCCCGTGCGTACTCCGGCTCGGCCGAGTGCCTCACCCGCGGCGGTGGTGCTCCGCCGGGTCACGCTCCGCACTCCGCGCGCTGCGCGTCCCGGGCCGTACAGATAAGCGGCCAGCGCCGTGATCACGGCGACGACCAGGAGGGTGCGGGCGCTGTCGCGCAGGAACCGCACCAGGGTGTCGTAGACGACCGCGGCGGCGTCGGGGGGCAGGACGGCCGGCGGGACGGAACCGAGGTAGACCCGGCGTGCCACGGCCAGGGCGATGAGCAGTACGATCATCATCACGCCCACGCCGATGGCCGTGACCTGGAGCATCAACCGGTGCGACGGGGCCGTCCACACGGTCAGCGCGGCGAGCACGAGCGTCACGACGGGCAGCCATACGCCGACGATGTCGAGCAGCCGCATGGCGTCCTGGGCCTTGTCCAGCTTCTCGGCCCTGAACAGCGTGATCGTGCGGTCGGGCGCGGGGATGACGGAGGCCTTCTGAAAGCCGGCGTGCTCCAGCTCGTGCTTGACCTGGTCGACGACGACCCCGATGTCCAGGTTCACGTCTTCGCCCTGCGCCCGCAGGGCGCCCTTCTGGCTGCCGGTGAGGACGTTCATCAGCGCCGTCTGCGCCCGCCGGTTGCCCGTCACCCAGACGTCCTCGAAGACGTCGCTGGTGACGACGCGTCGGACGACGCGGTGCACCGCGTCGGTGATGGCGCCGTGCAGCGGGCCGGTCAGCGCGCTGGAGCCGTCGACGACGCGCGGCGGCGCCCCGGACTTCTTGAGGACGTCGGTCAGTGACGCGGTCAGCGCGCTGACGTCGATGTTGTCCACGACCCGCTTGGTCAGCCGGTCGGTCACGGCGTTCTGCACGGCCGGTTCACGGGCCAGCGGGGTGACGGTCTGGACATAGCGGTCGGTGTCGGCGACCGTGCTGTGCACCCAGGCCGCGACGACGGCCGCCGGGGCGAACACCAGCGTCACCACCAGCAGGACGGTGGCACCCGCCCGGCGCAGCCTCCGGTGCTTGACGGCGGCCGCCCGGCGGAGCCGTTCGTACTCGGCGGACTCCTCGGGGGTCAGGGAGCGCCGGGGCTCACCCGCGCCACCCGGGGCCGCGGGGACGGGGGCGTCGGCGGGGGCCATGGATCCTCCTGGGCGTCGCGGACCGGCACGGCGGGCGGCGTACGGGGCTACCGGGGCCGGACGGCGTAGGGGCTACCGGGGCTCATGGGGCTCAGACCGTGGCCGCGGGCCCGGACGGGGTCCTCGTGCCGCCCCTGCGCAGCGCCGACCGCCAGGCGAAGGCGACGCCCAGTTCGACCAGGCCGAGCAGCACGAGCCACAGGCCGAGCAGCCGGGTCAGGACCAGGGCCGACTGCGCGGGCAGCGCCAGCACCACGATGCCCGCGACGATGCCGAGCGCCGCCGCGCCGAGGAGGACACCGCGGTGCGGCAGGCCCCGGAAGGCGAGCGCCGTGTAGGCGGTGAGCATCCCGGACAGCAGCCAGACGATCCCGACGATCAGCGAGAGCGCGGCGATGGTCTGCAACGGGTGCCTCAGGCACAGCACCCCGGCGAGGACGAACAGCACCGCGACCAGCAGCCGCGGCAGGCGCTCGCCGTGCTCCTCCCGGGAGAACGCGGCGACGAACCGGAAGGCGCCTGTCACCAGCAGGTACAGCCCGATCACGATCGCCAGGATGTGCAGGGTCTCGTTCGGCCAGGCGAGCACGATGATCCCCGGCACCAGTGTCGCCAGTGCCGAGCCGAGCAGCCAGGTCCACGACGTGCCGAGTCCGGCCAGCATGTCAGCGGGGTCGCCGTCCTGGTGGTGGCCCGTCCCGCCGGGCCTGTGCTCCGATCCGGCACGCCCTGCCGAACCACGCGACATGGTCATGGCTCCTCCTCGCGGGGATCGGTTGCGGGTCGCCGCCGGACCGCCGACGGGACGGTGTACGAGGACCCGTACGCCAGCGTCGCGCGAAGCGGTGTCGCACGGGTCACCCATGAGGGGTGATCCGTCTCCCGCGCCGCCGCGATGATCTGGATGCGGACCCGCCCCCGTTTCCCGGACAGCTTTCCCGGACGGCGCCCGTCCCCCGGGCGGCGGAACCGAAGGGACCCGAGATGAGCGACCCGGCAGCTTCCCGCACCCCGGACACCCCGGGGAGGCGCCCGCCGCGGCGGGACCGGGAGCGGCTAGTGCTCCGGTCGGCGGCCCTCATGGTGCTCGCCCGCGCGGTGCTCGTCACGACCGGTCTGGTGACGGCGTACTACCTGCTGCCCCTGGACGCCCGGGCCACGGGCATGACGGCGGTCCTGCTCGGCCTCGGCCTGGTCGGTGTCGCGCTGTTCTTCGGGTGGGAGGTGTGGGCCATCGTCCGCTCGCCGTACCCCCGGCTGAAGGCCGTGGAGGCGCTGACGATCACGCTGCCGCTCTTCCTGCTGCTGTTCGCCGGGGCCTACTACCTCCTGGACCGCTCCGATCCGCGATCCTTCACCGAGCCGCTGACCAGGACGGACGCCCTGTACTTCGCGATGACCACGTTCACCACCGTCGGGTACGGCGACATCACGGCGCGGTCGCAGACGGGGCGCGTGCTGACCATGCTCCAGATGACCGGCGGGCTGCTGCTCGTGGGGGTCGCCGCGCGTGTGCTGACGGGCGCCATCCAGGCGGGCCTGCGCCAGCAGCGCCGAGACCGGCCGCCCGGGTAGCTCGCACGGCCACTCGGACCGCCCGGCCGGCTCACTCCGGGATGCGGCGCATCTCCAGGACCCGCAGGCCCAGTGACTGGCAGCGGGCCAGCAGCCCGTACAGGTGCGCCTCGTCCACCACGGGCCCGAACAGGACGGTCTGACCGGACATCACCACGTGGTCCAGCTCGGGGAATGCCTTGGTCAGCGTCTCCGACATGTGCCCGTCGACGCGGATCTCGTAGCGCATCAGCCGCTCCCACGGAGGCCTGGGGACGGGCGTACCACGCCCCCTGTCCGAGAGTCCGCCCGGCCGGGCCGCCGGGCCTCACCCGGCGCAGGTGATACGGCGGCCGGGTGCGCTGCGTGTCAGTGGGCGAGGACGGCCTTGAGCGCGAGGATCAGCAGCCCGATCACCAGGTTGACCGCCGCCGTGCCCGCCACCAGGCCCCAGGGGGCACCGGCCCGGCGTGCCGCGGCCGCCGACCAGCCCACCTGACCGGCCACGGCCACGGCGAGCGCCAGCCACAGCCCGCCCGCCAGGTCGAGGCCGAACAGCGGGCTGACGGCGAGCGCGAGGGCCGGTGGCACGGCGGCCTGGGCGATCGGCCACTCGTCGCGGCACACGTGCAGGACGGTGCCGCGGTCCGGTCGGCGCCGGGCCAGCCGCGCGCCGAACAACTGGGCGTGCACGTGCCCGAGCCAGAACACCACGCCGGTGAGCAGCAGCAGGAGCGCCAGTCGCAGCCGCGGGAAGTATTCGGGAACGCCGGCGCCGACCACCACGGAGGCGGCGAGCATGGACCCGTACACCCCGCCCGTGTAGTCGGTGTGGGCCCGTCCCGGGCGGTTCACAGCAGGCGCAGTTCGCGGGCCCGGTGCACCGCCTCGTTGCGCCGGTTCACGCCGAGCTTGCGGTACACGCTCTTGAGGTGGGTCTTGACCGTGTTGACCGACACGAACAGGTCCGCGGCGATCTCCTGGGTCGTCATCATCTGCGCGAGCCGCTGGAGCACGTCCCGTTCGCGGTCACTGAGCCGGTCGACGACCAGGGCGGAGCCCGGTTCGGGCTCGGTCGCGGACCGGGGGCCCTGGTGGGCGGGAAGCGGGGGAAACGCGTCCGTGTCCAGCAGACGGCGCAGCCACGGTCCGGTCTCGTGGAAGGGGCGCCGCAGCCGTTCGTTCCTGGCCTCCAGCAGCGCGCGGGTCACCAGCCGGCGCGCGGTGGCGTGGTCGCCCTGCCGGCCGGTGGCCTCGGCGCGGACCAGCAGGGCCCGTACGGTGACGGCGGGGCCGGGGCGCTGCCCGGTGGGAGGCGTGTCGAGCAGGTCGAGCGCGGTACCCGGGTCGCCCGCGGCGAGGTGGGCGCGGGCGGCCGCCACCGTGCAGGCGGCGTCCTGGTCCACGGCGTCCCGCAGCACCTTCACGGCCGGTTCGGGGCGGCCCTCGGCGAGGTGGGCGGCGGAGACGACGAGCGCGAGGTGCGCCTCGGCCCAGGGGGAGGCGACGGCGGCGGGAACGGCCGACTCGGCGGTCTCCAGGGCGGCCCGGACCTCTCCGCGGGCCAGCTGGAGCCGTGCCCGCACGATGACCAGAGCGGCGGCCGTCACGGGATCCCGGGGCGAGGGCCGCTCGGCCCTCGCCCGGTCCAGCAGGGCGCGGGCCTCGCCCAGTTCGTCGCGGTCGACGGCCACCGCGGCCAGGACCAGGTGGCCGAGTACGGAACCGGTCGGCTCGGCCAGGCTGAACCGTTCCGCGTCGGCGAGCGCAGCGAGGACCCTGCGTTCCGCCCGTGTGGGCCAGCCGGTCAGCCAGTCGATGAGCGCGAGCAGGCTCAGGGAGTCCTCCCGCGGCAGCGCGGTGGCCCCGGCGGAGCCGGCCGCCGCGGCGCGGAGCGCGGCCCCGGCGTCCTCGATGCGTCCCGCCCACAGCCGGGCGGCGCCCAGGTGGGTCTGCAGCAGGGCGGCGAGTTCGGGGTGCTTGTCCAGGAGTTCGGCGGGGAGGTCCTCTTGCAGTTCCCGCGCCGTCCGGGCGGCGCGCTCGGCCCGGCCGGGGGAACCGGTCAGCCGGGCGGCGAGGGTGTCCAGGAGGGCGAGGCCGAGCCGGGCCGCCGCCCCGCCGGGCCCGGCGCGGGCCAGCTCCCGGCGGGCGTGCTCAAGGTGCGGAAGGGCGTACCCGGGGTCGCCGTCGGACAGCTCGCGGGCCGCGCGGACGAGGTCGGCCTCGGGGCCGGTGGTCCCGGGTGGCATCCGCGAGAACAGCTCTCCCAGGTCCCCGGAGCGCAGGCCGGTGAAGAGCTGCCCGATCGCGAGGTCGTCCACCAGGGCGCCGGCGGTGAAGCGCCAGTCGCCGGCGGCGGCGCCGTGGGCGAGCGTCTCGGGCAGCGGTCCGGTGTGCCGCAGCCACTCGGCGGCCCTGCGGTGCAGTTCGGTCTCCAGGCTGGGGAACCGCACCCGCAGGTGCGCCGCCAGGATCTCGGCGAAGAGCGGGTGGAGGCGGTACCAGGAGTGGCCGAGGTGCTCGACGAACGCGTTCGCCCGGTGCAGCTCGGCCAGGACGGGTTCGGCGTCCCGGCGCCCGGTGAGCGCGTTGGCCAGGTCGGGGCGGAACCGGTCCAGGACGCTGACCCGCAGCAGCAGGTCCTGGGTCGGGGCCGGCTGTCTCTTGAGCACCTCGGCCAGCAGGAAGTCGGCGATCGTGCTCTGCCCTGCCTCGAACTCCTTGAGGTATGTCTCCGGGTCGCTGCTCTGCCCCGCGGCCAGGGCGCACAGCCGCAGACCCGCCGCCCAGCCCCGGGTGCGCTCGACGAGTGCGCGGGCCGCGTCGCCGCCGAGCCGCAGTCCGTGCAGTTCCAGCAGGGTCGCGGCCTCCTCGGGGGTGAAGGCCAGTTCCGCGTCCCTGATCTCGGTCAGGGTGCCGTCCGCGCGGTAGCGGTGCAGCGGCAGTGTCGGTTCGGTGCGGGTGACGAGGACCAGGCGCATGCCCCGTCCGGCGTGGTGCAGGACGAAACCGAGCTGATCGGCGATCTCCGGGGCGGTGACGCGGTCGTACTCGTCGAGGACGACGGTCACGGGCCGGTCGCGGCCGTTGAGCCGCGCGGCGAGCCGGGTGAGCAGACCGTGGTCCACCGTGCCGGCCTCGGCCGGGCAGCCGACGTCGCGGATCTCGTGCGCCCCGCCGGCGCGCAGGGCCTCCAGGAGGTAGGCCCAGAAGACGCCGGGTGCCTGGTCGGTGGCGCCCGCCGTGAGCCAGGCCACCGGCCGGTCCAGATGGGCGGCCCAGTCGGCGACCAGCAGCGTCTTGCCCGCGCCCGCGCAGCCGTTGACCATCGTCAGCGGCGTGGCCGGCGCCTGGTCCAGGCGCTCGACCAGGCGCCGTCGGCGCAGGAACGTGGCCGGCGGCACCGGCACGGCGAAACAGGTCCGCAGGAACGGGTCCCCCAGGGGATCCACGTCCGCGGCCGTCGGCCCGGGACTGTTGTCGCCGCGTTCGGACACCGCGCTCACCACCACCGGTCATGTCATGGGCAGCGCTTCTCCCGCTCAGGATCTCAGCGATCGCCGGTGGGCGCGCGTCGCGACAGGGCACGGCGGCGGGACCCCGTACGGCGAGGCAGGGGGACGCGGGCCGTGCAACCTTGTCGCAACCTCCTTGCTGCTTGGCTGGGTGCGGCTTCTTCTTCCGGTGCTTCTTCCCGGGCTCTCCCGGGCGGCGAGGGACGGCGACGATGTACGAGGAGATCCCGCGCGTGGAGTTCACCCCCGCGGCGGCCGTACTGGTGCGGCGGCTGAGCGAGACGCACGGACCGCTGATGTTCCACCAGTCGGGTGGCTGCTGCGACGGAAGCGCGCCGATGTGCTATCCGGCGGGCGAGTTCCGTACCGGCGGCTCGGACGTGCTGCTCGCGGAGTTGGAGATCGAGGGGCTGGACCTGCCGGTGCCGTTCTGGATGTCGCGCAGCCAGTTCCAGGCATGGAGTCATACGCGGCTCATCGTGGACGTGGTGCCCGGCCGGGGCAGTGGTTTCTCCCTGGAGGCACCCGAGGGAGTGCGTTTCCTCATCCGCTCCCGCGTCATCGAGGCCTGACCCCGGCACCCGGCATCACGCTCCGCACCACGCAGGGCAATCGCGGAGCGGTGGCAGAACCACACGTTCGGAGGACATGTCTACCGCCCGGACCGACCCTCCGCTACGCCACACTTGCGGCCGAAAGCCGCGAAGTGGGCGTGGCGGAGGAGGACGACGATGGCCATTTCCATCTCTGTGGTGCTGCTGCTCCTGCTCCTTGCCGTGATCTTCGTGCGCAACTGCGCGCTGAAGTTCTCGCATGCCCTGGTGTGCGTCCTGCTCGGCTTCTTCCTGGCGGGCACGAGCATGGCGCCCACCATTCAGGAGGGTCTTATGGCCACGGCGCAGATCGTCGGCAGTCTGCACCCCTGACGTCCGGCCGGACGTCAGGGCGCTTCGAGTCCGACCAGCCGGGCCAGCGCCTCGCGGTGGGCGCCCGCGGTGCCGTACGCGATCGAGTCCGCCTTGGCCCGCTTCAGGTACAGGTGGACCGGATGTTCCCAGGTCATGCCGATGCCGCCGTGCAGTTGCAGCGCCTCCTCGGCGGCGTGGACGGCGACGGGCGCCGCGTGGGCCTGGGCGACGGCGACCGCCACGTCGGCGTCCTCCTCCCCGGCGAGCGCGTCGGCCGCGGACCGGGCGGCGGCGCGGAGCCCGGCCGCCTCCAGCCAGAGCTGGGCGAGCCGGTGCTTGAGCGCCTGGAAGCCGCCGACGGGCCGGTTGAACTGCCTACGCTCCTTGAGGTAGCGGACGGTCTCGGTCAACGTCCAGTCCGCCAGGCCGAGCTGCTCGGAGGCGAGCAGTCCGGCGCCGGCGCGCAGCGCCCGGTGCACGGCGGGCCCGGCGTCACCAAGCCGACGGGCCCGTACGGCGTCGAGGGAGACGGTCGCCGGCGGCCGGGTCAGGTCCAGCGGCACCTGCGGGGTGACGGTGACGTCGTCCGCGTCGACGGCGTGGAGCCCGCCGTCGTCCGCGGGCACCAGCAGCACGTCGGCGACCGCCGCGTCCGCGATCCCCGTCAACTCCCCGTGCAGCAGCCCGGATTCCAGGCGTACGGTCCCGAAGGCGCCCCCCGGCGCGGTGTGCAGCCCGACCGCCAGGACGCCGATCGTCCGACCGGACGCCAGACGGGACAGCAGATCGGCGCGGTCGTCGCCCGCGCAGGCCAGCAGCGCCTCGGTGGCGACCACGGCACTGGTGAGGTACGGAACGGGCGCCACCGCCCGCCCCAACTCCTCCAGCACGACGGCCGCTTCGCGATGGGAGGCACCCTGGCCGCCGTGTTCCTCGGGCACCAGCAGACCGGCCAGGCCCATGTCGCCGGCGAGCGTCTTCCACAGCGCGAGGTCGTGCGGGGCGTCCGACTCGGCGCGCGCGATCACGTCCGCCGGGGCGCAGTGGTCGGTGAGCAGGTCCCGGACGGCGGCGCGCAGCGCCTCTTCCTCCTCCGAGTACAGCAGGTCGGGTTCGGCACTCGGCGTGCTCGTCGCGCTCATCGGGCGAGGTCCTTCCAGGCGGCGTCCTTGTCGGTGCGCGGCTCGGCGGGCAGGCCGAGGACGCGCTCGGCGACGATGTTCAGGAGCACTTCGCTGGTCCCGCCCTCGATGCTGTTGCCCTTGGCCCGCAGGTAGCGGTATCCGGCGTCGCGGCCGGTGAAGTCGACCAGTTCGGGACGGCGCATGGTCCAGTCGTCGTACAACAGGCCTTCCTCACCGAGGAGTTCGACCTCCAGGCCGCTGATCTCCTGGTTGAGCCGGGCGAAGGAGAGCTTCATGCCGGAGCCCTCGGGGCCGGGCCGGCCCGCGGCGAGCTGCTGGCGCAGCCGCTCGCCGGTCAGGCGGGCGACCTCGGCCTCCACCCACAGCCTCAGCAGCCGCTGGTGCAGATCGTGGGTGCGCAGTTCCGGCCGCTCGCGCCAGGTCCTCGCGACCGGGCCGATCATGCCGCCCTCGCGGGGCAGCCGCATACCGCCGATGGACACACGCTCGTTCATGAGCGTGGTCCCGGCGACCCGCCAGCCGTCGCCGACCTCGCCGAGGCGGTGGGCGTCGGGGATGCGCACGCCCGTCAGGAAGACCTCGTTGAACTCGGCCTCTCCGGTGATCTGGCGCAGCGGCCGCACCTCGACGCCGGGGTCGGTCATGTCGCAGAGGAAGTAGGTGATGCCCCGGTGCTTGGGCAGGTCCGGGTCGGTGCGGGCGATGAGGATGGCCCAGCGGGCGAGGTGGGCGCTGGAGGTCCACACCTTCTGCCCGCTGACCACCCAGGTGTCGCCCTCACGGACCGCCCGGGTGCCGAGGGCGGCGAGGTCGGATCCGGCGCCCGGTTCGCTGAACAGCTGGCACCAGACCTCCTCCCCGGTCCACAGCGGCCTGAGGAAGCGCCGTTTCTGCTCCTCGGTGCCGTGCCGCAGGATGGTCGGGGCGGCCATGCCGAGGCCGATGCCGATGCGGCGTGGGTCGTTGTCCGGGGCGCCCGCCGCCGCCAACTCGGCGTCCACGACGGCCTGGAGGGAGCGGGTGGCGCCGAGTCCGCCGAGACCTTCCGGGTAGTGCACCCAGGCGAGCCCGGCGTCGAAGCGGGCTCGGAGGAAGTCGAGCCTGCCGGTGGTGGCCGGCGGATGCGCGGTCAGCAACTCGCCGGTCCGGCGTCGCAGTTCCTCGGCGTCCGTCATGCGGTGGCTCCGTCCTTCAGGGCGGGCAGCACGGCGACGCGGCCGGTGGTGGCTCCGTCGGCGACCCGCTGCACGGCGGCCGCGGCTCCGGCCAGCGGCACCCGCTCACTCACCAGAGGCTTGATCGCGCCCCGGGCGGCCAGGTCGGTGAGCTGCTCGTGGCAGTGCCGGACCAGGTCGGGGTTCCTGGTGTTGTACAGGCCCCAGTGCAGGCCGACGATCGAGTAGTTCTTGACGAGTGCGTGGTTCAGCGCCGGACTGGGGACGGTCCCGCCGGCGAAGCCGACGACGAGGATCCGGCCCTCGAAGGCGACGGCCTTGGCGGACTGGGCGTAGGCCGTGCCGCCGACCGGGTCGTAGATCACGTCCGCGCCCCGGCCGCCGGTGGCCTCCTTCACGGCGGCGACGACGTCCTCGGCGTGCCGGTCGATCACCACGTCGCAGCCCAGCTCGCGGGCCACGGCGGCCTTCGCGGCGCCGCCGGCGACACCGATGACCCGGGCGCCGGCCGCCTTGCCGAGCTGTACGGCCGCGCTGCCGACGCCTCCGGCGGCGGCGTGCACGAGCAGGGTCTCGCCGGCCTCCAGGCGCGCCCGGCGGTGCAGGCCGAACCAGCCCGTCTGGTAGCCGATGTGCAGGGCGGCCGCCTCGGCGTCGTCCAGCGCGTCGGGGGCGGGCAGCACCGCGTCGGCGGCGGCGACGGCCCACTCGGCGAAACCGCCGTACGGCAGCTCCGGGTTGGCGATCACCCGGCGGCCGTCCTCCGTCTCGCCGCAGATCTCCACGCCCGGGGTGAAGGGCAGGGGCGGCCGGACCTGGTACTGGCCGCGGCACAGCAGCGCGTCCGGGAAGTTGACGTTCGCGGCGCGCACCTTGAGCAGGATCCGGCCCTCGCCCGGGGTGGGCGGCCCGGTCTCCTCCAGCCGCATCACCTCGCCCGGCTCGCCGTTGTCGTGCACTCGCCATGCCTGCATGTGCCGCCTCCAGGGGACCGCGTCGTCGCGTCGGGTGACCGGGGTCGACCGCATACTAAGCGGTCGCTTGCCCATCGGGGAACACCCCCGGTCAGCCGTCCTCGGCGGTGCGCGCCGGCCGGGCCCGTACGTGCATGCGCTCCCCCTGCGGTCCGAACAGGCTGAGGAACTCCACCGGCCCCTCCCCCGTCGACCCGAACCAGTGCGGCACGCGCGTGTCGAACTCCGCCGCCTCTCCGGCCGTGAGCACCACGTCGTGGCCGCCGAGCACCAGCCGCAGCCTGCCGGACAGCACGTACAGCCACTCGTAGCCCTCGTGGGTGCGCGGGTCGGGTTCGAGCCTGCGCCGGGGTTCCAGCACCTTGAACGCCTGGAGGCCGCCGGGCTGACGGGTCAGCGGCCAGTGGGTGCGGCCGCCGCGCACGATCGGCTCGGCCCGTACCCGCGGATCGCGCACCGGAGGCGCTCCGACCATCTCGTCCAGCGGCATCCGATGGGCCTGCGCGATCGGCAGCAGCAGCTCCAGGCTGGGTTTGCGCAGGCCCGACTCCAGGCGCGAGAGGGTGCTGACGGAGATCCCGGTCGCCTCTGCGAGGGCGGCGAGGGTGACCTCCCGCTCCTTGCGTATCCGGCGCAGCCGCGGGCCCACGTCGGCGAGGACGTCGTCGATGCTCATGCCTCCGATACTCCCGCCTCGATTGCGGAACCGGCAAATGTGTTTGTCAATCCGGCACCGCACGGACGACCTTCTCGGTGGAGGTGGTCACATGACCGAGAAGCACGAGAACAACGCAAAGTACGAGGTCGTCGTGGTCGGGGGCGGCGCTGCGGGGCTGTCCGCGGCGCTGGTCCTCGGCCGCGCCAGGCGGCGCACGCTGGTCGTCGACGCGGGCGAGCCGCGCAACGCGCCGTCCGCGCACATGCAGGGCTTCCTGTCCCGGGACGGCATGTCCCCGGCACGGTTCCTCGCCGCCGGCCGCGAGGAGATCGAACGGTACGGGGTCGAACTGGTCCGGGACCGGGCGGTGGCGGCGGTCCGGGACGCGGACGGGGAGTTCGACGTGACGCTGGCCGGAGGGCGTATCGTCCACGCCCGGCAGCTGGTCGTCGCCACCGGCCTCAAGGACGAGCTCCCGGAGGTCCCGGGAGTCGCCGAGCGTTTCGGCCGGGACGTGCTGCACTGCCCGTACTGCCACGGCTGGGAGGTCCGCGACAAGGCCTTCGGCGTGCTCGCCACGACACCGCTGAGCGTTCACCAGGCCCTGATGGTGACCCAGTGGTCCAAGGACGTGACGCTCTTCCTGCACCGGGTCGGTGAGGACGAGCTGAACGACGACGACCTGCGCAGGCTGGCCGCGGCCGGCGTCCACGTGGTGCCGGGCGAGGTGAGCGGAATCGTCGTCGAGGCGGACCGGCTGACCGGGGTCCGGCTCGCCGACGGCACGACGTACGCACGCGAGGCGCTGTTCGTCGCGCCGCGCGCGGTGCCCCGGACCGACCTCCTCCAGCAACTGGGCGCCGAACTGCGGGAGACGCCGTTCGGCGCGTACCCGGTGATCGACGAACGGGGTCTGACGACCGTCCGCGGCCTCTGGGCCGCCGGCAACGCGAGCGGCTTCGCCGAACAGGTGATCAACTCAGCCAGCCGCGGCTACCGCGCCGGCGCGGCCATCAACGGCGAACTGCTGTTCACGGACCTGGACGCGGCGGCGACGGGGAGCACGGCGCGGGGGTAGGACGGCTGTGGCGGGCTGAACGTGGGGCAACTGGGGTGCAGGGCAGCGCCCGGCGCCCTCCGCGGGAGCGCCGAGTGCGGAGGGGCGCCGAGCGGGGGCGCCGTGCCTGCGAGGCGGCGCCTGCGCGCACGGCAGCCCCCTCCGCAGGGCGACGCCCGCGGGTGAAGCGGTGGCCGCGTACGGGCAGGGCCCCTGCCCTCCCCGTTGCCCGGACACACCCGCGTGCGGGCCCCGTCCTCGCGCCGTGCGTGCGAGGTGGCACCCGCGCGCACGGCAGCCCCCTCCGCAGGGCGACGCCCGCGGGTGAAGGGGTAGCCGCGTACGGGCAGGGCCCCTGCCCTCCCCGTTGCCCGGACACACCCGCGTGCGGGCCCCGTCCTCGCGCCGTGCGTGCGAGGTGGCACCCGCG
>NZ_JBIVJN010000006.1:244689-402881 GCF_044750345.1 Streptomyces sp. NPDC088817
GCGCACGGCAGCCCCCTCCGCAGGGCGACGCCCGCGGGTGAAGGGGTAGCCGCGTACGGGCAGGGCCCCTGCCCTCCCCGTTGCCTGGACACACCCGCGTGCGGGCCCCGTCCTCGCACCGGGCCGCGTCCACCAGCAGGCCGGCGAGCGGGCGCGTGGCAGGCCCGGGTGTGGGGCGGCGCCGTGCGTTGCACCATGGCTGCATGCTGCTTGCCCGGTTGGCTCAGGTGTCGCGGGAGGTGGCCGCCGCCTCGGCCCGGTCACGGAAGACGGCTCTGCTCGCGGAGTTGTTCCGGGAGGCCGGGTCCGAGGACGTGCCGGTCGTCATTCCGTATCTCGCGGGACGGCTGCCGCAGGGGCGGCTCGGAGTGGGCTGGAAGGTGCTCGGCCGCCGGGTCGCCCCGGCCGCCGAGGCGTCGCTCACCGTGCACGAGGTGGATGCCCGGCTGAGCGAACTCGGCAAGGTCTCCGGCCCCGGCTCGCAGGCCGAACGCGCCCGGCTCGTTGGTGAGTTGATGGGCGCGGCGACCGAGGACGAGCAGCGGTTCCTGCTGGGGCTGCTCACCGGGGAGGTCCGGCAGGGCGCGCTGGACGCCATCGCCGTCGAGGCCCTGGCCGGGGCGACGGGCGCGCCCCCGGCGGACGTGCGGCGGGCGGTGATGCTGGCCGGATCGTTGCAGACGGTGGCGCGGGCCCTGCTCGGGGACGGCCCGCCGGCACTGGAGCGCTTCCGGCTCACCGTCGGCCGCCCGGTCCTGCCGATGCTGGCGCACAGCGCCTCCTCCGTGGCCGAGGCGGTCGAGAAGCTCGGCGCGTGCGTCGTCGAGGAGAAGCTCGACGGCATCCGGGTGCAGGTCCACCGGGACGGCGACACCGTACGGGTGCACACCCGCACCCTGGACGACATCACCGACCGGCTTCCGGAACTGACGGCAGTCACACGGGAGTTGCGCGGCGAGCGGTTCATCCTGGACGGCGAGGTCATCTCCTTCGGGGCGGACGGGCGGCCCCGCTCGTTCCAGGAGACCGCCGGACGCGTGGGCTCGCGCGTGGACGTGGCCACGGCCGCCGAGGCGGTCCCCGTCTCCCCCGTCTTCTTCGACGCGCTGTCCGTCGGCGACCGCGACCTGCTCGACCTGCCGCTGACCGACCGCCACGCCGAGCTGGCCCGTCTGGTGCCGGAGCCGATGCGGGTCAGGCGCACCCTGGTGTCCGGTCCTGACGACGTGGGCGAGGCCGAACGGTTCCTGGCCGAGACCCTGCGGCGCGGCCACGAGGGCGTGGTCGTCAAGGCCCTCGACGCCGCCTACAGCGCGGGCCGGCGCGGCGCGTCCTGGCTCAAGGTGAAGCCGGTGCACACCCTGGACCTGGTGGTCCTGGCCGCCGAGTGGGGCCACGGCCGCCGCACCGGCAAGCTGTCCAACCTGCACCTGGGCGCACGCACCGCCGACGGCGGCTTCGCGATGCTCGGCAAGACGTTCAAGGGCATGACGGACGCGATGCTCACCTGGCAGACGGAGCGGCTGCGCCGGCTCGCCGTGGAGGACGACAGCTGGGTGGTGACCGTACGCCCCGAACTCGTCGTCGAGATCGCCTACGACGGCCTGCAGCGCTCCACCCGCTACCCGGCGGGCGTCACCCTCCGCTTCGCCCGGGTCGTGCGCTACCGGGAGGACAAGCGGCCCGAGGACGCCGACACCGTCACGACGCTGCTGGCCGCGCACCCGGAGATCGCGCCATGACCGCCCGGCGGGAGTCCCGGCGGGGGCGGCGCAGCGCCGGTCTGCTGCTGTTCCGGCGCTCCGGCGACGGACTGGAGGTGCTCCTCGGACACATGGGCGGCCCCTTCTTCGCCCGGCGGGAAGCGGGGGCGTGGACGGTCCCGAAGGGCGAGTACGAGCCGGAGGAACCCGCCTGGGACGCGGCCCGCCGCGAGTTCCAGGAGGAGCTGGGGCTCCCGCCGCCCGAAGGGGAGGCCATGCCGCTGGGCGAGGTCCGGCAGACGAACGGCAAGACCGTCACGGCCTGGGCGATCGAGGGCGACCTCGACCCGGCTGCGGTCGTCCCCGGCACGTTCACCATGGAGTGGCCGCCCCGCTCCGGGCGCACCCAGGAGTTCCCGGAGCTCGACCGGGTCGCCTGGGTCGGTCTGGACCGGGCCCGCGAGGTGATCGTCACGGCCCAGAGCGCGTTTCTCGACCGCCTGGCCGAGCACTCGCTCTGACGAGAGCCTCACGCGTTGCGATCGGCACCGCGGCGCGGGAAGGTCGAAGCACAGCCCGCTCCCGGGGAGGTCAGTCATGTCCATCGCCACGGTGAACCCGGCCAACGGCGAGACGCTCAAGACGTATGAGGCCTTGGGCGAGGAGGAGATCGAGCGCCGGCTCCAGCTCGCGCAGGCCACGTTCCGTACGTACCGGACGACGCCCTTCGCCGAGCGGGCCCGGCTGATGAACAGGGCCGCCGCTCTCCTGGACGAGGACCAGGACGAGATCGCCCGTGTCATGACCACGGAGATGGGCAAGCCGGTCAAGCAGGCGCGCGCGGAGGCCGCGAAGTGCGCCAAGGCGATGCGCTGGTACGCCGAGCACGCCGAGGAGCTGCTCGCCGACGAGCGGCCCGCCGACGCGGACGTGAAGGACTCCGGGGCGTCCCACGCCCTGGTCCGCTACCGGCCGCTCGGACCGGTGCTGGCCGTCATGCCCTGGAACTTCCCGCTGTGGCAGGTGGTCCGCTTCGCTGCGCCCGCGCTGATGGCCGGCAACGTCGGCCTGCTCAAGCACGCGTCCAACGTGCCGCAGACGGCCCTCTACCTGGAGGACCTGTTCCACCGGGCGGGCTTCCCCGAGGGCTGCTTCCAGACCCTGCTGATCGGCTCCGCGGCGGTCGACGACATCCTGCGCGACGAGCGAGTGAAGGCGGCCACCCTGACCGGCAGCGAGCCGGCCGGGCGGGCGGTGGCGTCCACCGCCGGAGAGATGATCAAGAAGACAGTGCTGGAGCTGGGCGGCAGCGACCCGTTCATCGTGATGCCGTCCGCCGACATCGACCGGGCCGCCGAGGTCGCGGTGACCGCGCGCGTGCAGAACAACGGCCAGTCCTGCATCGCGGCGAAGCGGTTCATCGTGCACACGGACGTCTACGACGCCTTCGCCGAGCGTTTCGTGGCCGGCATGAGGGCGCTGCGGGTCGGCGACCCAATGCGGGAGGACACGGAGGTCGGGCCGTTGTCCAGCGAGCGGGGGCGGGCGGATCTGGAGGAGCTCGTCGACGACGCGCGGCGCGCCGGGGCCGGTGTGCTGTGCGGTGGCGAACGGCCCGACGCGCCCGGCTGGTACTACCCGCCGACCGTGCTGGACGGCATCACCCGTGAGATGCGCATCCACCGCGAGGAGGCGTTCGGACCGGTGGCCACGCTGTACCGGGCGACCGATCTCGACGAGGCGGTACTGATCGCCAACGACTCCCTCTTCGGGCTGAGTTCGAACGTCTGGACCGAGGACGAGGCCGAGGTGGACCGCTTCGTACGGGACCTGGAGGCGGGCGGCGTGTACGTCAACGGGATGACGGCCTCGCACCCGGCGCTCCCGTTCGGCGGAGTGAAGCGGTCGGGGTACGGACGTGAGCTGTCCGGGCACGGAATCCGCGAGTTCTGCAACATCACCACCGTGTGGCACGGGGCGTGAGGCTTCCGCGGCTACGATCCCCTTTGTGAACCGCGAAGTGACTCTGCCTCTGATCGTCGACGACCGCGGTGCCTTGCAGGTGTCCGCGGCCGACGTGAGCAAGCTGCTGCGCACGGTCGGCGGCCGGTGGCTGCGTCTGGTGGAGGCCGGCCAAGAGGGCCTCGACGAGGACACGGTGGCCGCCCTGACCATCGAACTGGCCAAGCTGGCCGACCGCATCGACGTGGCCTGCATCGCCCACAGCAGCGGCCCCACCCCCGGCTGACCGCACCGAGCCGCGACGGTCGCCGGAACGCCGACCGCGCTTCGGCACGCCTCGCCCGCCCGGCGGCGGCGATCCAGCCCACAGCCGACCAGCTCGGACCGGCGACCACTCCCCGGCGGACACTTCAGCACGCCCGCCGCTCGCCACACCTGACCTCGTCCGCAGCGGTGCCCCGCCTTCGGCCGACCAAGCCAAGGGGGTCTCCTCGGCACGGCGCCGGCGCCCGGCGACCGCCCCCGGCAGACCGCGCCCCGGCCCGCGGCGGCGGACCCGCCGCGGCCGCCTTGCCCGGACCGGCCCGCCTCGTCCGCTCCGCGGCACCCCCTCGGCCGGCCCGGACGGGCCGGGCCGACGGGACCACCTCCGCGACGCTGGCCGCGGGCCATGGCCCGGCGGGCGCGGCGCTCCCCTCCGCCCAGCGCCCGCGCCTGTCCGCACGGCGTCGGTGGTGGGTGCGCCTCGTACTCCTGAAGGCGGATGCCTGTGGTCGGTCGGGGGCGTGCGGGAGGCGCGGGAGTGATCTTCGTGTGGTGGGGGCGGTGGCGCGGGTCGCGAGGGGAATCGGCGGGCATGATCGCAAGGCTGTGAGCAGGGGGTTTTCGGGTGCGGGGGGCCGTTTCACGGTCGCCGGGGTCAAGCCGTTCGAGTCCGGCGGAGCTTGGGCGCCGTCGCCGGATTGGAGTAGTTCCGCGAGAAGATCGTCGCTCCTCCGGGTGATCGTGGATGGACCACCCTTCTGGGTGCACCACCCTCTGACCGGGGGGCAACCGGCCTTCCGGAAGGCGAAAGCAGGCACGGCTCATGGCGACTTTGTGCAGACCCTCGGTGTCCGTTCCAGAGCACGTGATCACGATGGAGGAGACGCTGGAGCTCGCGCGTTCCCGCCACGCGGACCACCCGCAACTCCCGCTGGCCCTCCGGCTCATCGAGAACACCGGTGTGCAGACCCGGCACATCGTGCAGCCCATCGAGGAGACCCTCAAGCACCCCGGCTTCGAGCAGCGCAACAAGCTCTACGAGCAGGAGGCGAAGGCCCGCGTCCCCGCCGTCATCCAGCGCGCGCTCGACGACGCCGAGGTCCGCACCAGGGACATCGACGTCATCATCTACGTCTCGTGCACGGGCTTCATGATGCCCTCGCTCACCGCGTGGCTGATCAACGCGATGGAGTTCGAGTCGACCACCCGACAGATACCCATAGCCCAGCTGGGCTGTGCGGCCGGAGGCGCGGCGATCAACCGGGCCCACGACTTCTGCACGGCCTACCCCGACGCCAACGCGCTCATCGTCGCCTGCGAGTTCTGCTCGCTGTGCTACCAGCCCACCGACCTCGGCGTCGGCTCCCTGCTCTCCAACGGCCTGTTCGGCGACGGCATCGCCGCCGCCGTGGTCCGCGGCAGCGGCGGCACCGGCGTCCGGCTGGAGCGCAACGGCTCGTACCTCATCCCCAAGACGGAGGAGTGGATCGCCTACGACGTCCGGGCGACCGGCTTCCACTTCCTGCTGGACAAGCGGGTGCCCGCCACCATGGAGCCACTCGCCCCGGCCCTCCAGGACCTGGCCGGAGTGCACGGCTGGGACGCGTCCGACCTGGACTTCTACGTCATCCACGCGGGCGGCCCCCGCATCCTGGACGACCTGAGCAAGTTCCTGAACGTCGAACCGCACGCGTTCAGGTTCAGCCGGGCCACCCTCACCGAGTACGGCAACATCGCCAGCGCCGTCGTCCTGGACGCGCTGCGCCGGCTGTTCGAGGAAGGCGGCCCCCAGGACCAGGCGCGCGGACTGCTCGCCGGGTTCGGCCCCGGCATCACCGCCGAGATGTCGCTCGGCTCCTGGCAGACCGGGGGCGGCGCATGACGGAGGAGACACTCGTCGAGGAGGCGCGCACCGGATCGGTGCCGCCGGTCCGGCCCTGGCCGGCGCTCGACCTGCCGGGCGTGGCCTTCGACCCGGTGCTCTCCGAGCTCATGGAGCAGGGCCCGGTCACCCGCGTCGAGCTGCCCGACGGCGAGGGCTGGGCGTGGCTGGTGACCCGCATGGACGACGTGCGGACGGTCACCAACGACCCCCGGTTCAGCCGTGAGGCGGTCGTCGACCGGCAGGTCACCCGGCTTGCTCCGCACTTCGTCCCGTCCCGGGCCGCGGTCGGCTTCCTCGACCCGCCCGACCACACACGGCTGCGCCGTGCGGTCGCCCCCGCCCTCACCGCGTCCGGTGTCGAGCGGGTGCGGGACAGCGCCCGCCGGATGCTGGACGAGCTGGTCGACGACCTGCTCGCCAACGGCCCGCCCGCCGACCTGACCGCCGAGGTGCTGAGCCCGTTCCCGATCGCCGTGATCTGCGAGCTGATGGGTGTGCCGGTCGCGGACCGGCAGGGCATGCACGCCTGGACCCGGCTGATCCTGTCCTCCTCGCACGGCGCCGCCGTCAGCGAGCAGGCCAGGGAGGAGATGGGCACGTACTTCGCCGAACTCGTCGACGCCCGCGCGGACAGTGCCGGGGAGGACATCGCCTCGCTGCTCGGGACCGCCGTGGCCCGCGGTGAGATCGGCCTGGCGGAGGCCGTGGGGCTCGCGGTGCTGCTCCAGATCGGCGGCGAGGCGGTCACCAGCAACAGCGGGCAGATGTTCTACCTCCTGCTGACCCGCCCCGAGCTGGCCGGCCGGCTGCGCGCGGACCGGGAGATCCGCCCTTCGGCCGTCGACGAACTGCTGCGCCACATCCCGCACCGCAACGCGGTCGGGCTGTCCCGGATCGCCCTGGAGGACGTGGAGATCAAGGGGGTGCGGATCCGGGCGGGCGACGCGGTCTACGTGTCGTACCTGGCCGCCAACCGCGACCCGGACGTCTTCCCCGACCCCGGGACGCTCGACCTCACGCGCAGCCCGAACCCGCACGTGGCGTTCGGTTTCGGCCCGCACTACTGCCCGGGCGACCAACTGGCCCGAATGGAGTTGGAGTTGCTGGTCGACGCCCTGCTGGACCGGGTGCCGAACCTGCGGCTCGCGGTGCCGCCCGAACAAGTGCCCTTCAGGAAGGGCGCGTTGATCCGGGGGCCCGAGGCCCTGCCGGTGGCGTGGTGATCCGGCGATGACCACGGACGGACTGCTCGTACCGCCGGGCCAGGGCCGCATCGTCGAGGCGCCGGCCCAGCGGGTGACGTTCAAGGTGACCGGCACGCACTCGCGGGCGGCCTCCACCTTCGAGGTGGAGGTCCCCCCGGGCTTCGACGTCGGCGCCCATGTGCACACGCGCAGCGAGGAGTTGTTCTACGTGCTCGAAGGTGAGCTGGACGTGCTCGCCTTCGAGCCACGGATCCGGACCCCCGACCACTGGCAGCGGTGGGAGTCCTCCTCCGGCAGTCGCGTGGTGCGGGCGACCCCGGGCACGGTCATCGTCGTCCCGCCCGGCTGCCCGCACGCCTTCGCCAACCCGACCGACTCCCCCGCCAAGATGTTCTTCCAGGCGTCTCCGCCACCGGACCACGAGCGGTACTTCGAGGAACTCCTGGAGATCCTGGGGGACGGGGGCCCGCCGGACCACGCGGCGATCGAGGCCCTCAGAAAGCGCTACGACATCGAGCAACTGACGCCGCTGCGACACCGTTAGCGGATCGGCATGCCCGAGATCGTGCGGGAGATCACCAGCCGCTGGATCTCGCTGGTCCCTTCGAAAATGGTGTAGATGCCCGCGTCGCGGTGCATCCGCTCCACCGGGTACTCCCGGGTGTAGCCGTTGCCGCCGAGGATCTGGATGGCCTGGGCCGTGACCTTCTTCGCGGTCTCGCTGGCGAACAGCTTGGACATCGAGCCCTCGGCGGCTTCGAAGGGCCTGCCGTTGACGGCCATCCACGAGGCCCGCCAGACCAGCAGCCGGGCGGCGTCGATCTGCGTGCGCATGTCGGCGAGCTGGAAGGCGACGCCCTGGTTGTCGATGATCGGCCGGCCGAACTGCTCGCGCGTCCTGGCGTAGTCGAGGGCGACCTCGTAGGCGGCCCGGGCGGTGCCGACCGCCATGGCGCCGACGGCGGGGCGGGACGCCTCGAAGGTGGCCATCGCGGCGTTCTTCACCCGGTCCCCGCCCTTCCGGGCCTTCTCCCGGGCGCGGGCGAGCCGCTCGTCCAGCTTCTCCTTGCCGCCGAGCAGGCAGGACCCGGGGACCCGTACGCCGTCCAGGACCACCTCGGCGGTGTGCGAGGCCCGGATGCCGTGCTTCTTGAACTTCTGGCCCTGCGTCAGTCCCGGGGTGCCCGGCGGGACGATGAAGGAGGCGTGGCCCTTGGAGCCGAGGCCGGGGTCGACGGAGGCGACGACCACGTGCACGTTGGCGATGCCGCCGTTGGTCGCCCAGGTCTTGGTGCCGTTGATCACCCACTCGTCCTTGGCCTCGTCGTACACCGCGCGGGTGCGCATCGAGGCGACGTCGGAGCCGGCGTCGGGCTCGGAGGAGCAGAAGGCGGCGACCTTCACATCGTTCGGTTCGCCGTACATCTGCGGGATCCAGGTGCCGATCTGCTCCTCGGTGCCGTTGGCGAGGACGCCCACGGCGGCGAGGCCGGTGCCGACGATGGACAGGGCGATACCCGCGTCGCCCCAGAACAGTTCCTCCATGGCCATCGGGATGCCGAGGCCGGTGGCGTCGAAGTACTGCTGGGCGTAGAAGTCGAGGGAGTAGATGCCGACCTTGGCGGCCTCCTGGATCACCGGCCAGGGGGTCTCCTCGCGCTCGTCCCACTCGGCGGCGGCGGGGCGGATCACATCGGCCGCGAAGCCGTGCAGCCAGTCCCTGACCTCCTTCTGCTCGTCGTTGAGCTCCATGGTGAACTCGGCCATGTCCCCTCCAGCGCGCACCTGCGTGTTACTTGCGGTAACCGTACTGTGTTACCGGCCGGTAGGGGAAGTCGACTCCTGGCGGTTCCCCGGCAGCCCGTTCGAGGCATCCGGCCCCGTCAGTGTTACTTTGCGCAGGCGTCACGGAACCAGTACGGGTGGGGAGATCTCATGGACACCAGGCAGCGGAGCGATCAGCAGCGGTCCGCCGACCGCCGACGGCGCGAGCTGCTGGAGGCCGCCGACCGGGTGGTGCTGCGCGACGGCCCGCACGCGTCGATGAACGCCATCGCCGCCGAGGCCGGCATCACCAAGCCGATCCTCTACCGCCACTTCGGCGACAAGGGCGGGCTGTACGCGGCCCTCGCCCAGCGGCACACCGACGCCCTGCTCGACTCCCTGCGGGCCGCGCTGGACGCTCCCTCCGACCGGCGGGAGCGCGTCGAGTCGACGCTGGACACCTACCTCGCGGCCATCGAGGCCCGCCCGCAGGTCTACCGCTTCCTGATGCACCCGGCGGAGGGCGGCCAGGGCACCGACCAGGGCTTCGACGTCGGCAAGCACTCCGCCCCGCTGCTGCGCCGCATGGGCGAGGAGCTGGCCCGGGTCATCGAGGAGCGCCTCGACCTGGGGCCGTCCGGGCAGCAGCTGGCCCGCGTCTGGGGCCACGGCATCGTCGGCATGATGCACGCGGCCGGCGACTGGTGGCTGGGCGAACGCCCGTGCCCGCGAGCGGAACTGGTCCGCAGCCTGGCAGACCTCCTGTGGGGCCGCCTGGCAGCAGTAGGCGACAAACTGGGCGGCCCCGGCTTCTGAACCACGCACGGCCCCATCACCGCGCGCCCCGACCGCAGGCCTGACCGTGCAACGCAGCGCACGGGCGGCGCGTGGCGCGCCATCGCCACCCCGACCATGCGGCGCGGTCCCCTTCATCGCACGGCGCCGCCCCAACCCTCCGCGCCGCGCGGGGCCACCGCAGGCCCGACCGCGCGGCGCAGCGCCCGTCACCGCGCGGCGCCGACGTGGGGCCCGGCTGGGCGGAGCTTCAGCCCGGCCGCCGTCACCGAAGCACTCGGGGCCGCCGGCCCGCGGCCCGGTGCGGAGACTCACAGATCCAGGGCGCCGCTCGGACGGCCTGCGGCTCGCCCCCGCGCGGAGGACCCCCCACCGTGCCGTACGGGCAGCAGCCGGCCCATGGACCCGTGCGCAGGCTCGCCGGCCCCGCCGTGCCGCAGGCACTGGCCCCGGGTGGAGGCTCATCGGCTCCACGGGGCTCGGGCGGCCTGGCGTTGTAGGCGGGTGCGGCGCCAGCCTGTGAGGCGGTCGGCGTAGACCCGGCCGTCGAGGTGGTCGCACTCGTGCTGGAGGCAGCGTGCGAAGAAGCCCGTCCCGTGCACGGTGACCGGTTCCCCGGTCATCGTGAAGCCCTCGACGACCGCGTGGTCGTGGCGTTCCGTCCCCGCCTCGAGGCCCGGCAGGGACAGGCAGCCCTCCGGCCCGCGGATCACCACGCCGTCCGCCTCCACCAGCCGCGGATTGACCAGATGACCGAGGTGGCGCACCTCCTCGTCGTCCGGGCAGTCGTACACGAAGACGCGCAGCGGCAGCCCGATCTGGTTCGCGGCGAGGCCCACTCCGCGGGCCGCGTACATGGTCGCGAACAAGTCCTCCACCACCTGGGCCAGTTCGGGTCCGAAGTCGGTGACCTCCTCGCAGGGGGCGTGCAGAACGGGGCTGCCGAGCAGGGAAAGGGGCCGGACGCGCCCGCGGGCGCCCGGTATCGAGCCGTGTCGCATGGCGGCAAGGGTACGGTTCCCTGTGCCCCTGCCTGCCGCGTCGGCATGGGCCGGGATTCGGGAGCATCAACGGATATCGATAGGCTGAGGTCCACACCACGTTGCCGGATGACCCAGGACGCGGCGCGTACGCAAGGAGGATCGAGGACTGATGGCAGGCAACTCGGACCCGCTCACGCCGCGGGCCAAGCTGGCCGTGACCGCGGGCAAGGCGGTCGCGGCGGCATCGCGTGCAGCGGGACGCGGCAGCGGTTCGGTGATCGGCGGCCGGGTGGCCCTGAAGCTCGACCCCGATCTGCTCGCACGGCTCGCCCAGCACCTGGACGTGATCCTGGTCTCGGCGACGAACGGCAAGACCACCACCACCCGCCTCATCGCGGAGGCGCTGCGGGCCGCGGGCCCCGTCGTCTCCAACGCGCTCGGCGCGAACATGCCCGCGGGCATCACCTCGGCGCTGGCCGGCGGCTCGGACGCGAAGTTCGGCGTCATAGAGGTCGACGAGAAGTACCTCGCGGGCGTCGCCCGGGACACCGACCCCAAGTGCATCGCGCTGCTCAACCTCTCCCGCGACCAGCTCGACCGGGCCGCCGAGACCCGGATGCTCGCCGAGAACTGGTGTGAGGCGCTCAGCGGCTCCAAGGCCGTGCTCGTCGCCAACTGCGACGACCCCCTGGTGGTGTGGGCGGCGTCCTCGTCCCCCAACGTGGTCTGGGTGGCCGCCGGGCAGATGTGGAAGGACGACGCCTGGTCCTGCCCCTCCTGCGGCGGAGTGATGCAGCGCCCGGGCGACGACTGGTACTGCGGCGAGTGCGGCTTCCGCCGGCCCACCCCCACCTGGGCCCTGTCCGGCGACCACGTCCTCGACCCGCACGGCTCGGCCTGGCCGATCCACCTTCAGCTGCCGGGCCGCGCCAACAAGGCCAACGCCACCTCCTCGGCGGCCGTCGCCGCCGTCTTCGGGGTGCCGCCGCAGGTCGCCCTGGAGCGGATGTACCAGGTGCAGGCGGTCGCCGGCCGCTATGACGTCGTGCAGTTCCAGGGCCGCGACCTGCGTCTGCTGCTGGCGAAGAACCCGGCCGGCTGGCTGGAGACGTTCTCGCTGATCGACCCGCCGCCCACCCCGGTCATCCTGTCGGTCAACGCGCGCGGCGCGGACGGCACCGACACGTCCTGGCTGTGGGACGTCGACTACACGCGTCTGACCGGCCACCCGCTCTTCGTGCTCGGGGACCGGAAGCTGGACCTCGCGGTGCGTCTGGAGGTCGCCGACCAGCAGTTCCAGGTCTGCGAGAGCCTGGACCAGGCCGTGCAGCAGGCCCCGCCCGGCCGGATCGAGGTCATCGCCAACTACACCGCGTTCCAGGACCTGCGCCGCCGCGTCGGCAACTGACCACAAAGGACGACCACTTCATGAGTGACAACCAACTGCGGCTGGTGTGGATCTACCCGGACCTGCTGAGCACCTACGGCGACCAGGGCAACGCCCTCGTGGTGGAGCGCCGGGCCCGCCAGCGCGGCCTGGACGTGGCCCGTCTCGACGTGCGCAGTGACCAGCCGATCCCGACCTCCGGCGACATCTACCTGATCGGCGGCGGCGAGGACCGGCCGCAGCGGCTGGCGGCGGAGCGGCTGCGCCGCGACGGCAGTCTGCCCAGAGCGGTGGAGAACGGCGCGATCGTCTTCTCCGTCTGCGCCGGGTATCAGATCCTCGGGCACGAGTTCATCAACGACCTCGGGCAGCGCGAGCCGGGGCTCGGTCTGCTCGACGTCGTGTCGGTGCGCGGTGAGGGCGAGCGGTGCGTCGGCGACGTGCTGGGCGACATCGACGCGCGGCTGGGCCTGCCCCCGCTGACAGGGTTCGAGAACCACCAGGGCGTCACCCACCTCGGCCCCACCGCCCGCCCGTTCGCCCAGGTGCGCATGGGCCGGGGTAACGGTACGGGCGACGGCACGGAGGGCGCGTACAACGACACCGTCTTCGGCACGTACATGCACGGCCCGGTGCTGGCCCGCAACCCGCTGATCGCGGACCTGCTGCTGAAGCTGGCGCTCGACGTCAACGCGCTGCCCCCGATCGACGACCACTGGTACGAGGCGCTGCGCAACGAGCGCATCGCGGCGGCGCAGCAGCAGCCCGCGTAAACAGCCGCTCGGCAGCCCGTGCGGGGACCGTCGCGCGCGCCGGAACAGGCCCGCGGCGGCCCGCGGGGAAGGCCCCGGCGGGAGCCCGTCTGACACGGTGTCCGCACAGGTGAGCGGGCCCGTCCAGCAGGCGGACGCACGGTTCGGCCCCACCGCCCGGTGCCGCTAGGGTGGCGGGGACCGACCGGACAGCGTGGTCCGGTCCCCGCGCCCACGTTGAGAAGGTTATCCGGGCTATGCGCATTGGCGTCCTCACCTCCGGCGGCGACTGTCCCGGCCTGAACGCCGTCATCCGGTCCGTCGTGCACCGTGCCGTCGTCGATCACGGCGACGAGGTCATCGGCTTCCGCGACGGCTGGAAGGGTCTCCTGGAGTGCGACTACCTCAAGCTCGACCTCGACGCGGTGAGCGGCATCCTCGCCCGCGGCGGGACCATCCTCGGCTCTTCCCGGGTCCGTCCCGAGCATCTGCGGGACGGCGTGCAGCGGGCCAGGGGCCATGTCGAGGAGCTGGGGCTCGACGCGATCATCCCGATCGGCGGTGAGGGAACGCTCAAGGCGGCCCGGCTGCTGTCGGACAACGGCCTGCCGATCGTCGGCGTGCCCAAGACCATCGACAACGACATCGCGGTCACGGACCTCACCTTCGGCTTCGACACGGCCGTGACCGTCGCCACCGAGGCCCTGGACCGGCTGAAGACCACCGCCGAGTCGCACCAGCGGGTGCTGATCGTGGAGGTCATGGGGCGGCACACCGGCTGGATCGCGCTCCACTCGGGCATGGCGGCCGGCGCCCACGCCATCGTCGTCCCCGAACGCCCCTTCGACATCGAGGAGTTGGCGGCGAAAGTCGGCGAACGGTTCGCGGCGGGCAAGCGGTTCGCGATCGTCGTGGCCGCGGAGGGTGCCAAGCCCAGGGCGGGCTCCATGGACTTCGACGAGGGCGGCAAGGACGTCTACGGCCACGAGCGCTTCGCGGGCGTCGCCCGGCAGCTCGCCCTCGAACTGGAGGAGCGGCTCGGCAAGGAGGCCCGCCCGGTGATCCTCGGGCACGTCCAGCGCGGCGGCACCCCGACGGCGTACGACCGGGTGCTGGCGACCCGGTTCGGCTGGCACGCCGTGGAGGCGGTGCACCGCGGGGAGTTCGGCCGGATGACGGCACTGCGCGGCACGGACATCGTGATGGTGTCCCTGGCCGAGGCGGTGGCGACCCTCAAGACGGTCCCCGCGGAGCGGTACGCCGAGGCGGAGTGCGTGCTGTAGAACACGCCGCACGTCCCCGCCGCCCCCGGTCGCAGACGCGGCCGGGGGCGGCTCTAGTCTGGGTGCGGACAGACAGCTGTGGACAGACAGCACCCAATCCCCACGAATCAGGAGCCGGCGGATGGATCACAGCGGGCACGGCATGACGCACGATCTGCCGCCGTTCACGCTGGGACGCGGCCTCGAGTGGTCCGCGGACCCGTTCTTCCTCGTCGCCTGCCTGCTGGGGCTCGGCCTGTACGGCTGGGGTGTGGCGCGGCTGCGGCGGCGCGGCGACACCTGGCCGGTGGGCCGCACGGTGGCGTACGTCATCGGTGTGCTGACCGTGGGCCTGGTGATGTGCACCAGGCTGAACGACTACGGCATGGTCATGTTCAGCGTGCACATGGTCCAGCACATGATCATCAGCATGCTGTCGCCGATCCTGATCCTGCTCGGCGGTCCGATCACGCTGGCGCTGCGTGCGCTGCCGGTGGCCGGGCGGGGCCGCAAGGGGCCGCGTGAGCTGCTGCTCGTCCTGCTGCACAGCCGGTATCTGCGGGTCGTCACGCACCCCGCCTTCACCATCCCGATGTTCGTGGCGAGCCTGTACGCCCTCTACTTCACGCCGATCTTCGACTTCCTGATGGGCTCGCGGGCCGGGCACATCGCGATGATGGTGCACTTCCTCGCGGTGGGCCTGGTGTTCTTCTGGCCGATCATGGGCGTCGACCCGGGCCCGAACCGGCCGGGCCACCTCATGCGGATGCTGGAGCTGTTCGCGGGCATGCCGTTCCATGCGTTCTTCGGCGTCGCGCTGATGATGGGGACCACGCCCATGGTCGGCACCTTCCGTAACCCGCCCGCCTCGCTCGGCATCGACGCCCTGACCGACCAGTCCGCGGCCGGCGGTATCGCCTGGGCGTTCAGCGAGATTCCCTCGGTCCTGGTGCTGCTGGCCCTGCTCTTCCAGTGGTACGGCTCCGAACAGCGCCAGGCCCGCCGCAGGGACCGCGCCGCGGACCGCGACGGCGACAAGGAACTCGAGGCGTACAACGCGTACCTGGCGTCCTTGAACGCCCGGAGCAACTGAGCCGGCCGGCGACCGGACGGGCAGGGGGCGCGGCAGCGATGCCGCGCCCCCTGCGCGTTCCCGCGGGGCGGCCCGGCGGCCGGGGGCCGGGGGAGGCGAACAGGCCTGTTGTAGGGGATGCCAATGGGCCGAACCGGGGCACCATGGAGGTTACGGACCAGGAGGAGGGTGCCGCGATGCACGGTTCCACGGACGGTTCCACGAAGGCGATGGGGGCGCTCACCGTCGGCGCGCTCGTCGCGGTGACGGCCTACACGGTGGCGCTCGGCGGCAACGGCTGGCTGTGGTTCGGCTGGGTCGTGCTGGGCCTGGTGACGCTGGGCCTGGTGGTCACACGCGGCACCTGAGGCGGCTCACTCCCCGGTGAGCCGCGTCGCCGAGTGGACGCCCGGCTGGTACTTCGGCAGCCGGGCGCTGATCTTCATGCCCGCGCCCCGCGCGGTCTCGATGACCAGTCCGTGGTCGTCGCCGTAGACCTGGCGGAGCCGGTCGTCGACGTTGGACAGGCCGATGCCGCCGGACGGGCTGTCCTCACCCGCGAGGATGCGGCGCAGCAGGCCGGGGTCCATGCCGGCGCCGTCGTCCTCGATGACGACCACCGCCTCGGCGCCCGCGTCCCGCGCGGTGATCCTGATGTGGCAGGTGCCGGTCTTGCCCTCCAGGCCGTGCTTGACGGCGTTCTCCACCAGGGGTTGCAGGCACAGGAACGGCAGCGCGATGGGAAGCACCTCGGGCGCGATCTGGAGGGTGACCGAAAGCCGGTCGCCGAAGCGGGCGCGTACGAGCGCCAGATAGTGCTCGATGGCGTGGAGTTCGTCGGCGAGCGTGGTGAAGTCGCCGTGCCTGCGGAACGAGTAGCGGGTGAAGTCGGCGAACTCCAGCAGCAGGTCCCGGGCCCGCTCGGGATCGGTGCGGACGAACGAGGCGATCACCGCGAGCGAGTTGAAGATGAAGTGCGGGGAGATCTGCGCGCGCAGGGCCTTGATCTCGGCCTCGATGAGCCGGGTGCGCGACCGGTCGAGGTCGGCGAGCTCCAGCTGTACGGAGACCCAGCGGGCGACCTCGGCCGCGGCGCGGGCCAGCACGGCCGACTCCCGGGGTGCGCAGGCGACGAGGGCGCCGTGGACGCGGTCGTCGACGGTGAGCGGGGTGACGACGACCCAGCGCACCGGGCAGTCCGGGGTCCGGCAGGTGAGCCGGAATGCCTCGCCGCGGCCGGTCTCCAGGGGCCCGGCGAGGCGTTCCATGATCTCGGTGCGGTGATGGCCGCCCACACCGTCCCAGGCGAGGACCCGCTCGTCGTCCGTGAGGCACAGCGCGTCGGTGCCGAGCAGGGAGCGCAGCCGGCGGGCCGACTTGCGGGCGGTCTCCTCGGTCAGCCCGGCCCGTAGCGGGGGCGCCGCGAGTGAGGCGGCGTGCAGGGTCTGGAAGGTGGCGTGCTCGACGGGGGTACCGAGCCCGCCGAGGCTCTGCGGTCGGGCGGTGCGCCGGCCGAGCCAGTAACCGGCGGCGAGCAGCGGCAGCGCGGCCACGCACAGCCCGGCGAGGAAGCCGCTCATCCCGTCACCTCCGCCCGCAGCTGCTCGGGCAGATGGAACCGGGCCAGGACGGCCGCAGTACCGGCCGGGACCCGGCCGGGCGTGGCCAGGGACACCAGCGTCATCGTGAGGAAGCCCAGCGGCACCGACCACAGGGCGGGCCAGGCGAGCAGCGCGTGCAGCGGCCCGTCGCCGGGGAAGCCGGCCATGGTCACGGCGACGGCGACGAGCGCCGCGCCACCGCCCGCCAGCATCCCGGCGGCGGCGCCGGGCGGGGTGAGCCGCCGCCACCAGATGCCGAGGACGAGCAGCGGGCAGAAGGAGGAGGCGGACACCGCGAAGGCGAGTCCGACGGCGTCGGCGACGGGCAGCCCCCCGACCAGGACGCTCGCGGCGAGCGGTACGGCCATGGCGAGCACCGTGCCGAGCCGGAAGTGGCGCACGCCGCGCGAGGGCAGCACGTCCTGGGTGAGCACTCCGGCCACCGCCATGGTCACGCCGGAGGCGGTCGACAGGAACGCCGCGAACGCGCCGCCCGCGACCAGCGCGCCCAGCAGGTCGCCGCCGAGGCCGCCGACCACCCGGTCGGGCAGCAGCAGCACGGCGGCGTCCGCGCTGCCGGTGAGGGTGAGTTCGGGGGCGTAGACGCGGCCGAGGGCGCCGTACACCGGGGGCAGCAGGTAGAAGGCGCCGATCAGGCCGAGCACGGCCACCGTGGTGCGGCGGGCGGCCACGCCGTGCGGGCTGGTGTAGAAGCGGACGACGACGTGCGGCAGGCCCATGGTGCCGAGGAAGGTGGCGAGGATCAGCCCGTAGGTGGCGTACAGCGGGCGTTCCTCCCGGCCCGCGGCCAGTGAGGTGGACATGCCTCCGCTGCCGCCGTGGGCTGTGGCAGCCGGGACCTGGGCGCCCCGGGCGAAGGTGAGCCGGGTGCCGCCGTCGACGCGGTGCGTCCCGGCGGGCAGGCTCACCCGCCGCTCGCGGTGGGCGCGGCCGTCGACGGTGCCGGTCACGGTGACGGTGAGCGGGCGCTCCAGCCTGAGGTCGAGGGTTTCCGCGACGCGCACGGTGCGCTGCTCGCGGAAGGCGGCCGGTTCGTCGTAGGCGCGTGGTGCCCCGTCGCCCTGCCAGGCGAGGACGAGGAAGAGGGCGGGGACGAGCAGCGCGGTCAGTTTCAGCCAGTACTGGAAGGCCTGGACGAAGGTGATGCTGCGCATTCCGCCCGCGGCGACGATGGCCACCACGACCACGGCGACGATCAGCGCGCCGAGCGCGTCGGGCGCCCCGGTCAGGACGGCCAGGGTGAGTCCGGCTCCCTGGAGCTGCGGCAGCAGGTACAGCCAGCCGACGCCGACGACGAAGGCGCCCGCGAGCCGCCGCACGCCCTGGGAGGCGAGCCGGGCCTCGGCGAAGTCGGGCAGGGTGTAGGCCCCGGACCGGCGCAGCGGCGCGGCGACGAACAGCAGCAGGACCAGGTAGCCGGCCGTGTAGCCGACGGGGTACCACAGCATGTCGGCGCCCTGGACGAGGACCAGTCCGGCTATGCCGAGGAAGGAGGCAGCGGAGAGGTACTCGCCGCTGATGGCGGCCGCGTTCAGGCGCGGGCCCACGGTGCGGGAGGCGACGTAGAAGTCGGAGGTGGTGCGGGAGATGCGCAGGCCGAAGGCGCCGACGAGGATCGTGGCGACCACGACGAGGGCGACGGCGGGGACGGTGTAGGCGGAGTTCACGTGGCTCAGCGGTCTCCGACGAGCCGTACGAAGTCGCGTTCGTTGCGTTCGGCGCGGCGCACGTACCAGCGGGCGAGCAGAACCAGCGGGGCGTAGAGGCCGAAGCCGAGGACCGCCCACTTCAGTCTGCGGGCATCGGGGGCCGCGGCGAACACCAGCGGCAGCGGGCCGACGAGGAGCACGAGCACCGCGAACACCGTGAGACCGGCGCGCAGTTGGCTGCGCATCAGGGAGCGGACGTAGGTGTGGCCGAGGGTGGTCTGCTCGTCGATCTCCGTGCGCGGGCGGTAGTGGACCGGGGCCCGGCGGGTGCGGCGGGGCGGACCGGTGACGACGACACGGCGTTCGCTCGAATCCTGCGGCATGGCGTATGGCTCCCTAGCGCGCGGTGCGGCGGATCAGCAGCTCGCGCAGTTCGCGCGCGTGCCGTCGGCTGACCTGGAGTTCCCCGGTGCCGACCAGGACGCTCACCGTGCCCGCGTCCAGGCGCAGTTCACCGATGTGGCGCAGGGCCACCAGGTACCGGCGGTGGATGCGGACGAAGCCGCGGCCGCGCCAGCGCTCCTCCAGGGTGGACAGCGGGATGCGCACGAGGTGGCTGCCCCTGCCGGTGTGCAGCCGGGCGTAGTCGCCCTGTGCCTCGACGTGGGTGATGTCCTCGACGGCCACGAAGCGGGTCACTCCGCCGAGTTCGACGGGAAGATGGTCGGGGTCGGGCTCGCTGACCGGTATCCGCGGGGCGGCGCCGCGCAGTTGGGCGGCGCGGCGGACGGCCTCGGCGAGGCGTTCCTTGCGCACGGGCTTGAGCACGTAGTCGACGGCCTTGAGGTCGAAGGCCTGCACGGCGAAGTCCTCGTGGGCGGTGACGAACACGATCAGCGGCGGCTGGGCGAACCCGTTGAGGAGCCGGGCCAGGTCGAGGCCGTCGAGGCCCGGCATGTGGATGTCGAGGAAGACGACGTCGATCGCGTCGGGTCCGTCCGGGCCGGACTCCAGCGCCCGGTTGATACGGCGCAGCGCCTCGGTCGCGTCGCCGGCGCCCTCCACCCCGGCGATCCGGGGATCTGCGTTCAGGAGGTACAGCAGCTCCTCGAGCGAGGGGCGTTCGTCGTCGACGGCGAGGGCGCGCAGCATGAACGTGGAGTGTAGGGGCGAACAGCACGGTGTGACATGTGCCGGGCACCGGCGTCCGGGCCGGACGGCGTCCGCGCTGGATACAGTGCGGCCATGAACAGCAGGACGGCACCGTTCGACGAACTCGACCGAAAGATCCTCACCGCTCTGATGGGGAACGCGCGCAGCAGTTTCGCCGAGATCGGCGCCGCCATCGGCCTGTCCGCGACGGCCGTCAAGCGGCGCGTGGACCGGCTGCGTGAGAGCGGTGTGATCACCGGGTTCACGGCCACGGTGAAGCCCGCGGCGCTGGGCTGGCGCACGGAGGCGTACGTCGAGGTGTACTGCGAGGGCGCGGCCCCGCCGCGGCGGCTGGCCGAGGTGGTGCGCCACCATCCGGAGATCACGGCGGCGATGACGGTGACCGGCGGCGCGGACGCGCTGCTGCATGTGCGGGCGCGGGACGTGGAGCACTTCGAGGAGGTGCTGGAACGCATCCGTACGGAGCCGTTCATCCGCAAGACGATCAGCGTGATGGTGCTGTCCCACCTGCTGCCGGACAGTCCTGAGGCGGGCGCCAGCCAGCCTGCCCCGCAGGACGCATCAGACGTGCGCTGAGGGCCGGGAAGACGCAGCATCGCTGCTTCAACGCGCAGCTTTTGTTTCTTGTCGTTCGTCTGCGCCACTTCCTACCTTTGTGCCAACCCTGTAGCCACCCAGGAAGCGGAGGAACCCCTCTGTGCCCGAATCCCGTGTGCCGCGCCGGCGGCGCTTCCTCGTCTGCGAACCCAGACACTTCGCCGTGCAGTACGCGATCAATCCCTGGATGCATCCCGACGTCCCCGTGGACGTGCCCCTGGCCCAGGAGCAGTGGCACGAGCTGACACGCGTCTACCGCGCCCACGGCCACACCGTCGACACCGTGGAGCCCGTGCCCGGACTGCCCGACATGGTCTTCGCCGCCAACGCGGCGGTGGTCGTGGACGGCCGGGCCTTCGGCTCCCTGTTCCGCGCGCCCGAGCGCCGTCCGGAGTCCCTTCCCTACGACACGTGGTTCAAGTCGGCCGGCTTCGACGTCTACCGCCCCGAGTCGGTGTGCGAGGGCGAGGGCGACTTCGTCCCGGCCGGCCGCTGGATCCTCGCCGGCACCGGCTTCCGCACCACCCGTGAGGCCCATCGCGAGGCGCAGGAGTTCCTCGGCGCCCCGGTGATCGGCCTGACCCTGGTGGACCCGTACTTCTACCACCTGGACACGGCGCTGTTCGTCCTCGACGACGAGGGCGACGGGAACATCGCCTACTACCCGGACGCGTTCTCGCCGGGCAGCCGCGAGGTGCTCGCCAGGCTGTACCCGGACGCGCTGATCGCCACCCGCGAGGACGCCATGGCCTTCGGCCTGAACTCCGTCTCGGACGGCCACCACGTCTTCATCTCGCCCGGGGCCACGGCCCTGGCCGAACAGCTCGCCGACCGCGGCTACGTCCCCGTCCCCGTCGACCTGTCCGAGTTCCACAAGGCCGGCGGCGGAATCAAGTGCTGCACCCAGGAGATCCGCTGATGACCGCACCCGCCCGTACCCGTACCTCCGCGGAGCTGATCGAGGCCGAGGAGCCGGTCCTCGCGCACAACTACCATCCGCTGCCCGTGGTCGTGGCCCGTGCCGAGGGCAGCTGGGTGGAGGACGTCGAGGGCCGCCGCTACCTCGACATGCTGGCCGGTTACTCGGCGCTGAACTTCGGTCACCGCCACCCCGTGCTGACGGAGGCGGCCCACCGCCAGCTCGACCTGCTCACCCTCACCTCGCGGGCGTTCCACAACGACCGCCTCGCCGGGTTCGCCGAGCGGCTCGCGGCGCTGACGGGGCAGGACATGGTGCTGCCGATGAACACCGGCGCCGAGGCGGTGGAGAGCGGCATCAAGGTCGCCCGCAAGTGGGCGTACGAGGTCAAGGGCGTCCCGGCCGACCGGGCGACGATCGTGGTCGCCGCGGACAACTTCCACGGCCGTACGACGACCATCGTCAGCTTCTCCACGGACGAGACGGCACGGTCGGGCTTCGGGCCGTTCACGCCGGGCTTCAAGGTCGTCCCGTACAACGATCTGGCGGCCCTGGAGGCGGCGGTCGACGAGACGACGGCGGCGGTGCTGATCGAGCCGATCCAGGGCGAGGCCGGCGTGCTCATCCCCGACGACGGCTACCTCGCCGGCGTACGGGAGCTGACCCGCCGCAAGGGCTGCCTGTTCATCGCGGACGAGATCCAGTCGGGCCTCGGCCGCACCGGGCGCACGCTCGCCGTCGACCACGAGGATGTCGTTCCGGACCTCGTGCTGCTGGGCAAGGCGCTCGGCGGCGGCATCGTGCCGGTGTCCGCGGTCGTCGGGTCCCGGGAGGTGCTCGGGGTGCTGCGGCCGGGTGAGCACGGGTCGACGTTCGGCGGCAACCCGCTGGCCGCGGCGGTCGGCACGGCGGTCGTCGAACTCCTGGAGACGGGCGAGTACCAGCTCCGGGCGGCCGAGCTGGGCAAGGTGCTGCACGAGGGGCTCGCCGAGCTGGTCGGCCGTGGTGTCGTCGGCTTCCGCTCGCGGGGCCTGTGGGCGGGCGTGGACGTGGACCCGGCCATCGGCACCGGGCGGGAGATCGGCGAGCGCCTGATGCGGGAGGGCGTCCTGGCCAAGGACACCCACGGCTCCACCATCCGGCTGGCGCCGCCGTTGACCATCACCGAGGAGGAACTGCGCTCGGCGCTCGCCTCCCTGGAGAAGGTGCTGGCCGCCTGACGGACACCGTCGCGGGAGCGCGCACCGCCGGGGCTCCCCGGCGGTGCGCGCTCCCGGTTCGGCTCCTCGGCACTCGAAGGGGCCGGACGGGTCGCCTGGCCGGTGGCGGGCTGGGTACCCGCCTCGATGAGTGACTCTCCGAGGACTCTTTGAGGGGATGACTCCCATGCTGCTCATCGGCCTGCTCCTCCTCGCCGCGACGGCCGCCTTCACCGGCCTGGCCATCGCCGGCAACCTCTCCGGCGGCCCGCACTACCCCGTGTCGGTGCTCGGCAACCACATCGCCACCATGAACACGCTCGAGGTCTTCAGCGCCGGCCTCGCCCTCGCCCTGCTCTTCTGCCTGGGCGCGAGCCTCATGGCGGGCGCGGCGACGCACCACCGGCACGCGCACCGGTCCGCGCACCGCTTCGGCGGCCGGCGGGACACCGGCACACTGCACGAGCCCACGGGCCGGGACGGCCACTGACACCCACGGCCGGTACGGGTGCCGGTCGTGCCCGTGGGGATCACGTGTGCCCGCGGGCAGCAAGCGCCGCGTCGGCGGCGGTCAGTCCTGGCGTCGCCTGCGCCTCAGCAGGTGCCGCGCGATCAGCGCGACGACGAGGACCGCGAGCGCGACGAGCACGTACACCTGGTAGCGGCTGATCTCGGCGTAGACCGTGTCGATGTGCGTGCCCGCCGCGTAGGCGAGGCTCACCCACAGGCCGACCCACAGCGCCGCGCCGAGCGCGTTGAAGGCGAGGAAGCGGAGCCAGTGCATGCCCGTGGTGCCCGCGATGATGCCGTTGGCCTGGCGCAGGCCCTCGATGAACCGGGCCACGACGACGATCTTGCCCCCGTGCCGGCCGAAGAACCGCTCGGCCGCCGCGAACCGTTCCGGCGTCAGGAAGATGTACCGGCCCCAGCGGTGCACGAAGGGACGTCCGCCGAGATGGCCGACGAGGTAGCCGATGTTGTCGCCGACGACGGCCGCGGCGAACGCGATCAGGGCCACGGCCACGACATCGAGCTGCCCGGCCCCCGCGTACACCCCGGCCGCGATCAGGATCGTCTCGCCCGGCGCGGGGACGCCGAAGTCCTCGACGAGGACCACGCCGCCCACGGCCCAGTACCCGTAGTGGCTGAGCAGCGGTGCCAGGTGCTCCAGCGGACCCGGAAGCGGAGGGGCCATGCCCACACCGTACGACGCCGGACGAACGCTCACCGGCAGGCACGGCAACGCGCCACCGCGCTCGTGTCGGACGGCGGCCCCGCAGACCCGCCGGTGCTGGTGCCCGGTCAGAAATCGGCGCTCCCGGCGTCGGCCACCTCCCGCATGTGCACGCCGTCGGCGCCGGGAGGTCCGCCGAGCGTCTCGAGGGTGATGTTGGTCCGTACGAGGGCCAGGTCCGTGTCGCGGGGGAGGGTGACCCCCATCCAGGTCTGGGAGAAGAGCGCGTGCAGCAGGGACAGGCCCTGTTCCCGCTCGGTCGCTCCGGCCGCGGGGGCGGCCAGGACCAGCAGTTCGGCGGGGCCCTCCAGGCGCTCGATCCGGAAGGCGACCTCCACGGCACCTCCGGAGGGGTGCCGCAACCGGGTCCGGCCGACGGCCGGGTACCCGTGCGCCGCGGAGGCGCAGGACCGCGGCCCGTCGGGGGCGTCGGCGAGCAGGTCCCCGATGGGGTGTCCCAGCAGGTTGGCCGCCGCGCGGGACCAGCGCACGACGGTCCCGGCTTCGTCGAGCACGGCGGCCGCCACGGCGCCGAGGGCAAGGGCGCCGGCGGGGTCGGACCCGTTCATCTCGCTCCTCGCCGGCGGCCCGAGCCGCCCGGCAGGCTCGGCGCCATTACGGGCGATCGGGGACAGCCCGCGCCCGCGCTACCGCGGTGGCTGCCGGCGGTGGGTCGTGGCCACGTCCCGGCTGGTGGCCAGGTGCTTCATGACCAGTTCCTCGACCCTCGGCACATCCCGGTCCGCGATCGCCTCGTAGAGCGCCTCGTGCTCCTTCGCGACGGTCATCAGGTCGTCGTGCTGAGCCAGCAGCCAGCGCATACGGCTGCGGAGCGTGGTGCCCAGCTCGTTCAGCAGCTCGTTGGCGGCCATCGCCGTCACGGTCTCGTGGAAGTCGGCCGCGGCGCGCCGGGCCTTGACGGCGTCGCCCCGGCGTGCCGCTTCGAGCTCGGCGTCGAGATCCGTTCGCAGCTTCTCCAGGCCGGCGCGGTTGCGCCGCTGGGCCGCGAGCCGGAACGTCAGCGTCTCCAGGGCGGTGCGGACCTCGTCGAGGTCGGAGATGTCGGTCGAGGTGAACTCGCGTACGACGGCCCAGGTGCGCGGGCGCGGCGTGACCAGTCCCTCCGCCACCAGTGCCTTCAGCGCCTCCCGGATCGGGAGCCTGCTCACGCCGAGTTCCGCGGCGAGTTCCCGTTCGACGAGCTTGCTGCCGGGCCGGCGGTCGCCGTCGAGGATCTGGTCGCGCAACTGCCGTGTGACGCGTTCGGACTCGGACTCATAACCCTCGGACCCTGCCATGGGCCACATTCTCGCAGGTCCGTACCACCCGTCCGCCGCATACCGGCGCGTCCGTCCGGCACCGGACCGGCGGGACAGCATGACCGCGGCCGCGGGCGGTTACAGATGACTACTGACGCACGTGGACCAAATCCGGGATCCTGCCCTTTACCTGGCACAACACCGGTCCGAGGCCGAGCTGGTCGGAGTGAGGGGCAAGCCGTGTTCTACTACCTGCTCAAATACGTTCTGCTGGGACCGCTGCTCAGGCTGGTCTTCCGGCCTCGTATCGAAGGGCTGGAGCACGTGCCGGCCTCGGGGGCGGCCATCGTCGCGGGCAACCATCTCTCCTTCTCGGACCACTTCCTGATGCCCGCGATCCTCAAACGGCGGATCACCTTCCTGGCCAAGGCCGAGTACTTCACGGGTCCCGGCATCAAGGGCAGGCTCACCGCGGCCTTCTTCCGCAGCGCGGGCCAGATCCCGGTCGACCGGTCCGGCAAGGAGGCCGGGCAGGCCGCGATCCGGGAGGGGCTCGGGGTGCTGCGCAAGGACGAGCTGCTCGGTATCTACCCGGAGGGCACCCGGTCGCACGACGGCCGCCTGTACAAGGGCAAGGTCGGCGTCGCGGTCATGGCGCTCAAGGCAGGCGTGCCGGTCGTGCCGTGCGCGATGATCGGCACCTTCGAGGCCCAGCCGCCCGGGAAGACCCTCCCTCGCCCGCACCCGATCGTGATCCGCTTCGGCAAGCCGCTGGACTTCTCCCGCTACGCGGGCATGGAGAAAGAGAAGGCGATCCTGCGCGCCGCCACCGACGAGATCATGTACGCCATCCTGACGCTGTCCGAGCAGGAGTACGTCGACCAGTACGCGGCCGTGGCCAAG
Source organism: Streptomyces sp. NPDC088817 (assembly GCF_044750345.1). Classification (NCBI taxonomy): domain Bacteria; kingdom Bacillati; phylum Actinomycetota; class Actinomycetes; order Kitasatosporales; family Streptomycetaceae; genus Streptomyces; species Streptomyces sp. NPDC088817. Next base: position 270,279 of record NZ_JBIVJN010000006.1, read on the forward strand.
GCGGAGCAGTCCGAGGGGAAGGGCGACAGGCGCAGGTTCCCGCGGGCACCGCTCGGTTGACGCCGCCGGGCACGCCCGAGACGCGCAAGGGGCGGCCGGGTGTCCCGGCCGCCCCTCGTCACCTGATGCCGATAATGCCGATCGCTACGCCTTCGGCGTGGCGTGCGGCGCGCAGGTCACGTCCGCCGAGTCGGTCTTCCCGGTGAGCAGGTAGGTGTCCACCCGCTCGTTGATGCACGGGTTGGCCAGGCCGGTGACTCCGTGGGAGCCCGCGTCCTTCTCCGTGATCAGACGGGAGCCCTTGAACCGCTTGTGCAGCTCGACGGCGCCCGCGTACGGCGTGGCGGCGTCCCGCGTGGACTGCACGATGAGCACCTCGGGCAGCCCCTTGCCGGTCTTGACGTCCACCGGGTTCTGCTGCTTGACCGGCCACGTGGCGCACGGCAGGTTCATCCACGCGTTGGCCCACGTCATGAACGGGGCGGTCTTGTGCAGCCGCGTGTTGTCCCGGTCCCACGTCTTCCAGTTGGTGGGCCACTTGGCGTCGGTGCACTCCACCGCGGTGTAGACGGCGTTGCCGTTCTCCGAGGAGATGTTGCCCGCGATGTCGGACAGGTCCGGGGCGGCCGCGTCGACCAGCGCCTGGGTGTCACCGGCGACGTACTTGCTGAACACCCTCGCCACCGGCGCCCACGACGAGTCGTAGTACGGCGCGCTCTGGAAGAAGGAGATCAGCTCGTTCGGGCCGACGACCCCGCCGATGGGGCTCTTCTTGGCGGTGGCGCGCAGCTTCAGCCACTGCTGCTGGACGGCGTCGCGGGTGGCGCCCAGGTGGTAGGTGGCGTCGTTCGCGGCGACCCAGTCCTGCCAGTCCTTCCAGCGGCCCTCGAAGGCGACGTCCTGGTTCAGGTTGGCCTGGTACCAGACGTTCTCGCGGGCCGGGTTGACGACGCTGTCGACGACCATCCGGCGCACGTGGCCCGGGAACATCGTGCCGTAGACGGCGCCGAGGTAGGTGCCGTAGGAGACGCCGAGGAAGTTGAGCTTCTGCTCGCCGAGCGCGGCGCGGATGACGTCCAGGTCGCGGACGGTGTTCGGCGTGGTCATCTGCTGGAGCATGCCGCGGCCGGTGCGCTGGAGGCAGCCCTGCGCGTACTCGCGGGCCAGCTTGCGCTGGATGCTCTTGTCGGCCTCGGAGTCCGGCACCGGGTCGAGCTTGGAGCCCTCGGCGAACTTCTGCGGGTCCGCGCAGGAGATAGGCGCCGAGTGGCCGACACCGCGCGGGTCGAAGCCGACGAAGTCGTAGGCCTTCGCCACGTTGGCCCAGATGGCGTTCTTGTTGGTGACCCGGGTCGGGAAGCGCAGGCCCGAACCGCCGGGGCCACCCGGGTTGTAGACGAGGGCGCCCTGGCGCTCCTCCTTGGAGCCGGTGTTGCCGATGCGGTCGACGGCCAGCTTGATCTGCTTGCCGTAGGGGTCGGCGTAGTCGATCGGCACCGAGACGTAACCGCACTGGATGGGCTTGGCCAGCCCCCAGTCGGCGGGGCAGTCCTGCCAGTCGATGCCGGCCTTCGCGGCACGCTCGGCGGCGATCGCCGCGCCGCGGGACTCGCGGTCCTGGCCCTGGCCGTTGTTCGCGCCCGCCGCGGGCGTCGCCACCGCGCCGGCTATCAGGGTCGCCGTGACCAGCGCACCGGCCGAACCGAGCGCCAGCACCCGGTTCCTGGGTCTCATGTCCCTCAAGGGGGACCTCCCCGTACGTCGTTGCGAATTGGGTACGGGGATCTTTGCGGCTGTGAGGTCCCTGAGAACAGGGGTCGTTGACCTTCTTTGCCAATCCGATAAGCGGCGCGGCGTGTCCCGCTGAGCGGAGCCCGGCGGCCGGCCCGCGCGGCAGGCACGGGCGGCCTGGAGCGACACCCGGCACCGTAAGCGCCAGAAGTCATGAATTATGGGGTGGTTGACCGGATCGTCCCCAATTGCCGACTCACGCGCTCCGCACCGGACCGAACCGGAGGCGACACCCACCCTGCCCTGCGCGCCGCCGGCGCCGGACGGCGAGCCGCGCACCATCCGCCTCACCACGCCGCCAAACTGCGGAAGTTGACGTCATCCACCACCAGGGGCGCGGCGGGCGCAGAAGGCGGCGCGCCACGACACGCGGCACGGAATGTCCCCGAATGACCGCCCGCCTTTCGGTGTAGGTTCAGCTCCCCTTCCGGGACCGCCACAGTTGCGCAACACGCCTCCCCGAACGGCGGAACAAGGCCTTCCGGTGCTGGTCCGGGGGTCGTCGGGTGAGGGGGCATCCGTTCGATCGCGAGGGTGTCCACCCGAACGGGCGCGTGGTGAGTAACAACACAAACACTCGCTTCCATTGGGATTTTCGGACATCCGTGGGTGAAGATCCCTGTCTGACGACAAGCCCCCGCCACAACGGCGGGGCGGTCCGGGCGGACGCCGAGTCCTGCCGCCGCCCGGATGACCGGTCGACAGGAGTGGATCGGCAGGAGTGGAGGACCCAAGCACGACGGGTCGCCGGAACGGTCACACCATGGCCGGCCCGAGCAGCCCTTGGGGTGAAGCCGCGGCAACGCGGCCGGGCAACTTCGCCAGCCCGAATCCGACAGGTCATCCTTCACAGGCGGCTGACGAAGGGTTGCGCATGACTGCGCTCAATCGTGTCCCGTCGCTGATGGCCCGGGCCGGCACGGCCTCGGCACTGACCCTGGCCGCCGTGGGCGGCTCGATCGTGGTGCCGGGCGTGGCCTCCGAGGCCTCGGCCGTGACGATGGGGACCAAGGCGCTGCAGATCGCCGCGTCCAAGAAGGGGGCGCCCTACCAGTGGGGTGCCACGGGGCCGCGGAGGTTCGACTGCTCCGGCCTCACGCTGTACTCGTTCAAGAGGGCGGGCAAGAGTCTGCCCCGCACGGCCGAGCAGCAGTACAACAGGAGCCGGCACATCTCGGCGGGCAGCCGCCGGGCCGGGGACCTGGTGTTCTTCCACTCGGGCTCGTACGTGTACCACGTCGGCATCTACGCCGGCTCGGGCAAGATCTGGCACGCCCCGAAGACCGGGGACGTGGTGAAGCTGCAGAAGATCTGGACGAAGAGCGTCTGGTACGGCCGGATCAGCTGACCCGGCCGCCGTGCGGGGCGGTGGCGGCGCCGCGGCGTCGTCACCGCACCTTCCTACGGTTCCTGGCCCGCGGCCGTCACGGGTCGGGCGGGAGCCGTCCACGGAAGTTCGATGCAGACCGTCTTGCCGCCCTCCCGGGTCGGCCGCACGGTCAGACTGCCGCCGCACTCGGCGGTGAGCCACCGGATGATCACCATGCCCCGGCCGTTGTCCTGCTGGACGGCGGCCGGCAGTCGTTTCGGGAACCGGGGGTGGCTGTCGGTGACCCCGATGCACAGCCGTTCGTCACGCACGAGGACGAGGTCCACCGTGAAGGTGGGTGACTGCCCCAGAGTGTGCTGTACGGCGTTGGTGGTGAGTTCCGAGACGATGAGCCGCACCGTCTCGGCGGTGTCCGTGGCCGGCGGAAGGCCCCACTCCGCGAGCGTGCCGGCCACATAGGCGCGGGCCACGCAGACCGAGGCGGGATCGCTCGGCAGAGTGACGGATGCTTCCAGATGGTCTGCCATGGCGACGTCGTCCCTTTCCCACGGGGCCGGAGTCCGACACTGAGCGGATGGTTCGAGTACGGTCCCGCACTGGTGCTTCGCCGTCAGACTGCCATCAGTGCTCCGCTCTCGGTGGCGATCCACCGGGATATGCATATATCTGTCGCTCGATGCGGTGAACTCTGCGACGGAAGACCGTATGTGAAGCGGGTCGCGTGGAGCGTTCAGAGGGAGCGAGGGAGTCATCCATGCAACACGGTCCCGCGGTGCGCCGCCGGAAGCTGGGCGCCGAACTGCGCGCGCTGCGCACCGGCGCGGGCCTCACCAGCGGTGAGGCGGCCCGCCTGGTCGGCTGGCACCAGTCGAAGGTCAGCCGCATCGAAACCGGCACCAGTGGGGTGAAACCGGCCGATGTGCGCTCGCTCCTGGACGCCTACGCGGTCCACGACTCCCAGCTCCGCGAGCTGCTCCTGGTCCTCGCGGGACTGGACGACGGCGACGGCCGGCACCACTGGTGGCACGCCTACCGCGGCGTGCTGCCGCCGACCTACCGGGACTTCATCAGCCTGGAGTCGCAGGCGAGCGGGATGCGCACCCTGGAGACCTCGGTCGTCCCCGGGCTGCTGCAGACGCCCGAGTACGCCCGCGCGGTCACCCGGGCCGCCGTGGACGGGCTCGACGAGGACCGGCTGGACGCGCTGGTGGAGGTGCGGCTGGCCCGCCAGGACGTGCTGCGGGCGCGACCGCCGCTGGAGCTGGACGCGGTGCTGGACGAGGCGGTGCTGCGCCGCGAGGTGGGCGGCCCCGAGATCATGCGGCGGCAGCTGGAGCGGCTGACGGAGGCGGCCCGGCTGCCCCAGGTACGGCTCCAGGTGCTGCCGTTCGCCGCCGGCGCGCACATCGGCGTCACCGGGCCTTTCGTAATCTTCTCGTTTTCGAACACCTCTGATCTGAACGTGGTGGTTCTCGACCACCTGACGAGTAGCTTCCATCTCGAGCGGAAAGAAGACCTAGAGGCCTACACGGAGGCCTTCGACACCCTGCGGATCCACGCCCTCTCGCCCGAGGACTCGTTGGACTTCATCGCCGGGATACGCCAGGACACTGACGGCGCACCACCGCGTACCGCCTGAGGAGGCACCATGTCCGCTCTGCCTCGGCACGTATCTTCCAGCACCGATCTGCACAACGTGCGCTGGCTGCGCAGCAGCTGGAGCACGGGAGCCAACAACTGCGTCGAGACGGCCCGGCCCGCCGCGGGACCGTGGTCCGGACTGCTCGCCGTGCGCGACTCCAAGGCCCCGGCCGGCCCGGCGCTGCTCTTCTCCCCCGCGAGCTGGGCCCGCTTCACGGCCGCGGCTCACCTCGTCTGACGCACCATCCGGTCACATCCGCCCACGGTGACGCGCGGCCGTGTCACGCCGACTCATGGCCGCGTCCCACCGATCACCCGTACAGCGCGTTCGATCTGCGCCCCGGAGAGGTCCGCGCGGGCGGTCAGCCTCAGCCGAGAGATGCCGTCGGGCACGGAAGGAGGACGGAAGCAGCCCACGGCGAGGCCTGACGCCCGGCAGTCGGCCGCCCATCGCACGGCCCGCTCCGGGGACGGCGCGCGCACCGAGACCACCGCGGCGTCCGGACGTACCGCCTCCAGGCCCGCGGCGGTCAGGCGTGCGTGGAGTTCGGCCGCCACCGCACGCGCGCGTGCCGCCCGCTCCGGTTCGCGGCGCAGCAGTCGCAGCGCCGCCAGGGCGGCTCCCGCGGCGGCGGGCGCGAGGCCGGTGTCGAAGATGAACGTCCGGGCCGCGTTGACGAGGTGGTCGATCACCCGCGCGGGCCCGAGGACGACTCCGCCCTGGCTGCCGAGCGACTTCGACAGCGTGGCCGTGACGACCACGTCGTCGGCGCCCGCCAGTCCGGCCGCGTGCGCGGCACCGCGGCCTCCGGCGCCCAGGACGCCCAGCCCGTGGGCGTCGTCGGCGAGGAGTCCCGCGCCGCGCTCCCGGCACACCGCGGCGAACTCGGCCAGCGGGGCCGCGTCGCCGTCGACCGAGAACACCGTGTCCGAGACGAGCACGGCCGGGCCCTCGTGCGTGCCGAGCGCCTTGCGCACGGCGTCCGGGTCGGCGTGCGCGACGACCTGTGTCGTGCCCCGGGCCAGCCGGCAGCCGTCGATGAGCGAGGCGTGGTTGCCCGCGTCGGAGACGACGAGCGAGCCGTGCGGCGCGAGCGCGGTGACCGCGGCCAGGTTCGCGGCGTATCCGGAGGAGAAGACCAGCGCCGCCTCGAAACCGCAGAAACCGGACAGTTCACGCTCCAGTTCGGCGTGCAGTTCGGTGGTGCCGGTGACGAGCCTGGAACCGGTCGAGCCGCCGCCCCAGGTGCGTGCCGCGGCCGCGGCCCCCTCGGTCACCTCCGGGTGGCGGGCGAGCCCCAGGTAGTCGTTGCCCGCGAGGTCGAGCAGCGGCGAGTCGGCGGGGCGGGGCCGCAGGGTCCTTACGAGTCCGGCCCGGCGGCGTGCGTCCGCCTGCTCGTCGATCCAGCCGAACGCCATGGTTCCTCCGGGGCATGCGCAGACAGTGCACAGACCCTAGCGGCAAGCCCGGCCGTCCCTCATGTGGCCATACCCACATGTCGATGTGTCCGTCGTTGTGCGGAGTCTCCTTGGCCGGGGACCGGGCCGTAGGACAGGATCGCTCCCATGGACCTGCTGAACACGCTGGTGGACAAGGGGCTTCGGCGCGAGTCGCCGACCCGCGGGGAAGCTCTGGCCGTGCTGGCCACCTCGGACGACGACCTGCTGGATGTGGTGGCCGCGGCCGGGAAGGTGCGCCGCCACTGGTTCGGCCGGCGGGTGAAACTCAACTATCTCGTCAACCTCAAGTCGGGCCTGTGCCCCGAGGACTGCTCCTACTGCTCCCAGCGGCTCGGTTCGAAGGCCGACATCCTCAAGTACACCTGGCTCAAGCCCGACCAGGCCTCCGAGGCCGCCGCGGCCGGACTGGCGGGCGGCGCCAAGCGGGTCTGCCTGGTGGCCAGCGGGCGCGGTCCGACCGACCGTGACGTGGACCGGGTCTCCGACACCATCAAGGCGATCAAGGAGCAGAACGAGGGCGTCGAGGTGTGCGCCTGCCTCGGTCTGCTCTCCGACGGCCAGGCCGAACGGCTGCGCGAGGCCGGGGCCGACGCCTACAACCACAACCTCAACACCTCCGAGGCGACGTACGGCGGCATCACCACCACCCACACCTACGCCGACCGGGTGGACACAGTGCACAAGGCGCACGCGGCCGGTCTTTCCGCCTGCTCGGGGCTCATCGCGGGGATGGGCGAGAGCGACGAGGACCTGGTCGACGTGGTCTTCTCGCTGCGCGAGCTGGACCCGGACTCCGTTCCGGTGAACTTCCTGATCCCGTTCGAGGGCACTCCGCTCGCCAAGGAGTGGAACCTGACCCCGCAGCGCTGCCTGCGGATCCTGGCGATGGTCCGGTTCGTCTGCCCGGACGTAGAGGTGCGGATCGCGGGCGGCCGCGAGGTGCACCTGCGCACCATGCAGCCCCTCGCGCTGCACCTGGCCAACTCGATCTTCCTCGGCGACTACCTGACCAGCGAGGGCCAGGCGGGCAGGGCCGACCTGGAGATGATCGCGGACGCCGGGTTCGAGGTGGAGGGCGCCGACCAGGTGACGCTGCCCGAGCACCGGGCGGCGGCCGGGGGCGCGTGCGGGTCGCACGACGGCGCCGGGTGCGGGTCCCACGGAGGCTCGGGCTGCGGATCGGACGAGGAGCCGGGGTGCGGGTCGCACCAGGGTGGCGGGGTCTGCGGTTCCGCCGCGGCACCGGCCGAAGCGCCGGCAACGGAATCGGCGCCGGTACCGGCGGCCGCGGCCGGCAGCGAGCCGCGTACCGACCTGGTCGCCGTACGCCGCCGGGGCGCCGGAACGGACCTCGCGCCCAATGCCTGAACCGCGCGACACGCCCGGCCTGGGCGTGCCCGAGTTGCTGGAGCTCGACCGGCGGCACGTGTGGCACCCGTACGGACCTATGCCCGGCCGCCAGGAACCGCTCGTCGTGGAGTCGGCGAGCGGGGTCCGGCTGAGGCTCGCGGACGGCTCGGGCGAACTGGTCGACGGCATGTCGTCGTGGTGGGCGGCGATCCACGGCTACAACCACCCGGTGCTGAACGAGGCCGCGCGGGAGCAGCTGGAGCGGATGAGCCACGTGATGTTCGGCGGGCTCACGCACGAGCCCGCCGTCCGGCTGGCGAAGCTCCTGGTCGACATGTCGCCGGAGGGACTGGAGCATGTGTTCCTCGCCGACTCCGGTTCGGTGTCGGTCGAGGTCGCGGTCAAGATGTGCCTGCAGTACTGGCGCTCGCTCGGCCGCCCGGACAAGCGGCGGCTGCTGACCTGGCGGGGCGGCTACCACGGGGACACCTGGCAGCCGATGTCCGTGTGCGACCCCGAGGGCGGGATGCACGAGCTGTGGACCGGTGTGCTGCCCCGTCAGGTCTTCGCGGACGCTCCGCCGGCCGAGTACGAGGAGGCGTACGCCGTCCATCTGCGCGAGATGGTCGAACGGCACGCCGGTGAACTGGCCGCCGTGATCGTCGAACCGGTGGTGCAGGGCGCGGGCGGGATGCGCTTCCACTCCCCCGCCTATCTGAAGGTGCTGCGCGAGGTGTGCGACGCGCACGACGTGCTCCTGGTGTTCGACGAGATCGCCACCGGGTTCGGGCGCACCGGCGCCCTGTTCGCGGCGGAGCACGCCACCGTGACGCCGGACGTGATGTGCGTGGGCAAGGCGCTGACCGGCGGCTATCTGACGATGGCGGCGACGCTGTGCACCGCGCGGGTGGCCGAGGGGATCTCGCGCGGCGAGGTGCCGGTACTCGCGCACGGCCCGACCTTCATGGCCAACCCGCTGGCGGCGGCGGTGGCCTGCGCGTCGATCGAACTGCTGCTCGGCCAGGACTGGCGGGCGGAGGTCAAGCGGATCGAGGCGGGGCTGCGGGACGGACTCGCTCCGGCGGCGGAGCTGCCCGGGGTGCGGGACGTACGTGTCATGGGCGCCATCGGAGTGGTCCAGCTCGACCACGCGGTGGACATGGCGGCGGCCACGCGGGCGGCCGTGCGCGAGGGCGTGTGGCTGCGGCCGTTCCGCGATCTGGTGTACACGATGCCGCCGTACGTCACCGGTGACGTGGACGTGGCACGGATCGCACGCGCGGTGTGCGCGGCGGCGAGGGAGGGCTGAGATGCCGGTACTGGTGATCACGGGCACGGGCACGGAGGTCGGCAAGACGGTGGCGACGGCCGCCGTCGCCGCGGCGGCCGTCGCGGCCGGGCGGTCGGTGGCCGTGCTGAAGCCCGCGCAGACCGGTGTGGCGCCGGACGAGCGCGGGGACGCCGACGAGGTCGCCCGGCTGGCCGGTGAGGTGACGGCGCGTGAACTCGCGCGCTATCCGGAGCCGTTGGCGCCCGCGACGGCGGCCCTGCGGGCCGGGCTGGCGCCGGTGCGCCCGCACGAGGTGGCCGAGGCCGCCGCCAAGCTGGCCACCGAGCACGATCTGGTGCTGGTGGAAGGCGCGGGCGGGCTGCTCGTGCGGTTCGACGCGAACGGTGGCACCCTGGCGGACGCGGCGCGACTGCTGGGCGCTCCGGTGCTGGTCGTGGCCACGGCGGGGCTGGGCACGCTGAACACCACGGAGCTGACGGCCCGTGAACTGCGCACCCGCGGTCTGGATCTGCTCGGCGTGGTGATCGGCAGCTGGCCCGCCGAGCCCGACCTCGCCTGCCGCTGCAACGTCACCGACCTTCCCGAAACCGCCGGCGCCCCCCTGCTCGGCGCCCTCCCCGAAGCGGCCGGCGCCCTGCCCCCGTCCGTCTTCCGCTCCCTGGCTCCCGGCTGGCTGGCCCCCCGGCTCGACGGCACGTGGGACGCGTCGGACTTCACCGGCCGTGAGGCACCCGCACCGTTCGCAGGGGGCGCCTGAGAGGGACGCCGGCCGTCGCCGGGGCGTGCGGTGGGCAGGCGCCGGGGACACTCACCGTAGGCCCGTCACGGTCGGGAGAGTGGCGTCGGGAGGGTGGCATGGTGGTGCGGTCCGGCGGCTTTGGGAAGACGGCGCGGGATGCCGTCCGGCATCCGGTGTTCGCCCGTTACTACGCCCGGGCCGCCGTGGCCGCGGAGACCGGCATGGGCATCGCCGGGGTACGCGGGCGGCTGCTGGCCGGGCTGTCCGGGCGGGTGATCGAGATCGGCGCGGGCACCGGGCTGAACTTCGCGCGCTACCCGGACTCGGTCGCGGAGGTCGTCGCGATCGAACCGGAGCGGCTGCTGCGGCAGAGGGCGTTCGAGGCCGCCTCGCGCGCCGAGGTCCCGGTCGGCGTGGTGCCGGGCTGTGCGGAGGCGCTGCCGGTGAAGAGCGAGGCGTTCGACGCGGTGGTTCTCGCGCTGGTGCTGTGCAGCGTGCGTGACGTGCCGCGCGCGCTCGCCGAGGCGGGGCGGGTGCTGAAGCCCGGCGGCGAGGTGCGGTTCTTCGAGCACGGCCGGGGTGGCGGCCGGGCGATGGCCCTGACCCAGCGCGCCCTGGATCTCACGGTGTGGCCCCTGCTGTGCGGCGGCTGCCATCTGGCCCGCGATCCGGTCCCCGCCCTGCGCGACGCCGGGTTCGAGCTGGGCCCCTACCGGCGGTTGCTGGTTCCGGAGAAGGGGCCGGTCCTGCCCTCCTCGTACTGCGTGCTGGGCACGGCCTGGCGTCCGCTCACCTGATCGGCCGATCACACGCCTACGCATGCCACTCTCCTCGCGAACGCAGGCACAGTGCGCCACGCGCGTGCTCCTCACCCGGTTACCGGGCTCCCCGGAGCGCCGCTCGGCCCGCTGACGGATACCGGCTGTGGGCCCGGTCACATTACGCTCGGCTGGGGACGAAGCTGTCACGAGCCAGGACGTAACGGGTCGAAGGACCCCCGAGGAGGCCCCCGTGTCCATACCTGCTGCGCCGTCGGGCCGGGGCTCGGCCGACGGGATCGCGGCCCGCGCCCGCGGGCTGACCAAGGCGTACGGATCGGGCGAGACCGCCGTGCTCGCGCTGGACTCGGTGGACGTCGACATCGCACGCCGCCGTTTCACCACGGTGATGGGCCCCTCCGGCTCCGGGAAGTCCACGCTGATGCACTGCCTGGCCGGACTGGACACCGTCTCGACCGGTCAGGTGTGGGTCGGGGACACCGAGATCACCGGACTGAAGGACCGCGAACTGACCCAGCTGCGCCGGGACCGGATCGGCTTCATGTTCCAGTCGTTCAACCTCATCCCCACCCTGAACGCGCTGGAGAACATCACGCTGCCGATGGACATCGCGGGCCGCAGGCCCGACGAGAAGTGGCTGGACGAGGTGATCGACACGCTGGGGCTGCGCAACCGGCTCGGGCACCGTCCGTCTCAGCTCTCAGGCGGCCAGCAGCAGCGCGTGGCCTGCGCGCGGGCCCTGGCCTCCCGACCGGAGCTGATCTTCGCCGACGAACCGACCGGAAATCTCGACTCGCGGGCCGGTCTCGAGGTACTCGGCTTTCTGCGCGACGCCGTCGACAGCCTCGGGCAGACCGTCGTCATGGTGACCCACGACCCGAACGCCGCCGCCCACTCCGACCTGGTGCTCTACCTCGCGGACGGCCGGATCGTGGACGCGATGGAGCACCCGACCGCGGAGGCCGTGCTGGAGCGCATGCGCCTGTTCACCGGAGCGGTCGTCCCCGCGGCCCCCGGCCTCACTCCGGGCCTCACGTCCGGGCTCGACTCCGGGCTCGACCCGGTCCACGGCCGGTTCGGCGGGGACGGCTTTGCCGTCGAGGAGGCCTGATCCGGTGCTCAAGGCGACCCTGCGCAGCTTCCTGGACCACAGGGGGCGGCTGCTGCTCTCGGCCCTGGCCGTCATCCTGTCCGTGGCCTTCGTCACGGGCAGCCTCATCTTCTCCGACACCGTCGCCCGCACCTTCAACCAGCTCTTCGCCTCGACCGCCGCCGATGTGACGGTGGCGCCCAGGCAGGAGCTGACGTCCGCCCTGCCCACCGGGGTCGAGCAGACCGTGCCGGCGTCCCTCGCCCAGCGGGTGGCCGCGGTCGACGGTGTGGCGGCGACGCACGTGGACGTGGCCGTCCGGAACGCCATGGTCGTCGACAGCCGCAACGAGCCGGTCGGCCCGACCACGGGCGCCCCGACCGTCGTCTCCAACTGGCAGGTCACCGACCGCAGCCCGGTGCGGCTGACCTCGGGACACGCTCCGCGCGGCGACGGCGAGGCCCTGCTGGACGCCGACACCGCCCGGCACGACGGCGTACGGATCGGCGACATGCTCGCGGTCCAGGCGCAGCCCGGCTCGTTCCGCGTCCGGGTCGTCGGCATCGCCGCGTTCACCACCACCAACCCGGGCGCGGCCAGGCTCTTCCTGGACACCCCCACCGCCCAGGCCAGGCTGCTCGGCTCGACCGACCGTGCGACGAGCATCTCGGTCGACGCGGCCAAGGGCGTCACCGACGCCCAGCTCAAGGAGCGCGTCGGCCGGGCCGTCGGCAGCGGCGGCTACGACCTGCGGACCGCCGGTGAGCAGGCCAAGTCGGCCGCCGCCCGGCTCGGCGGATTCGTCAAGATCATCAAGTACGTCATGGTCGGGTTCGCCGGGATCGCGGTCCTCGTCGGCATCTTCCTGATCGTCAACACCTTCTCCATGCTGATCGCCCAGCGCACCCGCGAGCTGGGCCTGCTGCGGGCCCTGGGCGCCGACCGGCGGCAGGTGCGGCGCTCGGTGCTGGCCGAGGCGGTGCTGCTCGGCGTGGTCGGCTCCACGGTGGGGCTCGCGGCCGGGATCGGCCTGGCGGCCGGGCTGATCCAGCTGATGAGCGCGTTCGGCATGAACCTGGCGACCACGGCGATGGTCGTCAGATGGATCACGCCCGTCGCCGCGTACGCCGTCGGCATCGGCGTCACCTTCCTGGCGGCCTACCTCCCGGCCCGCCGCGCCGCGGCCGTCTCGCCCATGGCGGCCCTGGCGGACACCGAGGTGGCCGGGGTGGGCCGGCCGCTGCGGGTGCGCGCGCTGGCGGGCGCGGGCGTGGGCGCGGCCGGGGCGGCGGCGCTCGCGGGCTGCGCCGCCGCGCACCGCACCGCGACCGCAGCCTCGCTGCTGGGCGTGGGCATCGTCCTCACCCTGGTCGCCGCCGTCGTCGCCGGGCCGCTGCTGGTGCGCCCGCTGATCCGGGTGCTGGGCGGGGCCTTCCCGGCCCTGTTCGGGTCCATCGGGCGGATGAGCCAGCGCAACGCGCTGCGCAACCCGCGCCGCACCGGCGCCACCGCGGCCGCCCTGATGGTGGGCCTGGCCCTGGTCGGCGGGCTGTCCGTCGCCAGTGCCTCCATGACCAACTCCCTTGACCGGCAGATCGACAGGGTGCTGGGCGCCGACTACGTGGTGCAGAACCGCAACTTCCTGCCGTTCTCCGCGGAGGTCACGCACGCGGTGCGCGACACACCGGGCGCCGGCACCGTCGTACGGCAGCGCCTCGCGGCGGTGGCCCTGCGGCTGCCGGACGGCAAGCGCGTCGCGACCACCGCCTCCGGGTACGACCCGCGGCTCGACTCGGTCGCCCACATCAGGTACGTCCACGGCGACACGGCGACGGCGCTCGCCGACGGGCACATCGCCATGGACGCGCGCTTCGCCGGGAAGCACGGGGTGCGGGCCGACACGGTGCTGCCCGTCGAGTTCCAGGGCGGACGGCAGGCCCGGCTGACCGTGACGGCGCTGACCAACCAGGACGCGGCCGAGGGGTTCGGCATCGAGGGCGGCGTGTACTTCGGCATGGGGACCCTGGAGAAGTACGTGCCGAACACCCCGGACGCGGCCCTGTACGTGAATGCCGCGCCCGGCACCGGCACCGGGCAGTTGCGCGCCCACCTGGAGAAGACCCTCGTGCCGTACCCCAATGTGCAGGTGCGCGACCAGGCGGACTACAAGAAGCTCGTGCACGACCAGATCGCGGTCCTGCTGTACCTCGTCTACGCGCTGCTCGGCCTCGCGATCGTGATCGCGGTCCTGGGCGTGGTCAACACGCTCGCCCTGTCGGTGGTGGAGCGCACCCGGGAGATCGGTCTGCTGAGGGCCATCGGTCTTGCCCGCCGCCAGCTGCGGCGGATGATCCGGCTGGAGTCGGTGGTGATCGCCGTCTTCGGCGCGGTCCTGGGGCTGTCCCTGGGCCTGGTGTGGGGCCTGTGCACTCAGCGGGTGCTGGCCCTTCAGGGCATGAAGGCGCTGGCCATCCCCTGGAGCACGCTCGTGGCGGTGGTGGTCGGCGCGGCGCTCGTGGGCGTCGTGGCGGCCCTGCTTCCCGCGCTGCGCGCCTCCCGGATGAACGTGCTGGCGGCGATCGCGCACGAGTGACCCCGTCGCGGCGGGCGCGGTGTCCGGATGCTGGAATTGCGCCCGGCGCGCGGTAATGCGTGGTGTCATCGCCGCATGAGCGATCCGCACATACGCGCGGCGACCGCCGACGACCTCGACACCGTGCTGGCCTTCTGGGCGACGGCCGCGGAGGGCACGAGCATCAGCGACGACCGGGACGGCGTGGCCCGCCTGATCGCCCGCGACCCGGGAGCCCTGCTGCTGGCGCTGCGGGACGGCGAACTGGCCGGCACGGTCATCGCGGGCTTCGACGGCTGGCGCTGCCATCTGTACCGGCTGGCCGTGCACCCGGACCGGCGGCGCCAGGGCATCGGCTCGGCCCTGCTGGCGGCCGCCGAGGAACGGTTCGTGCGGCTGGGCGGGCGGCGCGGGGACGCCATGGTGCTCACCCGCAACGAGAGCGCGCACCACGCCTGGCGGGCGGCGGGCTACGCGCCGCAGGAGCGCTGGCGCCGCTGGGTGAAGCCCCTGACGGACTGAACGCGGACATTCTTTTGCCTTTCCTTTACTCTTGTGGGACACACGTTCCTGCATGAAAGGTTGTGAGCGTCCGCCCATGGGCGAGCCTCCCCGAGCACGACACAGCGCGCCTGCCCCTGTCCTGCCCGACGATGGGACGGGGGTGACCCGATGACCGAAGTGCTCCTGTTGCTGGTGGCGGTGCTGCTCAGCCTCGCCTGCGGCGCCTTCGTCGCGGCCGAGTTCTCCCTGACGACCGTCGAGCGCGGCGCCCTGGAGCGGGCCGCCGAGCGCGGTGAGCGCGGCGCGGCCGGCGCGCTGAAGGCCGTACGGAACCTGACCTTCCAGCTCTCCGGGGCGCAGCTCGGCATCACCGTCACCAATCTGGTGGTCGGCATGCTCGCCGAGCCGTCGATCGCGAAGCTGATCGCGGGTCCGATCCAGGCGCTCGGTCTGTCCCGGTCCGCCGCGACGTCGGTCGCGCTGATCCTGGGCACGGCCCTGTCCACGGTCTTCCTGATGGTCGTCGGCGAACTGGTGCCCAAGAACTGGGCGATCTCCTCGCCGCTCGCGGTGGCCCGGCGGGTGGGCAGCCCGCAGCGCTGGTTCAGCGCCGCCTTCCGCCCCTTCATCACCCATCTGAACAACACGGCGAACCGCGTGGTGCGCCGGCTCGGCGTGGAGCCCGCCGAGGAGCTCGCCTCCGCGCGCGGCCCCCAGGAACTCGCCGCCCTGGCCCGGCACTCCGCCAAGGAGGGCGCCCTGGAGGCGGACACCGCCGAGCTGTTCGTACGGACCCTCAACCTGGCGGACCTGACCGCGGAGAACGTGATGACCCCGCGCGTCCAGGTCGTGGCCCTCGACGCGCAGGCGACCTGCGAGGACGTGGCGAACGCGACCCGGGCGACCGGGCTGTCCCGGTTCCCCGTCCACCAGGGCGGCCTCGACTCGGTCGTGGGCACCGCCCACATCAAGGACGTGCTGGCGATACCGGCCGAGCACCGCACCCGCACGCGGGTCTCGGAGATCATGCGCGAACCGCTCCTGGTCCCCGAGTCGCTGACCGTCGACCGGCTCCTCGACCGGCTGTCCGGCAAGCGCACGATGGCGGTCGTCATCGACGAGTACGGCGGCACCGCGGGCGTGGCGACGCTGGAGGACATCGTCGAGGAGGTGGTCGGCGAGGTGCGCGACGAGCACGATCCGCACGAGACGCCCGACATCGCGCCCGCCGGCACCGACGAGGAGGGCCGCTCCCTGTACTCGGCGGACGGCTCCGCGCGGGTGGACCAGCTCGCGCGGGTCGGGCTGCGGGTGCCGGAGGGGCCGTACGAGACGCTGGCCGGCCTGATCGCCACCGAACTCGGCCGGATCCCCGAGACCGGCGACATCCTCCAGACCGCCGGCTGGCGACTGGACGTCGTGGACTCGGGCGGCCACAGGGCAGCACGCGTACTCCTGCACGCGCCGCTGGACGACGAACGGGGGGCGCTGGGCGAGGACCACGAAAAAGGCAGGGACCGCGAGGGCAGCCAGCACCCCCAGGACGGCGGGCACGGCGAAGACCGCGAGCGCGGCGAGGACCGCGGGCAGCGCCACGAGGTCGAGGAGCGCAGAGACGGGCACGACGGCGGGTCCGGTCCGGAGGCCGGGGGGCCGTGTGATGGCGCGCGGGACGAGGGGAGGGCCGGGCGGTGACCGGCGTGCAGATTCTGATCGGGCTGGCGTCCCTGGTCGTCAACGCCTTCTTCGTGGGCGGCGAGTTCGCGCTGATCTCGGTGCGCCGCAGCCAGGTCGAGCCGTACGCCGAGGCGGGCGACCGGCGCGCCCGGAGCGTGCTGTGGGGCCTCCAGCACGTGTCCGCGCTGCTGGCCGCGGCGCAGCTCGGCATCACCCTGTGCACCCTGGTCCTCGGTGTGGTCGCCGAGCCCGCGATCGCGCACCTGCTGGAGCCTGCGTTCCACGCGATGGGCGTGCCGTCGGGGGCGGGCCACGCGGTGTCGTTCGTGATCGCGCTTGCCCTGGCGACGTACCTGCACATGCTGCTCGGCGAGATGGTGCCGAAGAACGTCGTGCTCGCGGAGCCGGTGCGCAGCGCGCTGTTGCTCGGACCGCCGCTGGTCGCGCTGTCCCGGGCCCTGCGACCGGTGATCTTCACGGTGAACACGTTCGCGAACAGCCTGCTGAAGCTGTTGCGGGTGGAGACCAGGGACGAGGTCTCGTCGACCTTCACGGACGCGGAGCTGGCCCAGATCGTCAAGGACGCCAGCGCGGCCGGCCTGATCGACGAACGGGCGCAGGAGCGGCTGCACGACGCCCTGGAGCTCGGCAGCCGGCCCGTGCGCGACGTCGTGCTCCCGCTGGAGCGGGTCGTCCACGCGTCCGTGGGAATCACCCCGGAGCAGTTGGAGCGGCTGTCGGCCGAGTCCGGCTTCTCGCGTTTCCCCGTGGTGGACGAGGAACGCCACATCGTCGGCTACCTGCATGTGAAGGACGCCCTGGACGCCTCGCCGCGGGACGAGCCGTTCCGGCCGCGGGACATGCGGCCCATCGCCCGGGTCCGTGAGGGCACGCCGCTGGACGACGTGCTCACCGCGATGCGCGGCAGCCGTACACACCTGGCGGCGGTCCTGGGGGCCGACGACCGGCTCGCGGGCCTGGTGACCATGGAGGACGTACTGCGAGAGCTGTTCGGGCCGGCGGAGGTGACCGGCACGGCCTGACGCGGGACGGACCGACCGCTTGGTACGCCACCGGGCCGCCCGGATACCATCGCTCACGCCATGCAGACGAATCCCACGTACACCAGCCTGGTCGCGGTCGGCGACTCCTTCACCGAGGGCATGTCGGACCGGCTGCCCGACGGTTCGTACCGCGGCTGGGCGGACCTCCTCGCCGCGCGGATGGCCGCCCGCGCGCCGGGCTTCCGGTACGCCAACCTCGCCGTGCGCGGCAAGCTCATCGGGCAGATCGTCGACGAGCAGGTGGAGGCGGCGGCGGCCATGCGGGCCGACGTCGTGACGCTGGTGGGCGGCCTCAACGACACGCTGCGGCCCAAGTGCGACATGGGCAGGGTCACGGGGCTGCTCACGGAGGCGGTGGAACGGCTGGCGCCGTCGTGCGAGCGGCTGGTGCTGATGCGCAGCCCCGGCCGGCAGGGCCCCGTCCTGGAGCGCTTCCGGCCGCGCATGGAGGAGCTGTTCGCCTGCGTCGACGAGCTCGCCGCGCGGCACGGCGCGCTCGTCGTCGACCTGTACGGGGCGCCGTCGCTCGCCGACCCCCGGCTGTGGGACGTGGACCGGCTCCACCTGACCGCCGAGGGCCACCGCCGGGTCGCGGAGGCGGTGTGGCAGACGCTGGGCCACGAGCCCGAGGACACCGAGTGGCGCACGCCCATGGCGGCGACCGCGCGACCGGACTGGCTCAGCCGCCGGGTCGCGGACGCCCGCTTCGCCCGGGAGCACCTGCTGCCGTGGATAGGGCGGCGCCTGACCGGCCGTTCCTCCGGGGACGGCCGCCCCGCGAAGCGGCCCGAGCTGCTGCCCTACGAGGACCTGGCACAGCCCCCGGCGGCGGCCGACGCGGAGCTCTCGTAGCTTCCCACGAACACCCCCGCGGCGCTGGCCTGCACGAATCGCCAGTAGAATCCGTCTACGATTCTACGTCGCCTCACGAATCCCCTGGTCAGCGGCTTTGTGAGGCAGTCCAGGAAGATCCTTTCTCACAAAATCTCACAATGGGGGTTTTCGATCACCCCCGTGGAAGTCGCCCCATGCGGTCGCTGCGGCCCTCATGTCCTCGACGTCCACCGTGACGTACTTCCGCTTGGTGAAGCTCGCGTTCGTATGCCCGGCCCACGCGGCGAGGACGACATCGGGGACACCGTTCACTGCGAGGTACGACAGGCACGAGTGCCGTGCGTCGTACAGCCGGACCTGCCTCATCTCCAGCTCGCGCATGAGCCGGTACGCGTGCTCTCGCAGGTGTCGGGTGTTCCTCGGCATGCCGAGCCGGTCGACGACGACGTACCCGGAGTCGGTATAGCCCTCGCCGGCCGCGAGCTTCTCCCGGGCTTGGAGTGCCCGGAACTTCTTCAGGGCGTCCAAGACCGGCCCGGGTAGCGGCAGTACGCGCTCACCGGCCTCGGTCTTGGCATCCTTCTCCAGCACCTGGACGTTGCCGATCATCGTTCGCGTCCTGGCGATCTCCAGAGTGGCCAGCTTGAGGTCTAGGTACTCCCAACGCAGGCCTACGACCTCGGCCGGCCGGAAGCCCATGAGTGACAGCAGCAGCGCGGCGTGGAGTCGGTCGCGCTCGATGCCGCGGATGAACGTCTGGACCTCGGTCACGGTCCACGGCTTCACCTTGGGGCGGGTCTTCTTGTCCGCCTTCTTGTCGGCGAGGCTGACGCGGACGAACTGGGCGGGGCTCTCTGCGATCAGCTTGCGGACGACCGCCCGCTTCAGGGCCTCCCGGAGCCGGGTGAGGACGCCCTCGGCAGTCGACACGGCGAGACGGCCGCCCGCCGGACCGCCCTTGCGGCGCCCGTTGGCCACGATGTCGTCGATGCAGTCCTGCACCTGGTCCTCGGTGAGGTCCTGAAGTCGGACGTGTCCGATGCGGTCGTAGACGTGGACGAGGGCGAGCCGGTACGTGCGGATCGTCGTCTCTTCGACGTCGCGCCGCTTGTACTCGAGCCACTTGTCGAGCCACTCCCCTACGGTGATCTTGCTGGGGAGGATGAGCGTCCCGGCGGACCGCTGGTGCCGGATGCGGTCGCGCTCGTTCTTGACCTCGGTCTTGGTGTCGCGAGTGATGGTGATCTGGACTCGTTTGCCGTTCCCATCGTTGCCGGCGTCGACCACGGTGCGGTATCGGGTCTTGCCGTTCTTCAGCGTGACCTTCTTGATCTCGGCCACAGCATCACTTCCCCCCAGGTCCGTCCTTGCTGTCTTCTTCGGTGCCAGCCTCTGCGGCGAGCCGATCGCGGAACTGTTCGAAACCGACCCCTGGATGGACGATCGGCCGTGGGACGAACCGCTCTTCCAGTTCCTCCAACTCAATGCCGAGCTGCTGGTATCGGCGCTGAGCCATGCGCACGCGGGCTGCCTCCCCGCCCGACTCCGCTGAAGCCAGATCCTCAACGAGCTCCGTGAGCTGGCGGGCGAGTCGCACAGAGGGACTCTCTGCTGTCCGGCGCATCTCAGGTGGCAGAGCAAGGGCCATGTACTCATCCCGCCTACGGCCGTACTCCTGCTCGCGTTCCTGCGCGGCCGCGGCGATCGCAGGGTCGGCTCCTGGGGTGGCCCAGTTGGTCCCCTCGCCGGGCTCCCACTCCATTGCTGGCTCCAGCCCTACGCCCCATCGCCAGGCCGTCCGGCTGCGTACTCGCGTGCTGTCGGTCAAGTCGGCCGGCGCGTCGCTGGCGATCGGTGGGAGGAGGAGCGTCAGGGGGGAGACGTTGAACACCAGGGCGAAGGCGATCAGGTCGTCCACGTCTGCGCGGCGGATCTGCTTTGGCTCGGGGGCGCCGAGCTCCAGTGTCCGACCGTTCTCGATCTTGTTGATCGCGTCGGCACTGAGGGTGCGCCCCACCTTCTTCAGTTCGGCGGAAAGCGCTCGCAGGCTCATGCCGCGGGCTTCGCGCAATCGGCGCAGGTTGTCGGCAACCGTACGCGCTGTTGGGCCCATCTCAATCCGTCCTGTCGCCATGATCCAGACACTAGCGCTCGGGGTCACCCACCGCGCGCCACCCTCCATCGTTGTCTCGATTTTCCAGACGTCCGTCAGGGTAGTTGCGACAACCTAGCTCACTGGGTTACCGTCGCCACTATCCCGGAGGTTCCCGGGATAACGCAAGCAGACCCATGGATTTTCCAGACATGGAGGAGCTGTGACGACCGTCCAAGCTCCTGTGCACCCCGCCCAGGACCCCGACGAACGCCTGACCGCACGCGAGGCCAGCGCGCTGGCAAGGGTCAGCGAGAAGACGCTCGCCAACTGGCGTTCCCTCGGCATCGGGCCGCCGTACACCAAGTTGAGCCCCGGCCGTGGAGGGCGCATCCGCTACAGGCGGTGCGACGTCCTCGCCTGGCTCGCCGAGCGGGAGGTGGCTGCCTGATGAAGACGACAACCCCGACTCTCAACGAGATCCGCGGTTGGCCGGCCACCGTCGGCGTACCAGAGGCCGCCCGCGCCATCGGCGTCTCCAAGAGCCACCTCTACGAGCTGGTCAAACGCGGAGAGGCACCGGTCACAGTCCTCAGCTTCGGCGCCCGCCACCGCGTCGTGACCGCCTCGCTCTTGCGCCTCCTGCAGGCCGCATGAAAGCGGCCCCTGTGCAGGCGCCGGTGTTGTGAGCACCGACGACGCACAGGGGCCACAGCCCCACATCACCACACGACGAGACCCCCGGGTCGCTGGCCAGCGACTGATCCCGAGGGCCGCGTCTCCACAGATGAAAGGAGCTACCTCCATGGTAGCCATCCATGCGCCCTCCGTCCCCGCCGACGCCCTCGCCCGCTGCGGCAAGGTCGCCTTCGCTGCCGCACCGCACGACCGGGCCGACCACACCGAGCCGGGCCGCGAGCACGGCAGCGAGACCACCAGGCTCGCCACGGGCCAGGCGTCCCGCTCCTGCACCGTCTACGACTGGTGCGAGGAGACCGGCGACCACATCGACCACATCGGCGCCACCCGCACGGTCCTCGACACGCGCGGCGACGAACTCGTGCGCTGCAACCTGATCCACCTCTCCGACGGCCAGCCCGTGGTCACCATCCGGGACAGCGACTTCGCCCCCGTGCAGGCCCGGATGAAGGCGCGCGAGCTGCGGGAGCTGGCCGACGCGATGGACGTCATGGCCGCCAAGGTCGAGACCGCCCGGGCCCGGGCCGCGCGCGGGTGACGACCAGCCCCGCCAACGGCAGCCCCCACCTTCACCGGTGGGGGCCCGTCGTAAGCCCTCCTCCCTCTTCCTTCAAATCGCTTCGCGACCGCACCCTCACGGCCGCCTGTTCCGCAAGGACTACAGCGTGACCGAACGTTCGACCGCCGGTACCTCCGACACCGACCAGGTGACGGAGGCCTCCGGCGTGACCAGCCTTGAGGACTTCCGTGCTCCTTGGACATCGCTCCGGGCAGCGGTCAAGGAGATCCTCGCTGGCCAGCCCTCCCCCCACCTTGTACGGACGACCGCACGCCGGATCGCGGGCGAGATCCACCTGACGGCAGACAGCGTCGTAAAGGCGCTGGAGGCCCGGGAGGAGCGCTCGTGACCAGCACCGACGCGATGACGCTCTGGGCATCCGCTCGCGTCACCGAACTCCTCGACGGCCAGAACGGCATCCCGCCGACGTACGGCACGGCCGAATGGCAGCGCCTCGCCGCCAACGACCCGCGGAAGGCCGCCGCAATCCTGACGGCCGCTGAGATGTGGCGTCGCTTCGGAGACGAGGAAGCCCTCTTGGACTGGTTCCGTGAAGCGTCCCGCTCGCGCCACAGGCTGGCTGAGGGGAAGACGCTTGCCGAACTCGACGCACTCGCCAAGCCGAAGCCTCCCCGCCTGGTGCAGGCCACTGTCGGATGGCCCCCGGTCGCAATCCCCGGCCGGCCTGGCTGGTACCAGCACCTCATCGACGGCCAGCAGGTCGAGTTGCCCCGCGGTGGGTCGGAGGGCGCAGCATGACTGAGGCGCACGGCCTGGCCGCCAGTCTCCTCGGCGAGGGACCGGGCAGATGCCCGGAGCATCACCAGGAACTGCCCTGCCAACACGTCAACTGCTCTGGTGCTGGCACCGAGCAGCCTGGCGGCGAGCAGCAGCCGCGAGCCTTGATCCTGAGGCCCGCTTCGAAGATCCGCGTCCGGCCGGTGCGCTGGTTGTGGGACACCACGCCCGAAGGTGCCCCGCCGACCAGCCACGGCCGGATTCCCCTGTACTCGCTCGCCATCGCGGCCGGAGGACCTGGCCTAGGGAAGTCGCAGTTTGCCGTCTGGATGGCCGCCCGTATCACTACGGGCACCCTGCCCGGCGAGCTCTGGGGCAAGCCGCGCGGCGTCATCTACGCAGCAACTGAGGACTCTTGGTCGTACACCATCGCCCCACGACTCATTGCGGCCGGGGCAGACCTTGACCTCGTCTTCCACATCGAGGTGAAGGACGACGAACGGCCGCGCGCCCGGCTCACGCTGCCGATGGACACTTCGCTCGTCGGGCAGGCCGCCGAAACGTACAGCGTGGCTCTGTTGATCGCGGACCCGCTGTTGTCTCTCATCGACAAGGGCATCAACGACTACCGGGCCGCGGAAGTCCGCGAGGCCCTGGAGCCGCTGGTGGCCGCCGCCGAGCGCCACCACTTCACCATCCTCGGCCTCGCCCACTTCACCAAGTCGGGCGCAGCGGACCCGCTCAACCGCGTTGCCGGGTCCGGCGCGTTCGGCCAGCTCATCCGCAGCATGATCGCGTTCGCCAAGGAGGAGGGCGAGCGCGATGAGCCGGATCGGTTCGTCATGTCGCTGGAGAAGAACAACCTCGGCCGTCTCGGGCTCCCGTCGTACGAGTACGAGATTCAGCCCGTCGTCGTGGAGACCGAGGAAGGGCCTTCGTACGTCTCGCGGTTCGTCCTCGGTGCCGAGACGAACACGAGCGTCCGGGAGGTCATGCGGGAGGAGTCCATGCCGGACACCAACCGCGGCGAGACCAACGAGACCGTCGCCTGGCTCCGGGCGTACCTCACAGATCAGGGCGGGGCTGACCTCGCTGCCGATGTGAAGTCCGCCGCGCGCAAGGACGGCATCAGCGAGTCGTCGCTGCAGCGCGCTCGCCGGAAGCTCGGCGTCACGATGCGGCAGTCCGGATTTGGCAAGGACCGCCGCTCCGAGTGGCGCCTGCCGGAGGCGGCCGTCGAGGACGGACGTGAGTGATGCAAGCGCCGTCCCACCGCCCTCACGGCACACATGACACGTATGACAGACATGGCGCTGACCTGCGGGAACGCCATGGGTGTCAGGTGACACGAATGGCATTCATGGTGACAGGAATGGCAGGCCCATTCGTGCCATGCGTGTCACCACGTGTCACGCATTCGTGTCACCACAAAGCAGCAGGTCAGCCCCATGTTTGCCATGTATGTCATTCATTCCCCTTTACGTACGGAGCGCTTGCATCCGCAGTCTTCCGGCCGCCACCCGGCGGCCGGCCACCACGAAGGAGAACCACCGTGCACCGCGAAACCATCACCGGCGTCGACGACCTCACCGCGGCCCGGATCACCCGCCTCTGGAACGACGCGATCGGCAACATGCTCGAAGGCCTCCGCACCGACCTCCACTACCTGCAGAGCGAGGCAACCCTCCCCGACGAGGAGCTGAAGATCCTGGAGGAGACGGAGCGCACCCTCTGCCGCCTCGACAGCGGCGAGCAGCACGGCGGGCCCACCGAAGCCCGCGACGCCGTACATGCCTGGCTCGCCTACTACTTCCGCAGCGCTGAGGAGCCGACCGGCATGAACCTCGCCCCGGTCTACCGGCTCGCCGCCGAGCTGTCCGACCTTGCGGAGGTCGCCGACCAGAAGGTCATGGCCGCGGCCGTGAACGACCCGTGGACGACTACCTGACCGCACCCATCGGCCGGGCCCGCGGGATTCGGGCCCGGCCACCCGCCCAGCACACCACGAAGGAGAACCCGGTGACCACTGCCGAGACGGCCCGCGAGGCCTTCACCCGAGCCGCCCACCTGACCCGCGCGCTCGCTGCCGTACGCGACCTGTACGGCGTGCACCCGCAGTTGACCGTCACCCCGGACGTCGTCCTCGTCGCGATCCCCTGGACAGTCGGCCGGCAGGACATGCGCGAGGCCCTCGCCGGGGACATCGCTGAACTCCTCGGCACCGAGCTGGCCATCGAAGGCAGCACCGACGAGGACGACCCCGACTTCAGCTTCGTCGCCCGAGGCAAACACGACGAAGTGCACGTGCACCTGGTCCTCACCTTCCCGCCCGCCCTCACCGAGGCCGGAGGGTGACCGCATGAACGTCGAGGACTTGGTTCAGCAGCGCATCGAGGCCGCGCGCCAGCGGGCCGAGCGGGAGAAGCGGCAGCGCGCCGAGCTCGCCGCGGCCCGGACCGCCGGCATCGGCTACCGCCACGCACAGAAGCTCTACCGGCAAGCCAACCGACCCACCGAGGAGACGACCGTGCCCGCCGCCATCCGATCGGCCCTGTGCCCGTCCTGCCGCCAGGAGAGGCCCGCCCGACTCCTCATGACCATCAACATCAGCGGCAGCCCTCATGACCTTCTCAAGTGCGGCGAGAGCGCCTGCGAACTCCTGTGGTGCGTACGCGCCGACCGGCCCCGCACCGCGGCTGCCTGACCCCTGGAAGCCCTGTGAAGACCACGATCCCCGAGGTGGCCGCGAAGCCTCTCGTCACCGCCGGCCGCGAGCAGCTGCTCGTCGACTGCCCGCACTGCGCCAGCGTCCACCGACACCTCGCCGACGGCACCCGCCGCGCCCCCTGCGGGGCCCGGTACGCCATCGTCACCAACTCCCCGAAGGAGCACACCTCGTGAGCACCAACCAGCCCGCCGGCCTCGAAGAGGCCCGCGCCCAGCACGAAGCCGACGTAGCCACGTACAGCGAAGTCCTCGACGACGTGAAGGCCATGATCCGCACCGGCCTCACCGGCATCGAGGACATCGCCCGCAAGCTCGCCGACGTGATTCCCCAGGTCGAGGAAGGCCAGCGGAACCTTCGCGTCAACGCCGACACGATCAGCACGTACGCCAAGCACCACGGCGAGGCCGGAGTCAGCGCGCCCGACCAACTCGGCGAACTCCTCGCGTCCCTGACCGACCGAGAGCGCCGCGTGTTCGACGAGGCCCGCCTCGGCCCCGTCCAGGCCGCCCGCGCCCTCGCACGGCACGCCCAGCCCTGAACCGGGAAGCCCCCCATGAAGATCTACCGGCGCCACAACTGCTCCGACCGGCATACGACCTGGCTCGACCTCGCCCGATGCATCTGGCCGCACGCCACCATCGACGGCGACGGCCGATACGGTGCCGCCGCCTGCGGAGCCCGCACGGTTGCCCTCTACGCCAGCCCGGAGCAGGCGCGAGCCCGTAAACGTGGTTACGACCGCGACGGTTGCCGGCCGACATGCCACCAGCATCACAACGTCGTCGCTCTCGACCCCGACGCCGAGCCGAAGACGCCCCGTGCAGCAACGCACAGCACCACACAGGCCGCCGTGCCGCCCCCGCCTCGGCCCGCCACTCTGGGCCGCCCCGAAGCCGAGGCGCCCATCTGCGGCCAGCCTCGTACCAACGGCGAACCGTGCCGCCGCCCTGCCGGGTGGGGAGCGGACCCCGGCGAGAAGCACTGCCGGGACCACGGCGGTTCCACGGCCGTGCGCCGGGCGGAAGCGGAACGGCTCGTCGAGCAGGCTCTCGTGTTCGCTCGGCTCTCCGAGAGGGCCTGCACGACACCTCTCACGGCCGAGGAGCAGCTTCAGTTCGAGGCTGCCGCGCGGGACGTGCTCGGGGCTGGCAAGGTCCGTCGTGGCTCCTTGCCGAGAGGGCCCGTCCTTGAGGTTCCGGGTCTGGTGCACGGGTCGTTGAGGTTGCCGGTTGCTGAGTTGTCTCAGCGGCTTGGTGGGGAGGCGCCGTGACGGTGAAGTGTCGGCGGTGTCACCGTCCTCTGTCGTCGCCTGCGGCGGTGGCTGCGGGGATCGGCCCGGGGTGTGCTTTGAGGGCCTTCGAGGAGGCTGTGAGCGGCTCGTACAGGCCCGTGGGCGGCCCGTCGGCGGCTCAGTCGGTGGTGGCGTTGGTGACGGCCTTCTACGAGCGGGAGGACGCTCAGGTGGGGCCGTTGCTCGACGAGGCTGATCTGCGGGATGTGGCCGGGTTGCTGGCGGCGGTGACGGCGCTGCACTTGGAGGCGCTGCCGGACGGGGTGGAGCGGCTGCGTCGGGCCGGCCTGGCGGTGGCGGGGGGCGTGCGCTGATGGCCGTGGCGGTGCGCGGGCACGCGCTGGTGCTGGACGGGCGGGACTGCCTGCACTTGGCGGGGGCGTTGTCCCGGTACGTCGCTGAGCAGGCGCGGCGGGATGGCGGGGTTCCGCCGCGGTTGCGGGAGATCGCGGAGAACGTCGTGGTCACGGCGCGTGCGTATCAGGCTGAGGTGTTGGCGGGTTCCGATGGCGGAACCGAGCCGTTCCGGGATGACGCCTCCGGCGCACCGTGTGCTCCGTCAGGCACAAGTTGGCTGACCGTCGAGCAAACAGCGCACCTGCTGGGCTGCTCACACGAGTACGTGCGAAGACTGCTGCGCCAGAGGGAGCTTCACGGTTCCAGAGCGGGCGGTAGAGGCGCGTGGAGTGTGGACGCCGCATCGGTTGTGGAACGGCTCGGCGAACGTCGGATGGAAGCCGCATGAGCCATGGTCGCCGCAGTTCCTCAGCATCTTGCCCAGCGCTACGGGCAGTGGGCTGACAAGATCCCTGCCACCGTTCTGACGGACCTCACCGAGGACCAGTTGGCCGGGCGTCTGCGCCGGGCGCAGGCCTGTTGGGAGGCCGCGGCCCTCGACGGGGGCCAGGACGTCCTGACGAAGGCGCTGACGGACGCGGGCACGATCCTCGCCGCGCCGGTGCCGGGAGCGAAGAAGGGAAAGCGGAGTTCGGCGCTGAAGGACGCCGGGCTTACGGGCGCTGACATGGAGCGGCACGGCCGCTGGCTGTCCCGGATCCCGGACGACGTGCTGACGAAGATGGACCGCCCAGCCGCGCTGAAGCGTGCCGAGCTGGCGGCCTCAGAGTTCGCCCGCACCCACAGCGTGGACGCCGCGGACCGGGTTCTGTCCGCTCCAGCCCACGTGGTGATGGCGGAGCCGATGACGAAGGCCGCTCACGCCGCGACCGTGCGAGGCGTCCGCGAGGATCTGGCGCGCGCCTACGGCGAGTGGATTGCGAAGGTGCCCGACGCGGTGCTGAGCAAGCTGGACGCGGCCGAGCTCGTCGACCGGTGCGAGCACGCGCGGGGGCTTGAGGCGCGGGGGAAGGCGAACCCGTACCCAGGCGCAATCCACGGCTACATGGACCAGGCTCGGCAAGTGCTGGGTGCGCTGCCGCGAGCCGTGGTGGAAGCGGAGGTGGCGCGGCTGGAGAAGGCGGCGCTCGTCGCCGAGGACCCCCGGTTGGCACGCGGCCACATGGATCGGGTGAGGGAGCTGCGGGAGGCGAATCCACAGGCGCCCGTTGTGGAGCGGCCGGCGTGGTTGGGCAAGGCGGTGCGGGCTTCGGAGCCGAAGACGGTGCCGGGTGTTCTGCACAAGGCGGACGGCGCGGGCCCGAAGTCGGCGACGACGAAGACGGCGACCACGAAGACGGTCCCGCGGAAGCGGCGCAGGCCTCCGATGGCGAAGGCGGACGCGGTCCGGCTCGGTGCGGGCCTGGATGCCCTTGAGGAGGCCCTGGCCATGCTCAGGCGGACGCCGGAGCTGAACAAGGCCGACGGGTCGACGCGGGACACGTTCGACGGGCTGATCGGCGTGGCCGACGCGGCTTTCCACCCCTGATCCCTGGCTCCGGCCGGGGTGATGACCTGGCCGGGCCCGACCAATGCCCTGCCCGGTCCTCCAGTCCCGGGCGGCGTACGTCGGGCAACCGCGGGGCCGACAGCACCCTCGACGGCTGTCGGCCCCGCACCCCCTCACCCTCACCCACCCTCCAGCCGTCCCGGTTGGACGGGTCTTCCTCCGCTCCCAGCGTCGCCATGTCGGCGCTGTGAGCCCCTCGAAGGGTGACCTGCGATGTACGTAGTCCCGCGCTCCGCCTGCTCTTTGGAGGGGCGCCGTGTCTGCTAGTGGTGGGCTGCTGCCGCCGGTTGTCGTCCGTCTCCTCGGCGACATGAGCCAGCTGCGGAGGACGTTCGGCGAAGCGCGAACGCAGGCTGCTGGCCTGGGTGGGAGCTTCCGCCAGTCCGGGGCGACCATGGCGGCCGGGCTGGCGACGATGGGCCGTTCCGTCTCCATGATTGGCGCGGGGGCGGCCGTGGCCAGCGTGAAGATGGCCTCGGACTTTCAGTCGGAAACGATGGTGCTGCACACGGCGGCCGGCGAGACCCTCGCCAACCTGGGCAAGGTTCGCAAGGGCATCCTGGACCTTTCCGTGGGTACCGGCACGGGAATTCACAATTTGACCGAGGGCATGTATCAGGTCGAGAAGGCCGGATATCGGGGCGCGGACGGTCTCAAGGTGTTGAAGGCCGCTGCTCAGGGCGCGAAGGAAGAGAACGCTCGGCTGGACACGGTCACCAACGCGATGACGTCGGTGATGGCGTCGTACCACCTCAAGGCGAACGACAGCGTGCGCGTCATGAATGCTCTCAAAACCGCCGCCGGCGAGGGCAAGATGACCATGGAACAGTTCGCGGCTTCCCTCGATACGGTCCTGCCGATCGCCTCCGCCAACAAGATCAGCCTGGAAGAAGTCACTGGCGCTCTCGCCACCCTCACCCAGCACGGCACCTCGGCCCGTCATGGCACGCTGGAACTGGCCGCGACGATTCGTGCGCTGGTATCCCCCCAGGGCCCTGCGATTAACGAGATGCAGCGCCTGGGCCTTTCAGCAACGGATGTATCAACAAAGATCGGTAAGCGCGGACTGACCGGCACACTCGATCTGCTCTCCCGCACGGTACTGCAGCACATGGGGCCGTCCGGCACCTTGCTACTCAGCTCGTTCAACAAGACGAAGCAAGCCGCTGCGGACGCTGACCAGATGGTCAAGAGCATGCCGCCCAACCTGCAGAAACTGGCTGGCGCCTATTCCAAGGGCACCATCAGCTTGGGTGACTGGCGGCAGAAGCTCAAGGCATTGCCGCCCGAGCAGGCCAACCTGCTCAGCCAGTACGCCACGCTCCAGAACAAGACCAACGGGTTCTCCGCCGAGCTCAAGAGGGGTGGCCCGGCGGCACAGACGTATTCCGATGCGATGAAGAAGCTCACCGGCGGCGCGATCGGCCTCAACACCACACTCCAGTTGACGGGCGAGAACACGGAGGGCTTCAAGGAGCGGGTCAAGAAGGTCGGAGAGTCCTTCCACAACAGCAGCAAGGACGTTGAGGGCTGGAAGGAAACCTCGCAGCAGCTCAGCGTGAAGCTCGCGCAGGTCAAGAACTATGCGCAGAGGCTGGCGATCGAGATCGGGACGAAGCTCATCCCGGTCGTGGTGAAGGTCATCGACTTCTTCGGCCGTCACAAGACTGCGGCAGCTGGCCTCGCCGCGGTCATCGGCGGCGTCCTCGCTCTGTCGGTAGTGGCGTTTGCGGCGAAGACGACCATGACGCTACTCAAGCCGATCGGCGCATTCGCCAAGTTGGGCGTCAGCGCGACGAAGGCCGGCGCGCGGGTTGTGCAGGGCTTCCGCTCGGCACAGGTCGCCGGGTCGGCGTTCTCGGGTAAGGCGGGCAGCTTCGGCGGCGCCCTGCGGAAGATGTGGGACGGCACGATCAGCGGCGCGAAGACGGCGGCCCGTGCCGCGGGGAAGGCGGGGAAAGCTCTCGCGTCCGCCGCGGCCCGGGGCGGGCGCGCGGCGTGGTCGGGTCTCGCGACCGCGGTGCGTGGCGCGGGTGCGGCCATGCGCACGGCGGGGACCGCCGCTCTGGGCCTGGCCAAGAAGACGGCGATGGCGACGGCTGCCGCGCTGCGGGCGGCGGTCGCTTGGGCGTTGCAAAAGGTTCGGATGATCGCGGCTGCGGTGGCCGAGGGCGTGCTCACGGCCGCGCAGTGGCTGCTGAACGTCGCAATGAACGCCAATCCGCTCGGACTGATCATCCTGGGGATCGCAGCGCTGGTCGCCGGGATCGTCCTCGCGTACAACAAGATCGGCTGGTTCCGGGACTTCTGCGACGGCGCGTTCAAGGTGATCGGTGCCGCGATCGGCTGGGTCGTCGATTTCGTGAAGGCGCACTGGCCGCTCTTGTTGGCGCTGCTGACGGGGCCGATCGGGATCGCGGTCGGGCTGATCGTCAAATACTGGGACCAGATCAAGTCTGGTTTCCTGACTGCCTACCACGGCACGATCGCCGTCGGAACGAGCCTGATTCAGTGGGTGGCCGGGCTGCCGGGGCGGATCCGGGACTACATGGCGCGCCTGGCGGTGCACCTGATCCTGGTCGCGCACGATTCGTGGCAGAAATTCAAGATCGCGTCCACGCTGAAGGCGCTCGAGCTCGTCACGTGGGTGCAGGGACTGCCGCAGAGGATCAAGGACAAGCTTGGGAATCTGGGCGCCCTGCTTCTCGCATCCGGCAAGGCGTTGATGCGGGGCTTCATCGACGGCATCAAGTCGATGTTCGGGTCCGCGGTTTCGGAGGCGAAGCACGTCCTCTCGGGGATCAGGGACTTCTTCCCGCACTCCCCGGCGAAGAAGGGCCCGTTCTCGGGGAGCGGGTGGACCCTCTACTCTGGGCGCGCGCTGATGGACGGGCTCTCACAGGGCATCCGAGACGGGGCGCCGGGGGCGACGGCGACGATGCAGGGGGCTGCGCAGGCCACGGCCGACAGCTTCGCGCGCACGCTCGGTATCGCCTCCCCGTCGAAGGTGTTCCGGTCGCTGGGTATCTACGTGGTCCAGGGTCTGGTCGACGGTATGACCGGATCGACGGCGAGTGTGAAGGCCGCCACGCGGCGCATCGAGAGCCTGTTCATGCAGACCCGGAACCGGCTCATGGACCAGCGGAAGGCATACAAGGCCCCCGCGCGTAAGGGCAAGGCCGCCGCGCGTAAGGCCGCCGCGAACAATGCCGCCGCGCGCAACACCAACGCTTGGGTGGACGCCAAGCTGCGGGCGTTGTCTCGTGTCGAGGATTACGTCAAGCGCGAGGACAAGGTCATGCGGTCGCTCGCGGCGAAGCGTGACGCGGTCGCGGGCAAGCTGAAGGACGCGCAGAAGAAGCTGAAGGACTTGCAGAAGGCGTGGTCGGACGAGGTCAAGTCCGTCTCGCAGGGCATCATGCAGGGCTTCAGCGTTGTCACGGAGGCCCCGCAGATCGGGTTCGCGTTGACGGCTCAGGACGTCGTCAACAAGATGCGCGACCAGATGTCGCAGGCGGTCAACTTCGCTGCGCAGCTGCAGGCGTTGAAGAAGAAGGGCCTCTCCGCAGACCTGATCGCGCAGATCGCGGCCGCCGGAGTCGAGCAGGGCGGCGCCACCGCGGCCGCGCTCTCGGGCGCCTCGAAGGGGCAGATCGCCGAGATCAACAAGCTCCAGAAGACGACCGTCTCGGCGGCCGACACGGCGGGCAAGGCGGTCGCCGACAGCATGTACGGGTCCGGGATCAAGGCCGCCCAGGGCCTCGTCAAGGGCCTGCAGTCGCAGGAGAAGGCGATCGAGAAGCAGATGCTGAAGATCGCCAAAGCGATGCAAAAGGCGATCAAGCAAGCCCTCGGCATCAAGAGCCCCAGCCGGGTGTTCATGGGGATCGGCCAGTGGATCCCCCGCGGGCTCGCCGCCGGCGTGGAGGGCGCGGCCCACCATGCCACGCGGGCCGTGGACCGGCTCGCGACGTCGGTGACGGGCGCGGGCTCGTTCGTCGGGTCGGGCCTGGCGATGGCCGGCGGCGGGGGTGGGACGGTCGTCAACAACCACTACCACATGGAGTTCCAGATCGAGGGCAACGTGGCGACTGTGGACAAGCTGGCCAAGGACGTCGAGGCCTCGTTCCTCCGACGGGGCATGCGGAACCCTCTGACGTACACGCAGTACAAGCGGTAGACAGCACGGCCGCCCTCAGGGCGCCTGCGCGCCCGGCCGCTCCCCATGGCGGCCGGGCGTCCGTCACAGCCCGGCAACAAGCCCTCGTGCCCCGCGTCCCCCTGCCACTGTGGCCGCACCGACCACCGCACTGCCAAGGGGGACCTTCGTGCGCCGCTTCGTCCTGCCCATCTCCGCCGTTCTGCTGACCGCCGCCTGCGGGAGCAGCGCCGGGCCCGCCGTATCGCGCCCTGCCGCTTCGCACGCCACCAGCCACCCGAACGCGCCCGCGCCGTCCTCGACGGAGAACTGCGGACCTGTCCGGGACATCGATGTGTGGATGAAGGTCCCCGGCCTCCCGGACAGCGCGCAGGTACTCGGGAGTCACGGCCCGGGGGGCTGCGAGTCCACGTTCGAGATGCTGCGGATGACGTCGCCGACGCAGGCCGGGTACTGCACGAAGGCGGCGTACGCGAGCGACAACCCCGGGTATGACGCCGACGCCACGCCGGCCGCGCGCCTCAAGAAGGTGCAGATGGCAGTCGGGCCAGCGTGCTGAGGAGACGGCCAACAACTGGCTTCACACCGTGGGGAACCCGTTCCCATGGGTGTCCTTCGTCCGTCTGAAGCAGTTGTCGCATACGAGTGCACCACCACCCTCGAAGGAGTGACCTGTGACCGCCGTCGACGACGTCGCCGCAACCGTTCCCGAACGCCACTACACCCACCACGACGGCCGCGGCGCCACCCCGCACCGCTCCAACCCGGCCGTGATCCACCGCGAGCTGACCACCCTCGACGTCCAGCCCGGCCACCACGTCGTCGAGTTCGGGACCGGCTCCGGCTACTCGGGCGCCCTCCTCGCCGAGCTCGTCGGCCCGGCCGGCACAGTGACGAGCCTCGACATCGACGCCTACCTCGTGGCGTGGGCGAACGTCATCCATCATGAGCGCGGCCTCGATCACGTCCGCTGCCACGTCGCTGACGGCACCGCGGGCTTCCCGGAGCGGGCCCCGTATGACCGGATGGTGGCCTGGTGCACGCCGCCGCTGCTGCCCCAGGCGTGGCTGGACCAGGTCGCTGACGGCGGTCTGATCGTCGCCCCGCTGCCGGTCGCGGCCGTGCCCAACATGACGGTGGTCGCCAAGATCCGCGTCTGCGGCGGCGAGCCTGTCGTCGAGGCGGTGTTCACCGGCGGCTACATCGAGGCGACCACCTCACCGAAGACCGACCTGGATCTCCCGGGACGGTGGGTGGACTGGGAGAACCGCGTCCCCGGTCCGTCGTGGATCTCCATCGCCTGGCGCGAGCAGGACGACCACCTCCACACCGGTGCCCGCACCGCGCTTGCCCGGCTGCTGAAGGATGCTCACTGCGAGCCGTACGCCGGGGGCGAGGTCGACTGGCCGTCATGGCGGACATTCGCTGCGGCTCTGGCTGATCCGCAGCTCACGATGGCGGGGCTCCGGCCGGACCTGTGGGCGATCGGCCACTCCACGCCCGCCGCGGTCGCTGTGGTCCAGCAGGACGGCACGCTCGTCGCCGACAGCCCCAACTCCCCGTCCCTCACGGTCCTACGCGGCTGGCTCGACGCCTGGGAGCGTGCCGGACGTCCGGCGCCCGAGACGTACCGTCCGTCGCTCGAGCGCCACGACGACGGGGGAAGGGGCGGGTGGCGGCTGCGGCTGACCCGCTGACGAGGGAGACGGCCGGGCGTGCAACCCGCCCGCCGCATGGTGCTGGGGTACGCAGCGGGCAGGTCGACTGTGGCGGTCAGCGGTGCAGATTCCGGTACGCGTCCAGCATGCGCAGTGC
Organism: Streptomyces sp. NPDC088817; assembly: GCF_044750345.1. NCBI lineage: Bacteria > Bacillati > Actinomycetota > Actinomycetes > Kitasatosporales > Streptomycetaceae > Streptomyces > Streptomyces sp. NPDC088817. The sequence continues at coordinate 304,389 of NZ_JBIVJN010000006.1, forward strand.
AGCGTTCAGCGTCGGCCGGTAGCCGGGGCAGGGCTGCGGCTCACGGGGCAGTGTCCAGGCGTGCCAGCAGGTCATGCACCGCAGGATGCCAGAGTGCTCTGGGTCCGGCTCTGCGCTGCTGCCGCACTGCGGACACTGCCCCATGACGACTCCCTACGCCGTGACGTCGAACTCGCCCAGCTTGGCACCGCTCAGGAAGTCGTTCCACTCGGCGGCCGTGAACTCGACCGTCCGGCCGGTCACGGAGCTGCGGACGGCCACCTTGCCGGGAACGTTCGTCGCCACCTCGACGCACCGCGGGTCGTTGTTGTTGTACTGGCAGGTCGTCGACGTGTGGAACTCGTACTCGGGGACTGCTGCGGTCATGTGCTGATCCCTTCGTCTTGCTGCTGCGGGGATACGGTCCCCGCGCCGTCTTACGGCCCGCCCCGGGCTGGACCGTCCATGGTGGGCGCCCGGGGCGGGGGCTGGTGGGGTGCTTGTCAGTGCGGGGTTCGGGCCAGCACCACGGCGAGGACCGGGGCGGTCACGGCCAGCACGTACGCGAGCAGGCCGACGGCGGCTCTCACTGGCTGAGGTTGTCGAGGTGGTCGGCGAGCGCGTTCACCGAGCGGGCCAGGCGCTGCGCGTGCGCGATGCCGGCGGGCAGGCCGCGGCCCGGCTCAAGGCCCAGCCGCATGCGGGCCTCGCCGATGCACGCCTGGGCGCAGGCCCGCGGCGCGTCGTCCTTCGGCATGCGGCCGGCCGCCGACTCGACCACGGGGATGAGCACCATGATGTGCCCGCGCAGCCGGAGCGTGAGCGTGTCCAGGTCGTCCGGGCTCGGGGGTTCGGCGTCGTCGGCGAGGAGCCGGCGCACGGTGGCGCGCATGGTGGCAAGGTCCGGCGGGGGCTGGTCTGCCTCTGCCGTGGCGGCCGGGCGGGCGGTAGCGTGCTGCATGTCGACTCCTGGTAGTCGGCCAGCCCCGGGACCTTCGCGCGGTCGCCGGGGCGCTGCTTGTGCCCGCTATCGAATCGCGGGTGAACCAGCAGGGAAGGAGCCACACAGGGGGCCAGGGAGGGGCCACACTGGCAGCCTGAAGGGGGGCCCGATGGCAGAGGACCGCAGACGACGCGAGTTCGGCCAGTACCTCGCAGGGCTGCGCCGCCGCACCGGCAAGTCGCAACGCCAACTCGCAGGCCTGCTGTGCGCCCTGTCCGGCGTCCAGTCGGTCACCCGTAACGAGGTGTCCCGATGGGAGCGAGGCGGCCGTGTGCCCGAAGCGTGGCTGCCGTTCCTCGCCGCCGCCCTGCGCACCCCGGAAACGCAGTTACAGCAGGCGGTCGCCTACGCCCGCGGTGACCGCCTGGCGCAGCTCCCAGGCGCCGCCGCGACCCTGGCCGAACTCTTGCCGCCCGGAGACCCGTTGGAGCCGCTGGCAGCCCGTACGGGGCACCGTATCGACGCGGCCAAGGTCGAGGGCCTGGCCGCCCGGGTGCACGCCCTGCGCCTCGCCGACGACGTCCTGTCGGGCGGGGACCTGATCGCCCCCGCCTTCCGGGAGCTGTCCGCGGCCGTGACCCTGCACCGCGAGGCGTCCTACCCGGACGACGTCGGGCGTTCCCTGCTCGTGCAGATCGGGGAGCTCGCGCAGATCACCGGATGGATCGCCTCCGACGCGGGCCGCCACGCGGACGCAGAGCGCGCCTACCGGCTCGGGATCTCTGCGGCACGGCAGGCAGGTGACGGCCCGTTGACCTCGAACCTCGCCGGGTCCCTGGCCTACCAGTGGGTGAACGCGGGGCGGGTGCAGGACGGGATCGGCCTGGCGCAGGCCGCGGTCGACGAGGCCGGCGACGACGTCCCCGGGAAGACGCGTGCGCTGTTCTTGGACCGGGTGGCGTGGGCCCACGCGAAGGCGGGCCGCGCACACGCTCAGGAGGCGTTGCGGGCGCTCGGGGAGGCGCACGACGCCCTCGGCGACGACGGGCACGGCGAGGCGCCGCTGTGGGCGTACTGGGTCAGCCGGGAGGAACTCGAGGTGATGGACGCCCGCGTGTTCACGGAGCTGCGCCGGCCGCTGCGCGCCGTGCCCCTGCTCGCCGACGTCCTGGCCCGGTACGACGCCACGCACGCCCGGGAGCTGGCCCTGTACCGGTCGTGGCTCGCGGTGGCCCTGGCGGACGCCAACGAGCCCGAGCAGGCCGCAGCAGAAGCGGTACGGGTGATCGAGCTGTCCGGAGACCTCACCTCCGACCGCACGGCCGCACGGACCCGCACGGTCCTTACTCGGCTGCAGGAGTACGACGACGTGCCCGAGGTGCGGACCGTCCTCGACGCGCACGGGCACCTGCTGCTCACCGGGCCCTGAAACGGCGAAAAGCCCCCGCCCGAGGTTCGTACCCGGGCGAGGGCAGCCAGCTAACCGCGCACGCCTGCCTGTTACGTCTCAGGCACGTCCCAGACGCCAGGGGGCTCCCGGAACTCCAGGAACTCGACGGGCACGCCGGCCTGCTCGGCGATGACGGCAAGGTCGTCCTCCGTCATGTTGAACCCCTTGATGACGAGGGCACCGGTCCGCTTGTCCACGACGTGGCTGAGCTGGGCAGCAGCGCCAACGACTATGCCGTGGCTTCTCAACACGTAGCCGTACTGTTCGCCGATTGCGGTGGTCTTTTCGAGGCAGTCGCGTTGGAAGTCCACGCTTGGGGAGTCTGTGCCTTCGTGGAATTCTGCGCGCACCCAGCCCTTCGCCTCCTCGTCGAGGCCAGCGGCGGAGGGAGGGATGTGCTGGGCTGCGATGGATGCCTCCGCCAACGCTTCGAGGAGGGCGGCGCGGGCCTCGTAGGGGCCTGAAAGTTCAACGGTGAATGCACCTTTGACGGTCATCTCGGCAGGCTACAGGCCGCCACTGACAACCGGGCCGGATGTTCGGCGACTGCAGGACTTACGGGACGACTGGCGCTCCGGGTGGTGGTGTGGCCCAGTCGTCGAAGTAGCCGAGGATCTGACCGCACGGCGTCCAACGGTCCCGAGGGACGACACCGCGGGCGTCGGCATCGGTACAGGCGCTGGGCGTGGGCATGCTTCCCAGGCCGTCGTTGACTACGTCAGCCGGGAGATTGTTGGGCACGCCAGAGTCCTCGGCTCGGGGCTCGGCTGTCGGGGCGGCTGGGCCCGTCGTCCAATGGTCGAGGTAGCCGTGGTCCTTGCAGGAGTTCCACGGCGGTGCGTGCACGGTACCGTCCTTGCAGACCGCGGTGTAGCCATGCTTCGTCTCGGGGTCGTCCGGGCCAACGGCGAGCGTGTACGCGATGCTGATGACCAGTCCGATGGCGAAGAGCACTAGGCCGACGAGCTTCAGCCCGACGAGGGCCTTGATGACGGTCTCCATGGTTCATCTTCCCGTTCAGCGGGCGCCAGCGTCGTGGGATCGGGGCAGCCTGGGACGCTGCAGACCATGAGAGGTCGCCCGCGAGCCATCGAGCCTCCGGTGTGAGTCACGATCCGGGTACGGGCGGGGTGCGGTGCCGGTGGTGGCTGGGATGCTGCCAGGCATGCGTGAAGAGCCTGTGAGTGAACCGTCTGCTGCCCTGCCGGAGCCTGCCGCGTCGCCGGCGCCCCCTGCGCCGCGTCGCCGCGTCTGGTGGGTGGCGGCGGCTGCAGGGGTGGCGGGGCTGGTGGTGGGTGCCGGGGCCGTGGGCCTGGCGTGGGGCCTGTCGGGGAGTGGGGAGGCGAAGGCGCCGGGGGCGTCCAAACCGGTGGAGACCTTCACGATGGAGGGCAACGTGAAGCTGGTGCTCAGCCTGCGGGAAGCGATGCAGAAACTGAATCAGGGGGGCCAGTGCATGCCGCGCCACAGCGGCCCGTATGCCGACATCCAGGAAGGCGCCACCGTGACGGTGTACAGCGCCGACGGGACGGTGCTCTCAACAGGCGAGCTTCAGGAGGGCGTGCCGAGCGCCACGGACTGCACGTTCCCTTTCGCCGCTACTGGCGTGCCTGAGGGTGAGAAGTTCTACCAGGTGGAGGTCGAGCACTCGGGGAAGAAGCCGGTGCCGACGAAGAAGGCTCACGAGGGCGATGTCGTCGTTGAGTTCAAGCTGGGCTGAGTGTCAGGCAGCATCTGAGGTGCCTGCTTCGAGGCACAGTTGTTCACCGAGGTCGTGACACGGCTCTGACCGACCTGCGGTCAAGCGGCGGCGAGCGCGGTGACGTGGTAGACGGCGTACCAGGGCTGCCGCTCGGTTCCAGCGGATGATCTCGCTCTCCATGCCCTCCGTGATGCCTGCTGGGGCGTCTTTCAGGGGGTGCTTCTGGCCCCCTCTAGGGGCGCTACTTCGCAGGTCAGTGGCCTCTACACCCCCCACTACAGCGGTAGCGGCCCCCCTCTAGATCCACAGCAGTGGTAGAGGGGGGCCGCGGGAGTGTTCCGGGCGGGGGTTGTAGAGGGGGAGGGGTCTACCGGGCGTTGAGGAGTTCGGGCGGCACGGCGGCCTCCAGGTCCTCGCGCCGGTAGCCGGCGAGGTTCTTCCCGCCGATGTTCACCTGCTTCGTGGTCCGCTTCACTTCGGCGTCCTCCAGCTCGCGGGCGAGGCGTTCGGCGTCCCAGTCGCCGTACTCGGGGTCGAGGTTCTCCAGCCGCTGGAGCAGGTCGACGGTGTGCATGCGGGCGGTGTGCCGCATCACGGTGAGGCAGTCGGACAGGACGGGGGCGATGGTGACGGCGGCCTGGTCGGCGGCCGCGGTGACGTCGGAGGCGGCGTCGCCGGTCAGCTGGCCGTGCTTCTGCCGCAGGGCGCGGCCGCGCTGGCACAGCTCGGAGAACGCCGGGCCGTCGAGGAAGTCGGCTCGCACGGTCACGAACGAGGCCGGGCCGGTGACCAGGACACCCGTGCCCTTGTGCTCCTCGGAGAGTACGGAGGCGTCGGCGCCCTGGGCGGCCTTGCCCTTGCCGAGGACCATGTCGCTGGAGGTCTGGTCGACGACCTGCGTCGAGTACCGCAGGGTGATGATCTCGCGCAGCTTGGTGGGCACCGAGTCGGCGTCGGGCCGCTGGGAGGCGTAGTTGCTGATGAACCCGGCGGCGGGGCCGCGGCGGGCGATGCGGCAGAGGTCGTTGATGACCTGGTCGCGGTCGTCCTTCTCCATCGCGGTGAAGTATTCCTGCAGCTCGTCGATGGTCACGAAGATGACGGGCAGGTTGTACTTCTCCACGATCGCCGGGGTGAGCTTGCCTTCCGGGCAGACGGAGACGGGCAGGCCGCGCAGCAGCGCGAAGCGGCGCTCCATCTCGGCCAGGAGCTCCTTCAGCATCGCCTTCAGCGCTTCGACGGCGTCGTCCTCGGCGCCCATGACGAGGCGGTGGGCGACGGCCTTCGCTGGCATCCAGTCGGCGCCGCCCTTGCCGTCGGCGACGTAGTGCCGCACGTAGGGGTCGAGCAGGCCGGCCGCCGTGAGCAGGCGCTGGGTGAAGGTTTTGCCGCGGCGGGGGAGGCCGCCGAAGAACAGGGACTGCCACATGACGGGCACGGTGATGCGGTTGCCGCGGGCGTCCTGCCCGAACGGGATCGGGTCCCACACGGAGAACGTCTCCAGCTTCACCAGCGGCGAGGGCACCGGGTCGCCCAGGTAGGGGTCGTCGTCGGCGACCCACATGGACACGCGTCCGGCGTGGCCGCCGCCGGCCGCCCGGACGCGGGAGGCGATGACCTGGATCTCGTCGACGCCCAACTCCGCCGCGATGGCGGTGCGCTTGGCCAGCACGTCGGCGGCGGTCTTCCCGGCGCCGCGAGGCAGGTCGAAGACGACGGCCCAGCCGCGGCCGTCCCGGACCGGGCCCATGACGCAGGTGATGCGCGGCCCGTCGTCGTCGCCCTTGCCCTGCTTGAGCAGGCCGACAGCGCGCAGGGCGTCGTTGAGCTGCTGCGCGTTCATGTCGACCCGCAGCGGCGGCGTGGGGGTGTCGAGCAGCTGGACGTCCTCGCCGCGGCCGAGGTGGGCGAGCGGGATCGTGGCGGCGGCGACCATGCCGGCCTGGAGCAGCGGCGGGGCGAGGTACCAGCCGACCGCCGTGGCGGCGACGCCGGTTGCTGCGGCGCCCCACCGCCAGCGGCGGGCGAGGGTGCGCTCGCGGTGCAGCAGCGCGTAGCGGACGGCAAGGTCGACGTCCTCGGGCTGCTGCTTCGTCTGCGCGCGCAGGGCCTTGACGGCGGCGCTGCGGTCGGACGCGGCCAGGGTGGGCCACAGGCCGCGGGCGGCCCGCCACAGGCCCTTGACGGCCAGCCACGCCATGCGGACCGCGTACTTCGGCGCGCGGAGCGAGTGGTAGTGGGCGTGCCACACGCACAGCCGTCCCAGGGCTGCGGTGTTGGCGGAGAGGGACTGCCAGGACCGGGCCCACGGCGGGAGGACCGGCACGTCGGGCACGGTGAGCCAGTCGGCGAGGGGGTTGTCGGGCCGGTCGACGGCTTCCACCTCGGTCGGCTCGGGCGCGGTGTCGGGAGCGGCCAGCGGCTCGGGCGCGAACTTCAGCAGCTTCACCTTCGGGTCGGCGTGCCCGTTGACCCGCGTGGTCTCGGTGTCGGTCATGCTGGTGGTTCCTTCTCTCTGCGGAGGGACGGGAGGCCCGGGGACGGCCGCTTGCTTGGCGGTTTGGGGCTGTCCCCGGGGTGCAGCTACTGGCCGTGCTTGCGGCGCCGAGCGGTGTCCTCGATGCGCTCGACGCGGCGCTTCAGGTCGCGGAGGATCCGGCCGGAGCCGTCGTCGGCGAGTCCACGCTTGGCCATGCGGGCGACCAGGCCGGCCAGGCGGGCCTTCTCGCCGAAGGTGAAGTCGCTGGCCGTCAGGTCGTCAGCCACGGTCGCCCCCGGTCTCGTTCGCGGGCTGGGCGGCGGCGATGGCGGCGTGGGTGCGGGCGATGTCGGACCAGGCGTTGGCGGCCTCGGCGTACATGGCGGTGCGGGACGGGGAGTCGTCTCGGGCGGCGCGCTCGGCGATGCCGGCGAGGCGCTCGGCGCGGGTGACGGCCACGTCGGCCAGGTCGAGGTGCTGCTCGCGGTTCATGGGGCTCCTCTCGGGGCGGGCCGGGCTGTCCGGCCCCACCGCACCCCCGCGGGCGAGCCGCGGGGGACGGAAGGGCAGGTCAGCGGCCCTTGCGCTGGAAGTCGGCCCAGAGGCCGCGGAGGACGAGCGCGAGGATCGCGACGGCTACGGCGCCGATGGCGACCGCGACGGCGAACAGGGACGCGGCCAGCGAGCCGACGGTGACCACGCCGCCGATCACGAGCCACTTCTTCGTGTCGAACGGCTGCGCGCCAGGGTGGTGGTGCTCGCACGGCTTCGGCTGCTGCGCCTGCAAGCCCTGCTGTACGGCCTGGGCGATGAGCACGGCGCGGATCACCTCGAGCTGGCGGGTGTCGTCGGCGGCGTCCGACGCGGCGGCGAGCGCCTTGGACAGGGCTTCCTCGTTCACTGCGCCCACCCCCCAACCCGGGGCAGGTGCGGGCGGACGGCGAGGCCGGCCGCGAACGCGATGGTGACCGGCTGGCAGGCGAACGCGAGGACCCCGGAGGGCAGCGCGGTCGGGAGGTCGAGCAGCAGCCACAGCACGGCGAGGGTGGCACCCAGGATGATCGGCTTCATGACCGGTCGTCTCCCTTCGGGGTGACCACCTGACGGCGCAGTTCGGTCGCCTCGCGGCGGCTCAGCCCGAACTCGTCGCGCAGGCGGTCGATGGTCACCGGGCGGGTCGTCGACCGGACCAAGTCGCGGTTGAGCTTGTGTGCCCTTTTGAGCAGCTCACTGGGGGTGAGGGTGATTACCTCGGTGACCACTCGCCGGGGTGCTTCGGCGGGCACGGCGGCCTTGGCCCAGGGGTGGATGTCGAACGGGTCGTGGGCTGCGGTGGCGGTGTCCTTCCATGGCGGCCGCACCGACTCCGGGATGACCACCTTCGGGGGCTCCGGGAGGGCCTGCGGCTGGTCATCCGTGGCGGGTTCGGCCGGTACCCAGCGCTGCCGCCCGTGGTCGAAACGGAACGTCGGATCGGCGGGCTTGGTGACCACCTCGCGGGCCACGATCGGCAGCAGCCGCACGCCCGCGGGCACCACCTCCGGGCGAGGCGCGGGCGGAAGCTCCGGCCGTTCGTCTGCCACCTGCTCCACCGTGATCTCACTGCCCTCCCAAGGGGAGGTCAGTTCGATGGTTGCGAGGGATGCGGCGTGCCGGCGGGCGGCGAGGAGGTCGAGGAGCTTGGCCCGCTGCTCCCGGTCGGCGCCGGCCTGGGCCTTGCCCACGGCCACGGACAGGCGCCGGGCGACCCGGGCACGTCCGCGGGCGCCCGGCTTCATGTCGGCGAGCTGGGCGGCAAGGGCGACGGCCTTCACGGTGGCGCGGTCGCGGGTGATCTGCTCGGCGCTGCGGTCGCGGACGGCGAGGCCGAGGCGGGACAGCAGCCGCTCCCGCAGCTCGCGGGCGAGCAGAGCGGGCAGACTGCCCGACAGGCTGTCGGGCTGTCCGTGCCGCAGCTCGATGCCCATCGAGAGGTGCCAGAGCAGGGCGGCCAGGATCGGGCCGACGACGGCGCGGACGGTGCCGCCGACGATCCCGGACTCCGAGTAGGCGGGGATCACCTGCACTCCGGTGATCAGCCACACGAGCGTGCCGGGCGTACCGGGCGCGCCCTTGGTGCGCAGGTTCTGGCGGGCCATCAGCCCGCAGGCGAACAGCGCCAGTTCCGCCGCGGCGAACATCGCGCCGCGCTCCGACGTGGACGCCATGTCGAGCCGGTGCTCGGCGAACCGCCAACTGGTGTCGGCGCTGTAGGCGGTGCAGGCCATCGCGGCGAGCGAGGCGACCAGCACGGCGGCCGGGGTCCGGGCCGCGGCCTTACGCCCGGCGCGGGCCGCCCACACCGTGGCGGCCAGCAGCAGCGCGGCGGCCACGCCAGCGGGCCAGGGGTGGGCTTGAGCCCACAGGGTCAGGGAGTTCATGGGGTGCCGACCTCCGGAGCGGCAGCGCGCACGGCGCGGTGCGCGGCAAGGGTCATGCCTTCGCGGTCGCCGGTACGGCGTGCGAGGACGACGGCCTCGAGGAGGCAGTCGACGGGCGGGAGGGGCCGGGCCGACCGGGCGGCCGCGCGGATGGCGGCGCGCTCGGTCGGACGGTGGACGAGGGCGGTCACTGACCACCTCGGGCGAGGAGCACGGCGAGTTCGTCGGCCAGGTTGTACAGCTGCTGGGCGTGGGCGGTGAGGGCGTCCGCGAACGCCCGGGCGCCGGCCGGGTCGAGGGTCTGGGCGAGGAGGGTTACGGCGATGCCCGGCAGGGTGCTGGACTGCTGGGAGTACGGGGCCTGTACGAGGCTGGCGACGCTGACCTCTCGGCCGTCGAAGGTGAGGGAGACGTCCGGGCCCCGGTGAAGGACGTCGGCCTTGAAGTGGGCGCCGTCCTCCCCGTGGCCCATGCACCACTCGGGCTCGTCGACCTCCAGGGCCTTGACGACGAGGACCTCGACGACCGCCGTGCGCGGCATGCTGCTCACCGGCCGACCTCCCGAACTCCGAGGACCTCGGCGAGACGCTCGCCGGGGATGCGGTGGTCGAGCGGGGCCCGGCCGGTGAGGACCGCCTTCAGGCGGTCGGTGTCGATGGTGGCGACGCAGGCGAGCGCCTCGACCTCGTGGGGCCGGTCCGGGTTGTAGTTGGCGGCGCGCATCTGCATGCGCAGCCGCAGCACCTCGCGCGTGGGCCGGTGACGAAGCCTGGCCTTCTTCTCCTCGGCGTCGAGCTTGGACCGCAGCCAGTCGGCGTTCCAGCCGAGGTCTCGCGGGTCCTCGTCGAGGGCCTTGCGCATGGTGCGGGCCCAGTCGGCGCGGTCGTCGAGGCGGGCCTCGTAGTTGGGGGTGCCGTAGGGGAGGGTGATCGCGTCGAGCACCGTGTGGAGGAGGGCGCGCAGGTCGCGGATCTCGTTGGTGGCGGCCACGGCGCCCACCGCTGGGGTGGGCGCCTGCTCGGCCTTACGGGCGCTCACGCGCCGGCCTTCGCGGCGTAGACGCGGCGGAGGACGCCGGGGACCTGCGTGCGGATGGCGGCCGGGTTGGCGCCGCACTTCAGCTCGTCCGCCAGCAGCTCGAACACGTAGCCGTAGTCGGTGCCGGCCTCGGCGCGGGCGTGCTCGACGGCCACGTACGCCCACACGCGGTCGGTGACCTCGGGGAGCAGCGTCTCGGCGAGGCCGGGGTCCGTGCCCATGGTGGTGAAGACCTGCGGCAGGACCTCGGGGAGGGCGTCGGCGATGTCGTCGAGGGTGGCGGCCGGGTCGGGGTCCATGGTGGCCGCGGCGTGGATCTGGGCGGCGACGTAGACCGCGGCGGCCTGGTGGGTGATGCGGTCGGTGTCGGCCGGACGGGTGTGCTCGGCGGTGGTGAGGGCGGCGATGCCGGCGAGCGCGGGCTGGGTGTGGCGGGCGTCGGCGTCGGCGAGGAGTTCGTGGAGTGGGGTCGCGACGGCCAGCGAGGTGCAGGGGGTGGTCTGTACGGTGGTGTGCATGGTCGGTCTCCTTGCGTGGTGCGAGGTTCGGCCGTAGGCCCCGGTGCGGAAGGTGGAAGCTCCCGCCGGGGCCGCCGCTTGTGCGGCGGCCGAGAGGGTGGGTGGTCGGCTCAGGCCGCGAAGGCGGCGACGGCCGCGGCGACGGCCGCGGCGGCGGGCTCGTCGGCGGCGGCGGCGCGCTCGACCTTCAGCGAGGGGGCGCATGCCTTCATGGGGACGGGGCCGAGGCCGTGGGCCTTGAAGATGCGGGTGATCTCGGCGAGGTCCGGGGTCTGCCGCGAGGACGGGGTGCGGAAGATCCGCCACGTGCCGTAGATGCCGGCGGGAAGCCGGTCGAGGACCTTGCGGGCGGCGCGCTTGCCGCGGTCGGCGCGGCGGGCCTGGTCGGCGGCGCGCTCGTACTCGGCGGCGGCGGCCTCGATGGCGTCGACCTCGGGCATCTCGTCGGCCTCGTACGTGCCGGCCGGGTCCGGGGCCTCCTCGACGACCGGCTCGGTGGCGGCCGGCGTGGCGGGGGCGATGGAGCGGACGGCGTCGGCGGCCGTCTCGATGAGGGTCCCGATCAGGCCACGCACGGTACGGGCGGCGCGAGGGGACGTGAGAAGGTTGAGCATCGGTTCTCCCGGTTGCATCGGGTGGTTCCGTAGGCCCTCGGTCGGTGTTGGTAGCACCGCCGGGGGCCGCTTGCGTTGTCGGCTGGTTTCCCTGCCGACAACTCCACTCTAGGGAACATCGTGTTCCATCGTCAAGTGGCTCCACCTAGGCAAGGAAGTCATGAGTAGGTAACATCAGGTTCCATGATGACGGATGGAACACTGTGTGTCATGGATAAGCGCTCGCTTCAGCACATCGCCGGACGCTTCAGGGAGTCCGAGCAGAGGACGGAGATCCTGCGCCAGGAACTGGCTGAAGCCATCCGCGCCGCAGACCAGGACGGCGTGGCCCAGAAGGACATCTGTGAAGCCACCGGCTACACACGGCAGCAGGTACGCAGGATCGTCAACGCCGGCGCCAACGAACGGGAGGGCGCGCACGAGGAGAAGTGATGTCCACGCATGCGAAAGCCCCCAGCCGGACAGCTGGGGGCTTCTCTGTCTCTACACCGGCTGCTCTCACATCCGTCTCACGGACTGACAGAGACGTTCCGGTCCGAGCGCGCTCCACCTGGGCTCTCTGGACTATGTGGACGCTTCGGGGGCCCTCTGGATGCCGGGTAAACTCCGTCTACGTGACTTCAGCGCCCGCCAAGCCCCGCATCCCGAACGTCCTCGCCGGACGTTACGCCTCCGCCGAGCTCGCCACGCTCTGGTCGCCCGAGCAGAAGGTCAGGCTGGAACGACAGCTCTGGCTCGCCGTGCTGCGCGCCCAGAAGGACCTCGGCATCGAGGTGCCGGACGAGGCGATCGCCGACTACGAGCGGGTCCTCGACCAGGTCGACCTGGCCTCGATCGCGGAGCGCGAGAAGGTCACCCGGCACGACGTGAAGGCGCGGATCGAGGAGTTCAACGACCTCGCCGGGCACGAGCACATGCACAAGGGCATGACCTCCCGCGACCTGACGGAGAACGTCGAGCAGTTGCAGATCCGGCTCTCGCTGGAGCTGATGCGGGACCGCACGGTGGCCGTCCTCGCCCGGCTGGGCAGGCTGGCCGCCGAGTACGGCGAGCTGGTCATGGCCGGCCGCTCGCACAACGTCGCCGCGCAGGCCACCACCCTCGGCAAGCGGTTCGCGACCGCGGCCGACGAGCTGCTGGTGGCCCACGGGCGGGTCGAGGAGCTGCTGGGCCGCTACCCGCTGCGCGGCGTCAAGGGTCCGGTGGGCACGGCCCAGGACATGCTGGACCTGCTCGGCGGCGACGCGTCGAAGCTCGCGGAGCTGGAGCGGCGCGTCGCCGGGCACCTCGGCTTCTCACGGGCGTTCACGTCGGTCGGCCAGGTCTACCCCCGCTCGCTGGACTACGAGGTCGTCACCGCGCTGGTGCAGCTCGCGGCGGCGCCCTCCTCGCTGGCGAAGACGATCCGGCTGATGGCCGGGCACGAACTGGTCACCGAGGGCTTCAAGCCGGGCCAGGTCGGCTCCTCCGCGATGCCGCACAAGATGAACACCCGCTCCTGCGAGCGCGTCAACGGCCTGATGGTGATCCTGCGCGGCTACGCCTCGATGACCGGCGAGCTGGCGGGCGACCAGTGGAACGAGGGCGACGTGTCCTGCTCGGTGGTGCGCCGGGTCGCGCTGCCGGACGCGTTCTTCGCGCTGGACGGGCTGCTGGAGACGTTCCTGACGGTGCTCGACGAGTTCGGCGCCTTCTCCGCGGTGATCGCCCGCGAGCTGGACCGCTACCTTCCGTTCCTGGCCACCACCAAGGTGCTGATGGGCGCCGTGCGGGCCGGGGTAGGCCGCGAGGTCGCCCACGAGGCGATCAAGGAGAACGCCGTCGCGACCGCGCTCGCCATGCGTGAGCAGGGCGCCGAGCGCAACGATCTGCTCGACAAGCTGGCCGCCGACGACCGCCTCCCGCTCGACCGCGCCGGGCTCGACGCGCTGATGGCCGACAAGCTGTCCTTCACCGGCGCGGCGGCCGACCAGGTCGGCGAGGTCGTGGGCCGGATCGAGGAGATCGTGAAGCAGCACCCGGCGGCCGCGGCCTACGCGCCGGGGGCGATCCTCTGACCCGTTTCACCCCGGCGGAACTCGAGGCCGCCCGCGACCGTCCGGTCCCGGATGTCGTCGCGGACGGCCTGCGGGTGCTGTTCTGCGGCATCAATCCCGGTCTGATGACGGCCGCGACCGGCCACCACTTCGCCCGGCCCGGCAACCGGTTCTGGCCGGTGCTGCACCGGTCGGGGTTCACCCCGAGGCTGCTGCGGCCCGCGGAGCAGGGCGAGCTGCTGTCGTACGGGCTGGGCATCACGAACGTCGTGGAGCGGCCGACGGCCCGGGCGCAGGAGCTGACGCCCCAGGAGTACCGCGAGGGCGGACGGCTGCTGGCGCTGAAGGTGGCGCGGCTGCGGCCGCGGTGGCTTGCGGTGGTGGGCGTCACCGCGTACCGGGCGGCGTTCGGCGACCGTACGGCCCAAGTGGGGCCGCAGCAAAGGACGTTCGGCGACACGCGGGTGTGGGTGCTGCCCAACCCGAGCGGGCTGAACGCGCATTGGACGGCCGAGACGATGGCCGAGGAGTTCGCACGGCTGAGGGTGGCCGCGGAGGCGTCGTAGCGCGCGGGTCAGGGTGGGTCCACGTCGGTGACGACCGCGAGGAGCTGGAACGGCAGCTCCTTGTCCCACTGGGAGACGCCGAGCGCTATCCACGGGCCGGTTTCCCGCGCCCTCCACAGCTGGACGTCCGGTACGTGCCCGCTGAGCGAGGCCCACGGCTCGGGCACGTCCTCGCCCGACAGGGTGCGTTCGAGCACGCTGTACAGGCTGAACACCTGCGGCGGGCCCCAGCGTCCGGAGAGCCGCTCCCCCAGTCCGTCCCGGTCGAGTTCGTACTGCTCCGCCGTCGCCTCGCGCCGGCTGCCGTCGTCCTCCCAGAAGTCGTCGCTCGTCTCCAACTCGGCCACGCGGTAACCGGGTCCGGCCGTGCCGGTCTCCGTCCTGGTGCGCCGGGCGGGATACTCCCCGCAGCGCAGCCGGTCGATGACGGCGAGAGCCTTCGCGATGTCCATGTGCTCCAGTAAAGCGGCCCCCACTGACAACTGGCGGGGCGTCAGCGACCGCACCGCCGTGCGGGCGGCGCCGCGCCGGGCGCGTGCTCGTGCCGTGCCCGGCGCTCGCCGCCCCGACCCGTGCCGAGTACGATCCGCCCAACACGCGCACGAGCTGGGAGGACGGACGGTGGGGCGGCTGACCGGCGGGGATCCCTCGCTGCTGCGAAGGATCAACTCCGCGGTGGTGCTGCACGCGCTGCGTGCCACGGACTGCGCGACGCTCACGGAGATCACCCGGGTGACGGGGCTGTCCCGGCCTACGGTCGAGGGCGTAGTGGAGGGCCTGATCGTGGCGGGACTCGTCGTCGAGACGGCGGCCGAGGAGGGCGCCGCGCGGCGGCAGGGGCGGCCCGCGCGGCGGTTCCGGTTCCGGGCCGAGGCCGGGCATCTGCTGGGCCTGGAGATCGGCGCGCACCGGGTCGCCGTGCTGCTGGCCGACCTGGACGGCCGCGTGGTGGGTTCCCAGGCCAAGGACGTGGAGGAGACCGCCGGGGCGGACGAGCGGCTGGAGCGGCTGCGCGGCGCGGTCGCCGAACTGCTGCGCAGGGCCGGTGTCCCGCGCAGTTCACTGCGGGCCGTCGGGGTCGGCACGCCCGGGATCGTCGAGGCGGACGGCACGGTACGGCTCGGCACGGCGCTGCCCGGCTGGACCGGCCTGCACCTGGGTGAACGGCTGAGCCGCTCTTTCAAGTGCCCGGTGCTGGTCGAGAACGACGCGAACGCGGCGGCGGTGGCCGAGCACTGGAAGGGCGCCGCCATCGAATCCGACGACATGGTCTTCGTGCTGGCCGGGCTGAGCCCGGGCGCCGGTTCGCTGATCGGCGGGCGGCTGCACCGCGGGTTCGGCGGGGCCGCCGGTGAGATCGGCGCGCTGCACCTGCTGGGCCGGGAGGCGACGCCCGAGACGCTGCTGTCGACGACGGACCAGCCGCTGCATCCGCTGGACGAGCGAGCGGTGGCCGAGGTCTTCGCGCTGGCCCGCCGTGGTGACCTGCGGGCCGGCGCGGCCGTCGAACGGTTCATCCACCGGCTCGTCCACGACGTGGCGGCCCTCGCGCTGGCCCTGGACCCGGAACTCGTCGTCATCGGCGGCTGGGCGGCCGGGCTGGACGGCGTGCTGGAGCCGCTGCGGCGCGAACTGGACCGCTACTGCCTGCGCCCGCCCAAGGTGACCCTGTCGATGCTCGGCGAGGCGGCGGTGGCCACGGGCGCGCTCCGCCTGGCCCTCGACCACGTCGAGGAGCAGTTGTTCGCGGTCGAGGGCACGGCGACGACACGCCGGGCACGGTGACGGGGCGACGGGAGGGGATCCGCGCCTCCCGATGCCGCTCCCGGTGAGGGCCACCGGTCCCGGTGGGGGGTCGTCCGTCCCGGCGACGAGCCGCCCCGGAGGGGCAGCCGAGGGTCCGCCCATTCCAGTGACGGCCGACCGCTTCCGGCGGGGGTCGGTCACGGTGACGGCGACAGTGACGGCCGGCCTGTCCGGGGC
Source organism: Streptomyces sp. NPDC088817 (assembly GCF_044750345.1). Classification (NCBI taxonomy): domain Bacteria; kingdom Bacillati; phylum Actinomycetota; class Actinomycetes; order Kitasatosporales; family Streptomycetaceae; genus Streptomyces; species Streptomyces sp. NPDC088817. The sequence continues at coordinate 320,117 of NZ_JBIVJN010000006.1, forward strand.
GGTGCGACGCCGGGCAGGAGACCCGTCGGCTAGGACGCCTGCTGGTGCGGGCCGTGGTGTATTTCCACGCCGCCCGAGTCGCCGAAGGTCAGGCGGCAGGTGTCGGCGCGGTAGGTGGCGACGGAGATCGCGGCTGTGCGTCCCTCGACGACGAAGCGCGTGGTGACGACGAGGACGGGGGCGCCGGGCAGCCGGTCGAGCTCCTTGGCGTCGTCCGCGCGGGCCGAGCCCAGCTCCACCGAGCGGTCCTGGCCCTCCAGCTCGAGGCGGTGCAGCTCGCGCAGCACGGCACGCGCGCGTGCGGGCCCCGAGGGCGCGTCGATCGCGCTGAGGTCGGGCACCGACGCGTCCGGAACGTAGAGCAGCTCGGCGGCGACCGGCTGGCCGTGGCTCATCCGGGAGCGGCGCACGATGTGCACGGGCTCCTCGTGGCCGGTCTCCAGGGCGTCGGCGATCGCGGCCGGCGCGACGGACCGGGCGCAGTCGACGCTCTGCCAGGTGTCGCCGGACGCGCCCGGCCAGGCGTGCCGCTCGGTGCCGACGGCCACGCCCATGCGTGGCGGTGCGACGGTCGTACCGACACCGCGGCGGCGCTGCAGCCGTCCCTCCAGCTCGAGCTGCTCAAGCGCCTGGCGCAGCGTGGCGCGGGCCACGCCGAAGCGGGCGGCGAGCTCTCGTTCGTTGGGCAGGATCTCGCCCACCGAGAACTCGGAGTCCAGTGCCTCGCTGAGCAAGGTCTTGAGATGCCAGTACTTCGGCTCCGGCACCGATTCCAGCTGCGTGGTCCCCACCCTGTCCTCCGCAATCGCCGTGATCCGGCAGCGTTTTAAGCGCCCTTGTTTATTAAAGGTTGTTGTACTTATCTGTGACGATAAGGCGGCCCCCACCCTTGGTCAAGACCAATCCTCGTTCCCTCGGACGGCGCACAGGAGCATGTCGCGCGGTGTTCACAAGCCGTTCGCACGACCTCGGAAGCGCCGGGATCCGGCCGGGTTCAGGCGGTCAGGGACGGTCCGCGCGAGATCCGTGACCAGCGGTTCCGGCAGCCAGGGGCCGACGTAGGACTCGCCGCTCGCCTTGATCCGGCGGAGCCGGTCGATGGCGAGCCGGGTGGTGACCCGCACCAGGAAGCCGCGCGGCTCGCGCACGGCGCTCCGGTCGGCGGCGGACCAGCGCAGCCAGGCCTCCTGGAGCACGTCCTCGGCGTCCGCCACCCGCCCGAGCATGCGGTAGGCGACTCCCATGAGGACGGGTCGGTGCTCTGCGAAGACCTCGGTGCCGGTGTCGGTGGTCACGCCCTCATCCCAACCGACGTCCGGCGTTCGTGTCCAGGTGCGCCGGGTCGGGGTGCGCCGCCCGTGGCCGAAGAAGGGCGTTGGCGTTTCGGGTTTCACGCCACCACGGGGCTACCCGTCAGTAGCAATTGCTGACAGCCTGTCTGCCGTCGTTGCCGGCGTCCCCCACGAGGAGCCCCCATGTCCGCCACCGTCTCCTTCGAGGTCCCCTCCGCGCAGGGCCCGCGGACCGTGACCCTCTCCTACGCGCGCGTGGGCGACGGCGAACCGCTGCTCCTGCTGCACGGCATCGGACACCACCGCCAGGCCTGGGACCCGGTGGTCCACCTGCTCGCGCCCGAACGCGAGGTGATCACCGTGGACCTGCCGGGCTTCGGCGCCTCCCCCGCGCTGCCCGAAGGGCTCCGGCACGACCTGCCCACGATGAACGTCGTCCTGGGCGCCCTGTGCGAGGCGCTGAAAATAGAACGGCCCCATGTGGCGGGCAACTCCCTGGGCGGCCTTCTGGCCCTGGAACTGGGCCGCGAGAAGCTCGTACGGTCCGTCACCGCACTGGCACCGGCGGGGTTCTGGACGCGGTCCGAGCGGCGTTACGCCTTCGGCGTGCTGCGCACGATGCGCACGCTCGCCCGGAGGATGCCGTTGCCCCTGGTCGAGGGGCTCTCCCGGACGGCGGCCGGCCGCACCGCCTTGACCAGCACCATCTACGCCCGCCCTGCCCGCCGTTCGCCCGAAGCGGTGGTGGCCGAGACACTGGCCCTCGCGCGGGCGAGCGGATTCGAGGAGACCCTCCGCGCGGGCGTCGACGTCCGCTTCACCGATGTCCTGCCCGGCATCCCCGTCACCGTGGCCTGGGGCACCAAGGACCGGCTGCTGGTGCGCCGCCAGGGAGTGCGCGCCAAGCACATCATCCCCCGGGCCCGGCTCGTGCGTCTGCCCGGCTGCGGGCACGTCCCGATGAGCGACGACCCGGCCCTGGTCGCGCGCGTCCTCCTGGACGGCAGCCGCTGACCGTCGCCCGCGTCCGGCCGGCCACCACGACCGCAGGCGACTCGTTCTCGGCCACGTCCACCTCTCCCCCCGTCCCGCGAAGGGGATTTCCGCAGGTCGGGACCCGTTGTCAGTGGTCGCTCCTACGGTTTTTCCATGACGCGATCCTTGCAGGCCGTGGCCTATTGCCGACCCTCCGCGCTGGAGCCCTCAGCGGGCGGACAGCTCCTGGGACTTGAGACGTCCAGGGGTGCGACGCCCTCGGGTGTCCAGGACCATCCGCGGTTCTTCTCGGGCTTCCTGACATCACCTCAGGTCGCGTCGGCCGGGCTGCTGGCGGTGGCGGACGTGGCGGCCGCCCGCTACTACCAGCCGCAGTTGCGCGCCTCCCTCGACCCGGTGGTGACGGGGAACGGCGACCGGCTGCGGTTCGAGTCCTTCTCCGGCTGCTGCGGGGTGTACGCGCGCCTCGATGTGCTGCGCTCCGGCCTGGACGGCGGCGAGGTGGGGCACGGCACGACGAACGTCGACGTCAACAACCCGCTGCGCGAGGCGCTGTCCCGGATCGGCTCGGACGATCCGCTCCATATGCGGGTGGGCCCCGAGGAGCTGGCCGTGACCACACTGGACGGACCCGTGGTGGAGAAGAAGGTGCCGCTGCCGGACCGTTGGCTGCGCGGGTTCGCGGAGGCCCAGGTCACAGCCGCCGGCTTCGATCTGCGGGCCGAGCTGCCGGCGGCCGAGGCCGTGCGGTTCCTGCGGTCATTGCCGCGGAGCGGGCCGCGCGGCGCCGGGGGCGGTGCGCGGTGGGTGGTTCCGGCGGGCCGCGCCCTGCGGCCGACCACCCGGCCCGTGCCGGGCGCGGTCTGCCTGCCCGGGCCCGAGCGGCTTGCCGCGCTGCAGCGGGTGCTGAGGCACGCGACCGCCCTGCGCGTGTACGGCCCGGCGGTCGCGGGCGTCGGCGCCACGGCCAGTGCCTGGGAGGCGGTCCTGCCGGGCATGCGGCTGACGCTGACGCTGTCGCCCGACGCCTCCCGCGGGTTCTCCGGCGAGGGCGGGGTGCTGGACGCGCTCGCCACCGACGAGGCGGCCGAGGACGCGGAGCTGATCGCGGTGCTGCTGGCCTGGGAACCCCGCGTCGACGTCGTCGACCTCGCCGCCTCCTCCGGGCTCCCCCCGGAGCGGGTCCGTGCGGCGCTCGTCCGGCTCGGCACCTCGGGCCGGGTCGGGTACGACACCGCGGAGGCGGCGTACTTCCACCGGGAGCTGCCCTACGACGCCGATCGCGCCGAGCGGCACAACCCGCGTCTACGGGCCGCGCGCGGACTCGTCGCCGCTGGAGCGGTCGCCCTGGACGGCGCCCTGGCGACGGTGACGGCCGAGGACGGGCACGCGCACCGGGTGCGCGAGGAGCAGGGCGTGCTCAGTTGCAGTTGCCAGTGGTGGGCGAAGTACCTGGGCGGGCGCGGGCCCTGCAAACACGCGCTGTCGGTGCGGATGGCGCGGCGGGGCGGTACCGGGGAGCAGCCCGTGGTGGAGCAGGACGTGGCACGAGTCGACGGGGGTGTGCGATGACATCGCTGATGGAGGCACTGCGGGCCGGGCGGACGGCCGAGGTGATCGGTCTGCTGGATGCCATGACCGACGCTGAACGCCGGTCTTTCTTCCCGGAGTTGAAGGCACTGCGCAAGGAGCTCAGAGCGGCGCGCTGGGACTCGTCGTCCCGCCGCTCGTCTCCGGCGCTGTACGTGGCCGGGGTCGCGTGCCAGACCGGCGCGGCCGGCGTGGCGAGTTGGATCGCGGCCGCCGACATGCGCTGGCCGGGAGTCTCCCCCGCCGTACTGCTCCGTGTCCTCGCCGGCCGGGAGACCGGCTGGCTCGCCGATCTGACGGGCCGGCTCGCCCAGCGGCCCGCCACCGCGCGTGTGCCCTACGAGCTGATGTCCGCCCTGGTGCGCCTGGCGGGCTGCCCGGTCCCGACGACCGACGCCTATGTACGGGGCTGGGTGGAGCAGGTCGGTGGCGGCTGGCAGCGTGGCAACACCCTGCTGGAGCGGCTGCGCACGGACCCGCACCTCGTACCGCTCGTGGCCGCGCTCTTCGAGGTGAACGACATCGGCGGCCTGCTGCAATGGGGGCCCGACGAAGGCCCCGGCAGCTGGCACGGGGCGCTCGGGCAGCTCACGGCGGAGGGCCGGCTCGACCGGAGGGCCACGGTCGACGCGTGCGTGGCCCGCCTGCTGCGGGGCGGCACGAACGCCGACCACCGGGCGTTCCTGCGGGTGCTGACGACCCTGGCGCTCACCCGCGAGGAACAGCGGGAGCGGGTGGCCGACTGGATGGCGCTCGCCTCGGACGCGGTGTCCCCGGTCGCTTCGCACGCCCAGTCGGTGCTGGGCGCGCTGGCCCTGGAGGGGCGGATGTCGCATCGCCACCTGGCCGAGGTGTCCGGTGCGGTGCTGTTCCGGCCGGAGCGCAAGCTGGTGCGGGCACAGCTCGTGCTGCTCGGCAAGGTGCTCGCCCGGGACGCCGCGGCGGCCGACGAGCTGCTGCCCGCCGTCGCGCAGGCCTTCGGGCACGAGGACGCCGGCGTGCAGGAGCGGGCGCTCAAGCTCGCCGAGCGGCATGCGAAGAAGGTCAGCTCCGTCGAGGTGCGCGCCGAAATCGCGCTCGCGGCGGAGGAGTTGATCCCTCCGCTGCGTTCCCGGGCGGTCGGGTCGCTGGGGGCCGCACCGGCACAGGCGGCCTCGGCGTACGAGGAGGTGCTCCCGCTGGTTCCCGAGCCCGCGCGGCTCGCCCCCGCGGCGGCCTCCGTCGTCGAGCTCGCCGAGGAGGTGGGGGCCGCGCTGGAGTCCGACTCCGACGTGACCGGTTTCGAACGCGCCCTGGACGGGCTGGTGCGCCACGCCCACCGCGACCGCGATGCCCTGCTTCAGGCGCTGGAACCGGTGATCTCCCGCCGGTGGTGGGACGGTGGCGGCCAGTACCACCACGCGCGGCTCGACCATCAATTCGGCGAAGCCCGGGGTGGCTTCGACGCGTCCGCGGGCCTGGACCTGCTGCTCATCACACTGCGTGGAAAGCTGAAGACCGGCACGCTGCGCGCCTCGGCCCGGGTCACGAAATCAGCCCGTTCCTGCGTGCACACCGCGCTCTCCCAGGCCTTCGACGCCCGCCTGTGGGAGGTGGCGTACCGGATGCGCGTGGATCCCCTGCCGTTCCTGCTCTCGACCCCGACCTGGAGCACGGGCCTGCTGGAGCCGGACGAACTGGTGGAGCGGCTCGACGCGTACCGGCGTCTGGGGGCGCGCGTGTCGGAGGCGGACTTCGCGCAGGCGCTGCTCCGGGTGCGGCGCGCGGACCGCCCGGCGGCAGCGGCTGCGGCGGAGCGGGCGGCGGCCCTGGGCACGGCGGAGGGGAGGCGGCTCGCCCGCCGGCTGACCGCCGGCGCTCCCGTGCCGCCGTCGATCCGGCGTCGCACCTCGGCCCCGCGGATACTGGTCGAGTCCGGTGAACTCCTGGAGCTGCAGGAGGACTTCCCCGACGCCTTCCGCGCGCTGGGCAAGCCCTCCAGCGCCGTCGCGGAAAGCCGCTACTGCTACCACTGGGCCTACTCCCCGCGGCCCCACTGGCTGGCCGTGCTGCCCGAACTGCGTGAGCTGGTGGCCGTGCGGTTCCTGCAGGACGTGTCCGCCGTGGCCGTGGACGACACCCGGGGCGTGGCCGCCGTGCTTCCGCTGCTGGCCGAGTCCGGCGGCGAGGCGGGCGAGGCGACGCACCTGTGCGTGGCGTACGGGCTGGGCGCCCGGCACCCGGAGGACCGGCTGGCCGCCGTGGACGCGTTGCTCGTCCTCGCCGCGCGCGGGCAGCTGGACGCCTCCCGCCTCGGCGCGGACCTCGGAGAGCTGGTGCGGGACGGCGCGGTGAAGCCGCTGCGGCTGGCGGAGTCACTGCGCACGGCCGCGGCCACGGGGGCGTACGCCACCGTGTGGGGTCTGCTCAACCACGCCCTGCCGCCGCTGCTCTCCGTCCTCGCCGCCGACGGACCGGACGGGCCGGTGCGGGGGCTCGGTGATCTGCTGGCCGTGGCGGCCGAGTGCGCAGAGCGGTCGGGGGCGCGGGGCGACCTGCCGCACCTGGCGCGGGCGGCGGACCGGGGCGGCTCGTCGCGCCTGGTCGCACAGGCCCGCCGGCTGCGCGGCGCGCTGGCCCCGGAGGCGGCTGCCGCCGCCTGACCCGGCACCCGTCGGCGCACCTCTGGAAACGGCCGAAGGAACAACTTCACGAAACAGCGACGAAAGGTGCGAACATCGCTTTACTCATCGGTCACAGCGCGTTCGCGATCACGCAACACCGTTCCGCCACAGTGGTCGTATGACTGGAGAAGTGTCGAACACGACGTGGTCGAAGCACGGACGCCGGGCGCATCACTGGCGGCGGGACCTGGTCGAACTGGCCGCGCTCTTCACGGCGGTCGCCGTGGCCGACGCGGTGGCGAACCTGATCGGCCACGGCCCCGGCGGTCCGGCCCTGCTGATGATCTCGGCGTTCGCCCTGGTGGCCACGGCGGCCTTCCACACGTGGTGGGCACGCCGCCACGGTCACGCACCGCCCGCCGACGATACCGGCGCCCGGCCGCCCACCGCCCAGCAGGCCGGGCCGTCGGCCGCCGGCCCCGCGGCGGACGAAGCGGCGCCGGGCGGCAGCGCGCTGTGGCGGATGCGGACGACCGTGCGGGACGCGCCCGGTTCGCTGGCCGCGCTCTGCGCGGCGCTGGCCGCCCGGCAGGTGGACATCCTCAGCCTTCAGGCGCATCCGCTGGCCGAGGGCACGGTGGACGAGTTCCTGCTGCGCGCTCCCGGCGGGCTCGAGGCGTCGGGCATCACCCGGGCGGTCGCGCTGGCCGGCGGCGCCGACACGTGGATCGAGCGGGCCGACGCGCACGATCTGGTGGACGCGCCGACACGGGTTCTGGGCCTGGCCACGCGCACGGCGCTCGACCCGGCGGAACTCCCGCTGACACTGCGGCAGTTGCTGGGGCGGTGCACCATCCGTTCGCTGCCGGAGCGGTCGGCCCCGGCCGGGGACTCGCGGGAGGTGCCGGCCGAAGGGACGCTGGAGGACACGGTGATGCGGCTGCGGGCGCCGGAGGGCGGGACGATCACCGTGGAGCGGCCGTACCTGCCCTTCACACCCACTGAGTTCGCCCGGGCGCGCGCCCTGGTGGAACTGGACACCCGGCTCGGTCCGCGCGTTCCGCGCGGCCAGGACGTGCTGACGCTGCCCGAGGGCGACGCGATCACCGTGCACAGGGCCGGTACCGGCGACCTCGCGGCCGCCCGGGAGATGCACGCCCGCTGCTCGGCGCGCACCCTCGGCCTGCGTTACCACGGGCCGGTCGGCGACGCCGACCGCTATCTCGACCACCTGTTGAGCCCGCGGTTCGGCCGTACGCTGGCCGCGCGCACTGCCTCCGGGCGGATCGTCGGCCTCGGCCATCTGCTGTGGGACGGCGACGAGACGGAGGTCGCGCTGCTCGTCGAGGACGCCTGGCAGCGCCGCGGCATCGGCGGCGAACTGCTGGGCCGGCTGGTGGCGATGGCCGTCGAGGCGGGCTGCGCGAGCGTGTACGCCGTGACGCAGGCCGCGAACACCGGCATGGTCGCCGCCATGCGGGGCCTCGGCCTGCCGCTCGACTTCCAGATCGAGGAGGGCACCCTGGTCGTCACGGCCCGACTGGACGCGCCCCTGGTGCCCTCCCGCCTGCCGTACGACACCGAGCAGACGCGGTACGAGGGTTCGCGCCCGCGAGACTGATCAGCGCGACCTCGAAGGGCGCGCGCCCCGGAACACCCCGGCCGCGCGCCCGGCCCAGGACAGGCCGACCACGCCCGGCGCCCAGCCCAAGACAGGCCAGCCGCGACCCGGCCCAGATAGTCCAGCCGCGTCTGGCCCCGTCCAAGACGGCCCGGCCACCCGCCCTCTGAGGCCGCTCGGCTTAGCTCATCACCGGGTACAGGCCCGGCGCCCGGTGCCCAGCCCAGGACCGCCCAGCGCCCAGCCGAAGAGAGGCCAGCCGCGGCCCGGCCCAGAGAGAGTCCAGCCGCGCCTGGCCCCCCGTCCCAGACAACCCAGTCACCCGTCCTCCGAGGCCGGTCGGCTCAGCTCATCGCCTGGTGCAGACCCGTCACCTGCGGCTGTTCCGGCCGTGTCCCCAGGGCCCGGTCCAGGTCGGTCCACAGGTCCTCGACGTCCTCCAGGCCCACCGACATCCGCAGCAGCCGGTCGCCGACCCCGGCGCCGCGCCGGTCGTCCGCGTCGACGATGCGATGGCTGATGGACGCCGGGTGCTGGATCAGCGTGTCGACGCTGCCGAGGCTCACGGCCGGCGTGATCAGGCCGACGCCACCGATGACGTCGTGCGGGTCGCCGTGCACCTCGAAGGCGACCATCGCACCGCCGATGGACGGGTAGTGCACCCGGGCGACGCGCGGGTCGTCCGCCAGGCGGGCGGCCAGTTCCGCGGCGGTGGCCGAGGCGGCCCGTACCCGGACCGGAAGCGTGGACAGCCCGCGCAGCAGCAGGTATCCGGCGAGCGGGTGGAGCACCCCGCCGGTGGCGAACCGCACCTGCCGCAGCCGTCCGGCGAGTTCCTCGTCGCAGGCCACCACACCGGCCATCACGTCGCCGTGCCCGCCCAGGTACTTGGTGGCGCTGTGCAGCACCAGGCGCGCGCCCTGCTCGGCGGGGCGTTGCAGCACAGGGGTGGCGAAGGTGTTGTCGACGAGAAGCGGCACGGAGCCGCAGGCGTGGGCGACGGCCCGCAGATCCACCTCGGCCAGCGTCGGGTTCGCCGGTGTCTCGACCATGACCAGGCCGGTGTCCGGGCGCAGCGCGTCGGTGATGCCCGCCGGGTCGGTCCAGGTCACCTCGGTGCCGAGCAGCCCGGCGGTGAGCAGGTGGTCGCTGCAGCCGTACAGCGGGCGCACGGCCACGACGTGCCGCAGACCCATGGCGGACCGGACGAGGAGCACCGCGCTCAGCGCGGCCATGCCGCTGGCGAACGCCACCGCGGCCTCGGTGCCCTCCAGCCGGGCCAGAGCGGTCTCGAAGCGGGCGACGGTGGGGTTGCCGAGCCTCGCGTAGACCGGGCTTCCGCCGAGTTCGGCGCCGTCGGTGGCGAAGGCGTCGATGCGGGCGGCCTCGGCGCGGCTGTCGTAGGAGGGGTAGGTGGTGGACAGGTCGATCGGCGGGGCGTGCAGTCCCTGCCGGGCGAGGTCGTCACGGCCGGCGTGCACCGCCTCGGTGGCCAGTGCTCTGGGTGCGGGGCGTACGTCGTCGTACGCGGGCGTGCTCGCGGAGTCCAAAGGCGTGTCCATGACCGAAGGGTGAACAGCGGCCGGGATCACGGGGCCGAGGGCCGTGCTACGTTCGCCACATGGCCGAATCCGTCGTACTGGATCCGGTGGATCTGCATCTGCTGCGGCTGTTGCAGAACGACGCCCGGACCACCTACCGCGACCTCGCCGCGCAGGTCGGGGTCGCCCCGTCGACCTGCCTGGACCGGGTGGCCCGGCTGCGCCGCTCGGGGCTCATTCTCGGCCACCGGCTGCGGCTCGACCCCGCCAAACTGGGCAGGGGCCTTCAGGCGCTGCTGTCGGTGCAGGTCAGGCCGCACCGGCGTGAGCTGGTGGGGCCGTTCGTGGAGCGGATCCGGGCGCTGCCGGAGTCGCTGACCGTGTTCCATCTGACCGGTCCCGACGACTACCTGGTCCATGTCGCGGTCGCGGACATGGCCGATCTCCAGCGTCTGGTCCTCGACGAGTTCACGGCCCGGCGTGAGGTGGCCCGGGTGGAGACCCGGCTGATCTTCCAGCAGTGGGACTGCGGCCCGCTGCTGCCGCCCGGCGCTCAGCCGGGCACGCTCTCGGCGAAATCGGACCGAACAGAGCCCGGAGCGGGGTAAACCGGGCTGACGCGGGCCGCCCCTCCGTACGAGGATGGTCGGCATGTCACAGACCAAGAACCCGCTGCCCCGTCAGGTCGCCGACGCCTACGTCGACGAACTCATCGCCCTCGACCCGCTCACCGGCACCTATCTCGGCGTGAAGGAGAGTTCGAGCAGGCTGCCCGACACCTCGCCCGCCGGCCAGCAGGCGCTCGCCGACCTCGCGCGCACCACCCTGGCCCGGCTGGACGAGGCCGAGCGGCAGCCCGGCGCGGACAGTGACATCGAGCGCCGGTGCGCCCGTCTGCTGCGCGAGCGCCTGACCGCGGAACTCGCGGTGCACGAGGCCGACGAGGGCCTGCGCACGGTGAGCAACATCCACAGCCCGGTGCACTCGGTGCGCGAGGTGTTCACGATCACCCCGAGCGCCACCGACGAGGACTGGGCCGCGATCGCCGAGCGCCTGCGAGCCGTGCCGGCCGCGCTGCGCGGCTACCGCGAGTCCCTCGCCCTCGGCCTGGACCGCAAGCTGTACGGCGGCCCGCAGCCGACGGCGATCTTCATCGAGCAGCTCACCGAGTGGTCGGACACCGACGGCAACGGCCGCGGCTGGTTCGAGGACTTCGCCTCCGGGGGTCCCGAGTCCCTGCGCGCGGAACTCGACGAGGCCGCCCGTACCGCGAACGCGGCCCTCGTGGAGCTGCGGGACTGGATGCGCGACGTGTACGCGCCGACGATCGGCGACGCCCCGGACACGGTCGGCCGTGAGCGCTACGCCCGCTTCTCGCGCTACTTCAACGGCACGGACCTGGACCTCGACGAGGCGTACGCGTACGGCTGGTCGGAGTTCCACCGGCTGCTCGGCGAGATGAAGCAGGAGGCCGAGAAGGTCCTGCCCGGCGCCGAGACCCCGTGGACGGCCCTCGCGCACCTCGACGAGCACGGCACGCACATCGAGGGCGTCGACGAGGTCCGCCAGTGGTTGCAGGACCTGATGGACGAGGCGATCGAGGCGCTCGACGGCACCCACTTCGAACTGGCCGAGCGGGTGCGGAAGGTGGAGTCGTGCATCGCCCCGCCAGGAGGTGCCGCGGCCCCCTACTACACGGCGCCGTCCGCCGACTTCTCCCGGCCCGGCCGTACCTGGCTGCCGACCATGGGGCAGACCCGCTTCCCGGTCTACGACCTGGTCTCGACCTGGTACCACGAGGGCGTCCCCGGCCACCATCTCCAGCTCGCGCAGTGGGCGCACGTGGCCGACGACCTCTCGCGCTACCAGGCCACCGTCGGCGGGGTCAGCGCCAACGCCGAGGGCTGGGCGCTGTACGCGGAGCGCCTGATGGACGAACTCGGCTTCCTCACCGACCCGGAGCGGCGGCTCGGCTATCTGGACGCGCAGATGATGCGCGCGGTCCGCGTCATCATCGACATCGGCATGCACCTGGAGCTGGAGATTCCGGCGGACTCGCCGTTCCACCCGGGTGAGCGCTGGACGCCGGAGCTGGCGCTGGAGTTCTTCGGCGCGCACAGCAGCCGCCCGACGGACTTCGTGGCGAGCGAGCTGATCCGCTATCTGTCGATGCCGGGCCAGGCGATCGGCTACAAGCTGGGCGAGCGGGCATGGCTGCTGGGCCGGGAGAAGGCCAGGGAGCGCCACGGTGCCGCGTTCGACGCGAAGGCCTGGCACATGGCGGCGCTGTCGCAGGGTTCGCTGGGCCTGGACGACCTGGTGGACGAACTCTCCCAGCTCTGAGCCCGGTCGGGGCGGCCGTCCTCCGGCCGCCCCGGCGGTCCCGCGCGCCCGGTCCGCTCAGCCAGCCCCGCGCAGCCGTACGGCCGATCCCGACCTGCCCTTCACCACCTCGAGTTGGGCGTGGACGCGCCGTCGCAGGTCGGCGACGTGGCTGACGATCCCGACGCTGCGGTCGCGTTCGCGCAGGGAGTCGAGGACGTCGAGGACCTCGTCCAGGGTCTGGTCGTCGAGGCTGCCGAAGCCCTCGTCGATGAAGAGGGTGTCCAGGCCCGTCCCGCCCGCCTCGTCCGTGACGACGTCCGCGAGTCCGAGGGCGAGGGCGAGCGAGGCGAAGAACGTCTCGCCGCCCGACAGGGTCGCCGTATCCCGCTCGCGGCCCGTCCAGGCGTCGACGACGTGCAGTCCGAGACCGCTGCGGCCGCGCCCGGCCCGGTCGTCGGAGTGGACGAGGGTGTAGCGGCCGGACGACATGCGCCGCAGGCGTACGGTCGCGGCGGCGGCCACCTGTTCCAGGCGGGCCGCGAGGACGTAGGACTCCAGGCGCATCCGGCGTTCGTTGTCGGCCGAGGTGCCCGCGGTGAGGGCGGCGAGGCGGGCCACGCGGTCGTACTCCTCCCGCAGCGGCGCCAGCCGGCGTACGCCGGTCGCCGCGCGCGCGGAGAGCCGGTCGAGTTCGCCGCGGCGGCGGTCGGCGGCGTCCCGCGCGGAGACGGCCTGCCGCAGCCGCCGGTCCGCGTCGGCCTCGGCGGCCCGGGCCACGGTGAGGTCGGCGGGCGGCCGGTGGGCGGCGTCCGCCGTGTCGGCCTCGGCGAGGACCGCGCGCACGGCGGCCTCCTCCGTGTGCCAGGCGTCCAGGCGCCGTTGCAGCTCGCGGTGGGCGTCGTCGTCGAGGAGGGCGGCGGACGCGGACTCGGGGGTGTCGAAGCCGGCCCGGAACGCGGCCTCGGCGAGCCGTCCGTCGGCGTCCTTGAGTCGCTCGGCGCTGTCCTCGGCGGCGCGTGCGGCGTCGGCGGCCTCGGTGAGCAGTGCCGCCCGTCGCTCCAGTTGCGCGGCCCGCGCGGCGACGGTACCGGCGGCTCCCCTGGCGTGGCTCAGCTCCGCCTCCAGGGCGGTCCTCTCGCGGTCCAGGCTCTCCCGCAGGGCCAGCCGTGAGGTCGCCCGGAGTTCGGCCTCACGGCGGTCGGTCAGCCGCCGTTCGCGCTCCTGTTCGGCGCTGAGCAGTTCCCGCTGTGCCGCGTGCAGGGCGGAGGCGTCCCGGCGGGCCCGGGCGAGTTCGTCCTCCAGTTCCCCGGCCTCCTCGGCGAGTCGCGCCGTGGGGGTGTCGCCCGCCTCCGCGGTGGCGGCGGCCAGTTCCTCGCGTACGGCGCCGTGGCGGCGTTCGTCCCGGGCGCGCTGTTCCTCGGCCTTCTGGTGCTCGCCGAGCGCGTGCTCCTCCGTCTCGCGGTCGACGTGTCCGGCGACCTTGCGTGCGGGTGCGGGGTGTTCGGTGGCGCCGCAGACGGCGCAGGGATCTCCGTCGGTGAGGCTCGCGGCGAGTTCGGCCGCGATGCCGTTCAGGCGCTGTTCCTTCAGGTCCAGCCAGTGTTCCTTGGCGCGTGCGGCGGCCTCGGCGGAGGTGAGGGCCTGCTGCCGCGCCTCCTCGGTGTCCGCGGCCAGAGCGTCGCGCACCCGGGCGGCGGCGAGCCGCCGGCGCGCGGGTTCGAGCCGCAGGGCGAGCCTCTCGGCCCGGGCGGCGGCCTCCTGGGCGGTGTCGATGCGGGTCCGCAGCGCCGATCGGGCCGTCTCCCAACCCGCGAGCCAGGCCTCGGCGTCCTGGAGCACGTCGTCGTCGGCACGCTCCTGCCGGTCCGCCGCGGCACGCTCGGCAACGACGTCGGCCAGGCGCCGCTCGGCGCGGCGGGCCGACTCGAGCCCGCCCAGTTCCTCGGCGGCCCGGCGGGCGGCGGCGGCCAGTCCGGCGGCTCCGGCTTCGGCGAACTCCGCCGGGAGCGCCGCACGCGCGCGTGCCTCGGCGGCGGCCGCCCGGCGGTGGCCGGCGTCGGCCGCCTCGCGCAGCTCCAGCGCCGGTGCCACCGTCTCGGCCTTGCGCCCACGCTCCATGCGTGCCTGCGCCTCCCGGTGGGCACCGGCCCGCTCCGCGAGGCGCTCGGCGCGCTCCCGCGCCTCGGCGTACCGCTGTTGCAGCCGGGCCGTCTCGCGTACCCGGTGCAGCGCCGCCTCGGCGTCGGCGTGGGCGGCCTCGGCGGCCGAGAGGCGGCAGCGGGCGACGGTCAGCTGCTCACGCGCGGTGGATCGGGCAACGGCGGCCGCGGTGAGGACGGCCTGTGCAAGACCGGGCTCGCCGGGCGCGAGTTCGGGCAGCTCCATGGCGTCACCCGCCGCCTGCTGCATCCGGTGCGCGTCGGCCAACAGCGCGGCGTCGCCCTCGCGCACGCGGGCCTCGGTGGCGCGCCGGCGCTCGGCGAGCCGCTTCTCCACCGCGGCGAAACGGTGCGTGTCGAACAGTCTTCCGAGCAGCTTGCCGCGGGCCTCGGCGTCGGCGCGCAGGAACCGTGCGAAGTCGCCCTGCGGCAGCAGGACGACCTGGCAGAACTGCTCGCGGCTCATCCCGAGCAGTTGGGTGATCTCCTCGCCGATCTCCTGGTGGGAGCGGCTGAGGTCCTTCCAGGCACCGGCTGTCGCGTCGTACTCGCGCAGCAGGCTCTGGGCCTTGTCGAGCGTGGTGCCCGTGCCGCGCTTCTTGGGGCGCTCCCAGGGCGGCAGCCGGGTGACCTCCAGCCGGCGTCCGGCGACGGTGAGGTCGAGGATGACCTGGGTACGGGTGCCCGCGGCGGCGTGGTCGCTGCGCAGGGTCGTGCCCTGTCCGTTCTGCCGGGCGCCGGGGACCGCGCCGTACAGCGCGTAGCACACGGCGTCCAGGACGGAGGTCTTGCCTGCGCCGGTGGGGCCGTGCAGCAGGAACAGCCCGGCGGCCGACAGCGCGTCGAAGTCGACCGTCTGCGAGCCGCCGAAGGGGCCGAACGCGGTGATGTCGAGCCGGTGCAGCCTCACCGCGCCACCTCCCGTACCGCCTCGTCCGCCCGGACCTCGTCGAACGTCTCGCGGAGCACCGCCCGTTCGTGCTCGTCGGGTGCCGCGCCGCGCACGTGGGCGACGAAGTCCTCCGCGACCTGCTGGTCGTCGCGGCCGGCCAGCCGTCGGGTGTAGGACACGTCCGGTTCGCCGGGGGCGCGTTCGGGCTCGAAGACGAGGCTGAGGGTGTACGGGAAGCGCTCGGTGAGACGAGCCATGGGTTCGGCGGGGCGGACCGGGTCGGTGAGCGTCGCCTCGACCCACGCCTCGTGGTGGCGGGCGAGGTCCGGGTCGGCGAGCAGGTCCTCCAGGGTGCCCCGGATCCGGGCCAGGGCGCGCGGCACCGGGCAGTCGACCCGCTCGGCGCCCGCGAAGCCGTCGGCGTCCAGGTCGACGAGCCACATGCTCTTGCGGTGGGCGGCCTCGGAGAAGGAGTACGGCAGCGGGGAGCCGGAGTAGCGCACGCGCTCGGTGATGGCCTGGCAGCCGTGCAGATGGCCGAGGGCGGTGTAGTCGACGCCGGCGAAGACGCCCGCGGGGACGGCGGCGATCCCGCCGACGGTGATGTCCCGTTCGCTGTCGCTGGGCTCGCCGCCGGTGACGAAGGCGTGCGCGAGGACGACGGAACGGGTCCCACGCGCGCGCGTGGCGAGGTCGGCGCGGACCCGGTCCATGGCGGCGCCGAGCACGGCCTCGTGGCCTGCTCCGTCGACCGCGAACTCGTCCTTGACCAGGGCGGGTTCGAGGTAGGGCAGGCCGTAGAAGGCGACCTCGCCGTGCGTGTCCGTGAGGACCACCGGGGTCCCGCACGCCGACGGTTCGGTGCGCAGGTGGATGCCCGCCCGGTCGATCAGCCGCGCGCCGACGCCGAGGCGGCGGGCCGAGTCGTGGTTCCCGGAGATCATCACCGTGGGCACGCCGAGGCCGGCGAGCCGGTGCAGCGCGTCGTCGAACAGCTCGACCGCCGCCAGCGGGGGCACCGCGCGGTCGTACACGTCCCCCGACACGACGACCGCGTCGACGTCGCGCTCGCGCACCGTCGTGACGAGGTGGCCGATGAACTCGGCCTGGGCGTCGAGCATGTTCACGCGGTGGAACGCCCGGCCCAGATGCCAGTCGGACGTGTGCAGCACTCTCAAGAAACCGCTCCGGCCTGCACGTCTCCCCCTCCTACGGATCCCGACCAGCACAAGCCGGCAGCGGCTCGTGGTCAGCACCCACCACGCTAACGCCTCGCGGAACCCGGTCCACCACGAACCCCGGCAGTCATCGCCACGTGACACAGAATCGCCGGAAATGCCCGTTATGAACCTGCTCGTGCACCGCGCGGCTTGGTGGCACGCAACGCACAGGCCCTGGCGTCGACGGCCAACGACTTCCCTCTTCGGCACGCCTACGGTTCTTCTCCCAGAACCCCGCTTCCACTTCTTCAACCCGAGAGGCAGTGACCGTGAGCCGTATACGTCGCTTCACCACCACCACGCTGGTGGCCTCCGCCCTGGCCTTCGGCGGTGTCGCAGCCACCATGGCGCCCGCCCACGCCGCTCCCCAGCCCACGACCAAGTCCACCCAGCAGGCCTCCGGGTGGTACTGCGGCTACGACAACCGGGTCACGCCGCCCACCATCTCGTACGGGTCGAAGGGGGACACGGTCCGTGAGGCCCAGTGCCTCCTGCTGTCCCTCGGCTACAGCGTGGGCCCGAAGGGCATCGACGGTGACTTCGGCGGCAACACCCTGTCCGCGGTCAAGCGGTTCCAGAGCGACTACAAGGTCGCCGGCGGGGCCGACGGGATCGTCGGCAAGAACACCTGGTACGGCCTGCGGAACTTCTGACCGCACGAGCCGTACGACCCGGCCCGGGGCCCCGACCGGTCATTCCGGTCATTGTTGGCCGAAGGGGCTCTGGACCGGCAGGACAACCGAAGAGAGGCTGGTGACAACGGTTCGGGCCGGTTCACGGGGGGTCCAACGATGCTGGCCGACGTCTTCGACAGTGGAACGCTTCCTTCCGAGCTTCGGGTGGAGGCGTGGCGTGAGCTGATGACGCACGCCCTGGCGCCCAACGAGGTCCTGGTCGAGGATCCCGCGTCCTTCCGCGCCTCCCTGCGGGCCCGGGACCTGGGGGACGTCCAGGTGACGGCGCTGACGTACTCGGCGCTGCGTTCGCACCGCACCCCGAAGCTGATCCGCCGGTCCGATCCCGGGCACTACGTCGCCGCGCTGACCCTGAGCGGCCACCAGTGGATCGCCCAGGAACGGCGTCACGCCTCGATCACCGCAGGCGAGTTGGTGCTGTACTGCGACTCCCGTCCCTACGACTCCCGGGCCGAGCCCGTGAACGGCCGAAGAACGGCCGCCACGGTGCTGGCCCGCTTCGACCCCGGGACGCTTCCGCTGCCGGCGGATCACCTCAACCGGCTGCTGGCCACCCGCCTGCCCGGGGAGGAGGGCGTCGGCGGTCTGCTCGCCGCCTTCCTCGGTCAACTGGCCACCGCCTCCGGTACCTTCGGGCCGGCGGACAGCGCACGCCTGGGCTCCGTGCTGGTCGACCTGATCACCGCCTGGCTGGCACACAGCCTGGATCTGCGGAGCCGGACGGCCGTCGAGACCCGGCAGCGGGTCCAGCTCCTGGAGATCCGCGCCTTCATCGTGCGTCATCTCGCCGACCCGGAACTGACGCCCCTCGGTGTGGCCGCCGCACATCATGTGTCCCTGCGGACACTGCATCGCCTCTTCCAGGACGGCGGCGTCACGGTCGCCGCCTACATCCGCGGTCAGCGCCTTCTGCGGGCTCGCCGTGATCTGGCCGATCCGCGGCTGGCCGCCCGGCCCGTCCACGCGATCGGCCGCCGCTGGGGCTTCGCCGGCCCCTCGGAGTTCAGCCGCGCGTTCCGCTCCTCGTACGGGGTGAGCCCGTCGGAGTACCGTGCCGTCCAGCTCCACGTACCGCGCTGAGCAAAGGGGGCGGCACGGGGCGCGCCCCTTCCGTCAGGCGTCCCCGTAGGCCTCGCCGCCCAGTTCGAACCGGGCGGTTCCGGCCGTGGCGTCCGCGAGCCATCCCCGGAAGGCGTCCACGTCGGCGTCCGGCAGGCCGATCTCCAGGGTGACGGCCTCGCCGTAGTTCACGTCCCGCACCTCGCGCCCGGTGGCCCTCAGGTCGTTCTGCACCTTGCCCGCCCGCTGGTGGTCCACGGTCACGGTGGCGATGCGGAACCTGCGGCGGGTGCGGGTGCCGAGCGTGTCCAGGGCCTCGCCCACGGCTCCGCCGTAGGCCCGGATGAGGCCGCCCGCGCCAAGCTTGACGCCACCGTAGTAACGGGTGACGACGGCGACGACGTACCGCATGTCGCGGCGCAGCAGCATCTGGAGCATGGGGACGCCCGCGGTGCCGCCCGGCTCGCCGTCGTCGCTCGCCTTCTGGATCCCGGCGTCGGCGCCGATGACGTACGCCCAGCAGTTGTGCGTGGCGTCCGCGTGCTCCTTGCGGACGGCGGCGACGAAGTCCTGGGCCTCCCGCTCGGTGGCCGCCGGGGCGAGGGCGCACAGGAAGCGCGAGCGGTTGACCTCGGTCTCGTGCACGCCCGCGCGTGCGACTGTGCGGTACTCGTCCTGCATCGGTCCAGCCTATGCGGCGCCCGCGCCGGTGCCGCGGGAGGGTTCGCTCCGGCCGTCCGGGAAAAGGCCCGGCCGCCGGGCACGCGCGCGTGGCTCACCGCCGCTTCTTGGTGCCCCTCGGCACGATCAGCTCCGTCAGGAGGGCGGTGCCCGGGGCGAGGGAGGGCCAACCGGGGCCGTACCAGGACAGGACGGCGATCGCGGAGGTGGGGAACTTCGTCCGGAGGCGCTCCAGCGTGTCGTCCAGACCGTCGCCGGCCAGTTCCAGGACCAGGTCCTCCAGGCCCGGGTTGTGGCCGACCAGGAGCAGTGTCCCGACCTCCGGCGGCGCCTCGCGCACGGCGGCGAGCAGTTCGGGGACGTCGGCGGCGTACAGCCGGCGGTCGTGGCGCACCGGCGGCGGGGTGCCCCACTGGGCGGAGGCCAGGTCCCAGGTCTGCCGGGCGCGCAGCGCGGTGGAGCACAGCGCGAGGTCCGGAAGGCAGTCGGCCTCGGCGAGCGCGCGGCCCGCCTCGGGCGCGTCCCGGCGGCCGCGGGGCGCGAGCGGACGGTCGTGGTCGGCGACGCCCTCGGGCCAGGCGGACTTGGCGTGCCGCAGCACCACCAGGCGGCGCAGCGGGCCGGCCCCCGAGCGGGCGATCACGCCGCACGTCCCAGGTCGCGTGCGAGGTCGAGCCCGAGCAGCCGGTCCGCGTACGCGTACGTCTCGAAGCGGGCGCCGTCCGCCAGGTCCGGATCGGCGCCGACCCACTCCAGGACCCGCAGGACAGCCGCCACGTCCAGGTCGTCCTCCCAGGCGCCGCGCAGCCGTCCGCGCACCTGGTCGGGGACCGGCCGGGAGGGCCGGCGCGCCCACTCGGCGACCGCCGCGCGCCATCGCGCCAGCCTCTGCCGGGCGTCGTCCAGCGCGGACTGGTCCAGCCGTACGGGCCGGGTGTGGCGGCGGATGAGCAGCGCGAGGCGCCAAGCGGCGGGGTCGTCGTCGTGCGCGGGGACGGCGGGGACGGCCGCGTCGACGGGCGCGACGGCGACGCGGACTCCCCCGGCCGCGGTGTCGGCACCCTCGGCGGCCACATGGACGACCTGGGCCCGGCCCGGAGCGGTGCCGGCGCCGCGGCCGTCCTCGAAGGGGCGGATGCCGAGGGCGGTGGCGGCCGCCCGCAGCTCCCGCGCCTGTTCCCGGCCGCCGGACAGCAGCGGCCACACGGGCGTGCCGTCCAGTTCGAGGGCGCGGACGAGGATGTCGGCGACCAGCAGCACGCGCAGGCCCGACGCGTCGCAGCCGGACGCGTGCGCCTCGACACGGGTCAGCCCGTGCCGGGCGGGGGCGGCGTCCACGGGCTCGCCGGTTCGGGCGTCGATGATGCGCAGCACGGCCCGAGCGTAGGCCGCCGGACGGCAGCGCGCAGTCCGGCGGCGCGCGTTCCGGACACGGCGGCGGCTTCCGCACCGGCCGGGAATCGCCGGGCGGCGCCCGTCGTTGCCCGGACGGAAACCCCTTCCCGAGACGAGGAGACCGCTGGTGCACGGCGACGCTGCGACCATCCGGAAGATCCTGACCGAGCACGGTGACACCTGGGCGGTCGTGGGGCTGTCCTCGAACCGCGGCCGGGCCGCGTACGGCGTCGCCGAGGTGCTGCGGCGCTTCGGCAAGCGGGTCGTGCCGGTCCATCCGAAGGCGGAGACGGTGCACGGCGAACAGGGGTACGCGTCTCTCGCGGACATCCCCTTCGACGTGGACGTGGTCGACGTGTTCGTCAACAGCGATCTCGCCGGCCAGGTCGCCGACGAGGCCGTCGCCAAGGGCGCGAAGGCCGTCTGGTTCCAGCTCGGAGTGATCGACGAGCCCGCCTGCGAACGCACCCGCGCCGCAGGCCTCGACATGATCATGGACCGCTGCCCGGCCATCGAGATCCCCCGCCTGGGCTGACGCTTCCTGGCAGGCGGCCGGGCGGGGCGCAGGGTCGTGCCTGTCACCCGGAGATCACCTGCTACTGGGCCGCCGTGGTCAGACGCCCAGTCCCTCCAGCACCACCGCGCCCGGGAGTTCCGCGAATGCCTTGCCCGGGACCAGGAGTTTGCCGCGGCGGCGGCCGCTGCCGACCAGGACGTAGGGGAGGTCGACGACGCGGGAGTCGATCAGGAGGGGCCAGGCGTCGGGCAGTCCGATCGGGGTGATGCCGCCGTACTCCATGCCGGTCTCCCCGGTCGCCACCTCCATGGGCGCGAACGAGGCCTTGCGGGCGTCGAGTTGGCGGCGCACGACACCGTTGACGTCGACGCGGGTGGTGGACAGGACCAGGCAGGCGGCCAGCCTGGTCTCGCCGCCGCGCCTGCCCGCCACGACCACGCAGTTCGCGGAGGTCTCGAGCAGGTCCTGGCCGTAGTGCTCGACGAAGACGGCGGTGTCGGCGAGCTGCGGGTCGGTCTCGACGTACACGATCTGATCGGCCGGGACTGCGCACTGCCAGTGGCGTACGGCGTCGGCGACCGGGCGGGTCAGCTCGTCGAGGCAGTCGGGGGCGGGGGTGGCCTGGTCGAAGTTCCCGAGGGGTGCGCGCATGTCCGCACGCTAACAGCCGTGCCGGGCGGTGCGGCGGGGCGTCTCAGTGCACGGGCGGAACCGACACGGCCATCAGCATGTCCATCGGCTCGGCACCGGTGTTGGCGTACGTGTGCGGGGTGTCGGCCTCGAAGGAGGCGCTCGCGCCCGCCGGTACGCGGTACTCCACCGCGTCGACGGTGAGCGTCAGCTCCCCTGCGGTGACGTGCACCAGTTCGACGGTACCGGTGGGGTGCGGGTCGGAGGGACTGCCCTCGCCGGGCATCAGGCGCCACTCCCACATCTCCAGCGGACCGGGGGCCTCGACCCCCGCCAGGAGGCGGTTGTAGCTGCCGGCGTCGGTGTGCCACAGGCGGACGGCCTGGTCGGCCGGGACGACGCGGACCCGGGGGCCCTGCTCGTAGTCGAGCAGGGTGGTGATGCTGACGCCGAGCGCGTCACCGATCTTGACGACGGTGCCGAGGCTGGGGTTGGTGCGGGCCTGCTCGATCTGGATGAGCATGCCGCGGCTGACTCCCGCGCGGGCGGCGAGCGTGTCCAGGGTGAAAGCCCGCTCGGTACGCCAGCGTTTGACGTTGCGCGCCAGGGACTGGGTCAGCAGTTCGAGGTCCGACACATTCCGTCCAATATTTTGGATGACAGAGTTTACTTCGCTGAACTACGGTGGGTTGCACCCGATCGTTCACCGAACTGTACTGCGAGGCACGCCGTGACAGCATTCTTCGCCCTGGCCACCAGCCTCCTGTGGGGTCTGGCCGACTTCGGCGGCGGACTGCTCACCCGGCGCATGCCCGCGCTGACGGTCGTCGTGGTCTCCCAGTCCGTCGCGGCGGCGGTGCTGGGCGTGATCGTCTTCGCCACCGGCGGCTGGAGCGAGGCCGGACCGCGGCTTTGGTTCGCGTTCGCCGCGGGCCTGGTCGGCCCGGTCGCGATGCTCTCCTTCTACAAGGCGCTCGCCCTTGGCCCGATGGGGGTGGTCTCGCCGCTGGCCTCGCTCGGCGTGGCCGTGCCGATCTCCGTCGGCCTGGTGCTGGGCGAGCGCCCTGGACTGCTCCAGGTCGCGGGGATCGCGGTCGCCGTCACCGGGGTGATGCTCGCCGGCGGGCCACGCCTCGGGGGCGCCGCGGTGCAGCGGCGGGCGATCGGACTGACCCTGGTCGCGGCCCTCGGCTTCGGCACGGTGTTCGCGCTGATCGCCGAGGCCTCGACCACCGTCACCGGCCTGTTCCTCGCGCTCTTCGTGCAGCGCGTGACCAATGTGGCGGTGGGCGGGGCTGCGCTGTACGCCTCCGCCCGGCGCGGCGGGCCCGTACTGCCGGAGGGCGGCTTCCCCTGGCGCTCGCTGCCCGCACTCGGCTTCGTGGGCCTCGCGGACGTCGCGGCCAACGGCACGTACTGCGTCGCCGCCCAGCACGGACCGGTCACCGTGGCCGCCGTCCTCGCCTCGCTCTACCCGGTGGTGACCGCGCTCGCCGCCCGTGGCTTCCTCAGTGAACGGCTGCGGGCCGTCCAGGCGGCCGGGGCGGGCCTGGCGCTGGTCGGGACACTGCTGCTGGCGACGGGCTGAGCCGGACCGGGCCGGTCGGGCGGCGCTCCTTCGGCGGATCAGCCGCCCTCGGTCTCCAGCCCGGCCAGCCGGGAACCGGGTTCTCCGTCCCACTCGGCGGCGCTCTCCCCGTCCAGCTCCGCGAGCGCCAGCAACTGCTCCGGAGTCATCCCCTGCGGTATCGGCACCGGAGCCGGGGTCCGCAGCGGCGGCTGCCAGCCCTCGGCGGTGGTCCAGCGGCGTACGACCTTGGCGGGCGCCCCCGCGACCACCGCGTGGTCGGGGACCTCGCCGCGCACCACGGCACCGGCCGCCACCACGACGTTCCGCCCGATCCGCGCCCCGGGCAGGATCACCGCGCCGGTGCCGACCCAGCAGCCGGGGCCGATCTCCACCGGCTCCATCCGGGGCCACTGCTTGCCGATGGGCTGGTGCGGGTCGTCGTAGGAGTGGTTGGTCGAGGTGACGTAGACATAGGGGCCGAAGTAGCAGTCGCTGCCGATGGTGACCGTGGTGTCGGCGATGACGTGACTGCCGCGGCCGAGCACCACCCCGTCCCCGATGCGCAGGATCGGCTCCGGGCCGAGGTCCAGGTCGGGCATCAGACCGGCGGTCAGCGTGACCTGCTCGCCCACGACGCAGTGCGCGCCGAGGTGGATCCACGGTTCGCCGAAGACCGTGCCGAGCGGGAACGCCAGCCTGGTACCTGTTCCCATCGAGCCGAAGCGCAGACGTCCGGGCCGCTCGGCCGTGACGGAACCCGTGCGCTGCACCCAGGCCCAGCCCGCGTGGACGGCACGCTGCGCGAGGCGGCGCCACCATGATGAGAACGTGTTCCTACGCGTGGGCACTCGCTCACCGTACTCAGCCCCGGCCACGCCCATGGCGCCGCTCCTCTGTGATCTTCACCCCACCGGATGACGTACGGTGCCGTCGGACCCATGCGGTGAAAGGGAGAACGACGATGACGGACAAGGCGCTGATCGTGGGCATCGGCGGCCGTGAGCCGCAGGTGGACGAGGGGGCGTTCCTGGCACCCACGGCCACGGTGATCGGTGACGTGGCACTGGGCGCGGGCGCGAGCGTCTGGTACGGCGCGGTGCTGCGCGGCGACGTGGAGCGGATCGCGGTCGGCGCGGGCAGCAACGTCCAGGACAACTGCACCCTGCACGCCGACCCCGGCTTCCCGGTCGCCGTCGGCGAGCGCGTCTCCATCGGGCACAACGCCGTGGTGCACGGCGCGACCGTCGAGGACGACTGCCTGATCGGGATGGGGGCGACCGTGCTGAACGGCGCGGTGATCGGCGCGGGTTCGCTGGTCGCGGCGCAGGCGCTGGTGCCGCAGGGCATGCGGGTGCCGCCCGGGTCGCTGGTCGCCGGTGTTCCCGCGAAGGTCAGGCGGGAGCTGACGCAGGAGGAGCGCGAGGGGATCACCCTGAACGGCGCGATGTACACGCGGCTCGCGCAGGCGCACCGCGAGGCACACTCCTGAGACCGGCCGCCCGCGGCCCTCGGGGAGGGCGTCCTGCTACTCCCCGGCGGGAACCGGTTCCGGCTCCTCGGTCTCGGGCCGCGCGCTGGCCTGCGCCTTCTTCGCCTTGCGCTTGAGCACCAGCATCGAGCCGAGCCCGATGAGCACGGCCACCACCAGGCCCAGCCAGGAGAACTTCTTCAGCCAGGACTCGGCCACGACGCCCACGTAGTAGATGACCGCCGTGGTGCCGCCGGCCCAGCAGATGCCGCCGAGGACGTTGGCGACGAGGAACTTCCAGTACGGCATGTGCAGCACGCCCGCCAGGGGGCCGGCGAAGATGCGCAGCAGGGCGACGAAGCGGCCGAAGAAGACCGCCCACATGCCCCACTTCTCGAAGGAGCGCTCGGCGGTCGCGATGTGGCCCTCGCCGAAGTGCTTGGGGAACTTCCTCCCCAGCCAGGCGAGCAGCGGCCGGCCGCCCTTGCGGCCGATGGCGTAGCCGATGGAGTCACCGATGACCGCACCTGCGGTGGCGCACACACCGAGGACGATCGGGTTGATGCCCGTGTGCTGGGAGGACAGCAGGGCCGCGGAGACCAGGACGATCTCGCCCGGCAGCGGGATGCCCAGGCTCTCCAGACCGATGACCAGGCCGACCACGGCGTAGACGGCGGCCGCGGGTACCGTGTCGAGCCACTCCTGGACGTGCACCGCCGGTTCCTCCCCGTTTCGCGTCCCTGCACTGCTGCGGAGCGCCGCGAGACGCGCCCCCACGGGAAGCCTACCGGGTCGACCCGACCGAGCGACTCGCACGGATGGCGCCCGCGACCGGGCAGCTCCGGCACACCGCGCCGCCGCGTCCCCAGCCGCGCCCCGGCAGCCCCCGCGCACTGCGCCGCCTTTCCCGGCAGCTCCCGCGCCGCGCGGTCATTCCTGGCCGCCCCTCGAGGCGGACCGGCGCCACCGCCCGGGGAGGCGGCGGGTCCGCCGCAGGAGCGCGGGTGGCCGCCGCGAGACGCGAGTGACCGCAGCCTCGGCCGGGGCCGGGTGACCGCCGCCCCAGCGCGGCTGTCCGCCACGAGCGCGAGTGCCCGCCACAGGCGCGGGCGTCCGACGCCGGGGCCTGGGCGTTCGCCGCGAGGCGTGGGCGTTCGCCTCAGTGTTGCGCGGCCTCGGTGCTCCGCGCCTGCCCAGAGGCTACGGCCGGGCTCCCGCGCCGCACGGTCATTCCCGACCGCCCCTCTGGGCGGACCGGCGCCACCGCCCGAGGAGGCGACGGACGTCCGCCGCCAAGGCCCGGGCGCCCGCCGCGAGGCGCGGGGGTTCGGGGCCGGGGCCGGGTGTCCGCCACCCCGGCGCGGGTGCCCGTCGCGGGCGCGGGTGCCCGTCGCGGTGTTGCGCGGCCCCGGTGCTCCGCGCCCGCGCGGAAGGCGGCGGCCGTCGCTCAGCCGTTGGGGCGGAGGGTCCAGACGACCGTCATCTCTGCCGTCACGTCTCCGTCCGCGCGCCGGATCTCGACCGTCACCGGGAACTCCGGTCGCTTCCCCGTGTCCAGCTCCGCGACGACGTCGGCGGCCGGACGGCCGAGGGTCGCGGTGGCGGTGACGGCGCCCATGGCCAGCTTCCGGTAGGCGATCTCGGCCCGTACGGCGAGCGGCACGGCACGCGAGAGCTGGTCGCCGAACGCGGCCAGCACGATGGCCCCGCTCGCGGACTCGCCCAGCGTGAACATCGCGCCGGCGTGCGGCCCGCCCACGTGGTTGTGGTAGTCGGCCTGGTCCGGCAGGGCCACCACCGCCCGTTCCGGCGTGGTCTGACGGAATTCGAGGTTCAGGGTCCGGGCCATCGGCACGGTGGCGGCGAGCATCTCGCCGATCGACATCTGGTCAGCGCTCATGCCGGAATGTTACTCATCGGTAGCTCGTTCGGGCCAGAGCCCGCACGAGGCGGACGCACGTCTTACTGGTACGTCCCTGACAAAAGGCGGTGACCGAATCGTGTCCCTGACGCCACTAGGGTTACTGCCCATGTGGCCAGGACAGCAGCCGCCCGGGGGCGAGCAGAACCCGCAGAACAACCCGTATCAGCAGCCGGGATACCAGCAGCCGAATCCCTATCAGCAGCCCGGCTACCAGCAGCCCAACCCATATGCCCAGCAGTCTCAGTGGGGCGCGCCCACACAGATAGGCAGCCCCGAGTCGCCGAAGCGGCCGGGCGGGGGCGGCGACCGGACGAAGCTCGTCGCGATCCTCTGCGTCACGGCCGTGGCTCTGACCGCCGCGGTGACCGGCTTCCTGGTGCTCGGCGGGAACAAGGACGACAAGGCCGACGGCGGGCCGAACGACACCAAGTCGAGCCCGTCCCCCACCACTCCCGCCTCCGCCGACCCGACCGCCTCGGACTCGGGCTCCGACTCGGGCGACAACCCGCGCGGCACGGAGACCGAGAAGCCGACGATTCCCGGCTGGAAGGTCGTCGTGAACCCCAAGCGGGGCGTCGCCTTCGACGTGCCGGCCGACTGGGAGGTCCAGTCCGCGGGCCTGAGCATCGGCTTCGAGGATCACAAGACCGGCAAGCCGCTCACCATCATGTCCGGGGTGGTCGAGTACAAGTCCAAGTGGTGCACGTCCGACGACGACAAGGACGGCCGCGAGGAGGACACCTCGCTCGCCGCGGCGGGCACCAAGGGTGCCGACGGCGCCAAGAACACCGACGAGGTGGCCGTGAACACCGTGGCCTGGTGGGTCTACGGCGGCTACACGCAGCCCGACAAGAAGAGCCTGACGTTCGACGAGAAGGCCAAGCCCTACACGACCACGTCGGGCATCAAGGGCAGCATCGCCTCGGCCCAGTCGAAGAACACGCCACAGAAGGGCAAGTGCGCGAGCGACGGCAAGGCGCTCACCTTCGGCTTCAAGAACTCCGCCGGGGACTTCGTGTCCTGGAACTTCTACGGCGCCAAGGGCGTGAAGGAGGAGGTCCCGACGGAGACCATCATGAAGATCCTCAGCACGGTCCGGCTGCACGGAACCCCGACCGGGGGCTGACCGTCAACCGACCCGCACCCGCGGCGGCGCCCGGGCGGCACTGGTCAGCCGATGCCGAACGCGCCCTCCGGAGGCTCGGGCGACGGCACGGCCCCGTCGTCCGGAACCGGCTCGGCACCCCCCGCGAACTCCCGCAGCACGGCGCCGTGTTCGACGCGGGCGGGGAACGCGTCGGAGGCGGTCCGCCGGGTCAGCGCGGCCACGTCGAAGGGCCGGTGCGCGGCGATCAGCACCGCGTTGCCGAAGCGGCGGCCGCGCAGCACTGCGGGTTCGGCGATCAGCGCGAGTTCCTCGAACACCACCGCAAGGGTGGCGAGTTGGGAGCGCAGGAAGGCGAACGGAGCGGCGTCGGCGAGGTTGGCGAGATAGACGCCGTCGGGGCGCAGCACGCGCTCCGCCTCGCGGACGTAGCCGAGGGACGTGAGGTGGGCCGGCACCCGGGAGCCGCCGAAGACGTCCGCGATCAGGACGTCCGCCGAGTCGTCGGGGGCGGCCTCCAGCCAGGCGCGGGCGTCGGCGGTGTGCAGCGAGACGTCGGCTCCGTCCGGCAGCGGCAGATGGGCGACGACCATCTCCAGCAGGCCCCGGTCGGCCTCGACGACGTCCTGCCGGGAGCCGGGCCGGGTCGCGGCGACGTACCGCGGCAGGGTGAGGGCGCCCCCGCCGAGGTGCAGCACGTCCAGCGGGGAGCCCGGCTCCGCGACCGTGTCCAGGGCGTGGCCGAGCCTGCGCGTGTACTCGAACTCCAGGTGGGCGGGCGCGTCCAGGTCGACGTACGACTGCGGCGCGCCGTCCACGGTCAGCAGCCAGGCCCGTTCGCGGTCGACGTCGGGCATCAGCTTGGCGGTCCCGTGATCGACGGCTCGGGTCACGGGTATCGGCTCGTTCACGCGTCCATTGTGCCGGTCCGTCACACCCCCGACGGCCCCGTCACGCCCCAGGTGGGGAGGACCGCCGACCGGCTGAACACCGGCCGGCGGCCGCGGCTCCCGCGAGCCCCTTCGGACGCCTCACATCACGGCGGTCACGGTCCCCGCGCCGACGGTGCGTCCGCCCTCACGGACGGCGAACCCCAGCCCCGGCTCCAGCGGCACCTCGCGCCCCAGCTCCACCGTCACCGTGACCGTGTCGCCGGGCCGCGCCACGGCCGCCTCGCCGAGGTCGATGTCGCCCACCACGTCCGCCGTGCGGATGTAGAACTGCGGCCGGTAGCCGGTGGCCACCGGTGTCGTACGGCCGCCCTCGCGCGCCGACAGCACGTACACCCGCGCGGTGAAGCGCCGGCGCGGGACCACGCTGCCCGGCGCCGCGACGACATGGCCGCGGCGGACCGCGTCACGCGGCACCCCGCGCAGCAGCAGGGCCACGTTGTCCCCGGCCTGCGCCTCCTCCATGGGTTTGCCGAAGGTCTCCAGACCGGTGACCACCGTCTCCAGGCCGGCACCCGGCACCTCGACCCGGTCGCCGACGCGGACCGTGCCGCGCTCGACCGCGCCCGTCACCACGGTGCCGCGGCCGGTGATGGTGAGCACGTTCTCCACCGGCAGCAGGAACGGCGCGTCCAGGTACCGCTCGGGCATCGGCACATAGGTGTCCACCGCGTCGAGCAGCGCCTCGATCGACGCCGTCCAGCGCGGGTCGCCCTCCAGGGCGCGAAGCCCGGAGACCCGTACGACGGGGACCGCGTCGCCGCCGAAGCCGTGCGAGGTGAGCAGGTCGCGGACCTCCAGCTCGACGAGGTCGATGAGCTCCTCGTCGCCTGCGTCAGCCTTGTTGAGGGCGACGACGATGTGGTTCACACCCACCTGCCGGGCGAGCAGCACGTGTTCGGCGGTCTGCGGCATGATCCCGTCGAGCGCGGAGACGACGAGGATCGCGCCGTCGAGCTGCGCGGCCCCGGTCACCATGTTCTTGACGTAGTCGGCATGGCCCGGCATGTCCACGTGCGCGTAATGCCGGGTGTCGGTCTCGTACTCGACGTGCGCGATGTTGATGGTGATGCCGCGCGCGGCCTCCTCCGGGGCCCGGTCGATGCGGTCGAACGGAACGAAGGTGCCGGAGCCACGCTCGGCCAGCACCTTGGTGATGGCGGCGGTCAACGTGGTCTTGCCGTGGTCGACATGACCCATCGTGCCGATGTTCAGATGCGGTTTGGTGCGTACGTACGCCGTCTTGGGCATGGCTGTACCTCGAAGCCTGGTAGGTGCTGCGCTGCGGGACCCCACGGGATGGCCGACCCTCCCCCTGAGGGGTCCGCCGGACGGTCCGGGGAGGGTCAGCTTCGGGCGCCGTCGACTGCGGCGACGAGGATCAGGACGGCAGCCTCCGGGGCATCCGCGACCGCGGATGCTGCGAGGACGAAGGCGTGCCGGAACATGGGACGATCATCCACGAGACCCTCGCCGCCCGTCGAACGGTTTTCAGGGCGGTCGACGGCTCCCGACTGCCGGGCCCTGCGGCGATCACTCGCATCCGTCCGCTAATGTCACCGAATGCTCGATGCCACCACCCGCTCTGGGGGCACCGCCACGGCCTCTCCCCAGGCCGCCGCCACCGAGCCGGCCGCCGCCGTCCCCGCGGCCCCGCCGGTCCCGGTCGTCCCGTCCGTGTCCACCACGTCCGCTCCTCCCGCCCGCTGGGCGCGTGTGCCGCTGTCCCCCTGGGCGCGGCTCTGTCTCCTGCTCGCCCTGCTCACCGCGGCCGGGGTGTCCGTGCTGCTCTTCGAACCGCAACAGCTCCTCGCGCACGGCTGGCCGCCCCAACTGGGCGGCGTCGTCGCGGCGGTGGTGTTCGCGGCGGCGTACGGCCTGTGCACGGTGGCGTTCGTACCGCGGCCGTTGCTGAACCTGGCCGCGGGCGCCCTGTTCGGCTCGTGGCTGGGGCTCGCGGCGGCGCTGGCCGGCACAGTGCTGGGCGCCGGGGCGGCCTTCGGCCTCGGGCGCCTGCTGGGCCAGGACGCGCTGCGCCCGCTGCTGCGCGGCCGGCTCCTGAGGGCGGCGGACGGGCAGCTCAGCCGGCACGGCTTCCGCTCGATGATGGCGGCCCGGCTCTTCCCGGGCGTCCCGTTCTGGGCCGCCAACTACTGCGCCGCCGTCTCCCGCATGGGCTGGACGGCGTTCCTCGTCGCCACGGCCCTCGGTTCGATCCCCAACACCGCCGCGTACGCCGTCGCCGGTGCCCGCGCCTCCGCACCGACCTCCCCGGCCTTCCTCCTGGCGATGGCCTCCATCGTGGTGCCGGCCGTGCTCGGCACGGCCGTCGCCTGGCGCAAGCGCCACCACCTGCGGCGCCGCTGAGGGCACCGCACGCGTACGCGTGCTCGACGTCCGTCCGGTGCGACGGCCGGGACGCGTACGCGTGACCGAGTCCATACGGCCCCTGTAGCCGTCCGGTAGCGCAGTGTCAGTCCTTGCCCCTAGGCTGTGGCCATGTTCCCCGATTCAGTGGCCCCTGGTTCCGTGCGGTCCGCCGCCGAGCTGAACGAGCAGATCCGGTCGCTGTGGCTGCGCTCGAGCGGGTCCCTGTCGGCCCAGGAGCGCGCGGAGTACGAATTGCTGGTGGTCGAGTGGGCGGCCGCGATGAGGGACGAGCTCGTCGCGGCCGCCTGACGCCCCCGGTCCACGGGCGGTCGCCGTGCCGAGCCGGGCCCCGCGGCCCGTTTCCGGCTCAGCGGCCGCCCGACACCCGCAGCACCGCTCCCGTCGTGTAGGAGGCGTCCGGTGACATCAGCCACGCCACAGCCGCGGCGACCTCCTCCGCCCGGCCCGCCCGGCCCAGCGGAATGTCACCGGCCACGCGCCGCACCCGGTCCGGGTCGCCCATCGCCGCGTGCATCTGGGTGTCGATCATGCCGGGCGCGACCGCGTTGACGCGGATGCCGTCCGGGCCGAGCTCCTTGGCCAGGCCGACGGTGAAGGCGTCCACGGCGGCCTTGGTCGCCGCGTAGTGGACGAACTCCCCGGGGCTGCCGAGCGTGGCGGCCGCGGACGACACGTTCACGATCACGCCGTTCCTCCGGGGCGCCATCAGCTGGGCCGCACGGCGCGAACAGAGCAGTGTGCCCAGGAGGTTGACGTCCACGACGCGCCGAAGGTCGGCGGTGTCCGTATCGGCGAGCCGGCCCAGCGGTCCGCTCACCCCGGCGTTGTTCACCAGTCCCGTCACCGGGCCGAGCCGCTCCTCCGCCGTCGCGAAGAGCCGCTCGACGTCCGCCTCCACGGAGGTGTCCAGCCGCACGGTCACCCCGCGCGCCCCGGCCTCGAGCACCTCGTCGGCCACCGCCTCGGCGGCCGCGGTGTCGTCGACGTACCCCACGACCACGTCGTGTCCGTCGGCCGCCAGCCGCCGGCAGATCGCGGCGCCGATGCCCCGGCCACCGCCGGTGACGACTGTCACGAGACGTTTCATTGGGACCTCCGCAGCGCCGACCGACCACACCCCCATGTGATCATCCTAGGACCGCTGCCGCCCATGCGCGGAGGCGAGGATTCCGGGCCCTACCCCGGCCCGCCGGACGCGATCTTCCGGGGCGCCCGCGGGACGCGCACACTGGAGCCATCCGCGGGGGCAGGAGGGCACCGTATGAAAGCGTTCGACCGGTGGCTCACCTCCCCGTGGCGGCGCTCGGTGCTCGCCGCGCTCGCGGGTGCCCTGTTCGTGTTCGCCTTCCCCGCCCCGTCGCTGTGGTGGTTCGCCTACGTCGCGCTGGTCCCGTGGATCCTGCTGGCCCGCTCCGCTCCGACCGGGAAGCGGGCGGCGTACGACGGCTGGTTCGGCGGGCTGGGCTTCATGCTGGCCGTCTTCCACTGGCTGCTGCCCAACCTGAACGTGTTCACCGTCGTGCTCGCCGCGCTGATGGGCCTGCTGTGGGCGCCCTGGGGTTGGCTGGTGCGGCGGTTCCTGGCGGGGACGCCCTCGCCCGGGCGGGCCGCGGCCGCGCTGGTCGTGTTGCCGTCGGCGTGGCTGGCGGTCGAGCTCGTCCGGTCCTGGCAGGCGCTGGGCGGGCCGTGGGGCATGCTGGGCTCCAGCCAGTGGCAGGTGGCCCCGGCGCTGCGGCTGGCCTCGGTGGGCGGAGTGTGGCTGCTGAGCTTCCTGGTGGTGGCCGTCAACGTCGCCGTCGCGCTGCTGGTGCCCCGGCGGGCGGTCGCGGTCCGCGCGCCCCGGGTGACCGCGGTGGCCGGTCTCGCGGCCGTGGCCGCGGCGACCTCCGCGGTGTGGGTGTGGGCACCGCGCCCCGACGTCGACGGCCACGCCCGGATCGCCGTCGTGCAGCCGGGCGTCGTGGCCGGCATCGAGAGCGGGCAGCGGCGGTTCGACCTGGAGGAGCAGCTCACCCGCCGGCTGGCGGGGCAACACCCCGACCTGGTCGTCTGGGGCGAGAGCAGCGTCGGCTTCGACCTGGGCCACCGGCCGGACCTGGCGCGGCGCATCGCGGCGCTGTCCCGCGAGACCGGCGCCGACGTGCTGGTCAACGTGGACGCCCGGCGCTCCGACCGGCCGGGCATATACAAGAGCTCGGTCCTCGTCGGACCGGACGGCCCGACCGGCGAGCGCTACGACAAGATGCGGCTCGTCCCGTTCGGCGAGTACGTCCCGGCCCGCTCGGTGCTCGGCTGGGCGACCTCCGTCGGCCGGGCCGCGGGCGAGGACCGCGGGCGGGGCACCGAGCAGGTGGTGATGAACGTCGGCCACGGCCTGCGCGTCGGCCCGATGATCTGCTTCGAGACGGCGTTTCCCGACATGAGCCGGCACCTCGCGCAGGACGGCGCGCGGGTGCTGCTCGCGCAGTCCTCGACGTCGACGTTCCAGCAGAGCTGGGCTCCCGAGCAGCACGCCTCGCTGGCCGCGCTGCGGGCCGCCGAGACCGGGCGGCCGATGGTGCACGCGACGCTGACGGGCGTGTCCGCCGCGTACGGCCCGGGCGGGCAGCGCGTCGGCTCCTGGCTGGGCACGGACCAGGGCACCGCGCGCGTGTACGACGTGCCGACCGCGCACGGCGTCACCCTGTACGTCCGCTTCGGCGACTGGCCGGCGCACGGCGCGCTGCTGGTGCTGGCCGTGCTCGGCGCGACGGAGAGCGTGCGGGCGCTCAGGCGGCGCCGGAGCGCTCAAGAACCGTCCGTACCACCCGTTCGCACAGTTCGTGGGTCTCCAGCGCGTCACGGGCGCTGAGGACCTTCCCGGCGCGTACGGCGTCGAGGAAGTACAGCACGGCCTGCTCGATGCCGCGCTGCCGGGCGACGGGCACCCAGTCGCCGCGTCGGCGCACGGTCGGCTGCCCCTTGTGGTCGACGGTCTCGGCGAGGTTCACCACCTGCCGTTTGGTGTCCTGCCCGGAGACCTCGAGGATCTCCTCCGCCGAGCCGCTGAGCCGGTTCATCACGCCGAGCGCGGTGAACCCGTCCCCGGCGAGTTGCAGCACGACGTGGTGCAGCAGGCCGTCACGCACGCGCGCGCGTACGGTGACGTCGTCGACCTGGCCCGGCGCCAGGAACCGCAGGGTGTCCACGACGTGGATGAAGTCGTCGAGGATCATCGTGCGCGGTTCCTCGGGCAGTCCGACGCGGTTCTTCTGCATCAGGATCAGCTCGCGGGGGTGGTCGGCGCACTGCGTGTAGCCGGGTGCGTGGCGCCGGTTGAAGCCGACCATGAGCGAGACGTTCCGTTCCTCGGCGAGCCCGACCAGGCGCGCGGAGTCGGCGAGTTCGTAGGCGAGCGGCTTGTCCACGTACGTCGGCACGCCCGCCTCCAGGAGCCGGGTGACGATCTGCGGGTGGACGGCCGTGGGGGCGTGCACGAAGGCGGCGTCGAGGCCCTGGGAGAGCAGGGAGTCCAGGTCGGCGTGGCGACGTTCCGCGGGCAGGTGCAGGCTGTCGGCGACCCGCTGGAGCGTTTCGGGCGTCCGGGTCTGGAGGTGCAGGTCGATCCCGGATTGGAAGCCGAGCACCGGCAGGTACGCCTTCCGCGCGATGTCGCCGAGTCCGATGCAGCCGACCTTCACCTGGGCTCCTTCACCGCTCCGCCGTGCCTGACTGCACGGCAGCATACGGGGACCTCGCCGTCCTTGAACCGGTGCGTGCCCCACAGGCATGCGCTGGAAAACCCTTGGTGCGACGGACCGGTGCACGCCAGGATCGAGGCATGACGACCGAGCGACGACAAGAACCCGCCACGAACGCCTCCGAACGCGCCATGCTGGAAGGGTGGCTGGACTACCACCGGCGGACGCTGGCGTGGAAGTGCGAGGGCCTGACCGACGAGCAGTTGCGCACCGCGTCCGTGGAGCCCTCCGAACTGACCCTGCTGGGTCTGGTGCGGCACATGGCCGAGGTGGAGAGGCACTGGTTCCGCAATGTGCTCGTGAAGGACGACGCCGGACCGATCTACTGCAGCGATCAGGATCCGGACGGCGACTTCCACGTCACCGGCAAGGACACCTGGGCGGAGGCGTACGCGACCTGGCAGTCCGAGATCGAGACCGCCCGCCGCAACACCGCGGGCCTCGGCCTGGACGAGCTGTCGCAGGGCAGGAGCAGGCGCACCGGCGAACCGTTCAACCTGCGGTGGATCCACACCCACATGATCGAGGAGTACGCCCGGCACAACGGGCACGCCGACCTGCTCCGCGAGCGGATCGACGGTGCGAGCGGGGACTGAACCCGGCACCCGGCGTCAGCCGCGGGCGCGGTGGCACACCCCTTACGGGCCCCAGGATCACCCGTCCGTGGCAACCTCCGCCCGGCCGTGTTCCGATCGCGCTCCGGACCGAGCAGAGTTGCGCGGGTGCATCGTACGACGACCACCGCAACGCTCCTGGTCTCCGTGGCCGTCTCGGCCCTCTCCGGCTGTGTCACGGTCCAGCGGCCGCCGGCGCCCGGCCCGGCGGCCGCCACCACCCCGCTGTCGGTCCCGAGCCCGGACGGCAAGGCCGGGCATCCGGCCGTGCAGGCACCCGCCCGCGAGGCCCTGGAACGCGTCGGCGAGCCGCAGCGCTCCACTACTCCGGACGCACCGACCCGGGTGCCGTCCGAGGCGGCGCCGCCCGGCGAGCGGCAGCCCCCGGCACCGGCCCGCTCCCCCGGCCGGCCCCCGGCGCACGCGGCCCCCCGGCACCCGCGGCCCGCGTCCCCGCCGCGCGCCCACCACCCCGGCGCCCACCAGCACGCCCTGCCCCCGAACACGGACCTCTGTGCCCTGGGCGGACAGTACGGCGGCTGGAAACCGGACAGCCCGGAGACCAGAATCTGCCGCCAGACGTACGACCGCTGACGCCGGAGCCGCCGGGCCCTAATCGCGGCCTACGAGCGCTGCCGCGGTGGGCCCCCCGGGGCCGGGCCCGGTCCGTCCTCGCCGAGGCGCAGCGCGAGGCGCTGGATGGCCGAGCGGACGCCGTCGCCGTAGCTGTCGCGGCCGAGCGCGCCCGCCGCGGTGCGGGCGTGGTGGAGATGGTCCCGGGCGGCCTCGCGGTGGTCGAGTTTCGCGTAGTCGGCCGCGAGGTTGAGATGCAGGGACGGGTACAGGGCAAGGGCCGCGGGCGCGCCCTCGCGCTCGGCGAGCCGGTCCCCCGTGAGCTCCTGGGCCGCCGAGAGCGCCCTGAGATCCCAGGCCAGCTCGTCCGCGGGGTCGTCCTGGGTGTCGGCCATGTAGTGGGCCAGCGTGCAGCGGTGGAGCGGATCGCCGTCCTCGCCGATCTCCGCCCACAGGGCCAGGAAGCGCCCCCGGGCCTCCTCGCGGTCCCCGGCGTGATGCAGCAGGACGCCCTGCCCGATCCGTGTCAGCACGGCGTCCGACGACGCCTGCTCCTGTCGCTCCACCACCGCACGCCTCCAGGTCCGTTCCCGACCGACGTCTACGACGCTAACCGCGACCCCCGCCGATCAGGGCGCCCCCGCGCCCACGTCAGCCCAGGTTCGGGATCCGCCAGTCGATCGGCTCGTGCCCCTGCCCCGCCACCGCCTCGTCGATCTGCGTGAAAGGACGGGAGCCGAAGAACTTCTTCGCGGACAGCGGCGACGGGTGCGCGCCCTTGATCACCACGTGCCGGGTCTCGTCGATCAGCGGGAGCTTCTTCTGCGCGTAGTTGCCCCACAGGACGAAGACCGCGGGGTCGGGCCGGCCGGCCACCGCGCGGATCACCGCGTCGGTGAAGCGCTCCCAGCCGCGGCCCTTGTGGGAGTTGGCCTCGCCACCGCGCACCGTGAGCACCGCGTTCAGCAGCAGCACGCCCTGCCGCGCCCACGGCATCAGGTAGCCGTTGTCCGGGATCGGCGTGCCCAGCTCCTCGTGCATCTCCTTGTAGATGTTGCGCAGCGACGGCGGGACCTTCACTCCGGGGCGCACCGAGAAGCACAGACCATGACCCTGACCCTCGCCGTGGTAGGGGTCCTGACCGAGGATCAGCACCTTCACCTTGTCGTACGGCGTGGCGTCCAGCGCGGCGAAGACCTCCTCGCGCGGCGGGTGGACGGGGCCCTTCGCCCGCTCCTCCTCGACGAACTCGGTCAGCTCCTTGAAGTAGGGCTGCTGCAGTTCGTCGCCCAGAACCCCGCGCCAGGACTCGGGCAGCATGGCGGTGTCGGTCACGTCAACGTCCTCACGATGTGCGGTCACTTCCCGTTCTCAGAACCTACAGGCGACCACTGACAACGGGCTCCCGCCCGGGAGAACGTCCCGCCTACCAGCTGGTCTTCCGGGACAGCTCCCACATCATCATGATCGTCGACGGGTCGAGCGCCCGCTCACCGCCGGAGATGTCCTCGCCGGCGCCGATGTACACCTTGCCCTGCCACAGCGGCAGCAGCCGCGCGTCGTTCACCAGGATCTGCTGCGCCTGCTGGAACTGCTTGACCACGTTCGCGCGGTCGGCCTCGCGGCGCGAGGCGGGCAGCAGTTCGTTGGTGATCCGCGGCACCGGGTAGGGCGTGCCGAGCGCGTTCTGCTCGCCCACGAACGGGGCGATGAAGTTGTCGGCGTCGGGGAAGTCCGGGAACCAGCCGCGCCCGAACACCGGGTACTCGCCCTTCTGATAGCCCACCACGTACGTCTTCCAGGGGCGGCTCCTCAGCGTGATGGTGAACAGGCCGGAACCGTCGAGCTGCCGCTTGAGCTCCGCGAACTCCTTGGCCGTCCCCGAGCCGTAGCGGTCGGTGGTGTACCAGAAGGTCAGCGGGACCTTCTCGGTGATGCCCGCGTCGGTGAGCAGCTTGCGGGCCTTGGCGACGCTGGGGTCGCCGAAGTCGTCGAAGAACCCCGTGGTGTGGCCGGTGAGGCCCTTGGGGACCATGGAGTACAGCGGGTCGACCGTGTCGTCGTAGACGTTGTGCGCGATGGCTGCGCGGTCGACGACCTGGGCGACGGCCTGGCGTACGGCCAGTCTGGCGGACCAGCGGTCCTTCGGGTTGAACACCAGGTAGCTGATGTCGGTGCCGGCGCCCTCGACGAGCTGGAGGTCCTTGGTGTCCTTGCGCTGGAGGGAGATGATGTCGTCGGCGTCCAGGCCCCGGTAGGTGACGTCGATCTGCTTGTCCCGCAGCGCCTTGACCATGGCGGCGGAGTCCTGGAAGTAGCGGATGGTCACCGCGTCGTTTCTTCGGTCGGCGAACCCCTTGTAGTGGTCGTTCCTGACCAGCTCCGCCTTCCTGCCCTCGTCGTACTCCTTCAGGGAGTACGGTCCGGAACCGTCGACCTCGTTGTCCTCGCGCAGCGAGCGCTCGGGGTAGTCATCGGGGTCCACGATCGACATGGCGGGTGTGGCGAGCACGAAAGGGAAGGTGGTGTCGGGCTTGTTCAGCTTGAAGACCACGACCCGGTCGCCGGCCACCTGCACCTGGGCCAGGCTGCCGAGCAGCCCCGCCGGGCCGCCGGCCACGTTGATGGTCCTGATCCGGTCGATCGAGTACTTCACGGCTCGCGCGTCCAGCGCGTGCCCGTCGGCGAACTTCATGTCCGGACGCAGTTCGCAGCGGTAGGTCTGGTAGCCGCTGTCGGTGAACTCGCAGCGCTCGGCGGCGTCCGGCTGGGGCGTGGTCGCGCCGTCGGGGTAGGCCAGCAGGGTCTGGTAGATGTTCCGGAAGAGCTCCCAGGAGCCGTCCCAGGAAGCGGCCGGGTCCAGGGTGCTGGGAGCGCTCGTGGTCCCGACGACGATGGGTCCCCCGCCCTCCGGGTCGCCGTGGGAGAGGACGCCGCAGCCGGCCACCAGGGACATGGCCGCGGTCACCACCGCCGGACGCAGGCATCGGTTCCGCTTGGACACGCGCACGCTCCTCGATCTGCCGTACCAGGGGTCGGGGTCGGCAGACCATACCGCAGGGCCCCACCCGCTGAACCTGCTTCGGAGGGGGCTCTTGATCGGTTCGAAACATGACGACGTTGTCATTCCGGCGGACGTCTGCGAGTCGTCGGCTCGGGCGCCGATTCCGCCTCCGGAAACGTCGACGAAGCCGTATGTCGACGAAGGGACGGAGAGGCGGAATCGGCGCCCGGTGCGCCCGGCTGCCCCTGTCCGACGGCGGTCAGCCCACTCCCGCGTTGAGGAAGATGCCGCCGTCCACGACGAGCGTCTGGCCCGTGACCCAGTCGGACTGCGCGGAGGTGAGGAACGCCGCCGCGCCGCCGATGTCGGAGGGCACGCCGAGCCGGCCCAGCGGGTAGGAGGCGGCCGCCTCCTCCTCCCGGCCCTCGTACAGCGCCTTGGCGAACTTGGTCTTCACCACGGCCGGCGCGATCGCGTTGACCCGCACCCCCGGCGCGAACTCGTGCGCCAATTGCTGGGTCAGGTTGATCATCGCCGCCTTGCTCATGCCGTAGGCGCCGACGAACGGCGAGGCCGACAGGCCGGCGACCGAGGCGATGTTCACGATCGCGCCGCCGTTGTCCTTCTGCCAGGCGTGCCAGGTGCGCTGGGCGAAACCGAGCGCGGAGACGACGTTGGTCTCGAAGACCTTGCGCGCCACGTTCAGGTCGAGGTCGGCCATAGGTCCGAACACCGGGTTGGTACCCGCGTTGTTGATCAGGAAGTCGACGCGGCCGAACGCCTCCATGACGCGCTCGACGGCCTCGGCCTGGTGGGCCTCGTCGTGGGCCTTGCCCGCGACCGCGACGGCCCTGT
The DNA here is from genome assembly GCF_044750345.1 of Streptomyces sp. NPDC088817. Taxonomy (NCBI): domain Bacteria; kingdom Bacillati; phylum Actinomycetota; class Actinomycetes; order Kitasatosporales; family Streptomycetaceae; genus Streptomyces; species Streptomyces sp. NPDC088817. Next base: position 359,527 of record NZ_JBIVJN010000006.1, read on the forward strand.
CGGAGCCCAGCCTCTCGACGGCCTCCTTGAGGGCGTCCTCGTTGCGGCCGGTGATGCACACCCGGTCGCCCCGGGCGACCAGCGCCTCGGCTATGCCGTATCCGATGCCGCGGCTCGCGCCGGTGACGAGGGCGACCTTGCCGGAAAGTTCAGTCATGTCCTTGATCCCTAGTCGAGCGGCCCGCCGGCCACGTACAGCACCTGGCCGGAGACGAAGCCGGCCGCGTCGCCGGTGAAGAAGGCGATGGCGTTGGCGATGTCCTCCGGCTCGCCGACGCGCTGCACCGGGATCTGGGTGGCGGCCACGGCCTTGAAGTCCTCGAAGCCCATGCCGACGCGTTCCGCGGTGGCCTTGGTCATCTCGGTGGCGATGAAGCCGGGGGCGACGGAGTTGGCGGTGATGCCGAACTTGCCGAGCTCCTTGGCGAGAGTCTTGGTGAGGCCCTGCAGACCGGCCTTGGCGGCCGAGTAGTTGGCCTGGCCGCGGTTGCCTAGCGCCGAGGACGACGAGAGGTTGACGATCCGGCCGAAACCGGCGTCCACCATGTGCTTCTGGCAGGCGCGGCTCATCAGGAAGGAGCCGCGCAGGTGGACGTTCATGACGGTGTCCCAGTCCGAGACGCTCATCTTGAACAGCAGGTTGTCGCGGAGCACGCCCGCGTTGTTGACCAGGATGGTGGGCGCGCCGAGTTCCTCGACGACGCGCGCGACCGCCGCCTCGACCTGTGCCTCGTCCGAGACGTCGGCGCCGACCGCGACGGCCCTGCCGCCGGCCGCGGTGATCTTCTCCACGGTGTCCTTGCAGGCGGCCTCGTCGAGGTCGATCACGGCGACCGCGCGCCCCTCGGCGGCCAGCCGTACGGCGGTGGCGGCGCCGATGCCGCGCGCGGCACCGGTGACGACGGCGACCCGCTGCTCAGTGGTGGACATTGGTGCTTCTCCTCGCCCTTGAGAGAACCTGATCTATGGTGAGCGACCGCTTAGTACCTTTGGTGGATGCGACGCTAGAAGCCGTGGCACCCGGTGTCAACGGCCCTCCGGGTGCATGTGATCCATTACCTCACCAGGAGGTCCAGCAATCTCTCCGCCTCCGCGGCCGGGTCGGTGGTCAGACCGGTGTGCACCGGACCGGGCTGGACGATGGTGGAGCGGGGCGCGACCAGCCAGCGGAAGCGCCGCCCGGCGTCGTCGCCCGCGGCCTGCCCGGCCGCAGCTCCCCCGGCGCACACGCTCTCGATCGCGGCGAGCGCGGCACGCACGCCCGCGACGTCCGCGTCCGGGTCCAGGGCGAGCAGCCGGGCCTCGTCCAGGTGGGTGCGGGCGCCGACGTAGGCGCGGGCGCGGCTGTAGACGAGTACGCCCGCGTTGACGCACTCGCCGCGCTCGACGCGCGGGACGACACGCAGCAGGGCGTACTCGTAGACGTCGCGGTCGTCCGTCCGGCCGGCCCGGACGATGTGGCGGTCTCCCGCCCGGCCGCCTCCGGCGAGGTGACGCTCGTTCACCGTGCCTCCTCGATGCCGTGGATGCGCTCGTGGATCACGGCGGCCCGTGCGAGCAGCGGTCGTGCGTAGGCCCGCCGCAGGTCGTCGGGCGTGTCGAAGCCGGGCTCGCCGGTCAGCCAGGCGTCCGGGACCTCGGCGGTCACCTCGGCGAGCAGGTCCTCGGTGACCAGGGGCGCCAGCCGCTCCGCGGCGGCGGCGACGTCCGGAGCGAAGGGCGCGAGAACGTGCTCCGAGGCGTCGTACGGCCGGCCGGCCGAGGCCTGCGCGCCGGGCCAGTTGTGGTGCCAGATCATCGTGGCGCCGTGGTCGATGAGCCACAGCTCACCGCGCCATCTGAGCAGGTTGGGGTTGCGCCAGGAGCGGTCGACGTTGTTCACCAGCGCGTCGAACCAGACGATCCGTCCCGCCTCCTCGGCGTCCACCGGGAAGGCGAGCGGGTCGAAGCCGAGCGCTCCGGAGAGGAAGTCCATGCCGAGGTTGGTGCCGCCGCTGGACCTGAGCAGTTCCTGCACCTGTTCGTCGGGTTCGCCGAGCCCCAGCACCGGGTCCAGGTCGACCGTCACCAGGCCCGGCACCCGCAGGCCCAGCCGGCGGGCGAGTTCACCGCAGACCACCTCGGCGACGAGCGTCTTGCGGCCCTGCCCGGCGCCGCTGAACTTCAGGACGTACGTCCCGAAGTCGTCGGCCTCGACGAGGCCCGGCAGCGAGCCGCCCTCACGCAGCGGGGTGATGTATCGGGTCGCGATGACGTCCTTGAGCACCGCCTCACTTTACCGGTGCGGTGCCGGTGCGTTCGGCGGCCGACGGATTCGCCCGCCGGCCGGGGCCCGGGCCCATCTGAACACCGGATGCCCACCGCCCGTACCCCTGGACACACCAGGACGCCCCGCGCGGAACCGCCTGGACCTGCGCGGAATCCGCTCGGAACCATATGGAGAGGGGAACGTCGGTATGACCAGCGAATCGCTTCACCCCCAGGGGACACCGGCCCGCCGCACGGTGGTGGCGGCGGTGGGCGCGGCGGGGCTCGCCGCCGCGCTGACCGCGTGCGGATCGGGGGACACGTCCGGCTCCGGCACGTCCAGCACCCGGAACGACTCCGGCACGACGGGCGGTTCGGGCGGTGACGGCGCCGCGGCGGGTTCCGGTGGCGCCGCGCTCGCCAGGACCTCCGACATCCCGGAGGGCGGCGGCAAGGTCTTCGGCAGCCAGGGCGTGGTGGTCACGCAGCCGGCGAAGGGCGAGTTCAAGGCGTTCTCCTCGACGTGCACCCACCAGGGCTGCGCGGTCAACCGGATCGCCGACGGCGTGATCGTCTGCCCGTGCCACCAGAGCGAGTTCTCCGCCACCGACGGCAGTGTCAAGAAGGGCCCGGCCCTGAAGCCGCTGCCCGCCAAGGACATCACGGTCGCGGACGGGGAGATCAGGCTCGCCTGACACCCGCGGAGGGTGGGGCGAGTCGTAGCGGGGGGCCGTCGGAGGGTGCCCCCTGCGCATGGGAGAGGAGAAGAGAGAGCCGCATGACCGTCACTCAGCGCCGGGGCCGGAAGATCATGATGACGCCGGGCGAGCTGGACGAGTTCCTGACCACCCAGCGCACCTGCCGGGTCGCCACCGTGTCACCCGGCGGCGCTCCGCACGTGAGCGCGCTGTGGTTCGTCTGGGACGGCACCTCGTTGTGGCTCTACTCCGTGGTGCGCAGCAGGCGTTGGGCCGACCTGCGGCGCGATCCGCGGGTGGCCGTGATCGTCGACACGGGCGAGGAGTACGAACAACTGCGGGGCGCGGAGCTGTCCGGCACGGCGGAGGTCGTGGGCGAGGCACCGCGCACCGGGGAACTGTGCGCCGAACTCGACCTGCCCGAGACGCTGTTCGCCCGCAAGAACTTCGGCCTGGAGGAGATGCCGTACGACGGCCGGCACGCGTGGCTGCGGCTGACCCCGGAAAAGATCGTCTCCTGGGACTTCCGCAAGCTGGGCTCGGGGTAGGACGGGCGGACCGGCCGGTTCGGTGTTGGAAGCGCGGCGGGGGCTGGGGTCCGTGTCAGGTGATCCGCGCGCCCACCGTTCGCAGGGCGTCGACGGCCGCGCGGATGGAGGGCCGGCGGTCGGCGTCGGCGCGCCAGACGGCGTAGATGTGCCGTCGCACCGCCTGCCGCACCGGGACGGTCCGCACCCCCGCGGGCAGCGGCCCGCGCCCGAGCCGGGGCGCCACGCACACGCCGAGACCGGCGGCGACCAGGGCGAGCTGGGTGGCGTGCTCCTCGGCCCGGTGGGCGATGCGCGGCTCGACGCCCTTGGAGCGCAGGGTGTCGAGGAGCCACTCGTCGCAGAACTCGGCCTCGCCCCAGGTGACCCAGTCGTCGTCCGCGAAGTCCTCCAGGTCGACCTCGGCGCGGTCGGCGTGCGGGTGCGCGACGGGCAGTGCCACGTCGGCGGGGTCGTCGAGGATCGCGGCCCGGGTGAGCCCGTCCGGCACGGGCAGCGGCTTGTTGTACCAGTCGAGCACGACGGACAGGTCCACGTCACCGCGCAGCACGGCGCGCACGGCGGCGGCCGGCTCCATCTCCGCGGTGCCGACCCGCAGGCCGGGGTGCCGGTCGCGTAGATGGGACAGAGCGGCCGGGAACAGTCCGCGCGCGGCGGTCGGGAACGCGCCGAGGCGCAGCTCGCCGACCACCTGCCCGCGCTGTGCCTCCAGATCGGCCTGGGCGAGCTCGACCTGGGACAGGATGCGCGTCGCGTGCTCGGCGAGCAGCCGACCGGCGTCCGTGAGCCGGACTCCCCGGCCGTTCTTGGCCAGGAGTTGCTGGCCCACCTCCCGTTCCAGCTTGGCCATCTGCTGGGAGACGGCCGACGTCGTGACGTGCAGCCCCTCCGCGGCGCCGCTGACCGAGCCGTGCCGCGCGAGGGCGTCGAGGGTGCGCAGGCGCTCCAGATTCAACATGTAAGCGATGCTACGAGATATCGCGCGCGAATTCTCGATTGTGCTAAGAGGTCGTGGGAGTGCATCGTACGACCATGAGCAGAACCCCGTCCGCCTCCCCGCAGTCCCCGCCCGCCCCCGCAGAACCGGCCCGCCGCCCCGTGCACTGGCGGGTCCGTTTCGCCTTCCTGTCGCTGGTCTGGGGCTTCAGCTTCCTTTTCATGAAGGTGGGCACGAACGGCTTCGCCCCCTTCCAAGTGACCCTCGGGCGGCTGGTGTTCGGCACGGCGGTGCTCGCGGTGGCGATGGCCGTGAAGCGGGAGCGGCTGCCGCGCGGCCGACGGACCTGGGGGCATCTGGCGGTCGCGGCGTTCTTCCTCAACGCGCTGCCCTTCTCGCTCTTCGCGTACTCGGAGCTGACGATCCCCTCCACCCTCGCGGGGATCTGCAACGCGACCTCGCCGCTGTGGGGCATGGCACTGTCCCTCGTCGCCCTCTCCGAGGACCGCCCGACGCGGGTCCGGGTCGCCGGCCTCGGGCTGGGCTTCCTCGGTGTGCTGACGGTGCTCGGCGCCTGGCAGGGCTTCCACGGACTGGACGCGAGCGGCACGGCGATGGCGCTGCTGGCCTCGCTGAGCTACCCGGTCGGCTGGATCTACGTCCGCCGCACCCTGGCGGGTTCCACCGAGTCCCACCTGTCGCTGACCGGCGGACAGTTGCTGCTGGCCACGGTGCAACTGGCCATCGTCACACCGCTGTTCACCAGCGCTCCGGACCATCTGCCCGTCATGCCGCTGCTCGCGATCGCCGCCCTGGGCGCCCTGGGCACCGGCTTCGCGATGCTCGTCCAGTACGGGCTGGTCGCGGAGGTCGGTCCGACCACGGCCCAGATGGTCACGTACTTCGTCCCGGTGATCGCCACCGCGGCCGGCGTCGCCGTGCTCGGCGAGAGCCTCACCTGGTCGACGCCGGTCGGCGCGGTGATCGTCCTGGCGGGCGCGGCGCTGACGCAGGCCCGCCCGAAGCGCGGCGGTACGTCCACCCGGCCCGGCACATCCAGGCCGGACCAGGCACCCGCCCCCGCCCCCGCCCCGACGGCTCCCGAGTCACCGGCCCGCCCGGAGCCGGCCACGACGGCCTAGGGACACCTGGGGACCAGGAGGAGCGGTCGTCCCGGACCCGCCGTAAGGCCGGGAGGACCCGGACGCGTCTCACCCGTGGAACCGGGAGAGCCGGACACGGATCCGCCATGGGACCGAGAGGGCCGGACGCGGATCCGCCATGGGACCGGGAGAGTTGGACGCGGCTTCGCCGTGAGACCGGGAGGGCCGGACACGGATCCGTCGTGAAGCCAAGAGGGCCGGACGTCCAACCCCGCCGCAGGACCGAGAAAACCGGACGCCCCGCCCCACCGCAGGACCACGAAGGCCGAACGCCCCGCCCCACCCCAGAGGACCACGAAGGCCGAACACCCGGCCCCACCGCAGGACCACGAAGCCCCGACGCCCCAACGCCCCGACCCTCCCTAGACATAACTCCGCGCCGGCGCCGGGCGCAGGGCCGTTGCCAGGGCGTCCGCGAGCCGCTCGGTCTCCAAGTCCCGCAGGGTGGAGACGGTGATCCGGATGCCGGGCGGGGCGGCCAGCCGGTAGCGGGCGCCGGGGGCGACGGCCCAGCCCGCGTGCAGCAGGCTCGCGACGACGCCGGTCTCGTCCGGCACGGGCACCCACACGTTCATGCCACTGCGCCCGTGGGCCGCGATGCCGCGGTCGGCCAGCGCGCCGGTCAGCAGGTCGCGACGCCGCCGGTAGGCCGCGGCCACCGCGTCCGAGTCCAGGGCGCCGTCCGCCCACAGCCGCACCACGGCGCGCTGGAGCAGGCGGCTCACCCACCCGGGCCCGAGGCGCTGCCGGCCGCGCACCCGGTCGACCGTGGTCCCGTCCCCGGTGAGCACGGCGAGCCGCAGGTCGGGGCCGTACGCCTTGGCGACCGAGCGCAGGAAGGCCCAGTGGCGGGTGGCGCCGGCGAGCGGGTGCAGGGGCAGGTCCACGATGCCGTGGCCGTGGTCGTCCTCGATCAGCAGCGTCTCCGGATGCTCCCGGAGGACGGCCCGCAGGGCACGCGCGCGTGTGGCGCTCACCGCGGCGCCGGTCGGGTTCTGCGCCCGGGCGGTGACGATCAGCGCGCGGGCGCCGTCCGCGAGGGCACGGCGGACGTCGTCGGCGCGTGGGCCCTCGTCGTCGACACCCACCGGCGCCGTGCGCAGTCCCAGCGCGGGCACGAGGTCCAGGGTGCGACCCCACCCGGGGTCCTCGACGGCGACGGTGTCGCCGGGCCTGAGGTGGGCCGCGAGGACGCGCTCCACCCCGTCGAGCGAACCGGACAGGACGGCGAGCGGACCGTCCGGCACCCCGTCGGCGTCCAGCGCGGCACGGGCGAGGCGGGCCAGCTCCGGCTCCACGGCCACGTCCCCGTAGAGCACCGGCTCACGGTCGCCCAGCGCGGCGGCGGCCGCGAACGCGGGTGCCAGCGGCGGCAGCAGCGCCGGGTCCGGGTTGCCGCTCGACATGTCACGCACACCCTCGGGCACGTCCACGCGGACGCTGTCCCGCCCGGTCGTGGCGGGCACGGGCCGCACCCGGCTGCCGCGGCGCCCGGCGGTCTCGATGACCCCGCGCTCGCGCAGGGTCCGGTACGCGGCGGCGACGGTATTGGGGTTCACCGCGAGTTCGGCGGCCAGCTCCCGCATGGGCGGCAGCGGTTGACCCGGCTCCAGACCTCCGGAGCCCACCGCGCGCTCGATGCTCGCCGCGATCTCTGCTGCGCGCCGTCCCTCGATCCGATACTCTCCTAGCACAAAGCAAATTATGCACTAGTGCAATGGAGAACACAAATGCGGGAGACTCAGCCGCCGGCGTCGCCGTCCGCCGCCTACGCCCCGACCGACCGGACCGTTCCCACCCGCTCCGCAGACCGGGCGTCGTACGACAGGGAATTGGTGCACGCCATACTCGACGAGGGCTACGTCTGCCACCTCGGTTTCGTCCGCGACGGCGCGCCCGTGGTGCTGCCGACGCTGTACGCCCGGGTCGGCGAGCGGCTCTACGTGCACGGTTCGACGGGCTCGCGCCCGCTGCGGATGGCCGGCAGGCCCGACCCCGGGCTGCCGGTCTGCCTGACGGTCACCCATGTCGACGGCCTGGTCCTGGCCCGCTCCGCCTTCCACCACTCGATCAACTACCGCTCCGTGGTGGTGCACGGCACCGCCCACCAGGTCACCGAAGCCGAGGAGAAGCGCGCCGCGCTGGACGCGCTGGTCGACCACGTGGTGCCGGGCCGCTCCGCCGACTCCCGCCCCGCCAACACCAAGGAACTGGCCGCGACCGCCGTGCTCCGCCTCGACCTGGACGAGGTCTCCGCCAAGCTGCGCACCGGCGGTGTGAACGACGAGCCCGAGGACCTCTCCCTCCCGCACTGGGCCGGCGTGATCCCGGTCGACAGGCGGTACGGTGCCCCGCTCGCGGCCTCCGACCTGGCCCCCGGCACGGAGCTTCCCGGCTATCTCACGGCACTGTGACGCCGGTTCACGCGTGAGACACGTCCGCATCCCGGGGACAGCCGGGCGGACCCGCCCCGATGACGACCCGGTGGGGTCCTCCCGGTTGGCGGGTCCGTGACGCGGAGCCCTCCGGTCTCAGGCGAGGGCCGGTTCCTCCACCGGCGTCCGCGCTCCCCGCGCCTCCGTCAGCGCGAGGCCCGCGACCGAGCCGAGCATCAGGGCGGTGCCGAGGAGGGTGGCCGGCGTCAGGTGTTCGCCGAGCAGGGCGACGGCCAGCACCGCCGCGCCGACCGGCTCGAGGAGCATGATCACCGAGACCGTGGCCGACCGCACGACGGCCGCGCCCGCGAAGTAGAGCGCGTAGGCCAGGGCCGTGGGGACCGAGGCGATGTACGCCAGCAGCCACAGCACCCGTACGGGATCGCCGGTGTGCGGCACCAGCCCTTCCAGCCCTTCCCGCAGCGCGAACGGCAGCAGGCACAGGCTGGTGACCGCGAACGCTCCGAGGGTCGAACCGGAGTGATCGGCTGCGCCGTCGCGGCCCCACCACCGCGTGAGCAGCGTCATCGCGCAGTAGCCGGCCGCCGAGACCACGGCGAGCAGCACGCCCCACGGCCGTACGGCGGCACCGCCGCTGCCCAGCACCAGCACCCCGAGACCGGCCAGCGCCCCGGCGACGGCGGCGAGGCCGGCCCGGCCGAGCCGTTCGCCCATCGTCAGGCGGGCGCCCAGCGCGATGAGGACGGGCCCGGCGCCGAGGGTCACGACGGTCGCCACCGCAAGTCCGGTGGCCGCCACCGCGGCGAAGTACGCCGTCTGGAACACGGCGAGACCGACGCCGGTGGCACCGGCCCGCAGCAGCCGGCGGCCGAGCGGCACGGGCATGGCGGGCCGCACCCGCGGGCGCAGCAGGCGCGCGACCAGCAGCAGGACGAAGCCGATGGCACAGCGCCAGAAGGAAAGAGCCACCGGCCCGATGTCGCTGGTCCGGTAGACCAGCGAGGCCGCCGCGCCGGCGGTGCCCCAGGCGGCACCGGCGACGATCAGGTAGAGCAGGCCGCGCCCGACGGGCAGGCCGAGAGAAGCATGGGACATGAGTCGTCTCCGCAGAGGTGCAGAAGTTCGGCAGGCAGGACCCCGTCGCTCGGGGTCGTGCGGACTTCCTCTGCGGGCAGCACCGTTCGGCCCGGCTCACCGGCCGGGCACGCTCACCGGAGGCCCGCCTCAGGCGGCCGGAGGCGGAAGAACGAGTGCGTCCGAATGCATGATCCGCACTTTAGGCGGCGGTTCCCCGGGCCGACAACTCCCTTTCCGCCCCGCCGCTCGCCACCGGCTCCGCCGAGCCCTTCGACGGTGTGGAGGACTGTGCGATGAACGCGCCGAGCAGGACGACCGCGCCTCCGACGACCTGCGGGGCCGAGAGGCGCTCGCCGAGCAGGACCCAGGCCAGCACGGTCGCGATGACCGCCTCCAGGCAGGCCACCACCCCGGCGACCTGCGGCGAGAGCCGCCGTACCGAGAGCACCCCGGTGACGTAGGCGAGGACCGTGGCGACCAGCACCACCCACAGCAGCAGGGCGACGGCCGGGACCGACGTGCCGTTCATGTCCGCGCCGTGCGCGAGCACCGACCAGTCCATGCTCCAGGGACGCGCGACGACGGTCAGGACGGCGGCGCCGATCAGCAGCCCGTAGGCGATGACGCCGAGCGGGTTCGGGGCCTCGTCGCCCGCGTCTCCGCCCTGGTCGGAGAGCACGAAGTAGCCGACCTGGCAGCAGGCCGCGCCGAGCGCGAGCAGCAGTCCGAGGACGTCGAAGCTCAGGCCGGACCACACCTCGACGACGCAGGCGAGTCCGCCCGCCGCGAGGACCACGCCGAAGGCGGCGGCCCGGGTGACCGGCCGCCGCTGCACGAACCGGACCCAGCCGAGCACCAGGGCGGGCGCCAGGTACTCGATGAGCAGGGCGACCCCGACGGGTATCCGGGAGAGCGCGGCGAAGTAGCAGGCCTGGACACCGGCGACGGCGAGCAGGCCGAACCCGGCGAGCAGGGCGGGGCGGGTGCGCAGCAGCGCGCGGTGGCGCACCGCGAGCGGCAGCATGACCAGGGCCGCGCCGGTGGCGCGCAGCCACACCACGTGCAGCGGGTCGAGTCCCGCCTCGATCAGCGGTTTGGCCGCGACGCCGGAGCCGCCGAAGGCGACCGCGGACACGAGCGCGAGACCGAGCCCGACACTCTTGCCGGAACGGCCCTGACTGATCTGAGTCTTACGCACCGGCACATGATGACAGGCGATGACATGAGCGTCACCTTCGATGGCACCTGTCTCATCGCGTGGACGGCGCCGGCACCGGACATGCCGGGCAGAAGAGCTGGAACCACCCGTCTCAGCGGACGGGCCCGCCGTCCGTCACGTACTCCCCCGGAGACTCCTCGGCATCGTTCTCCAGCCGCGCGGCCAGCTCCCGCGCGTCGATCGCGGTGCCCGTGAGCACCTCGACGGCGCGCGCCCGCGGGTCCGCGACGATCGCCGCGAGCAGGTCCCGGCCGCGTGCCACGTGGTCGCCGCGCCGGGCGGCGCGCTCGCAGGCGTGCTCCACGGCGGCGCCGGCCGCCGGAGAGAGACCGCCGGCCTCCGTCACCACGGGCAGGTCGCCCGAGTCCTCGACCGCGCCGTGCCAGCGCAGGCCGTATCCGATGCTGCGCTGCACGAGGTAGCCGAGCAGCCGGGCGAGCTGCGGTCCGCCGTCGAACACGGCGCGCACCTCGGGGTCGGACTCCAGGAGCGTGTGCAGCAGGTGGGCGGTGTCGGTCTGCCGGTCGCCGTCCCGGATCGCCCTCCTGCGGGCACCGGCGACCACCGCCGCCAGTTCGGCGCTGAGCCGGGCGTCGTCGTCCGGACGGAGGGCGTCCTGCCCGGAGGGCGGCTGCCGGGGAACACTGGATTGCACATCGTCCAGCTCACCAGCCTCTCCGGCTCCGGTCATCCCCGGCGGGGAGCATTTCGGCGTCCCACGGAAAGTGGACCCGAGGGGATGAAATCTCCTCCTTACGGAGGAGATCGGGACGCATCCCCACAGCGGCTCCCCGGGGAGCGCACAGACACGCGGGACCCGGGACCCCCCGATACGGAGGGGTCCCGGGTCCCGTTGCGGGCCGTCGGACCTCGTCGGCCGTCAGTGCTCGTCGGCGAGGATGAGGTACAGCTTCTTGCGGGCCTCGTTGATGACGCCGAGCGCCTTCTCGCGCTGCTCCTTGCTGCCGGTCTTCCACACCTGGCCGAAGGCCTCCATCAGACCGAAGCCGGCCTGCCGGATCTCACCGAGGGCCTCCCAGTCGACACCGCGCGAGGCCTCCTCCCAGGGCGCGTCCGGCCCCTCGTCGGCCGCGGTACGGCCCGCCTCGGTGAGCGCGAACAGCTTCTTGCCGCCCTCGCTCTCGCTGACGATCAGGCCCTCGTCCTCCAGCAGCTGGAGGGTGGGATAGACCGAGCCGGGGCTGGGCTTCCACGCGCCGCCACTGCGCTCGGCGATCTCCTGGATCATCTCGTAGCCGTGCATGGGCCGGTCCTTCAGCAGGGCCAGGATCGAGGCCCGTACGTCACCGCGCCGGGCCCGCCCACGCGGTCCGCCGCGCCCTCGCCCGCCCCAGTGCCCCGGGCCGAAACCGGGGCCGAACCCCGGTCCGCCCGGACCGAAGGGCCCGAAGGCCGCCCGGCGCTCCTCGAAGCCGCCGCGGTCACGCCGAGGACCGCCGTGCCCGTGCTCGTATCCGTGGGTACGCATCGCAACCACTCCATTCCATCGTTGATCCGTCGCGATGCCTCAACGATATATCGGAACAGTTCGTTTGGCCAGCCCCTCCGAACTGCGGCGTTCCCCAATTCGAGGCCGCCGGCCCCGGATTGGCCTTGGTCCGCCGTTCGCCGGAGGCCGTACGGTCGGGGCATGCGGATTCGAATCGTCGACGCCTTCACCGACCGTCCCTTCGCCGGCAACCCCGCGGGGGTGCTGCTGCTGGACGCCTTTCCCGGGGACGACCGGCTGCAGAAGGTGGCGCTCGAGGTCAACCACGCCGAGACGGCCTTCGCCCACCGACTGCCCGAGGGCGGCGAGGCCGACTGGGCGCTGCGCTGGTTCACGCCCGCCACCGAGGTCGCGATGTGCGGTCACGCCACCCTGGCCACCGCCCATGTCCTGCGCACGACGGGTGCCCACGAGGGGCCGGTGCGGTTCGCCACCCGCAGCGGGGTGCTCATCGCGAGCCCGGCCGGCGACGGCGCGATCACCCTGGACTTCCCGACCGCCCCGCTCACCGCGGTCGACGTCCCCGACGGGGTCGCCGGGGCCCTCGGTGCCGAACCCCGCACCGCCCACGACACCGGGGTGAACGTCGGCGACCTGATCGTGGAGCTCGCCGACGAGAAGACCGTCCGCGGTCTCGCCCCCGACCACAAGGCCCTCGCCGCCTACTCGGCGCGCGGCATCATCGCCACCGCCCGCGCCGAGGATCCCGCCCGGGGCTACGACTTCGTCTCCCGCTGCTTCTTCCCCAACGTCGGCATCGACGAGGACCCGGTGACCGGAAGCGCCCACACGGCCCTGGCCCCCTACTGGTCCGAACGCCTCGGCCGCACCGGCCTCACCGGACTCCAGGCCTCCGCCCGCTCCGGCCTCGTCCGCACGGAACTGCGCGGCGACCGCACCCTGCTCACCGGCCACGCCGTCACCGTCATCGAGGGCGACCTGCTCGTCTAGGAACACCGAGGGGGCGTACGACCGTGTCGTACGCCCCCTCGCAGGCTCCCGTACCGCTCACGCCGTCGGCAGCCAGCCCACCTTTCCGGCCAGCAGGGCGTAGCCCACGAACGCGCCGATGTCGAGCAGGGAGTGCGCCACGACGAGCGGGCCCACGCGGCCCCACCGCCGGTACAGCCAGACGAAGACCACGCCCATCACCATGTTGCCGACGAAGCCGCCGACGCCCTGGTAGAGGTGGTACGAGCCGCGCAGTACGGAACTGGCCACCAGCGCGGTCCCCGGGGTCCAGCCCAACTGCCCTAGCCGGCGCAGCAGATAGCCGACGACGATGACCTCTTCGAGGACGGCGTTCTGCAGCGCGGACAGGATCAGCACCGGGAACTTCCACCACACGGCGGGCAGCGCCTCGGGCACCACGGTGAGGTTGAAGCCGAACGCGCGGGCGGCCAGGTAGAAGGCGATTCCGGTGCTGCCGATCACCGCCGCGACCAGTGCCCCGCGGCCGAGGTCCGGCCAGGGGCGGGTGCGGTCGAAGCCGAGTGTGCGCAGGCTGCGCCCCTCACGCAGTAGGAAATGGGCGACGAGGGCCACGGGGATCAGGGCGGTGGCGATCCCGAAGAGCTGCCAGGCGAGGTCGAGCCAGGGGCGGCCCGGAGCGGCGGAGGCGTTGAGGGTGGCGGCCTGGTCCTTGAGCCCACCGGGCTTGGTGACCGAACCGACGAAGCTGATCAGAGCGGACACGCCGCTCGCCCCGAGCGAGAGCCCGAGGACGAGCAGCGTCTCGTCGCGCAGGATCCGCCGCGACAGCCGCTCCTGTGGTTGCGAGTCGCCCACCGGCTGTGACTCCGCCAGCACACCTGCCTCCAGTTCGGTCGTCCCGCCACGGGGCCCGCCACCCCGCCGCACGGGTACGGCCGGATTCCGGCACGGGTGCGCACGCGCGGCGCCACCGTCGTGGGACGTCACAGCTTGCCCGATCCCTCCCACGGGAGCACGAGTGCCCCCCGCCCACGGCGAGGCGGCATGGCGGCACGGCCGACCGGGCCCCCGCGGATCCCCGGCACAGGGGATCCGCGGTCGCCGGGGAACGGGCGCCGGCCCTAGCCTGCCGGAACCGGTTCCGGCAGGCCGATCGGCCAGGTGTGGGCCGGCTCGCCGAGCTTCGTCAGCTCGCGGTAGCGCCGGGTGGTGGCCGCCAGGGCGGCCTCGCGGCCCAGTCCCTGCTCCAGGGCCCGGTGGAAGGTGGCGGCCTGCCACTCCGCGCCGTTGGTCCGGCGCCTGCACCGCTCCTCGATCACGCCCAGGTACAGGTCCCGGTCGGCGCGCTCCACGCCCCAGGCGCGCAGTCCGGCCTCGGCGAGCGGGAGCAGCTCGTCGCGGACGAGCGTGACGGCGTCGACCTCGGCCGTGCCGGAGTGGCGCCCGCGCCGGGGCCAGGTGAACCGGGCGTCGATGCCGTGCCGGCAGGCGGCGTCGAAGTTGGCGGCCGCGGCCTGGAAGGGCAGCCGGGTCCACACCGGCCGGGGCTCCTCGGCGAGGGCGCGCACGAGGCCGTAGTAGAAGGCCGCGTTGGCGATCACGTCGGTGACCGTGGGTCCGGCGGGCAGCACCCGGTTCTCCACGCGCAGGTGCGGCACTCCGTCCGCGATGTCGTAGACGGGGCGGTTCCAGCGGTAGATGGTGCCGTTGTGCAGGACCAGCTCGGCCAGCTTGGGCACGCCGCCCGCGTCCAGCACGTCGAGGGGGTCCTCGCCGTCGCAGATGGGCAGCAGGGCCGGGAAGTACCGCAGGTTCTCCTCGAAGAGGTCGTACGCCGAGGAGATCCACCGTTCGCCGAACCAGGTGCGCGGCCGCACACCCTGGGCCTGGAGCTCGGGCGGGCGGGTGTCGGTGGACTGCTGGAACAGCGGCGGCCGCGACTCCCGCCACAGCTCCCGCCCGAAGAGGAACGGCGAGTTGGCGCCGACGGCTATCTGCGCGGCGCAGGCGGCCTGAGCCGCGTTCCACACGTCCGAGAAGCGCTCCGGGGTGACCTGGAGGTGCAGTTGCACGGAAGTGCAGGCGGCCTCGGGCGCGATGGACTTCGAGGTGCAGGTGAGATGCTCCACGCCGTCGATGTCGAGGGTGAACTCCTCTCCGCGGGCCGCCACGATCTGATCGTTCAGCAGCACGTAGCGGTCGACGTCGGAGAGGTTGGAGGAGACCAGGTCGTCCCGGCCGAGGGTGGGCAGAATGCCGATCATCGCTATTCCGGCGTCCACCTCGCCGGCTTTTCGGTCGGCATATGCCAGTGACGTGCGCAGTTCCTCGGCGAGCTGGTCGAATACCCGGTCGCCCAAGCGGTGTGGAGCGATGTTGACTTCCAGATTGAACATGGCGAGTTCTGTTTGGAAGTCCCGACTCGCGATGCGCTCGAGAACTTGCGCATTCAGCATTTTCGGCATGCCGTCGGGGCCGACCAGATTCAATTCGATCTCCAGCCCCATGAGGTTCTTCGGCCGGTCGAACCTCTTCTCGTCCAGCAACCGCTCCAGCCCGGTCAGACACCGCCGCAGTTTGTCGCGGTAGCGGTTGCGGTCCGACAGGTCCGGCTGGCCGGCGACGACCTTCTCCCCCATCGCAGCGTCCCTCCTCGCAGGGCGGGCCGAAGATCCGGCCGCCGGGGTCCCGGTCAGGTGGTCAGGTGGGATGATGCCCCGCCAACGCGATCGATAACGTCCCGCCACCGCCTCGCACCGACTACTCTGGAGCTGTGTGACCGGAGGCACATTCACGGGGCATGCGGCAGCCAGCAGATTCGGGTACCCCATGAAACTCGTGAAAAACGCCGACAAGATCAGGCCGACCGCCATGCGGGCACAACCCGAGGTCATCGCGATACGGCTCACGCGGAGCAGGGATGATTCCCGATTGACTCCGGCCGAATAGGCTCTTGCCGTTCACATCGAAAACAGCTAGGCGAAACACCACCTGAACATTTGTCGTATAAACTCTGCTCCACGGCAGAAGTTGGCACCCACAGCCCTGAACCCTGTCAGGAGCCCGTGAGGGAGGCCACGCCCCCGCACCCCCCGCTCACCCGAGCCCGGCCCCAGCCTCCTCCTGCCCTGAGAGCTGACAACGCCGTCCGCACCCAGCCCGCCCCCTCGCGCCACCGTGCCTGTCGAATGAGAGGCGACCCACCATGCCGCTGCATGTCCCCCCGGCTCCCGCGCCCGCCCTGCGCTCCGTTCTCACGGCACTCGGTTCCCCCACCGCGGTCCGCGAGGCCGGATCCCCCGCGCTTCGCTCCGCCCAGGAACCCGCGACCCCCGAACTTCCGCTGCCGGTGCACGTCCTGGACCGGATCACCCCCGAGGGCATCACCGCGACCAGGCTGGCCGGATGGCGCTTCCTCATCCGCTGCGGCGACCACGCGGTGGCCGCGGCCGAGACCGTGCTGACCCCCGACGGCTGGACCTTCTCGCACTTCTTCGAGGGCCCCTACGTCACCTCGACCGAGCGCGCGTTGCGCCAGGCGGATGCCCTGGGCCAGCCGTACCAGCCGCGTCTGCTGTCCATACCCAGCCTGTACATGCTCACGTTGTGGCTGCACGGCGACCTCTCCGACGACGGCACCACCGGCCACCCGGCCGCCACCGACCTACTCGTGCCGCTCGCGCCGGCCCCGCCGGGCATCGCGGCCCACCTTCCGCACCGGGTCGCCGACCTGCTCCCGGTCCTCACCCACCGGGTGACTCCGATCCGGCTCATGAGCTCCCCCGCCTGACCTCCCGCCGCCGATCGGCGTCGTACCCCGCTGCCGGAGAACCCCGGCGGCGGGGTACGACCGCGTTCGCGACCAGGGGTCCCATCGGACTAGCCCCGTCCGGCCAGTGCGAACCATCCCAAGAGGTGGTGCGGCCGGGGTGAACCGCTCGTGCGTGTGACGCGTCTCCAACCGGTGAGAAGCGGTGCTGCGAAATCCCTGCGGAATCAGGCCCGTGGGGGAACACTGGTTTCGGACCGACTCGACAACGGGGGGCGGCCATGGACAGCGATCACACGACAGAGCGAAAGATCCCATCAATGTGCCAGCACCAGCCACCGTGCCCGTCAGCCGACTCCGCCGACCGGGAATCCGCACGTCTCGTGGCGCACCACCCGGAGCAGGGCTGGAGCCTGCTGTGCAACGGCGTCCTGTTCTTCGAGGACACCGGTGAGCTCCTGCCCGACGGCCAGATCATCGCCCCGCACCGTCCGCCGGGCGCCGACCGGGTGGTGACCGCCGCCTAGCACCACCGGCGGATCGCCCAGCACCACCGGGCGGATCACGGGAACCGCCCACGGATCATCAGGGGCCGGCGCGCACTCGCGCGAACCGGCCCCGACGCGTGTCCGGGGACGGCCACTCCCGGTGTCCGGCCGGTGACACGGTCGGCGCTTCCGGGTGCCACACCCGAAGGCGGTCAGTCCGCGGCCGCGGGTTCCGGATGCCGCGGCCGGTAGTCGAACCAGTCGAAGAGGACGTGTGAGGAATGTCAGTGGCCCGTGGTCAGCTCCCTGAGTGCGACGTTGAGTCGGAGGACGTTCACGCGCGGTTCGCCGATGAAGCCGAGGGTGCGGCTCTCGGTCTGCTCCCGCACCAGGTGCTCGACCCGCGCGACGGGCAGGTGGTTGCGTTCCGCCACCCGGTGCGCCTGGAGCAGCGCGTAGGCCGGGGAGATGTCCGGGTCCAGACCCGAACCCGAGGAGGTCACGGCGTCGGCCGGCACCTGGGAGGGCTTCACCTTGTAGTCGGACGTGGAGTTGACCCTGACGACCTCGGCCCGTGCCCGCTCGACCGCCTGGACCAGCTTCGAGTTGTTCGCGGCGAGGTTGGTGGCGCCGGAGACGATCAGCTTGTACTGCGTGTTGAGGGTGTTCGCGCTCAGCCCGGCGGCCGGGCGCGGCTGGAAGTAGTCGAGGCCGTAGTGCTGTTGCCCGATCAGGGACGAGCCGACGACCCTGCCGCCCTCCCCGACCTCCGAGCCGTTGGCCCGGTGCCCGAGGAAGGCCTGGGCCACGCCCGTGACGACGAGCGGGTAGACGACACCGGTGAGCAGGGTCAGCACGAGCAGCGCCCGCAGGCCCGCCGCCAGTTGACGGCCGGTGTTCACAAGGGACTGGTTCATGTGCGTCAGCCGATCCCGGGTATCAGGGAGATGAGCAGGTCGATGAGCTTGATGCCGATGAAGGGCGCGATCAGCCCGCCGAGGCCGTAGACGGCGAGGTTGCGGCGGAGCATCCGGTCCGCGCTCGTCGGCCGGTAGCGCACACCCCGCAGGGCGAGCGGCACCAGCGCGATGATGACCAGCGCGTTGAAGACGACCGCGGACAAAATCGCCGAGTCGGGCGAGGACAGCCGCATGACGTTCAGCTTCTCCAGGCCCGGGTAGACCGCGGCGAACAGGGCCGGGATGATCGCGAAGTACTTCGCCACATCGTTGGCGATGGAGAACGTCGTGAGCGCGCCGCGGGTGATCAGGAGCTGCTTGCCGATCTCGACGATCTCGATCAGCTTGGTCGGGTCGGAGTCGAGGTCGACCATGTTGCCGGCCTCCTTGGCGGCCGACGTACCGGTGTTCATGGCCACGCCGACGTCGGCCTGGGCCAGCGCGGGCGCGTCGTTGGTGCCGTCACCGGTCATCGCGACCAGCTTGCCGCCGCTCTGCTCGCGCCTGATCAGCGCCATCTTGTCCTCGGGCGTGGCCTCGGCGAGGAAGTCGTCGACACCGGCCTCGTCCGCGATCGCCCGGGCGGTCAGCGGGTTGTCGCCCGTGATCATGACGGTCTTGATGCCCATCCGGCGCAGTTCGGCGAAGCGTTCACGCATACCGTCCTTGACCACGTCCTTGAGGTGGATGACGCCGAGTACGCGGGCGCCGTCCTGGTCCTCGGCGGCGACCAGCAGCGGTGTGCCGCCGGCCGCGGAGATCTCCTTCGAGAGGCGGTCGGTGTCCTCGGCGATCCGCCCGTTGCGCTCCTGGACCCAGGCGATGACAGATCCCGTCGCGCCCTTGCGGATCCTGCGGCCGTCCACGTCCACGCCGGACATCCGGGTCTGGGCGGTGAACGCGATCCACTCGGCCCCGGCGAGCTCGCCCTGGTGCCTTTCGCGCAGCCCGTACCTCTCCTTGGCCAGCACCACCACGGAACGGCCCTCGGGGGTCTCGTCGGCCAGCGAGGAGAGCTGGGCGGCGTCCGCCAGCTCGGCCGCGGTGGTACCGCGCACGGGGACGAACTCCGCGGCCCGGCGGTTGCCGAGAGTGATCGTGCCGGTCTTGTCCAGCAGCAGCGTGGACACGTCGCCGGCGGCCTCCACCGCCCGCCCCGACATCGCCAGCACGTTGCGCTGGACCAGCCGGTCCATGCCGGCGATGCCGATGGCCGACAGCAGGGCGCCGATCGTCGTCGGGATCAGGCAGACCAGCAGGGCGACCAGCACGACCATGGTCAGGTGCGTGCCCGCGTAGTCGGCGAACGGCGGAAGGGTGGCGCAGGCGAGGAGGAAGACGATCGTCAGCGAGGCGAGCAGGATGTTCAGCGCGATCTCGTTGGGCGTCTTCTGCCGTGCGGCGCCCTCGACGAGGCTGATCATGCGGTCGATGAAGGTCTCGCCCGGCTTGGTGGTGATCTTGATGACGATACGGTCGGACAGGACCTTGGTCCCGCCGGTCACCGCGGACCGGTCGCCGCCGGACTCGCGGATCACCGGCGCCGACTCCCCGGTGATGGCGGACTCGTCCACCGAGGCGACGCCCTCGACGACGTCCCCGTCGCCGGGGATGACGTCGCCCGCCTCGCACACGACGAGGTCGCCGATGTGCAGTTCGGTGCCGGGGACCTCGGTGCCGTCCACCCGGTGCGCGATGGTGTCCGTCTTGGCCCGGCGCAGGGTCTCCGCCTGCGCCTTGCCCCGGCCCTCGGCGACCGCCTCGGCGAGGTTGGCGAAGACGACGGTCAGCCACAGCCAGGCGGTGATCGCCCAGCCGAACCAGTCGCCCGGCCGGGTGAGGGAGAACGCGGTGGTCAGCAGCGAGCCGATCCACACCACGAACATCACCGGTGACTTGATCATCACCCGCGGATCGAGCTTGCGGCAGGCGTCGGGCAGTGACCTGACCAGTTGCCGGGCGTCGAAGAGACCGGCACCGACCCGGCTCGCGCCGGACGGATGCCCGGTGGGCACGTCGCTGTGGGGTGCCCGGGCCCTGGTGACTGCGGACATGGAGTCCTCGTGGTTCTCTGTGGAGGTGGTCATCACGCCAGCCCCTCGGCGAGCGGGCCCAGTGCGAGGGCCGGGAAGTACGTCAGTCCGACGACGATCAGGACGGCACCCACCAACATGCCGGTGAACAGCGGCTTCTCGGTGCGCAGGGTGCCCGCGGTGACCGGCACCGGCTGCTGTGCGCCCAGGGAGCCGGCCAGGGCGAGGACGAACACCATCGGCAGGAAGCGGCCGAGCAGCATGGCCAGCGCGGTCGTGGTGTTGAACCAGCCGGTGTTCGCGTTCAGGCCGGCGAAGGCGGAGCCGTTGTTGTTCGCGGCCGACGTGTAGGCGTAGAGCACTTCGGAGAATCCGTGCGCGCCCGGGTTGAGCGCCGAGTGCGGCGGGGTCGGCAGGGCCATCGAGAGGGCGCTGAACACCAGCACCAGCGCCGGGGTGATCAGGATGTAGACGGCGGCCAGCTTGATCTCCCGGGAGCCGATCTTCTTGCCCAGGAACTCGGGGGTGCGCCCGACCATCAGACCGGCGATGAAGACCGCGATGACGGCCAGGATCAGGATGCCGTACAGGCCGGAGCCGACGCCGCCGGGCGCGATCTCGCCGAGCATCATGCCGAGCATCGCGATCCCGCCGCCGAACCCGGTGAGCGAGGAGTGCGCGGCGTCGACGGCGCCGGTCGAGGTGAGCGTGGTCGACGCCGCGAAGATCGAGGAGGCGCCGATGCCGAACCGGACCTCCTTGCCCTCCATCGCGCCGCCCGCGATCCGCAGCGCGCCCTCGTGGTGGGCGAACTCGGTCCACATCAGCAGGGCGACGAAGGCGAGCCAGATGGTGGCCATCGCCGCGAGGATGGCGTAGCCCTGGCGGACCGAGCCGACCATGACGCCGAACGTCCGGGTCAGCGCGAAGGGGATCACCAGGATCAGGAAGATCTCGAAGAGGTTGGAGAACGGGGTCGGGTTCTCGAAGGGGTGGGCGCTGTTGGCGTTGAAGTAGCCGCCGCCGTTGGTGCCCAGTTCCTTGATGGCCTCCTGGGAGGCCACCGCCCCGCCGTTCCACTGCTGCGTGCCGCCGAGGAACTGGCCGACCTCGTGGATCCCGGAGAAGTTCTGGATCACCCCGCAGGCCACCAGCACGATCGCGGCGACCGCGGCCAGCGGGAGGAGGATGCGCACGGTGCCGCGCACCAGGTCGGCCCAGAAGTTGCCCAGTTCCCCGGTGCGGGACCTGGCGAAGCCGCGGACCAGGGCGACGGCCACGGCCATGCCGACGGCCGCCGAGACGAAGTTCTGCACGGCCAGACCGGCGGTCTGCACCACGTGCCCCATGGTCTGCTCGCCTGCGTACGACTGCCAGTTGGTGTTGGTGACGAAGGACGCGGCGGTGTTGAAGGCCTGCGCGGGGGCGACGGAGCGGAAGCCCAGCGAGAGCGGCAGCACGCCCTGGATCCGCTGGAGCAGGTAGAGGAAGAGGACGCCGGCCAGGGAGAAGGCCAGCACGGCGCGGATGTACGCGGGCCAGCGCATCTCCGTGTCCGGATCGGCGCCGGTGGCCCGGTAGATCCATCTCTCGATCCGCAGGTGGCGCCGTCCGCCGTAGACGCGGGCCATGTAGGTGCCGAGCGGAACGTAGGCGAGCGCCAGTGCGGCCATGAGGGCGAGGAGCTGGAGCACTCCGGCGAGTACGGGACTCATGAGGCGGCTCAGAACCTCTCCGGGAAGATCAGGGCGAGGACGAGATAGCCCAGCAGGGCGACGGCCACGACCAGGCCGACGATGTTCTCGGCGGTCACAGCTTCGTCACCCCCTTGACGGCGAGGGCCACGAGCGCGAACACCGCGAGCGTGACGACGACGAAGGCCACATCGGCCATCGCGAACTCCTGGAGTGAGGACGAACGGACATCAACGATTCGAGGAAACGACCTCCTCTGCCCGATTCCGACCACTGTTGACGGCTCTCATACGGCGGCACACCCACCCTTGACGGACCCCTGACGACGCGCCACCGGGCTGCGGCGGCCGGGTGGCGTCAAGAACCGGCCCGGGCGCGTCAGGGGCGTGTCAAGGGCAGGTGCCGAAGCTCTCCGGGGGCCCTAACGTCGGACACATGGGACTCCGCGACGACGAGCGAGCCGGCACCGAACCGGTGCCGCGGGAACCCGGTCGCGCGGCCCGCGTCCACCCGTGGGCGCGGGAACTGCGCACCTCGGTCTGCTGCTCCGTGGCACTGCTCGCCCTGCTGCTCCTGATCGACTGGGGCACGGGCAGCCTCACCTGGTGGCGCGGCGTGCTCTGGTTCACGCTCGCGGCGCTGCTCTTCGTGGTGCTGTGTCCGCCGCGGGTCCGCGCCGGCCGGGGCTGGATCGCCTCCCGGTCGGTGCTGCGCAGCCGCCTGGTCCGTACCGACCTGCTGGTGTCGGTGCGCGCGGTCGACGGTGTCTGCCGCCGGCTGGTGCTGCGGGACTCCCTCGGCGGGCGGGTGGAGCTGGATCCCGAGATCCTGGTGGACCATCCCGACGTCTGGTACCGCCTCGACGAGGACGCCCGGCACTGCGTGGCCGCCGGTCGGCTCCGGTGCGGGACGGACGAACTGCGCGACATCTCCGAGCAGGTGGACCGGGAGACCGCGCTGGCGGTGTTCCGGGTCTCGGGACTGGAGTCATGACGCTGGGTGTCCGCCGCGGGTTCGGCCGCCGTCTCTCACCCGGACGGCCCAGAGCGTGGTAAAACCTGCGTGTCCGCTGGTCATGAGGTGACATCGGGGTCGCCACGGCCACCCCTGCCGGAAGGTTGACGCCTGCTCGCACGGGTACTCGTGAGCCCCTGCGTCACTCTCCGCATACGCTGGTGACCCGTCCGCGTGACGGCCCGGTCCGGGACCGGCCGGTCCGGCACGCGAGCCACACCTCAGGAGCAGGGGCATGGCGACCACCGAGCACCCTCCCAGTCGTCTGCGCGCCTGGATGCTGGAGGGCCTGTCCGACATGGGCAAGGGCATCCAGCAGGCCCCGCACGCCCTGCCGGAGCCCCCGCACAAGGGGCAGCGGTGGTGGAGGGTGATGTGCCTGACCGGTGTGGACTACTTCTCGACGCTCGGCTACCAGCCGGGCATCGCGGCGCTCGCGGCCGGACTGCTGTCGCCGATCGCCACCCTCGTGCTGGTCCTGGTCACCCTCGCGGGCGCCCTGCCGGTGTACCGGAGGGTGGCGTCGGAGAGCCCGCACGGCGCGGGCTCGATCGCCATGCTGGAGCGGCTGCTGTCGTTCTGGCAGGGCAAGCTGTTCGTGCTGGCCCTGCTCGGCTTCGCCGCCACCGACTTCCTGATCACCATGACGCTGTCGGCCGCGGACGCCTCGACCCACCTGGTGGAGAACCCGCATCTGACGGCCGCGCTGCACAGCCACCAGATGCTGATCACGCTCCTGCTCATCGCGCTGCTCGGCGCGGTCTTCCTCAAGGGCTTCGTGGAGGCGATCGGCGTCGCCTTCGTCCTGGTCGGGATCTATCTCGCGCTGAACGCCGTCGTGGTGGCCGTCGGACTGTGGCACGTCCTCACCGCCGAGCACGTGGTCACCGACTGGACCAGCGCGCTGACCGCCCAGCACGGCAACGTCTTCCTCATGGTCGGCGTGGCCCTGCTCGTCTTTCCCAAACTCGCCCTCGGCCTGTCCGGCTTCGAGACCGGCGTCGCCGTCATGCCGCACGTACGGGGCAACCCGGACGACACCGAGGAGCGGCCCACCGGCCGGATCCGGGACACCAGGAAGCTGCTCACCACGGCCGCGCTGATCATGAGCTGCTTCCTGATCGCCACCAGCTTCATCACGACGCTGCTGATCCCGGCGCCGGAGTTCAAGGCCGGCGGCCAGGCCAACGGGCGTGCCCTCGCCTATCTGGCGCACGAGTACCTCGGCAACACCTTCGGCACGGTCTACGACGTCTCGACCATCCTGATCCTGTGGTTCGCGGGCGCCTCCGCGATGGCCGGGCTGCTCAACCTGATGCCCCGGTACCTGCCCCGCTACGGAATGGCGCCGCACTGGGCGCGGGCGGTCCGCCCGATGGTCATCGTCTTCACCCTGATCGGCTTCCTGGTCACCTGGATCTTCGACGCCAACGTCGACAAGCAGGGCGGCGCGTACGCCACGGGCGTGCTCGTGCTGATCAGCTCCGCGGCGATCGCGGTGACCATCGCCGCCCGCAGGGCCGGCCAGCGCAACTGGACCATCGCGTTCGGGGTCATCTCGGCCGTGTTCCTCTACACGACCGTCGTCAACATCATCGAGCGTCCCGACGGTGTGAAGATCGGCGCCTGCTTCATCACCGGGATCATCCTGGTCTCGCTGCTGTCCCGGCTCGCCCGTTCGTTCGAGCTGAGGGTGACGAGCGTGACGCTGGACGACATGGCGGAGCGGTTCGTCAGGGACATCGCCAGCCGCAAGATCCGGTTCATCGCCAAGGAGCCGGAGCGGCGGGACAAGGCCGAGTACCGCGACAAGATCGAGCAGATCCGCAGCGACAGCGACATCCCGGTCACGGAGGACTTCGTCTTCGTCGAGGTGACGGTCACCGACCCCTCGGAGTTCGAGGCCGGGCTGACCGTGCGCGGGGAGGTCAGGCACGACCGCTACCGGGTGCTGGCCATGGAGTCCGCGTCCGTCCCGAACGGCCTGGCCGCGCTCCTCCTCCACGTCCGGGAGATGACCGGCCGCACCCCCCACATCTATTTCGAGTGGACCGAGGGCAACCCGTTCGCCAACTTCCTGCGCTTCTTCCTCTTCGGCCAGGGCGAGGTCGCGCCGGTCACGCGCGAGGTGCTGCGCGAGGCGGAGCCGGATCGCGCCAAGCGCCCGCGGGTGCACACGGGCTGAGCCGCGCCGGGCGAGGACGGGTGCCCGCGGGCCGGCCTCCGCGCACTGGCTGAGCCGTGCCCGCGAACGGCCCACCCCCAGGTCCGCCCCACACCACCTGCGGCTCTATCGTGACCGGCATGCAGTCCTACACGATCGGGCAGGCGGCCCGGCTGCTCGGTGTCAGCCCGGACACCGCGCGCCGCTGGGCGGACGCGGGCCGGATGGCCACCCACCGCGACGAGGGCGGACGCCGGCTCATCGACGGCCGGGACCTCGCAGCGTTCTCGGTCGAGCTGGCCCGGAGCGGCGGCGGCGAGGAGGGCCCCTCGTACACGTCGGTCCGCAACGCCTTCGCCGGCATCGTGACCGCCATCAAGCTCGGCGACGTCGCCGCCCAGGTGGAGATCCAGGCCGGCCCGCACCGCCTCGTCTCCCTGCTGACCCGGGAGGCCGTGGAGGAACTGGGCCTGGAGGTCGGCATGGAGGCCACCGCCCGCGTGAAGTCGACGAACGTGCACATCGACCGGGCCTGACCGAACCCGTTCACACCTCGGCACACGCGCGATAGCCGCCGTCCACGCGGATCGCCCGTACGCCGCTGACGTAGCGCGCGCCGCAGCGGTCCTGCGGCAGCACCAGTTGAGGGCCCGCGCTGTCGAGCGGGGCGCCGTCGATGCTCACCGCGAGCAGGACCGGCGCGTCGGCGAAGTCGGGGTCGATCTCCGCCCAGGACAGCAGCGCGTGGTGTCCGTCGGCGGCCGTGACCGCGATCAGGAAGCGCAGCCGGTCCTTGCGCCGGGCCGGGTCGAAGCCGGGCCCGGCCGCGGACAGCACGTCGTACAGGCGCGGTCCGGTGAAGCGGTGGTGCCGCACTCCGCTGGTGGCGCAGGTGAAGGCGGCTCCCACTCCGTGCTGCGGCCATCCGAGCAGATCCCGCACGGTCAGCCGGGCCGGGCGGGCGAGGTCGCCGGTCAGGTCGAGCTCCGCGAGCGTCACGGGCACCACCTCCGAAGGGTCCGTACCCGAGCGACCGCACCGCACAAACGCACATGCGAGGACCTGCCCGGCGTATCACCGGCTCATGCGATGCAACAGGGGCCTTACACCTGGCAATTGCGGCAGTATGATCGCTTCACGGCCATCGAACGGTCGTGGCAGGGCGCGACAGCTTCTTCCCGTGCAGAGCCAGAGGAGTAGAACCGTGATGACCCGTTCCACGCGACGGACCAGGATGCTGCAGTCGGGAGTGGCGGGGGCCGCGGCGTTGCTCGCCCTCAGCGCCTGCTCCTCCTCGTCCTCCGACGGTTCGTCCGCGGCCGGATCCGACACGTCGGCGTCCTCCGCGCCGAAGCTGTCCGGCACCGTGACCGTCTTCGCCGCCGCCTCGCTGAAGGAGACCTTCACCGAGCTCGGCAAGCAGTTCGAGCAGCAGCACCCCGGCGCCAAGGTCACCTTCAACTTCGGCGGCAGCGACAGCCTCGCCGCGAGCATCACCTCCGGTGCCCCCGCCGACGTGTTCGCCGCCGCCAGCCCCAAGACCATGGCGATCGTGACCGACAAGAACGACGCGGACGGGACACCGGTCACCTTCGTCCGCAACCAGCTGGAGATCGCGACCGCGCCGGGCAACCCGGACAAGATCGCCTCGCTGAAGGACCTCACCGGGTCCAACCTGAAGGTCGTCCTGTGCGACAAGACCGTGCCCTGCGGCGCCGCCGCCCAGAAGGTGCTGGAGGCAAGCAACCTCAAGCTGACCCCGGTCTCCTACGAGCAGGACGTCAAGAGCGCCCTGACGAAGGTCGAGCTGAAGGAGGCCGACGCGGCCCTCGTCTACAAGACCGACGCGAAGGCCGCCGCCGACCGGGTCCAGGGCGTGGAGTTCCCCGAGTCGGCCGAGGCCGTCAACGACTACCCGATCACCCTGCTCAAGAACGCGCCGAACGCCGCCGCGGCCAAGGCGTTCATCGAGCTGGTGACGTCGGCCGACGGCCAGAAGGTACTGACCGGGGCCGGGTTCCTGAAGCCGTGACCGGGATCGACGAGGCCCGCGTCGCGACCCGGAGGAACGGGTCGCGGCGCGGCCGCGCGCTCGGCGGCGCGCCGCTGCCTCTGCTGGTCCCCGCCCTGGTCGGCCTGGCCTTCCTGCTGCTGCCGCTGCTCGCGCTGCTGATCCGGGCCCCCTGGCGCAGCCTGCCGGACCAGCTGACCAGCGCCGAGGTGTGGCAGGCGCTCCAGTTGTCCCTGGTCAGCGCCACCGCCGCCACCGCCGTGAGCCTGGTGCTCGGTGTTCCGCTGGCCTGGCTGCTGGCCCGTACGGACTTCCCCGGACGCGGATTCGTCCGGGCCCTGGTCACGCTGCCGCTCGTGCTGCCGCCGGTCGTGGGCGGTGTGGCCCTGCTGCTGGCCCTGGGGCGCAACGGCGTCGTCGGGCAGTGGCTGGACTCCTGGTTCGGGATCACGCTGCCGTTCACCACGGCCGGGGTGGTGGTCGCGGAGGCGTTCGTGGCCATGCCGTTCCTCGTGATCAGCGTCGAGGGCACACTGCGGGCCGCCGACCCGCGCTACGAGGAGGCGGCCACCACGCTGGGCGCCTCACGCTTCACCGCGTTCCGCCGGGTCACCCTGCCGCTGATCGCGCCGGGCATCGCCGCGGGCGCCGTGCTCGCCTGGGCGCGGGCGCTCGGCGAGTTCGGCGCGACGATCACCTTCGCCGGCAACTTCCCCGGCCGTACGCAGACCATGCCACTGGCCGTCTACCTGGCCCTGCAGAACGATCCGGCGGCGGCGATCTCCCTGAGCCTGGTGCTGCTCGCGGTGTCGATCGCCGTACTGGCGGGTCTGCGGGACCGTTGGATGACCGCCTCGTGATGACGACGCCGATCCCGACCCGCCCCGTATCCAGGACGTTCATCTCATGACCGACATCGACCGGACCCCGGCCGGCGTGCGAGCCGGGGGCGCGAGGGGGGAGGGCCTGGACGCCCGCCTCGTCGTCGACCGCGGCGCCTTCCGCCTCGACGTCGCGCTCACCGCCGCCCCGGGCGACGTGGTGGCGCTGCTCGGCCCGAACGGCGCCGGGAAGACGACGGCGCTGCGCGCCCTGGCGGGCCTGGTGCCGCTCACCGGCGGCCATCTGCGCCTGGACGGCGCCGCGCTGGACCGCACGCCGCCCGAGTCACGCCCGGTCGGTGTCGTCTTCCAGGACTACCTGCTGTTCCCGCATCTGTCGGCCCTGGACAACGTGGCCTTCGGGCCGCGCTGCCGGGGCACGTCCAAGGCCGAGGCCCGCGCGCAGGCCGCGCGGTGGCTGGACCGGATGGGGCTGGCCGACCACGCCGGTGCCAAGCCCCGCCGTCTCTCCGGCGGCCAGGCGCAGCGCGTGGCCCTGGCCCGCGCCCTGGCCACCGGGCCCCGGCTGCTGCTGCTCGACGAACCGCTCGCGGCGCTCGACGCCCGCACCCGGCTGGAGGTTCGCGCCCAGCTCCGTCGGCACCTCGCCGAGTTCGAGGCCGTCGCCGTCCTGGTCACCCATGACCCGCTGGACGCGATGGTGCTGGCCGACCGGCTGGTCGTGGTCGAGCACGGCCGTGTCGTCCAGGAGGGCACCCCGTCGGAGATCGCCCGCCGTCCGCGCACGGACTACGTCGCACAGCTGGTGGGCCTGAACCTCTACCGCGGTGAGGCGGAGGGCCACACCGTCCGTCTCGCGTCCGGTCCCGCCGTCACCATCACGGAGGCACTGTCGGGAGCGGTGTTCGTGGCCTTCCCGCCGAGTGCGGTCACTCTCTTCCGGGACCGCCCCTCGGGCACCAGCGCGCGCAACCTGTGGCAGTGCGAGGTCGCCGGCCTGGAGACCCACGGCGACCAGATCCGCGCCGACCTGACCGGGGAACTCGCCCTCACCGCGGACCTGACCACGGTCGCGGCCGCCGAGCTGGACCTGCACCCGGGCGCGGTGGTCTGGGCGACCGTCAAGGCGACGCAGACCCACGCCTACCCGGCTTGAGGCACCGGCCGCCCTACGGTGGGTGTCACCACGTCCCCCACCCCACGAGGCGTCCCCCCATGAGCCTGAGCATGCGCAACCAGTTGCCCGGAACGGTCACCTCCGTCACCCCAGGCGATGCGATGGCCCTCGTTCACGTACGCCTGGACGGGGGCGGACAGCTCACGTCCGCGATCACCCGGGACGCCGTCGAGGACCTGCGACTGAAGGAGGGCACCGCCGTGCGGGCCCTGGTGAAGTCGACGGAGGTGTCCCTGGCCACCGGGCCGGTGGAGGGCCTGTCCATCCGCAACCGGCTGCCGGGCACCGTCAGCCGGATCACCCAGGGCGCGGCCATGGTGTCCGTCCGGGTCGGCGTGGAGGGCGGCGAGCTGACCGCCGCGATCACCAGCGACGCCGCCACGGACCTCGGCCTGGCGGAGGGCACGCACGTCACCGCCCTGATCAAGTCGACCGAGGTCGCCCTGGCCACCGCGTGACGACACGGCGAGGGCTCCCGCCCGGGTCGGACGGGAGCCCTGTGAGCCGTTCGCTCAGTCCTCGTACGCGTCCAGCGGCGGGCACGAGCAGACGAGGTTGCGGTCGCCGAAGGCCTGGTCGATGCGGCGCACCGGCGGCCAGTACTTGTCGGCGGCCGTGACGCCGGCCGGGAAGACGGCCTCCTCACGGGTGTAGCCGTGCTCCCACTCCCCGCCGAGCGCGGCGGCGGTGTGCGGGGCGCCGCGCAGCGGGTTGTCGTCCTCGGCCCACTCTCCGGCACCGACCTTCTCGATCTCGGCACGGATCGCGATCATCGCGTCGCAGAACCGGTCAAGCTCGGTCAGGTCCTCGGACTCGGTCGGCTCGATCATCAGCGTGCCGGCCACCGGGAACGACATCGTCGGCGCGTGGAAGCCGTAGTCGATCAGGCGCTTGGCCACGTCGTCCACGGTCACCCCGGTCTCCTTGGTCAGCGGGCGCAGGTCGATGATGCACTCGTGGGCGACCAGGCCGCCGGGGCCGGTGTAGAGCACCGGGTAGTGCGGCTCGAGGCGCTTGGCGACGTAGTTGGCGCTGAGCACGGCGACCTGCGTGGCCCGCTTGAGGCCCTCGCCGCCCATCAGGCGGACGTAGGCCCAGGAGATCGGCAGGATGCCGGCCGAGCCCCACGGCGCGGCCGAGATCGGGCCGACCCCGGTCTCCGGGCCGGCGACGGGCTGCAGCGGGTGGTTGGGCAGGTACGGCGCCAGGTGGGAGCGCACGCCGACCGGGCCGACGCCGGGACCGCCGCCGCCGTGCGGGATGCAGAACGTCTTGTGCAGGTTCAGGTGGGAGACGTCGCCGCCGAAGTGGCCCGGCTTGGCGAGGCCCACCAGGGCGTTCAGGTTGGCACCGTCGACGTACACCTGGCCGCCGGCCTCGTGGACCTGCGCGCAGATGTCGGCGACGTGCTCCTCGAACACGCCGTGCGTGGACGGGTAGGTGATCATCAGCACGGCGAGCTGCTCACGGTACTGCTCGATCTTGGCCCGCAGGTCCTCGACGTCGATCTCGCCGTCCTCGGCAGTCCTGACGACGACGACCTTCATGCCGGCCATCACGGCGCTGGCGGCGTTGGTGCCGTGCGCGGAGGACGGGATGAGGCAGATGGTGCGCTGCTCGTCGCCGTTGGCCCGGTGGTAACCGCGCACGGCGAGCAGACCGGCCAGCTCGCCCTGGGACCCGGCGTTCGGCTGGAGGGAGACCTTGTCGTAGCCGGTGACCTCGGCGAGACGGTCCTCCAGCTCACGGATGAGGGTGAGGTAGCCGTCCGCCTGCTCGGCGGGCACGAACGGGTGCAGCTGCCCGAACTCCGGCCAGGTGACCGGCTCCATCTCGGTCGTCGCGTTGAGCTTCATGGTGCACGAGCCCAGCGGGATCATGCCGCGGTCGAGCGCGTAGTCGCGGTCGGCCAGCCGGCGCAGGTAGCGCAGCATCGCGGTCTCGGACCGGTACTGGTGGAAGACGGGGTGGGTGAGGTAGCCGTCGGTGCGCAGCAGCGCCTCGGACAGCGCGTCCCCGGCGGCCGCGTCCAACGCCTCGATGTCGCCCCCGACACCGAAGGCGGCCCACACGGCGCGCAGCCGGTCCCGGACGGTGGTCTCGTCGCAGGCGATCGAGACGTGGTCCGCGTCGACCAGACGCAGGTTCACGCCGCCCTCGCGGGCCGCGGCGACGACCTCGGCGGCACGCCCCTCGGCCTTGACGGTCAGCGTGTCGAAGTACGCGCCGTGCACGACCTCGAAGCCGCCGGCCTCGAGGCCCTCGGCAAGGACCGTGGCGTAGCGGTGGGTGCGCAGCGCGATGTCCCGCAGGCCCTCGGGGCCGTGGTAGACCGCGTACATGCCGGCCATGACGGCGAGCAGCACCTGGGCGGTGCAGATGTTGCTGGTGGCCTTCTCGCGGCGGATGTGCTGCTCACGGGTCTGCAGGGCGAGGCGGTAGGCCTTGTTGCCGTCGGCGTCGACGGAGACGCCGACCAGGCGGCCGGGCAGGCTGCGCGCGAACTTCTCGTGCACCGCCATGTAGCCGGCGTGCGGGCCGCCGAAGCCCATCGGCACGCCGAAGCGCTGGGTGGTGCCGACGGCGATGTCCGCGCCGAGCTCGCCGGGCGACTTCAGCAGGGTGAGCGCGAGCAGGTCGGCGGCGACGGTGACCAGGGCACCCAGCTCGTGCGCCTGGTCGATGACGGGCTTCAGGTCGCGCACGGCGCCGGAGGCGCCCGGGTACTGCAGGAGCACGCCGTTGATCTCACGCTCGGCGATCTCGGCGGGGATGCCCGCGGCGAGGTCGGCGACGACGACCTCGACACCGGTCGGCTCGGCGCGGGTCTGGATGACCGCGATGGTCTGCGGCAGCGCGTCCGCGTCGACCAGGAACAGGCCCTTCTTGTTCTTGCCCATGCGCCGGGACAGCGACATGGCCTCGGCGGCGGCGGTGCCCTCGTCGAGCAGGGACGCGCCGGAGGTCGGCAGACCGGTCAGGTCGGCGACCACGGTCTGGAAGTTCAGCAGCGCCTCGAGGCGGCCCTGGGAGATCTCGGGCTGGTACGGGGTGTAGGCCGTGTACCAGGCCGGGTTCTCCATGACGTTGCGCAGGATGACCGGCGGGGTGAAGGTCCCGTAGTAGCCGAGTCCGATCATCGAGCCGAGGACCTGGTTGCGGTCGGCGAGGGAGCGCAGCTCGGCCAGCACCTCGGCCTCGGTGCGGGCGCCGGGCAGGTCGAGCGCGTCGGCGTTCTTGATCACATCGGGCACCGCGGCGGCGGTGAGCTCGTCGAGCGAGCCGTAGCCGACCTGCGCGAGCATCTTGGCCCGCGCCTCCAGGTCGGGCCCGATGTGGCGCTGTTCGAAGGGGATGCCCTGTTCGAGCTCGGAGAGCGGGATGCGCTGGGCGGTCATTGCGGAGGCCTCCTGGTCTGACACGACCTTCGAGGGACACCACGGCACGGGTGCCCCGACGGCCTCCCCCTCTGTCATCTCAACCTGAGAGTTTCACCGGGCCGCCCAAGGGCTCCGGTTTTCACCGTCGGTGAGAGCGGGATGCGTCGGCACCCGCTCTGCTTTCCAGAGTGACCTCGTCCGTGCGGTACGTGGGCCTGAGAGATTCCGGGGAGGATTTGCTCCTTCGGCGCCCCCGGTGAAGCCGGAGGGCTCTCCCGCACGGGGTCAGCAGCCGTTGCCCAGAGTACCAGCGGGGCAGCCGCACGGGCCTTCGAGTGGCCGCCCCGCTGAATGTGCTCTTTTGTAGTGCTTACGGATGAGTTGCGACCACGTGGAGGGACAGTGCAGACGGAGATCGATCCGCGCAACCTGATCGGCCGCAAGGCGTTCGACCGCAACGGCCACAAGATCGGCACGGTGGACGAGGTCTACCTCGATGACGCCACCGGAGTGCCGGAGTGGGCGGCGATACGCACCGGCCTGTTCTCCCGGGACGCCTTCGTCCCCCTGGAACCCAGCGAATTGGTCGAGGGAGCCCTGCGCGTCCCCTTCGACCGCACGCTCATCAAGGAGGCCCCCGACTTCGGTGTGGGCCGCCATCTGTCCCCCGAGCAGGAACTGCAGCTCTATCACCACTACGGTCTCGACGTGGCCCCTCCCCCGGCCGTCCCTGACCACCACTTCGGCAAGCTGGCGGGCTCCGGCTCGGGCCCGGACGAGAGCTGAGCCGCGGGAACCGCGGGAACCAGAGGCAGGGGTTCGGCCGGTTCCAGGTCCGGGTCGTCCAGAGCGAACGTGCGGACCCGGCCCGGCGCGGAGCCGGGCGTCTCGAAGCGGACGGTGACGCGGCCGAGACCGCTGCCCTGCACCCATCCGTGGCCGAACTCGGCGTGCCGTACGTCGCGGCCCGCCGGCAGCCGCCGCTCGGTGGGCGCAGGCTGCTGCTCGACGGGTTCCTCGGGCCGCTCCTCGGCCGGGCCCCGGCCCTCCGCCTCCGCGGCCTGCGCGCCCGCCGCCTGCGCGAACAGGTCCTCCTGGGTGTAGTCGGCGAGTCCGGACACACCCACGCCGAGAAGCCGCACGCCGCCGGTGGTGTCCACGGAGTCCAGCAGCCGGGCGGCCGCCTCGCGTATCACCGTGGGGTCGTCGGTGGGCCCGCGCAGGGTCTCGGAGCGGGTCAGGGTGGAGAAGTCGTAGCGGCGCACCTTCAGCACGATGGTGCGCCCCGACAGACCGGCCCCGCGCAGCCGGCCCACGCAGCGGTCGGCGAGCCGCTGCACCTCCAGGGCGACCCGGACGCGGTCGTGGATGTCCACGTCGTATGTGTCCTCGACGGACACCGACTTCGCCTCGCGCTCGGCGACGACGGGACGCTCGTCGTGGGCCAGCGCCATCGCGTACAACGCGTGCCCGTGCGCCTTGCCGAGCAGCCGTACGAGCTCGTCCTCACCGGCCTCGGCGATCTCCTCGACGGTGTGGATCCCGGCCCGCCGCAGATGGTCGCCCGTGGCCGGGCCGACGCCCGGCAGGGTCCGCACGGACAGCGGACCGAGCAGGGCCCGCTCGGTGCCGGGCTCGATGAGCACCAGCCCGTCGGGCTTGGCCCGCTCGGACCCGATCTTGGCGAGCATCTTGGAGGCGGCCAGCCCCACGGACCCCGTGAGCCCCGTGACCGCCCGGATGTCGGCGCGCAGTCTCACACCCGTCAGCCGGGCGGAATCCCCGTCCCAGGCGGCTCCCCCGGCCTCCAGGTCCACGAACGCCTCGTCCAGGCTCAGCGGCTCCACCAGCGGCGACAGCGCCCGCAGCAGGCCCATCACCCGCTCGCTGATGGAGCGGTAGAAGGCGAAGCGCGGCACGAGGTACGCGGCGTTCGGCGCCAGGCGCCGCGCCTGGGCCATCGGCATCGCGGAGTGGACCCCGAGGACGCGCGCCTCGTACGACGCGGTGGCCACCACCCCGCGCGGTCCCAGCCCGCCCACGACCACGGCCTTCCCGCGCAGGCTCGGCTTGGACGCCTGCTCCGCGGAGGCGAAGAAGGCATCCATGTCGAGATGGAGGATCGTGGGTGCGGTTCTCACATCTACGATGCTGCACCACGCCACTGACAACGCCCCGGCGGATCGGGCCGGGTCAGCGGCGCGTCGGTGGTCGGAACGCCCGTATCGGCCCGAAGGGCCGCTCAGACGGCGCGGTTGCGCCGCCGTGCCAGCTCGTCCCGCGGATTGGGCCCCACGAGCGTCTCCCCGGTGTCGATCCGCTCACCGTGCAGTTGCGACAGCGCACTCTCCACATCGCGCCACACCACACCGACGGCAATGCCGAAGATTCCCTGGCCGCCCTGGAGCAGCGCGTGCACCTCGTCGGGCGACGTGCACTCGTACACCGTGGCGCCGTCACTCATCAGCGTCATCCGCTCGAGGTCACGGAAACCGCACTCGCGCAGGTGCTGGACGGCGGTACGGATGTTCTGCAGCGACACGCCGGTGTCGAGGAACCGCTTGACGATCTTCAGGACGACGACGTCCCGGAAGCTGTAGAGGCGCTGGGTGCCGGACCCGTGGGCGGGCCGCACGCTCGGCTCGACCAGCCCGGTACGCGCCCAGTAGTCCAATTGCCGGTAGGTGATACCGGCGGCCGCGCAGGCCGTCGGACCGCGGTAGCCGATCTGCTCGGTCGCCATGACCGCCGCCCCTCCGCTGCTCGGCACCGCCGTCGGTCGTTGCGGAGCACGACCGGCCACGCCATCGAGAGGGGGATACCCCCCGCTCGGTCGGATCCGAGAGCCCTGGGGAGGGTACGGACCGCTTCCCCCGGCATTGTGTCCGGGGGCACCCCCAGCCGTACCGTCGCCGCTGCTTCTCACGCCGACCTCCGTCCTTGACCTGCCTCCTCGACGGTAGGCAGTCACCAGGGGTGCGTCAACGATCGCCACACTCGGCACGCCGAGTGATAATCACCCTAAGAGTGGTTTCGCGTACCCCATCGCCGGGAAAGGCTATCCGAATGTGCCGGAGGGAGGGCGCTGGGCGGTCTCCCGTGGCTCGTTCGGACGCTTCACTGGCTGCTGGTGCCGAAGTCCTCCGGCGAGATCTGGTCGAGGAACTCGCGGAACTTCTCCACCTCGTCCTCCTGCTCGTCCGGGATCGCGATCCCCGCGTCGTCCAGCACCGTGTCACTGCCGAAGATCGGCGTCCCGGTGCGCAGGGCCAGCGCTATGGCGTCGGACGGCCGGGCGCTCACCTCGACACCGCTGGCGAACACCAGCTCGGCGTAGAAGACGCCTTCACGCAGGTCCGTGATGCGCACTTCCGTGAGTTCCTGGCCGACCGCCTCCAGCACGTCCTTGAACAGGTCGTGGGTCAGCGGACGCGCGGGGGCCATGCCCTGCTGGGCGAAGGCGATCGCCGTCGCCTCCCCTGGCCCGATCCAGATGGGGAGGTAACGGTCGCCTCCCACTTCACGCAGGAGCACGATCGGTTGGTTGGAGGGCATCTCGACCCGGACACCTACGACATCGAGCTCGTTCACACAGCAACCCTAGGCGGTGCCCGGGACGTTTGGGTAGTCGGGCCGGGCCTGGGAGGAGGATCCGGCCGTATACGGCCCGCTCACGGCAGCCGCAGCCCGAGCGCGCTCTGGACCAGCACCGCGTGCAGCCGCACCGTGAGCTCGGCGAGCTCCTTGGCGCGGGCCTCGGCATGTGCCCTGGTCTGTGGGTTGCGGTGCCGCTTGAGCGGCGCCACCACCTGGTCGACGAGCCCGGCCTCCCGGTCGGCGGCCGCCTTCATCACCCGCAGATGCCGGGGCTCGATACCGAAACGCCCCAGCTCGGACACGAGCGAGGCCACGGTCACCGCCTCGGCGCCGTAGGCCCCGTCCTCCGACGGAGTGAGCAGCCCGTACGACTCCCACTCCTGGAGCTCCGCCTCCTCGATGCCCGCGGCGGTGAGCAGCTCGTCCCGCCCGATCCGGACTCCCGCCGGCGCCTCGGCCGGCGGCGGCACGGATCCGCCCTCACGCTGCCGGCCCACCGCCGGCAGATGGACCGCCTCGCCACGCTCCATGGCGTCCAGGTACTCGCGGATCACCTTCAACGGCAGGTAGTGGTCGCGCTGCATCCGCAGGACCAGGGCCAGCCGCTCGATGTCGCCGGTGCTGAACTTGCGGTACCCCGAGGGGGTGCGCCGCGGCTCGACGAGGCCCTCCGACTCCAGGAAGCGGATCTTGGAGACGGTGACCTCGGGAAACTCGCCGCGCAGCACGTTCAGCACCGTGCCGATGCTCTTCAGCCCACTGTCCGTGGCGGCGGTGCCGTGCCCGGCACCGCCGCTCGGTGATTGACGCATGGACCTTCCCTGACGGGTCAGATGCCCTGCCGGCTCGAGTAGAAGACCAGCCGGTACTTGCCGATCTGCACCTCGTCGCCGTTGGACAGCGCGACCTGGTCGATCGGCTCCCGGTTGACGTACGTGCCGTTCAGGCTGCCGACGTCGGCCACCGTGAACGAACCGTCCGGGTTGCGGCGGAACTCGACGTGGCGACGCGAGACCGTCACGTCGTCCAGGAAGATGTCGCTCTGCGGATGACGCCCGGCCGTGGTCAGCTCGCCGTCCAGGAGGAAACGGCTGCCGGAGTTCGGTCCGCGGCGCACCACCAGCAGGGCCGAGCCCAGCGGGAGCGCGTCGACGGCCGCCTGCGCCTCCGGAGACAGCATCGGCGTCTGGCCGGTGGCCTCCGCGTCGTAGGCCTCGAGGCCGGAGATGGAGATCGTCGAGGTCGTCTCCGACGAGCGCTCCGGCGTCGCGCCGGGCCGCAGCGGCGCGCCGCAGTTCGAACAGAAACGGCTGTTCTCCGCGTTGCGGTTACCGCACCTCGTGCACACCAGGACGGACATGGACGGATCCTCCTGCCGCGGCTGCCCCGCGGGGGCATCGGACGCGTACGGACCGGCGGCAAACCCTCCAGCCGTACCTGAGGTTGACGGTTCTCCGAAACCTATGCCGCCCGACTGGGCAGGGTCAACCGACGGCGCGCCCTGACCGGCCACCTGGTCCCTGAACAGCGGACGCTGGCCCTCCGCGTCGGGCTGTGCGCGGTGACGGGCCGTCGCGTTCTCGCCGCCCTCTCGCGCGCTCTTGCCGAACAACTTCGCAAACAACTTCACGGGCGATTCCCCTTGACCGAAACAGACCCGCCCGTGGGGCAGGACGAACCCTGACTGCATACACCGGTCGACCCGGACATCCTCACAACGTCCGTATCCACCAGACAGTTTCCACCACGCACCACCCAATCGGTGCGCCGACCCCCCGCAACCTCATGCCCCTGCCGGACGACCGCCATGCACCGCCGGTTCACCGCGAGGACGACCGAGCGTAGTCAGGCGTCTTCGCCGCCCGCAAGGCGTCCACGATGATCTTGTCCGAACGGTCGATCGTCACCGTGGCCTGCTCCTTCTCCAGGGTCTGCACCACGCCTCCAGGAATGTTGAGCGCCGGTTCGAGGTCCTGCGGCTTGCCGATGACCTTGAAACGATACGGAGTGTTGATCTTGTTCCCGTCGACGTCCACACCCTTGCCGGAATCGGTCAGATAAGTGTTCGCGACCACCCGCACGCCGTTCACCTCGATCGCCTCCGCACCGGCCGCGCGCAGCTCCTGTATCGCGTCGAGCAGCATGTCCGGCCGGACCGTTCCCTTCGTGTCCTCGATCGTGATCGTGATGCCGGGCCCCTGCGCGGCCACCGTGCCCGCGAGGATGCCGAGTTGCTTCTCCTTCTCGGCCGTCTGCCTGCGGGCCTCCTCGGCCTGGTCCGAGCTGTTCTCCAGCTCCTGGCGCTGCTTCTCCAGACCCTGCTTCTCGTCCTCAAGACGCTGAGTACGGTCGTCCAGTTCATCGAGGATGCGAACGAGATCCTCCTGCCGGGCGCCGCGGAGCGCGTTGTCACCGCTGCTGTTGGACGCGACCTGGACGGCGAGTCCGAAGCCGAGGCCGAACAGCAGCAGGGCGACGACGAGTTGGGCCCGGGTGAAGCGCGGCGGCCACAGCCCCTGGGCCAGCCGCTGGCGACCGGTCAGCGCGGGCTCGGAACTCTCCTCGGCACCCCGGCTCTCACCGGCGGCCGTCCGCGCGGGCACCTCCTCGGGCAGTTCCTGACGCAGCCGCTGCTGCTCGGGGAGAGTGCCGTGCTGCCCGTTCCCGGGCTGTTCGTCCTGGTTGCTCATCGCTCTCACGCCCGGAACACGTGCCGTCGGATCGCCGCGGCGTTGGAGAAGATGCGGATACCGAGGACGACCACCACACCCGTGGACAGCTGGGCGCCCACGCCCAACTTGTCGCCCAGGAAGACGATCAGCGCCGCCACCACCACGTTGGACAGGAACGACACGACGAAGACCTTGTCGTCGAAGATGCCGTCCAGCATGGCCCGCAGACCGCCGAAGACGGCGTCCAGCGCCGCGACGACGGCGATCGGCAGATAAGGCTCGACGACCGCCGGAACCTCCGGCCGGACCAACAGGCCGGCCACCACTCCCACGACGAGGCCCAGTACGGCGATCACGGTGTGCCCTTCTCAGTGCTCGGCTGTGCTGTACGTACGATCACACTCGGTGCGGCGGCCAGCCGGAGGTCGCTCTCCACGGAGATGCTGCTCCGGATGCCGTAGTTGTCCTTCAGTGCCTGGAGGTACAGCCCGTCGGGGCTGTCCTGGAACCGGTCGCTGAGCCGTTTCCCGTCCCCCACGGCGAGCACCGTGTACGGCGGCACCAGTGGCTTGTTGTCGACCAGTATCGCGGCACCCGCGGCCCTGATCGCCGACAGGGCCGTCAGCCGCTGCCCGTTGATGGAGACGGCCTCGGCACCCGACTGCCACAGCCCGTTCACCACCCGCTGCATGTCCCGGTCACGCACCCGGCCGGTGTCGGAGAAACCCGACGTCCCCCGCGGATTCCCGCCGCCGCTCGTGCCGGCCTCCTTGGCGTCGTCCACCACGAGCCGCACACCGGGGCCGTACACCTCGCCGGCGCCCGCCAGCATGGTCACCAGGTCGGCCTGCGGGTTGCCGCCGGTGTCCCGCAGCGCCTGGCGCTGCCGGGCACTCACGTCGTCACGCAGCTTGTCGACGGTCTCCTCGAGCTCGTCGGCCGCCGCGGTCTCCTTGTCGATGCGGTCGATCAGCTCCTGGCGCTCCTTGGCGACGACCGGGGCCGCCACACGCGCCTGGGCCGCTCCCAGGGTGACCACGAGCGCGGCCAGCACCAGCCCGCTCGCCAGGCCGAGCTTCGCCCGGACGGTTTTGGGCATGCCGCTCTCGCCCGCGGCCTTCTTCCGGGCGGCGGCCTCGGCGTAACCGTCGTCGAGGCTGTGGTCCATGACGTTGGTGATCAACGACATGGAGGCGTCCGGTCGGGAGGGCCGCGCGGGGTTGCTCCGAATGGGGGGATGCTGCGGCATGCCGCACATCGTCGCACGACGTGGCCGTGACCTCCGAATGGGCCCACCGGCGTGCCGGACAGGCACCCTTGGAGGTCACTTGTCCGGCACGCGCGCGTGCTGTCCGTTTTACCGGCCGCAGCCGTGCTCCAGCGGCTGATCCACCTGCTGTTCTACCGGCCGGCGCTGTCCACGACCGCCGCCCACTCGTCCAGCAGCGCCTGGGCGGAGGCGTCGTCGGGCCCCTCGGCCCAGAGATGGGTGACGGCCTCGGCCGGGTCGGGCAGGACCATCACCCAGCGGCCGTCGGTCTCCACGACCCGCACCCCGTCCGTGGTGTCCACGAAGCGGTCTCCGGCCGCCTCGACGACGCGGCGCATCACCAGCCCCTTCACGGCCCACGGCGTCGCCAGATCGCGCTTGAGGACGTGCGCACGCGGAATCCGCGAGTCGATCTGGCTCAGGGTGAGCTGCGTGCGCGCGACCAGCCCGATGAGCCGTACGAACGCCGCCGTCCCGTCGTAGACACTGCTGAACTCCGGGACGATGAATCCGCCCTTGCCGTCGCCGCCGAAGATCGTCCCCTCCTCGCCGCCGACCCGGGTGAGGTCGTCGGGAGAGGTCGTCGTCCACTCCACCTGCGTGCCGTGGTAGGCGGCGACCTGTTCGGCGATCCGCGTGGTCGTGACGGGGAGCGCGACCCGGCCGCTGCGCCGCTCGGCGGCGATCAGGTCGAGCATCACCAGCAAGGCGCGGTCGTCCTCGATGATGCGGCCCCTCTCGTCGACGAGGGACAGCCGCTCGCCCACCGGGTCGAACCGCACGCCGAACGCGGCTCCGGAGGACGCCACTATCTCCCCGAGCCGGACCAGACCCGCGCGCCGCATGTCGGCGGTCTCCGTCGGACGGGCCTCGTTCAGCCCCGGGTTGATCGTCAGCGAGTCCACACCGAGCTTGCCGAGCAGGCTGGGCAGCACAAGCCCGGCGCTGCCGTTCGAGGCGTCCACGACGACCTTGAGACCCGACTCGGCGATCCCTGTGGTGTCGACGTTGCGCAGCAGCGAACCGGTGTACGAGTCGAAGACACTGGACGGGAAGTACAGGTCACCGATCTCGCCCGGGAACGCACGCCGGTACTCCTGGCGCGCGAAGACCCGGTCCAGCTTGCGCTGGCTGCCCTGAGACAGGTCGGCGCCCTGTCCGTCGAAGAACATGATGTCGACCGAGTCGGGCACCCCGAGCGTGGTCCGGATCATGATGCCGCCGGCGCTGCCCCGCGCCGTCTGCTGCCGGGCCACCGGCAGCGGCACGTTCTCCAGGTCCCGTACGTCGATGGCGCTGGCCTGGAGGGCAGAGATCACCGCCCGCTTGAGCGCGCGGGCACCCCGGGAGTGGTCCCGGGCCGTGGTGACGGTGGAGCCCTTCTTGAGTGTGGTCGCGTAGGCGCCGGCGAGCCGTACGGCGAGCTCCGGGGTGATCTCCACGTTCAGGATCCCGGACACTCCGCGGGCCCCGAACAGGTGCGCCTGGCCCCGCGACTCCCAGATGACCGAGGTGTTGACGAAGGCGCCGGCCTCGATGGTCTTGAACGGGTACACCCGCACATTGCCCTGCACGATCGATTCTTCACCGATCAGGCACTCGTCGCCGATGACCGCGCCGTCCTCGATCCGCGCGGCGCGCATGATGTCGGTGTTCTTGCCGACGACACAGCCGCGCAGGTTGCTGTGCTGGCCGATGTACACGTTGTCGTGCACGACGGCCTTGTGCAGGAAGCCACCGCTCTTCACGACGACGTTGGAGCCGACGACTGTGTGCTCCCGGATCTCCGCGCCCGCCTCCACCTTGGCGTAGTCGCCGATGTAGAGCGGCCCGCGCAGCACGGCGTCCGGATGCACCTCGGCGCCCTCCGCGACCCAGACTCCCGGGGAGATCTCGAAGCCGTCGATCGTGACGTCGACCTTGCCCTCCAGGACGTCCGCCTGCGCCTTCACATAGCTCTCGTGGGTGCCGACGTCCTCCCAGTAGCCCTCGGCGATATAGCCGTAGATCGGCTTGCCTTCCTTCATCAGCTGCGGGAAGACATCGCCGGACCAGTCGACCGGAACATCGGGGTCGACATAGTTGAAGACCTCGGGCTCCATCACGTAGATGCCCGTGTTCACGGTGTCGGAGAAGACCTGGCCCCAGGTCGGCTTCTCCAGGAAGCGCTCGACCTTGCCCTCTTCGTCGACGATGGTGATGCCGAATTCCAGCGGATTGGGCACGCGCGTGAGACACACGGTCACCATCGCGCCCTTTTCCTTGTGGAAATCGATCAGCCGGGTGAGGTCGAAGTCGGTCAGAGCATCACCGGAGATGACGAGGAAGGCGTCGTCCTTCAACGCCTCCTCGGCGTTCTTGACGCTTCCGGCGGTTCCGAGTGGCTTCTCCTCATTGGCATAGGTGAGCTCCATTCCGAGCTCTTCACCATCTCCAAAGTAGTTCTTGACCAACGAGGCCAGGAACTGGACTGTGACGACGGTCTCATTCAGCCCATGCCTTTTGAGCAGCCGCAGCACATGCTCCATGATCGGCCGGTTCACCACCGGCAGGAGCGGCTTGGGCATGCTCGAGGTCATTGGACGAAGGCGCGTGCCTTCGCCTCCGGCCATCACGACGGCCTTCATGTCGGAAGCGTCCTCCTCCAAAGAGACGACGATCTAGCCGACTGCACCCGTTCTGATTGTCCCGCACTTTTCCCAGGCGGGCCATCGGAGCCCCTGCGGCTGCCTCGATGAGGGAACTCAGTCGGCCATGGCGTCCGCACGAACCAGACGGCGGACTTGTACCACGTAGAGGACTCCTGCCCACCAGTAGAGCGTTGTACCCCATCCTGCGAACGCCCATCCGAAAATGGCCGCGAGTGACGCGATCCATCCGCTGCCGTCACTGAGTAGCAACAAGGGGAACGCATACATCAGGTTGAACGTCGCCGCCTTACCCAGGAAGTTCACCTGCGGCGGCGGGTAGCCGTGCCTCCTGAGGACACCGACGGCCACCAGGAGCATCAATTCGCGTGCCACGAGGAGAGCGGTCAGCCACAGCGGCAGAATCTCGCGCCAGGTGAGGCCGAGGAGCGTGGAGAGGACGTAGAGGCGGTCAGCCGCGGGGTCGAGCAGCCGGCCGAGGCTGCTGACCTGGTTCCACCGTCGGGCGAGCTTGCCGTCGAGGTAGTCGCTGACGCCACTGAACGCGAGCACCAGCAGGGCCCAGCCGTCACTCTTGGGGCCACCGAACTCCGGCCGGAGGATCAGCCACAGGAAGAGGGGTACGCCTACGAGCCGTGCCATGCTGAGGATGTTCGGGATGGTGAGGACCCGGTCCGTCTGGACACGGGTCTCCTGGACCTCCACCCGGGGGCCTCCTGTGGGAAAGATACCGACGATGCCTCCTGACTTTACCCCAACGCAAAAAAGCTCCGGCTCCCGGGCTGTTTGCCCAGGAGCCGGAGCTCTAAAGGGAGTTCGGCGGCGTCCTACTCTCCCACAGGGTCCCCCCTGCAGTACCATCGGCGCTGTGAGGCTTAGCTTCCGGGTTCGGAATGTAACCGGGCGTTT